>JBGANS010000020.1:0-77953 GCA_044222195.1 Phycisphaerales bacterium
TGGGTGTCAACCGTCGTGAGGCCGACCGTGGTCGCGGAGAAGTTCGCCGCGTCGCACACCTTGATCTTGAACATGTCGGAGTCGCCCGTGCCGAGCGAGCCGCGGATTCCCAGGAGGTTGCCCGAGCCGGCGGCGGCCTGAGCGGTGCCGGGCAGGTTGCCGGCATCGCCGACTTCCTGCCAGAACGTGGCGGGCGGGCAGTTGGCCGCGGCGCACGTGACGCTGTTGCCGGCGTAGGTGCCGCCGGCGTTTGTGCAGGCCGACTGAGTCACGACGGAGCAGCCCGTGTCGCGGCAGCAGGCGCCGGTGGGGGGCTGCGGGCAGTTGGCCTGGGCGCAGGCGATGCCGTTGCCGGCGTAGGTGCCGCCCTGCTGGGTGCAGGACGTCTGCGACAGGATCGAGCAGGTGTAGTTCGGGGCCCCGAAGCAGCAAGCGCCGAACGCGCCGCCGACGAAGCACGAACCCGTGAGAGCGATGGAGTACGTTCCGCCCGCACCCGTGGTCACGTTCCAGCTTCCGACGGCCTCGGCCGCGGCCGCGCCGTCCGGAGCACGGGTGCCCGTGAACGGCGTGTCCAGCCAGATTTCGCCGGCCGTTGTGACGCCGAGGGCGTCCTTGTCGTATTGCGAGAGTGCCAGGTAATAGAGGCCATTGCCTGCTCCCGCGACCTGGGCATTGGTCAACGCGGACTGCAGTGGGCCGGCATCGTCGTTGAACGAGAGGCCCGTCCCGTCGGTCTTGAACATGAAGAGCTGTGTATCGACGGTCGTGAGGCCGACGGTCGAAGCGCTGAACGTGGCCGCGTTGCACACGTTGATCTGATACATGTCGGCGTCATCGAGGCCGAGTGTGCCGGTGATCTTGGTGAGGGCCCCGCCCGTGCCCGCGGCGATCTGAGCGGTCGAGGTCAGGTCGCCCGCGTCGCCGTTCTCAGTCCAGACCGTGGGCTGGCAGTTGGCCGCGGCGCAGGTCACGTTGTCGCCGGCATAGATACCGGTCGAGTTGATGCAGGCGAGCTGCGTGATGACCGAGCACCCGCCCGTCTCTGTGCAGCAGGCGCCCGTCGGTGCGGGCGGGCAGTTCGCGTTGGCGCAGGTCACGTTGTTGCCGGCGTAGGTCCCGCCCTGCGACTGGCAGTTTGACTGAGTCGTCTGGACGCACGCGTAGGACGGAGCGGGGAGGCAGCATCCGCCCAGAGTCCCGCCCAGGGAGTAGTTGATCGTTCCGTTCCACACGCGGGGCGTGAACGGAGCGGCCGCAAACGGAGTGTTGTTCGCCGCGCCGAGGCTGATCGACAGGTCCGCGTTCGAATAGAGCTGGTTCGCTCCGGTGCCGTTGGTGTAATAGTGCGAAGCGCTGGTCTGCCCCGTAGCGGCCAGCACAATTGCGACACCGTACGTGGTCCCGGCACCGAGCACAATGGGAGCCATCGTCGCCGGGCTGCCGGTGTTGGTCACGCCGGTACCCGCGACCGTGCCCGTGGAAGCAAGTGTCCACGCCGCCGCGTTGGCCTCGCTGCCGACGTACGTTCCGGTCTTCGTGTACACGGAGATGCCGTACGTCCCCGCAACCTGAACGCCCAGATTTGTGGCCAGGCTGGTAATGGTGATCGGGCTCGCCGCCACCGTCACGTCAAAGTACACAATGCCGCCCACGCCGCCGTTGTTGTTCGTGGCAAAGAGCGTGCTCAACGACTGCGCGGACGCGGCGTTGGTCAGGCCTCCGGCCACCACGGCCAAAGCCAATGTCCGACCCATGCGATTCAACATGTGATTCCTCCGTTAGCGTTCACCGACCCACGAAGGCGGGAATCCCGGCGCGACGACGCCGATCGATTCTCAAACATCCGCCTGTTCGCTTAGGGCAGAATACCAACGGAAAGTGGGGTGTCAACACCCGAGATTTTCAAATTCATTCCAATCCGATTCCCCGGCGCCACGGGTTCCCGCGAAGGGCATTGTGGGGCCAAATACGGGGATCAGCCTTGATTCAATTGACGCCGGTTGGGCTCAGTTTCAGCCACCATTTCCACGGTCGGGAACCGACGCAGACTCAACCACCATGCTCTCAAAAACGGCGATGAAGTCTGCGAGAGGCATCTGGAACACCCCGCCCTTGGTCTCATATCCACGCTCCCTACCCGGCTCGCCCTTGGGGTGAAACGCATTGCCGTGCGGATTCCACAGCGTCAACAGGCGCGAACCCTCGTCGAAACCCAGGATCGCGTAGGCGTGCTTTCCGTTGATTCCCGGTGGCAGAGGGGTGGTCGAGCCGGTGCTGGCCCCGGCCAGCCTCCGGTCTTTCATCGCGGCCTTGAGAGCCGACAAGACCTTTGCTTCCAGCTCGGGGTCTTTGTCGGCGTTGGCCCGAAGCCGGGTACGGTCAATGGCTCGACCGGTCAGCGCCCGAAGGGTGGTTCCAAGGCTGCCGCCCTTGGCCAGCGCATCCGAAGCCTCGAGTGTTTGTCTCGCCTCCGGCCGCGACTTCATCCGGAGAGCCCCGTACGCCTGCTCCAGGACCGCGAGCCAAAGCCCGTCGCGTCCCGCGGACGAGGTCAGGCCATATTGCGCATCAGTCAATGCCGGGACGGTGACAGCCTTCCCATCGCCAAAGGTGACGTGGTAGACCAGGTCACCCGATTCGGTTGTCTCAGGCCGGATCATCTTCTTCACCGCTTCGCTGTCCCGATGCACAAACGCCCCAACTCCGGCGACGAAGAAGCAACTGCCGAGCGGTCCCTGGCGGCAACTTTCGATATCCGGGTCGCCGTCCGCAAAGAGATCGGTCTTGACCGATCGGATCTTTCGGAGCGCCGACTGGTACCTCCGCTCAAGGCTCGCCGCTGGGCGAGTGCTCGCCGGCGCGGGTTTGCGGGCTTCGGGTGCCTTGGGTTCGGGCTCACGCGGCTGTTCGGACGGGAGCAGTTCGCCGGCCGGCTCTTTCGAGTGCTTGGTTACGAAGTCCAGCGTCAACTCGGGCGGCTTCACCTTGGTGCTGCGAACGACCAGCTTCATGGCGGCCAGGGCCGCCGCCGTTTCTCCCTTGTACTTTGCAGACACCACCAAATGGTCGAGTTCATCGGGTGAAAGCGTTCCGTCGTCGTTTGAATCCCATTCGTCAAAGGATGCCGCCGCGACTTCAGCGAACGACCGAACCTGCGGGCGTTCAGTCTGGGCGAGGCTTGCCATCGGCAGCACGGCGACGGCCAGGATCGAAACGGGGAATCGCAGCTGCATTCGAAGGTCTCCCGGCGGCTGATCGCTTGACCACAGTCAGATCTGATGGCACCAACGCATTGCAACGCCGCCTATTGCCCGGCCGAACGGGTCATCGGACAGCATACCAGAGGTGTCAAACCGCAACGGGCGGTTGTGCACGTATGCCCATGAAAAAGGGCCGCACCTGGCGGCCCGGAGGTTCAGCGTTCGACTCGGATTACTTCTTCTTGCGCTCAAACACGCCTTCGAAGTTCTTGAACGGCTTGCCGTCGGGCCCATCGCACGTGCCGGTCATGACCTCGCGGTCCGGATTCGAGACATCGAGCACGCTGGTGCTCTTCTTCCGCTTTCCGTCCATCGGGTCAAGCATCGTGCCCTGGAACGTGAACGTCTTCTTCGCGGCGTCATACGTCCCCGACGCGAGGTCGATGTGCATGGCCGCGTTTTCGAGCCACACAAACTCGTACTTCTTCTCGACCTGGTTGTAGCCGGCGTACCCAAGTCCCTTGAAGGGGCCGCCATCGCCCATCGGGTCGCCCACGACGTCTTCCCTCACGAAGTGTCCGTCGAGAACCCACTCGCGATGGATGGTCGCTTTGCTCTCCATGGCCTCTGCACCCGGCGCCATCCAGAACTTCACGGCGCCTTCCCATTCGCCGACCATGACGTCGAGAGCTTTGTGCTCCGCGCCCGGCTTGGGCATCATGGCTGCCATGTCGTCGGCGTTGGCCTTCTTCTCGGGCTGCGCTGGCTTGTCGGCTTTCTTGTCCGGTTGGGCGGCCGTGGCGCCGCCTGACACCGGCAACGCCTGGCCCGCCACGAACGCGACCACACCCACCGCGACGATGAATCCCGCCTGCTTCCACTTCAACATGTGCTGGCCTCCCTTAATCAGACCGCGCCGGCCGCCGCGGGCGCGGCGTGGTCCGGGCGATTTGCGCACAGCGTACCAACGCGGCGGTGGCGCTGGTGCCAATAGCGCCCGGGGGCTGACTCCCGGCGTGAATCAGTGGGTGGGCCGTCCGCGCGACGGTTTGCTGCGACGGCCGTTCCAGGCTTGCCGCGGCCCGCGAGCAGCCGGGGACTGTGGGCGGGAGTGCGACTTTCCATGGCCCGAGGATGCCGGATGCCTCGGCTTGTGCTCCGATGGTTGGTTCGTCCCGTGCCTTGGTGCGTGTTTGGGGGCGTGCTGCGGCGGATGTCGAGGGGCGTGGTTCGGTGGCTGGTGCGGAGGGTGGTGGGGCCGGGTCGCCACCTCGGCGTGTTCGCGCCAGGCCGGGCGCGCGGCCAGCTTCGGCGTTTCCCGGAGCGGGATTTTCTTCCCGGTCAGGCGTTCGATATCACGTAGCGTCGAGCGCTCTTCGCCATCACAGAACGACAGCGACATCCCCGTTGCCCCGGCACGCCCCGTTCGTCCAATGCGGTGGACGTACGCCTCGGGTTCAACGGGAAGATCAAAGTTGAACACGTGCGAGATGTTGTCGACGTCAAGGCCGCGGGCGGCGACGTCGGTCGCGACGAGCACGCGAGCCGCGCCGGAGCTGAACCGCTCGAGAGCACGCTTGCGCTGGGGCTGCGACTTGTTGCCGTGAATGGCCTCGGCCTGCACACCGGCGCGCCACAGCTTCGTGCACACCTTGTCCGCCCCGTGCTTGGTTCGCGTGAACACAATCGCACGGGTGATCTTGGCTTCGGGATCGGCCAGCAGGTGCTCGAGCAGGGCCTGCTTGTCGTGACGAGAAACCATGTACAGGAACTGTTCGATTTTCGGGACCGCCGATGACACCGGATCCACCGCGATCTTGACCGGGTCACGAAGCAGCGAGTGCGCCAGGTGGACGATTTCCTTGGGCATCGTCGCCGAGAACAACATCGTCTGCCGGTTCGCGCCGGGCTTGGTCGCCGCGGCGATACGCCGGATCGGCTGGATGAACCCCATGTCGAGCATGCGGTCCGCCTCGTCCAGAACCAGAATCTCGATGGCCGAGAGATCGACGATCCGCTGCTCCATCAGGTCGATGAGACGGCCCGGCGTCGCGACGATGATGTCCACGCCGCGACGAAGGGCCTTCTCCTGGTGGTGCTGGCTCACGCCGCCGAAGATCACGGTGTGCGAGAGATGCGAATCCTGGCCGTACGCCTGAAAGCTCTCGCCGATCTGT
This sequence comes from Phycisphaerales bacterium, assembly GCA_044222195.1. Classification (GTDB taxonomy): domain Bacteria; phylum Planctomycetota; class Phycisphaerae; order Phycisphaerales; family UBA1924; genus JAHBXE01. The sequence goes on from JBGANS010000020.1 coordinate 5,381, forward strand.
GCCGCGAGCTCCCGCGTGGGCGACAGAATCAGCGCCCGAGCCTTGTGCGGCCCGCGATGAGTCTTGTCAACGATCGCGGCGGACAGGCGGTGCAGAATCGGCAACGCGAACGCCGCGGTCTTGCCCGTGCCGGTGCGGGCAGAGCCGAGGATGTCCTTGCCGGCGATGGCCTGCGGGATCGTCTGGGCCTGAATGGGAGTGGGGGAGGAATACCCCTCCTGGGCGAGGGCGCGCAGGATGGGCTTGGAAAGTCCGAGTTGTGCGAATGGCATGAGCCTGAAGCTTCCTTGGTAAGGCGGATCAGGCCATACTGGGTGTGTGGTCAAGCGGCCGAGGGCGAAGTTGCCCGAATACGTGCCGCGCCAGCAGGAACCCAGATAAACCACGGGAAGCTACCGGCAGATCGGCGTAACCATAGGCGCGCACGCCGCGCCAAGCCCGCAAATCCACGATAATTTCGGTCAAACCAGCCGTGGTCCGCCCATCCGTGCGTCCGCCGAGCGACCTCCCCGACACGTCGCATCCTTCTTCAGGCGTGGGCGCACATGGGCACTATTCTTTGATCGAGGAGTCCTTCGGATGGCGCGAACGCGCATCAAAGTTTGTGGAGTGCGAACGATCGACGCCGCCCTCGCGGCGGTGGAGTCCGGCGCGGACGCGATCGGCTTTATGTTCGTGCGATCCTCCGTGCGCGCCATCGACGCCGAAGAGGCGGCGGACATCATGTGGGCCCTGCCGCCGATGGTCACAACCGTCGGCGTCTTCATGAACGCGTCGGTCGACACCTTTGCCGACATCGAAGAAATCTGCCCCACGCACTACGCTCAGCTGCATGGCAACGAAGATGAGGCGACCGTCCGGGCCTGCGGCCCTGTAATCAAGACGGTCCGCTACGACCCCGCGAGCATCGCGCGCGACGTGGAGCGGTGGAGCGCGCTCGACGATGTGGACGCCATTCTCATCGACGTTCCCGTCGGTGCCGATGGTGCTGCGCCCGACTGGCCCTCCCTCGCCTCCGCCCTCGAGCATTGCCGGACGCCTTTAATCCTCTCAGGTGATCTCACGCCCGCCAATGTCGCCCACGCCATCCGGGCCGTTCGTCCCTTCGCGGTTGATGTCTCCGGCGGCGTCGAACGCGAACGCGGCGTCAAAGACCCGGAGTTGATTCAGACGTTCTGCGCCGCAGTCGAGGAGGCGGACCGGGGCTGACAGGCCCGCTCACCCAACCTCGGAGGCGATGTCGACTGGTTCGCGGCCGTCGGTTTGGATGACCCGGCTCGCCAGCGAACGATACAACCCGTCGCGCTGTGCCAATACAGCCTCGACTTCTTCGAGGGGGTCTGCCCCGGTCAGGCTCGGGCGGTCTGCATTGTCCGCGAGTCGCAACCGCGCCCGCAGCGTCGCGGCCGACGCGCACAGATAGATCACTTCGCAAAAGCCAGAGTCGCGTTCGTGCCGCAACAGCTCTGCCGCGCCGGGCGCCGTCGGCGTCCCGCCACCAAGGGCAATGACCGCGGCGTGCTCTTGCAGCGCCGCCGTCAGCGCCTGAATCTCCGCCCGTCGGAACGCGGCTTCGCCATATTGGTCCCAGACTTCGCGGACAGTGGCGCCCCCCAGAAGCTGGGCGGTCCGAGTGTCGAGATCGATGAATGGCCTCGACACCGCCTGCTGGGCGATGAGCCGCCCGACGGTGGACTTGCCCGAGCCTCGGAGCCCCATCAGCACGATCGTCCGCACCATGCCCAAAGCCTACCCAAAAAAAGCCCCGACCATGAGCCGGGGCGGTGACACGTGCAGGAAGGGCCCTGCGTTCAGCCTTCCTTGGCCCGAGACAGATACGACCCGTCCAGGGTGCTGATCTTGATCGTCTCGCCGGTTGCGATGAACTCGGGGACCCTGGTCTTGAGCCCGGTTTCCAGCGTGGCTTCCTTCAGCCGGTTGGTCGCCGTGGCGCCCTTGATGCCCGGCGGCGTGTCCGTGATCGTCAGTTCCACCGCCGCGGGAAGTTCGATCGACACCGGTCGGCCATCGTGACAGAGCACCACGGCCTCGGTATTGGGCCGCATGTACATGAGCACATCGCCAAGCACATCCTTGGGCAGGGTCATCTGGTCGAAGGTCTCCTGGTCCATGAAGGTCGCGCCCGAGGAGTCCGAGTACAGGTATTCCATCGGACGCCGGTCCAGGTCGATCACATCCACCTCATCACTCGATGACAGGCGCTTCTCGAGCGACTTGCCCGAGATCACATCCTTGATCTTGATGTTGATGAACGCCCGCAGGTTGCCCGGCGTGCGGTGCTCGAAGTTCGTGATCACGAACAGCTTGCCGTCCATCTTGACGCCCAGGCCCGGGCGGAGCATCGTGGCTTTCATGGGTTCTCTCGTGGAAGGACTGCCAAAAAGGGGCCAATCCTAGGCCGCGGCAGGCGCGGATTCGCGTTCCGCGAGGACTATTGTTGGCCCCATGAAGACGGTGATAGTGGAAGGCTGGCGGTTCCTGGCGCACTCCTACGCCGTGGTGAACCAGTTCCAGTGCCTGGAAATACTCAAGCGGCCCGACATCACCCTGTATCACCGGGATGTCCCGTTCTACAACACGCGCTGGCTCCCGACCCCGGGGATTCTCCCGGCGGAATACGAGGCCGCGCTCAACGCGATCCCGGCTCCTCCACCCGGGATCAAGGCCGATGCCATGCTGCGGATCGGCTTTCCGCACTACTTCGACGAATCGCCCGAGGCGTCCCGGACGTTTATCTGGGTCACGAGCGAGTTCAAGCTGGTTACCGACAGCGCCATCGGAAACGGCGGCAAGCCCTGGCAGGTACTACCGACCGTCAAGTCAACGGTGATCGCGTGCTCGAACTGGGCGGCCGCCGGTTTCATCAAGTCGGGGCTCCCCAAGTCGCGGCTGGTGGTCATCCCGTGCGGTGTGGATACGGACCTCTTCAAGCCCGCCACGCCCGAAGAGCGTGCGGAGACGCGGAGGGCGCTCGGTTGGGAGGGCCACTTTGTCGCCCTCAATATCAGTTCTCTCACACAGAACAAGGGCTTCGACCTGATGCTCAAGGCCGTCGCGCGCCTGGCGACCAAGCATCCATCACTCATTCTCTCGTGCAAGGGCAGCGACGACCTCTACAACTCCGCGACCTATGCGCAGGCCCACCTCACCCTGCTCAACAAGGATGAGAAGGCCGCACTGCCCAATCGGGTCAAGTACATGGGCGTCACGCTCTCCACCATGGACATCGCCAAGATGTACCAGGCCGCGGATGTGTACATCTCTCCGTATCGCGCCGAAGGGTTCAATCTCCCGATTCTCGAGGCCGCGGCGTGCGGGCTCCCGGTCATCTGCACTCGCGGCGGTTCGACGGAAGACTTCGTCGACGATTCCTGGTGTCTCCGGGTCGACGGAAAGGAAGAAAGCCGGCCCAAGCTCGGAAACCAGATCGAGCCCAATATCGATCAGCTCACGTCGCTGCTGGATCGCACCATAACCGATGAGGCCTGGCGGAAGTCAGCCAGCTCCGCGGCCGTATCTTGGGTCCGCGAGAAATTCACGTGGAAACACAGCATGGACCGGATGCTCAAGCTGATGCTGGGGTGAGCATTACGGCACTGAGGCGAGCGTATCGGCCGCGAGCCCGAACGAGACAAATGCCCGGCACATCGCGCGCGCCCGGGCAAACTCCAGCACCTCCTGATCGATGTCCACGTTGGACCCTTCGAAGAATCCCTGCCGGATCGTGCCACAGCCCTGCACCCCCGGTTCAGAAATCATCGGTGCGCCGGATTGAGGTGTCTCGACAAATACGCCGGCGGACACCGGCCTCAGCGATTCGGGGCTGACGAATCGTGTGAGTTGGAGTTGCCCGTACGCGGCGGGCTCCGTCTCCCCAGGGAGCAGCGCGGAGACCTCTCCCGTCGGCGAAATCATCACCTGCACGGCGTCAACAGGAATGACGAGGGACGGCTCGAGCGGTTGGCCCGACGATGTAACAAGCTCGCCCGATGCGCTGAGCGACAGCACTCCCGCCCGTGTGTATTGCAACCCTGGCTCCTGAGTGTTGCTCCGAAGCGTCAGGAACCCGGGACCTTCAATGAGCACATCGAGGCTTCGCCCTGTGCATGTCGCCGGCCCTTGCGACATGTCCATCCGGGTTGCCGCGACGCGGACCCCGCGACCGACGGGAACGGCCACTCGAGCGCCATCGGGAGAGCCGAGCAGTCGCTCGTGATACGGAAGGTCTTCCAGCACGACCCGTGTGGCCTTGAACCCGGGCGTCTGAAGATTGGCGACGTTGTTCGCCGCGATGTCCTGCCGGACCCTCGCCGTCGACATCGCCGTTGCCGCGACTTCGAGCGAGTATTCGCTCGGGGGTGATTCTGCGTGCCTTGCGGCCTGGCACCCGGCGAGGAACACGAGGACGACGGGGAGTGAGGTTCGAAGCATGAGTTCGGCCTCCATGCCGGCGGTGTAACTGAGGGCATCCTGCGCAGGGGATATCGGCCTCACCCGTTTCCCCGCTCGACTTTCGCCAAACTACTTCGCTGGCCAGACCTCGGCGACGTCGGGTGACGCCCGGTTTCGGATGCCGTTGTCATCCAGGATTTCGTCCCAGACCCCGACCAGTTCGGCCCGCTTGAACACGATGCTCTCCACGTGCTGGTCGCTCCACTCAAAAACGACAAAGTCATCCTTGAGGTCACGCAGCGTCTCGATCAGGTGCTTGAGGTTCTTGATCGGCGTGCCGTTCACCTTCGCCACGCACGGGAAGTAATCCACGTCGTAGCCCTTGGTGATCCGATGGGGCAGGAGTGGGGAGCACACGGTGACCAGTTGCTCATCGGGGAATGCGCGCCGCCCAAATCCACGGGTCAGAATCGGGCTGGTTCGGAACGAGAGCGCCGTCGGATTGAGTCGCAAGTGCTCCGCGTAGACACCGGAAAACACCAACGGGCCGTAGATGAAGTACGACGGATACGCGTTGCCGAGGTGCGGCAGCAGTCGCTTGTCGTCCGACCATACCGGCAACTCGATGTTCATCGCCTTACCCAGCCGGTTGATCGACAGCGGCAGCTTTCCCGACGCGCCGAGTTTCGGCGTGTAGTAGTCAAACCGCAGCCGCAGGTTGGGCGCGACCTGCACCATCCCGGTGTTGTCGACGTTGTGCGGGCCGACCGCCGTGACGATGTCCCACTGCTTGAGCGGCCAGTCCGCGGCGTCGGACGAGGGCTTGGTGATGATCATGCCGCTGACATCCTTGCCCACGCCCAGCTTCTCGCGCAGCGCGGGATTCTCGAATGTCTGCATGGACTCGCGCAGCTGCGGCTGCCCGTCGTACTTCCCATCCTTGATGTCGTCCAGAAACGCGTGGATCTCCTCCACCGGGATGATGTACCCGATGTTGTCCGCGTCCGGAACTCCGGAGAACACCAGTCCGACGATCTTCCCATCGGCGATCGCCGGCCCGCCGCTGTTGCCCGGGTTCAGCGCGGCGTCCACCTGGATCCGCAGCCCCAGCGTGTCGAAGCTGTACTCGGTGTACTCGATCCGGCTGACGATGCCCTCCGTGATCGACAACGCGTTGCCGCCCGTCGGATACCCGTACGCCTTCACCTTGTCGCCAACCTTGGGTAGCTCATCCTGAATCGGCGCCGCGGCGTGCGCATCAAAGAAACTCTCATCCTTGAGCTTGAGCACCGCCAGGTCGATCCCGGGGGCGACCGCGATCACCTCCGCCTCGAGCTTGTCCGAAGATTCGTTGGGCTGGACGAGGAGCCGGCTCGCGTAGAGCACCATGTGCGCGTTGGTCAGAATCCGTTTGCCGTCGATCGCAACGCCCGTGCCCGTCGCTTCGCTTGGCTGCTGCTTGGTCCAAGGCCGCCGCATGTCCGGCTGGCGGAACGTGGAGAAGATCTTGACGACCGAGTTCCGGATGTCCGGTGCCGCGGCAGAGGCCGCCGGCGACTGGGCGAACGCCAGGGTCGAAACACACAGAACAGCACACAGCATTGAAAGCACACGCATGAAAGTCTCCATGGCCGGTGGCCGGGGATAGAGCGGGGGTTTGGGCGGGGAACAGTGTAAGGGGTCGGGCTGCTCGCCGCCGGTCAGTTCGGCTCGACCTCGCACCAGTTGGCGATGCGCTTCTTGACGACCGTGCTCCCGCTTCCGCTCACCATATACGTTTCGTAGTCGCTGGCGCTGCAGAGATTCGAAGTCAGCACCTGGTAACCCGCCAGGGCTGAGCCGGTCCATCGCATGAAACACAGGGTGTCATCGGTTTTGCGTCTTACCAGCGCGAGAATCTCCTGGCCCGTCCCGGACGGCGCGAGCTGGATGACGCTCGGCGGCTGGGACATGGAGGGCCCGGCGACCGCGCTGCCCCAGGTCGAGCCGTTGTACACGCGGTAGTACACGTTGTTCTGGGACGAGCGGCCGTACATCGCGATCGCCTGAGTCCCGCCCGGCTCAAACGCGACGTCGATTGCCCTGCGGTCCGTGTCAGGGGCACTCGTCTCAAACTCCACAACCGAACCCCAGCTCGAACCGCTCCACACAACGGCATTGACGTCCGAGCCCCCATCCAGGGTCATCGCGATGATCTTGTCGCTCGAGGGGTCCGCGGCGAGGCGCAGCCACTTGGTGTTGCCGCCGACGTTCGGCATGGAGTACCCGAACCCCCAGGACGATCCCGACCAGATGCGGTACTTGGGCGAGGTGCTCCCGTTGGTGCTCCAGGCGACCATGCACCGACCCGTGCCGGCTTCGTAGACAGCGTCAAACTCCTCGCTGCTCGTGTACGCCACGTCCGAATCGAGAAGGATGTTGTTGCTGAACGAGCTCCCGGTCCAGATCGTCGCGGACAGATCCGAGTTGTTGTCCAGCACGACCACCATGATCTCGTTGCTGCCCGCCTTGGGCACGAGCTTGACCCACTTCGGGCTCCCCGAGCCCCAGTACGTAGTAACACCCTGCGACGACCACGATGTGCCGTTCCAGGTTCGGTAGTACAGCGTGCTGTCATCGTTCTGGATACGGTACGCCACCAGCGCATCCCCGCTGGTTTGCTCGTACGCGAAGCCGAACGCCCGTTCGGTGCTCGTCTTCAGCTTGTCCGTCGCCTGCAGTTGGTGCGCCCAGGATGTCCCGTCGTGCACCAGGAGATTCAGGTCCTCGCTCGAGTCGCTCACCGCAACGATGGTCTCGTTCCGGACCGGGCACCGGTTCGAAATGATCCAACGGGGGGTCGATCCAACGTCCAGTGAACTGGTCTCCGACGACCAACTCGATCCGTCCCACACTCTCTGTCGCGGCACATTGTTCGAGTCCACACCGTACACCAGAGTCTTATTCTGCGCGGCGGCGGGTGCCGCAATCCCGCCCGCGCTGATCACGACCGCCGCCAACGCGCGCATTGCGACGCCAGACATTCCTTCATTCAACGGCGCCGTCGTGCCCGGCATGATTGGGTTCCCTGGAGCAAACTCCCCAAGGACCGTCGGTTATCGAGCACCGGCAATTCAGTTCCGCGTCGGTTACTGGACGCGGTGCCAGAGAGTCCCTTCGTCCAAACAAAAAGGCCCCCCGCGCGGGGAGCCTTGAGGGTCCTGTCAGGGGCGCCCGAGCCTGCTACTCATCCTTCACCTTGAACTCCGCATCGATTACGTCGTCGCCCTTCTTCGTGTCCCCGGCCGGTGCTTCGCCGTTTGGCGCCTTGCCCGACGCACCTTTCTTCGCGGCTTCCTCGTACACGATCTTGCCCAGCTCCATGCTGGCCTTTTCAAGCTCGCGCATGGCGGCCTCGATCGCGGCAGCGTCGTCACCCTTGATCTTCTCTTCAAGGCTTGAAAGCGCCGACTCAACCTTGCCACGAACGTCGCCCGAGACCTTGGAGCCGTGCTCTTCCAGGGCCTTGCGGGTCTGGATGACGGTCGCGTCCGCACGGTTCTTGAGGTCCACCAGTTCGCGACGCTTCTTGTCTTCGGCCGCATGCTGCTCGGCATCGCGCTTCATCTTCTCGATCTCATCCTTGTTGAGACCGCCGGAGTTGGTGATCTTGATATCCGCCTTCTTGCCGGTGGCCTTGTCCGTCGCGGTGACGGTCAGGATGCCGTTGGCGTCGAGGGCGAACTCGACTTCGATTTGAGGTGTGCCGCGAGGGGCCGGGGCGATGCCGGAGAGGTCGAAGTTGCCGAGCGTTCGGTTGTCCTTGGCGAACTCGCGCTCGCCCTGCAGGACATGGATCGTCACGCTGGTCTGGCTGTCCGCGGCGGTGGAGAACGTTTCCTTCTTGCTGGTCGGGATCGTGGTGTTCTTCTCGATGAGCTTGGTCATCACGCCACCGAGGGTCTCGACACCCAGCGACAACGGCGTGACGTCCAGCAGCAGGACGTCCTTGACCTCGCCCTTGAGAACGGCGCCCTGGATCGCCGCGCCGACGGCGACGACCTCGTCCGGGTTCACGCTCTTGTTGGGCTCCTTGCCGAAGATTTCCTTGGCGATCTGCTGGGCCTTGGGCATGCGGGTCGAACCGCCGACCAGCACGACCTCATCGATCTTGGACTTGTCGAGCTTTGCGTCCTTGAGGGCCTGCAGGCACGGGTTCTTGAGCCGTTCAAACAGGTCGTTGCACAGGCTCTCGAACTTGGACCGAGTGATCGACAGCTGCAGGTGCTTGGGTCCATTCTGATCCGCCGTGATGAACGGCAGGTTGACCGTGGACTCCTGCATCGTCGAGAGTTCGCACTTGGTCTTTTCCGCGGCCTCCTTGAGCCGTTGAAGGGCCATCGGATCCTTCCGAAGGTCGATGCCCTCTTTCTTCCGGAACTCTTCGGCGATGTGGTCAATCAGTTTCTGGTCCCAGTCGTCGCCGCCGAGGTGCGTGTCGCCGTTGGTGCTGAGCACCTCGAACACGCCGTCGCCGATGTCGAGGATGGAGACGTCGAATGTGCCACCCCCAAGGTCAAAGACCGCGATCTTCTCGTTCTTTTTCTTGTCGAGGCCGTACGCGAGCGCGGCCGCCGTCGGCTCGTTGATGATGCGTTCGACTTTGAGGCCCGCGATCTCGCCGGCATCCTTCGTCGCCTGGCGCTGGGCATCGTTGAAGTACGCGGGCACCGTGATGACCGCACGGTCCACCTTCTCGCCGAGGTAGTCCTCGGCGGTCTTCTTCAGGTCCTGAAGAATGAACGCCGAGATTTGCTGCGGCGTGAACTCGCCTTGGTTGACCTTGATCTTGACAAACTCGTCCGGGCCACCGGTGATGGCGTAAGGCACTTTCGACTCTTCGTTGCCCGACTTGCCGTACCCGGTGTCGGCCCCACCCGCGACTTCCGCGTGGCGGCGGCCCATGAAACGCTTGACGGAATACACCGTGTTCTTGGGGTTGGTCACCTGCTGGTGCTTGGCCGCCTGCCCCACCAGCCGCTCGCTCTTGTCGGTGAACCCGACCACCGACGGCGTGATTCGGTTGCCCGAACTGTTGATCAGCACCTTGGGCTGCCCGCCTTCCATGATGGCGACGCAGGAGTTCGTGGTGCCGAGGTCGATTCCGATGATCTTGGACATGATAAAACCCTCCCGAAGGGACCGATGGAGTCTGGATCTACCGAGCGGTTTGCAACAGCAGTGCCAACCGTTTCAGGGCGGAATTGGTGGGCTCTTTCAGGCGTTTGAGGTCGGGAATGCCCGATCGCGGTGCCGGAGGTCGGACCGTCGGGCCGATGACTGCCGAAGTGGCAGGAGGTTTCATGGCCCGCGTCCTGATCAATGCCGCTGCATCCGTCGGCGCTTCGTCTGCTCTCGCCCCTGTCCTGGCACCTCTCTTCGCCGGTCTCGATTCGCTCGGCAGCGACCCGGCCCAGGTCGTCCTGATGCTCCGTCAGGCAGGGATCGGCCCCGGCCATCGCGTGCTCGATCTCGGGTGCGGCAAGGGAGCGGCGGCCGTGGCGGCGGCCCGAAAGCTCCATTGCCGCTGCCTGGGGGTCGATGCGGTGCCGGACTTCATCGCCTCTGCCAGGCGCCTGGCTCATCGGCGGGGCGTCGCGGAGCGATGCGCCTTCCGCTGTGCCGACATCGCCCATATCGAAGGGACTCATCGCTACGACGCGGCGGTCATGCTCGGCCTGTTCGATGTGCGCCGAGGCGCTCGAGTGCTTCGCCGGCACGTCAAGCCCGCCGGTTGCTTCATCATTGACGATGCGGTCGTTGTCTCACGTCGCTCCCGTCAACGCGGCTGGCTGTCCCTCCCGGATGCCAGGGAAGCCATCCTCCGGCGCGGCGATGCACTTCTTGCCGAATTCGTTTGGGCCAGACCTCGCGTCCGCAACCACGAAACCGCCCTGTATGCCGCGCTGGAGCGAAACGCGGCCGCGCTGGCCCGCATGTACCCGCACCTCAACGCCGAACTGAAGACGTTCCTCACTCGTCAGCGAGCAGCGGCACGTCTGCTCTCGGGCCCGCTCCGGCCTGTGCAGTGGCTCATCCGTCTGCGCCGCTGATCACCGGCGACGTCTCTCGCGAAGCCGACTCCGGTTCCAGCCTTTGATGGTGCCCCCAACCGGTCCAGCGAATTCTGCAGCGCTGTGTCGAACCTGTTTTTCGTTAGGCCTTGACATATTCCCATATGAGCATATGATGTGCATATGCCGCGAGCTGCGACCACCCTCGATTCCTTCAACGCCATTGCCGAGCCGCGCCGCCGCGAGGTGCTGGACGTTCTTGCCAAAGGTGGTGGGGAACTTGCGGTGACGTCCATCGTCAAGGCGCTGCGCTGGCCTCAGCCGCAAGTATCCAAACACCTCTCGGTGCTGCGTCAGGTCGGCATAGTGGCGGTCCGCCGCCAGGGACGAAAGCGCATGTATTCCGTCAACGGTGCCCCGCTCAAGGCCATTCACGACTGGACGGCCAACTTTGAGCGGTACTGGGAACACCAGCTCGATCGAATCAAAGAACGGGCGGAGAAGGCCGCCCGGACATCTTCAACCCCGCACGTTCATCCGAAAGGAAAGCTCGATGACGATCACCGCAACTGAAGAGGCCGTCCGCACCATCAACATCCTCAAGACCATCGAAATCGCCTCGCCCATCGAAGTCGTGTTCGCGTCTGTGCTCGAAGAACTCGGGCCGGGAAGCGAACTGCCCGATGGCCGACCATTTCCCATGAAGGTCGAACCCTGGCCGGGCGGCCGCTGGTTTCGCGACCTCGGCAACAACGCCGGGCATCTGTGGGGCCACGTCCAGGTGATCAAGCCGCCGACCCTTCTCGAACTGTGCGGGCCGATGCCGATGTCGTTTCCCGCCATGAACCACGTCCAGTACCGGCTCAAAGCCGAGGGAACCATGACGACGCTCACGCTGCACCATCGCGGGATGGGGCTTCTCGGCGCCGACCACATCCAGGAAATGCCCAAGGGCTGGGGACACGCCGTCGACCGGATCAAAATGGTGGCGGAACGCAAGCTCCGGGGGGGTGGGCGATGAATCATGCCGCTGCCGCGTTCCTCGCCGAGTTCGAGCCCGAGTGCCAGACCACCCGTCGCTTTCTCGAACGTCTCCCTGAATCGCGACTGCTCTGGCGGCCTCATCCCGCGTCAATGACGGCCGGTCAGTTGGCACATCACATCGCGGAAGTACCGCGGTCCGTTCTCGCGATGGCCCTTCAAGAAGAGTGCTCGCCACCGGACATCTCGGCCGGTCGGGCCCAGCCGCGGTCGTGCGCCGAGGTGCTGGCGTTGCTCGAACGTAGTGCCGCGTTCGTCCGAGAGTTTCTCCCGACTCTGAACGACCAGCGCATGACCGCTGAACTGAAAATCATTGTCCGCGGCGGCCCCGTATTCGCGATGCCCCGGGCCGTCTTCCTCCGCTCCATCATGTTCAACCACTGGTACCACCACCGGGGCCAGTTCGGCGTGTACCTGCGACTTGTCGGCGCCCGCGTGCCGTCGAGTTACGGTCCCAGCGGGGACGAAGCCATGCCCGGCGTCGAACGCGAACCAGCCATTCAGACCTGATACCTGGACGGGACATCCCCATGCTCCGCCCGGATCACCGACTTGATCCCGCCCCGGCCCGACCACTTCGAGTGAACCTGCAGCCACACCGGGTTCATGCAGGCCACCAGATCAGTCTTGATCCGATCGGTCACCGCTTCGTAGAAAATCCCTTGGGTGCGAAACCCCTGCAGGTACACCTTGAGTGACTTCAACTCCACGCAGACGCCTCGGTCCCGCGGCGGCCGTGGCTGAAAGCGAACCGTAATTGTGCCAAAGTCCGGGTGCCCGGTTTTCGGACAAAGCGAAGTGAACTCGAACGCCTCGTGCTCTATGACGAGCGGCGAATCCGTGGGCGTCGGAAATGTCTCAAGCGCGTCGAGATTCGGGGCGGTCGGCATGGAGAAGGGTACGTGAGCAATCGGGCCGGGTGGCGTCCGGGACTTTCGGCCCCGATTGGCGAGCGCCGTGTGGGGCCGATCGCGTTAGCGTACCTCGTGAATGGCGGCGCGCCCGGTCGCCGACACGATGGAACGATCGGTCAACCCGACGGTGTCGAAGAGGGTGCGTGGCCGCACAGCGATTGCCCGAGGCTCCGGAATCGCGAAGGGCAGGCTGGCTTCGGGGAGATGCCAGAGCTGTGACCAGACTATCCGCCGTAGCGATTGATCATGTCGATGACGACTGACTGCTTGCGCTCAAGCTGAAGCGATCGCTTCAACTCGCGGATCGCCTCTTCCTTCGCCGCGACGTCCTGCTTCTCGCTCAGCAGCCACCGGTTGAGCAGACATACTCCGACGCCGTTGTGCGACGGGTAATACGTCTCGTCCAGTTCGAGCGACTTGCGGAACGCCACCAATGCATCATCGTACTTCTTCTGGCGGAACAGGCTGGTCGCCAGCCGCTCGTGCGCCGTCGCAGTGGGGGCCACGAGGATCAGTTGCTCCAGCGTGTTCTGGGCTTCGGCAAACCGCCCGGTGTAGGAGAGGCTTTCCGCCAGGTTCAGCAGGAGCTGCGGCGAAATCTCCATCAGCTCCGCCGCCTGCTGGTATTCGACAATCGCGTTCTCGTGATCACCCACCGCGCCGTAGATCGCGCCGAGGTTGAACCTCGCCGGCCCGCTGTCGCCCTTGAGCTTCACGGCGCGTTTCGCGTACGGGAGTGCGGGAGCGGGGTCGCCGAACTGCAGGTAGGCCGTGGCGAGATTCAGATTCGCGTCAAAGTCGTCCGGCCGGATGTAAAGAGCGTTTACATAGGCTCGGATCGCGTCGCCGATCTTGCCGAGAAGCTGGCTTGCCAGTCCGTATCCGTACTGTGCATCGAAGTTCCCCGGCTCGATCTCCACGGCCTTGGCATACGCCGCGACCGACTCGAGCAGGTTCCCGCGCCGCCGCTGGATCTGGCCAATGCCGAGATACGCGGGGGTAATCCGCGGGTTGATGCTGATCGCGCGTTCAAACTCTCGAAGCGCGACATCCTCGACACCCTGGGCCTGAAGCGTCTGGGCCCGGGCCACCGCGTTTTGAGATTCCTGGACCGGGTCGGCCTTCGGCGCAGGGGCGGACTTCGTTCGCTCCACGACCGGCGCAGGCCGATCGGGCCGCTTCGCCCGCCGCAGCCGGTTGCACCCGGTTTCGGCCACGGCCATGGTCGCACACAGACAGGCGGCGGTGATGATCGGCTTACGTCTCATGGTGGCTAACACTCTGCGGGTCATGTTCGGGCCGCGTTCGACCGCCCGCGGCGAGTCTTTATCGGCTGTTTCGATACCTGTAGTTTCCTCAGGCGACCAAGGTTCACGCGATCGAAGGCGGTCCCCGCCGTGTTATTTCCTTTCGGCGTCTCGAGAATCTTTGGAATCTCCCGCAGCCTGGGGTGGTTCACGACGGCCGCAAACCCGCTATCCACAAGGGATTTGGGGCTCAGAGTTCCTTCCCCAATGTGCTCATGACGGTCCAGGTGGCTTCCCTTCTTTCCCTTCGAGTCATTCAGGTGCAGGGCCTTCACATGAGAGAGGCCGCACACCTCGTCAAACTGCGCGAGGGTGGCCGCCGCGGCCGCTTTGCTGGACATGTCGTGTCCGAAGGCGTGGGCGTGGCAGGTGTCAAAGCAGTACCCGACGCGGGCTCCCTGCCCCGTCGCATCGACGATGCGCCGCATCAGTTCCGCCAGTTGCTCGAAGGGACCGCCCAGGTTCGACCCGGACCCGACCGTGTTCTCCAGACAACTGACCGTCTTGAATCCCTTCGTGTCCTGAATGAGGCGTCGGTACGCCGCCGCGATGCGGCTCATGCCGGCGTCGGCCGATGACGTCGTCGACGAGCCCGGGTGATGAACGAGGAAGGGAATCTCGAGCGCCTCGCATCGCTCGATCTCAACCCGCATGAGATCGAGCGACTTCTCCCACAACGCATCGTCCGGACTGGCGAGGTTGATCAGGTACGAGGCGTGCGCCACGGTGCGGCCCTGCCAGCCAAGTCGGGCGATCTCAGACTTCCACTCTGTGATCGTCTCACCCGGAAGCGGCGGCACCTTCCACTGTTGCTGGTTCTTAGTGAACACCTGCACGGTGTCCATTCCGAGGGACTCCGCCTCGCGCAGAGCGTTTGACATGTTGCCGGCGATGGACAGGTGAGAACCGAACATGGGGCGGAGTGTAGAGGGGAAACGAGCGCCGAATTCGAACTACGATGCCTCTCTCAGGAGTGCTCCCATGGCCGATCTTGCTGGCCGCATCGCCGTTGTGACAGGTGCCTCCGCCGGAATCGGCGAGTCCATCGCCCGCTCGCTCGCCGCCGGCGGCGCCAAGGTTGTCGTCAACGCCCGCCGCGAGCAACGCCTGCACGCGCTCGTCCGCGATCTCGGCGGACCGGCCAACGCCGCGGCCGTGGCCGGAGACGCCGCGGATGAATCCGTCATCAACGCCATGCTGGACCTGGCCAGGCACAAGTTCGGAGGCGCGGGCGGACGCGAGGCCGACCTCGTTGTCGTCAACGCCGGCCGAGGTCTCCGCGGCAGCGTCTACGACTCCGACCCCGCCCAATGGGAAGACGTCATCCGCATCAACCTCCTCGGCGCTGCCCGACTCATGCGAGCCGCGGCCGAACGGATGGCCGGCCCGGTCCCCGTCGTCAAAGGCCCCCCTCAGCCGGGCCAGCCGCCATCGCCACCCGAAGGCTGGCTCTCCCGCCCGCGGGACATCATCCTCCTTGGTTCTACGGTTGGCCGGCACATCTCTCCCTTCTCGTCGATGTACGGAAGTGCCAAAGCCGGCGTGCACATGCTCGCCGAATCCCTCCGCCGCCTCATGGCCCCCCGCGGCGTGCGCGTCACGCTTCTTGAACCCGGCATTGTCCAAAGCGAGTTCCAGGACGCCGCGGGCTACGACCGCGCCAGCTTCGGCAAGTTCATGGAGGGGATTGCTCCGGTGCTCACGCCCGAGGACATCGCCAGACTCGTGATGTTCATCGTCACTCAGCCTGCGGGCATGCACGTGTGCGATGTCATGGTGCGACCGACGAGGCAGGAATACCCGTAGCCTCAGCGCCGGCGGCGGAACGCGCACAGGCCTACGAGCAGCGATGCCCCGGCCGGCGCCGGAACGGTGTTGAACGTCAACTCGTCGTAGTACTTCGGCCCCCGGTCAGGATCGCTCCCGCCGATGCCCACGACGGGGATCACGAGTACTCGGTCGATCCGCAGCGCGCCCCCGACCGCGCCAAACTGCAACTCGATGGCCGTGCGCCCCGGCGCTGCCGGAACGTTCAGCGCCGCCACCGGCGATCCGAACCGAAACGCCTGCACGGTGAATGCCTGCGGCCCATCGAACGCCCAGAGCGAAAAATAGTCAATCGACTGCGAAAACGTCATCTCAAAGGGGCTCATGAACCCCGCGAGATTGGCGTACGGCGTAATGCCCAATCCCGAGGCCGGCAGCGGAGCCCCTGGCGGTGGAACGGCGCTCACCAGCATGCCGCCGCCAAACGGGCCCTGGTTCCCATTGGTCAGCGCCAGCGTCATCAGGCCTTGCCCACTGTAGAAGTTCAGCGGAATACTCGCTGGGGCCGAGTCAAAGTTGATCGTCACGAGGCTGCCCGCCGCGGGGACGGCGAGCGCGAACAGCGTCAGGGGCAAAGCGACTCTCATGACCTGTGATTCTCCCGATGACGGATCGATCCGTGGAGTATCACGGTACCAGAACGACTCAAAAAGCAACCGCCCCGGCCAGAACTGCCGGGGCGGAATGAATGCTCAGTCCTTCGGATTGTTTACGGGAAGATCCCGCGGATCGCATACGCCTTCGCGATGTGATCCAGCGCCGCGATGTACGCGGCCGTCCGCATGTCCGTGTTGTACTTCTGGCGGGCCACCAGCGTCCGCCGGGCCGCCGCGACCATGTGCTGGTTGAGCTTCCGGTCGACCTCTTCAAGGTCCCACGCTGTGCAGGTCTTGTTCTGGACCCACTCGAAGTAGCTCACCGTCACGCCGCCGGCGTTTGCGAGAATCGCGGGGATGACCTCGATGCCCCGGTCCTGCAGAACCCGGTCGCCCGCGGGAGTGGTGGGGGCGTTGGCGCCCTCGGCGATCACCTTCGCGTCAATCCACTTGGCTTCCTTGTCCTTGATCATCTGCTCGAGCGCCGCAGGCACCAGCACATCGACCTTGGTCTTGTAGAACTCCTCGGTCGAAATCGCCTGGGCGCCCTGCGCCGTCTTCCCGCCCGAGCCCGACTTGGCGCCGAACCCGCCGACGCCGCCGTTCTTCCCGACGTGCACCGCAAGCGCCTCGGTGTCGATCCCGTTGTCGTTGCGGATCGCACCGGTGTGGTCCATGACCGCCACCAGCTTCGCGCCGTGCTTGGCCAGGATTCGGGCCGTCCACGAGCCCACGTTGCCGTACCCGATCACGCTGAACTTCATGCCCTTGGCTTCGATCTTCAAGGTCGGCAGCAACTCCAACAGCGTGTCCACCACGCCCTGGCCCGTCGCCTTCTCGCGCCCGAGCGACCCGCCGATTTCGACCGGCTTGCCCGTGAAGACCCGCATCGAATCCCACGAGTTCTTGCCGTTGCCGTCGAGGCTCGCGTACGTGTCCGCCATCCACGCCATGATCTGGGCGTTGGTGTTCACGTCCGGCGCCGGGATGTCATAATCCGGCCCGATGTAGCGGAAGATGGCCGCGCAGAACCGCCGGCTTACCCGCTGCAGTTCGCTCGCCGATATCTTCCTGGGGTCAACCTTCACGCCGCCCTTGCCGCCGCCGTACGGGATCCGCGCCAGCGAGCACTTCATGGTCATGAGCAGCGCGAGCGACTTCACATCGTCCAGGTGCACATCCGAGTGGAACCGCAGCCCGCCCTTGTACGGTCCCAGCGCGTTGTTGTGCTGAACGCGATAGCCCTTGAAGAGCTGGAACTCGCCGTTGTCCATCCGCACCGGGAAGTGCACCATGATCTCGCTGTTGGGCTGGGCCAGGATGCACTTCACGCCGTGCGGCATCTCCAGCAGGTCCGCCGCGTGCAGCATCACCTCCACCGTCTGCAAGTAGAGGTTGTCCGGGTCCTTCGGAAATCCCAGTTCGTCGAACACGGGATCGCGCTGACCGGCCGGGCGGCCGTTCTTGGCGGACGGGGCGGGGAGGTTCTTGCCTTTGCTGACGGTGGTCATGTGGTGGTCTTCCGCGCTACTTCAGATTCAACATGAGGGTGAGAGAACTCAAACCGGCCGAACGATTCAGAGGCCGGGTGTTGGACGAGACGTATCGGCGAGTTGGTCGGCCTTGCACGAATGCCACATCCGTGGCGACGGCCCGCAAAACTTCGAACCCCAGACCCGCTCCTCGGGCCTCCTGGTGAGGTCTAGGGTAGAGGGAATGATACTGTACCACTCGGCCGATCTTCTATGGGCCACGCGAATCAAGAAAACAGGCGAAGCCGTGGGGGTTCCATGCCGCCCCGTTCGCACCCTGGAGTTGCTGTCCGCCCGCCTCGCCGACTCTCCCGTCCGAGCCCTCATCGTCGATCTCGACGCCCCTGAAACCGCCCTCGAACTCATCCGCGCTCTCCGCGGCGGCGAGGGCAGGGAACCCCTCGATCCATCACGTTCCATTCGCATCCTCGCCTTCGGGCCCCACGTCGCCGTTGACGACTTCCAAAGAGCGAGAATCGCCGGTGCCGACACCGTCCTGGCCCGCGGAGCGTTCGACCGAAGTTTGGACCAGACGCTCATCAGCCTCGCCGCCCCTCACTGAGGGCAGCACGGGGCGCACGACACCGGACGCATGATGTGGTTCGGTTTACATTCGCCTTTGACGAACGCGGCGTTGAAACACGCGAAGTCCGCGGGCGTCAGGATCGGCGGGGTGGTGTTCCCATCACAGTTCACGTAGCTCGTGATTTGCTCCGCCACCGGCCGCGTTGACATGCACGCAAACTCGTTGATGAAGCACATGAAGTCGTTGGCGCTCAGCGCGGGCGACGTCGAACTGTTGTCGCAGTTGGCGTAGCACCCGACGAGTGCCGTGTGGTGGTACGCCGAGTTTGACTGCCCCAGTCCCCAGTACTGCCCCGGCGTTTGCTCCGCTTCGGTGGGCGGCTCCGGAAATGCGGATACGCCGTTGGTGTACGTCGGCGGATCTCCGAGGTTGTACCACCCCACGAGCTTGCCGGTGTTGACCGCGCTCCCCGGGACCAGTCGCTTGATCCCCATGCCCTGGTAGTACCCGGCGCTGACCTCTTCCCACCGCTCACCGTCCGCCGTCGGAATCCTCATCGCCCCGTGGAGCGGGTTGGACATGGCAAAGGCAGTGACCTCGCCCGTCAGTCTCCCCTTGGCATCCTTGAGGAATCCGTAGTCCACGTGGTGCCCCGCCGCGATCGCGCCGTACGCCCCCGGAATGTAGTTCGCCACGTAATACGGAAGCGCCGGGTTGTTCGTCGGATTGCGGTTGAAGAAGTTGGGCCCGTAGTTGCTGTCGATTGTGATCGTTCCCGCCGCGCCCGGGTCGTACGGCGGGATCGGGTAGTAGTAGTACCCCCACGACGAGATGTTTCCATTGAAGTCGAGCACCGTCACGTGGTGCCCGCCGCACACCGCCTGCTTGAACTTCACCGTCTCCAGTCCGGCAGGAATTCGCAGGCGGTTGTACTCGTTCTTCCCCCACACCACAAGGGTCCGGTCGAGCGCCCCCGGCAGTCCCGTGGCGGAGTCGATGTGCTTGAAAATGCCGATATTGATCCACTCGCCGGTGGACACTGAATGGAACCGCATCGGAACCTGCTGACCATTGGTCGGGTCAATGCGTGAAGTCACCAGTGAGAGACACTGATCGCAGTTGTTCAGCGACCCGTTCTGCGCGTAGTTGTTGCTTCCCCAACCCTTGATCTGCCCATCGTCCAGCAGCACCACCCCGTGGTCGAAGCCGGCGTGCGCCTCGACCACGTTGTTCAATGCCAGAACCGAGTTTGGAATCGGTAGCGCCTGGAACGCCATCGCCCAACCGCCGCCCCATCCCATCACTTTCCCGTTCGCGCGCACCGCCAGGCTGAAGTCGAAGCCCGATGATGAATGAACGAACGCGCCATACAAAGGTGGAGGTGACAGATACGGTCCGCCCCCCTGCGTCTGGTAGTAGACTCCGCCCAGCGCCTCGCCCCACGCCGTGAGCCCGCCCGCCTGAGCCAACGCCGCGCTCGTCATGCTGCCCACCACGAGAGCGATCGCGGCACACGTCCGGCCCATTTTCATCGTGACACACTCCTCGCGGATAACGGTAGGTCGGCGTTCCGCCCGCGCAACTTGCAGGTCCGGGCCGTCCGGCACTGTTCGTTTCGCGTCAATTCGCGGTTCTGGCGGCCCCACGGGGCTTCCCCGCGGTTCATCCGCTCGCCTACCATCGACCCGTCGGAGTGTTCCCTGCGCGTGCGGGGACGCCTCTTCCAGGCTTCAGCCGCCCACAGGGGCCGTCCCGGGCTCTCAAGTCCCGGGTCGTGAAGCGGACGAATCCATCGGCGCGGCGTTCCGACCGCCACCCACCGAGGGTTCCGTTCCGCAAATAGGGACAACTCAGAACATGATCGACGAAACGCTTTTGGCGTCGCTTGGCGCTTCCGACCGGGAAGCCGAGGCTCTTCTTACCGAGGCATTCGGAAAGAAAGCCGCGTCCGGCGATGAAGGCTACATGGACTCGTTCATGGGCGAGCAGATCTCGGATCTCTCACCCGGCAAACTCATCAAGGGCAAGGTCGTCGGCTTCGCCGGCGACGATGTCGTGATCGAAGTCGGCCTCAAGTCCGAAGGGCTCATCCCCAAGGAAGAGTTCGAGGGCCAGGAACTCAAGGCCGGCGACATGGTCGACGTCCTCCTCGAGAACATGGAGGGCGAGAGCGGCCTGGTCGCGCTGAGCAAGCGCAAGGCCGACCGCATGCTCAACTGGCAGCGGATCATGGACACCACCAAGGAAGGTGATGTCGTCGAAGGCACCGTGATGCGGAAGATCAAGGGCGGCCTGCTCGTCGATATCGGCGTGCCCGTCTTCCTGCCCGCTTCTCAGGTGGATATCCGCCGCCCCGGCGACATCGGCGAGTTCATCGGACGCAAAGTCCGGGCCTCGATCCTCAAGATCGACATGGAGCGGCGCAACATCGTCATCTCGCGTCGCAAGCTCATTGAAGAAGAACGCGATTCCGCGAAGAAGCGTCTCCTCGAGGGCCTCAAGGAAGGCGACATCATCAACGGCACGGTCAAGAACATCGCCGACTTCGGCGCGTTCGTCGACCTCGGCGGCATCGACGGCCTGCTCCACATCACCGACATGTCCTGGGGCCGCATCAACCACCCCAGCGAGCTCCTGAAGATCGACCAGAAGGTCGAGGTCAAGGTTCTCAACATCGACCGGGAGAAGGAGAAGATCGCCCTGGGCCTCAAGCAGCGCGAAGCCTCCCCGTGGGAAGAGATCGAGAAGAAGTACCCGGTGGGGTGCCGCGTCAAGGGCGCTGTCGTCAACCTCATGTCCTACGGCGCTTTCGTGCGGCTGGAAGACGGCATCGAGGGCCTGGTCCACATCTCCGAAATGTCCTGGACCCGGCGCGTCAACCACCCCTCCGAGGTGGTCCAGCCCAACCAGGAGGTCGAGGTCGTCGTCCTGGAGATCAACAAGGACAAGCAGGAAATCAGCCTCGGCATGAAGCAGACCGAGGTCAACCCGTGGGAGCTCGTGGCCGAGAAGTATCCGCCCGGCACAATCATCGAGGGCAAGGTCCGCAACCTCGCCAACTACGGCGCCTTCGTCGAGATCGAGCCCGGCATCGACGGCCTGCTCCACATCTCCGACATGTCCTGGACCAAGAAGGTCACGCACCCCAACGAAGTCCTCAAGAAGGGCGACTCGGTCAAGTGCGTCGTCCTCGATGTCGACCAGTCCAAGCAGCGCGTCAGTCTCGGCGTCAAGCAACTCACCGAAGACCCGTGGATCAGCGCCATCCCCGAGCACTACAAGCCCGGCATGGTCGTGCGCGGTGCCGTCACGAAGATCACCAACTTCGGTGTCTTCGTCGAGCTCGAGTCCGACCTCGAAGGCCTCCTCCACATCTCCGAGCTCGCCGACCACAAGGTCGAGAACCCGCAGGATGTGGTCAAGAGCGGCGATGAGGTCGACGTCAAGATCCTCCGCGTCGACACGGCCGACCGCAAGATCGGCCTCTCCCTCAAGCGCGCCCAGTGGGGTGACGCCACCGGCGGCGGCGGCGGATCCGAAGAGAGCCGCGAGCGGCGCGAGGCCTACCCGACCAAGGGCGGCATGGATGCGCACGACGCCATGGGCACCGACAAGATTCGCATGCCCGGCAAAGAGTAATCCACCCCTCAGAATCGACTCAAGGCCCCGGACACACGTTCGGGGCCTTTTTCATTGATGAGCCGTTTCCGAATCAGGGCCATTCAGCTCTGCATCACCCCGAAGCGGTTATGGCCACGGTCTTCCATCCACCTGCCGGAACTCCGTCCCATCAATCGCAATGACCGCGGCCCCGGTCTGTGCCTCCGTCCGAGCCTCCAGTGTGAACGTCGCCGACTCGCCGGTGTCCGTCACACCCGAGAGTTGATCGCCATTGAGCCGCCACGATCCGTACACATCGGTCTGCGATGAACTCGTGTGAAACAGCCCGTGGCTCGTCCCCTCCGAGTGATAGTGAAACCGGCCGGTGGCGTCGAACATGATCCGCTGCTCGTTCGCGTTCCCGATCAGCACGCTCCCCCCGCCAAAGGCCCGGACCCACGTGTTCACCAGCCGCGAAGCATCAATCGCCGCCGTCGCAGGCTTCCTGATCGAGTTCCGAATCGCGTCCAGCTCCGGCATCCGCCGCTTCATCGCTTCCGGGGTCGCGATCGCGACCAGCGACGCCGAGTACGACCCCACAAAACCCCACGAACGGACCTCCACGTTTCTCCCGTCCATCAGTGTTGCCGTCCACTTCCACATCTTCCCCGTCAGTGCCCCGACCTTCACGACCTCCGCCGGCCCCGCCCGCTGCGCCGGAACCTGAAGGAGCTGCATGACCGCGTTGTCCAGGTAGTACTCGAGTTCAGGGGCGTCGATGGTCTTGAGCGTCGGGTCACCCATGAATCCGTAGAGCTCTTCAATGCTCGTCTGATTCGCCCCCGGTGGAACGATCAGGGTCGAGTTCCCTTGCGGCACGATGTTCCACGTTCCGGGCACATCCGCCACCACACCAGCGAACCGGTGTTCCTTCCCTCCCGGAATCGGTGTCCACTCCGGCGCGGCCACAGGTTTCGCCGCCGGCGCGTTGGCGCCGGGCTTCTTCGCGAGCGGATTGGTCGGTACCACCGTTGCCCCTCCAGATGATGGAGACCCAGTTGGTGTTGGAGATCCCGCGGCCGCCGGCGTCGAGCCTTTCTTGTCACACCCAACGAGTGCGGCGACGGCAACAACCATGAGTCCCAGAGTCCGACGGCAGTTGGACATGGCGTGCCTCCTCAACATGAGCCTACCAACCCGGCTCGCTGTCGATCAACCGCCACGTCCACTTCACGGAACCAGATGCGTCACAGGCACGGCAAGCTCACCCGCCATCCGCCCCGCCACAATCGACCTGTGGCACGCCGCCGGCTCCCGCTCCACGCAGAACAGCACCGGCCGCTTCGCCGCGCCGATCACATCGCTCACAAAGGCCTTCGTCGAAAACGTCTTCATCCGCTCCCGCTCATACAGCTTCACGAAAGCGTCGCTCAACTTCGACCGTTTCCGCCTTGCGACTTTGGCCGCATCATCGACGCGAGCCTGAACCGCCCGCGCCTTCTCCGACGCCGACAGGCTCTCCACATGCACGTACGCGATCCCCGCATCCGCGAGCAACACTTCCAGCCGCTTCGCATTCACAAATGCGTACTCAGCCCCGCGAACACCCCGGCGCGCACGGATATCCACGAACAGGTCTGCACGGGCGTCTTTCAGAGCTCGGACAAATCCCCGCTCGTCAAACCCAAATGCGCCAATGGTCAGTACCCGTTCGATCACGGGTTCGCCTCATACCGAAGGAACTCCAGCATGTCTCCGGCCGGTGTCATTCCGGCCATCATACAAATCGTGCTTCAAACCGTTCATCGCCGCGGAACTCGCGGCCTTTCGAGCCGACCAACAATCACCGGCACAATCCACGTCTCAGCACAGGGACAGGAAGCTCAGCAGGGCAAGCAGCATGATCTTGCGGTGATGGTCGGAGAAGCTTGCGATGGCGATGGCGGCTTTCATGGTCTCACCCCTTTTGAAGTTGTCTCTCTGCCACCCTGAGGAACAACCTCCGTGCCCGGGGAGCCATCTTCCGTGCCAAACCCCGTCAGGACCCGGGAAACGGGGCGTCGCGTCTGATAAGGTCCAGCGTAGGGGGTCCGGAGGTGCCGTGTGAGGCGACTGTGCATCTGGATGTGTTGCATCGCGGCGACAGTGTTCTCCTCCGTCAGGGCTTTCGCCCAGGAGGTTGGAGACCCGCCGGCGCCCGAAGCCGCCATGGCCGCGTATCGCACTGTCGACGCCTGGGTCCGAGAATGGAAGGTCGCTGACGCCAAGCAGGGCGAGCTCGCTCTGCCGTCATGTGATGCCGCCTCCATCACTCTTCGCCTCGCCGGCGAAACCATCGCCCGAGGCGTCGAAGTCGCGACCACTCCCGAATCCCGCGCCAGTGTCATCGCCGCCGCCGCGAAAGCGGCGCTCAAAGAAGCCGAGCCCAAGCTCGGTATCCCCCGAGATGCGATGTACGAAGCCACTCGGCGCGACGTTGCAAAGCAAGTCACCATCAGCATCCAACTCGCGGGCGCCCTCATCCCCATCTCGCCCAAGGATGCGGCGGACGCCATGGCCATGGTCAATCCCGGTGTCGAAGGAGTGGGGGCCCGACTGGGTGATCGCCTCGCCGTCACCTTCCCCGAGCGCATGCTCACCACCGCCACCGAGCCCGGTCCAGCTCTCGGCACGCTTGTCGGCAAGCTCGCGGGCGACGCCACCCTCGCCGTCGAGCTCCTCTCCAAGCTCGCCAAGGACCATGGCGCGGTGTACTACCGCTTCCGCGTGACGCATCTCGCGCAGACGCGAGTCGCCGAACCGCCCATCTTCCTCAAGAGATGCGGCAAAGTTGTGCGAGTAGCGGAAATAGACGAGGCGGAGCTGAGAAGGTGGGCTGATGAAATGGCCCGCAGCACACTGGCGCGTATGGGCCAAGGCAGCGCATCCTCGCTTGGCGTGCTTGACCCGTGCCGCGGCGTCGATGAACCGACTGAAGACTTTGGCAAAGCGGCACTGGCGTGTGCGCTGCTCACGTACGCAACGAGCGTGCACGATAAGTCGCAAAAATCCGCGATTGTCAAGGAGGCCTTGGGCGCGATACGAGCGGTCGTCGGCGGCGCCTCAAGGCCAAGCCTTCCCACGTCTGCGATGTGCGCCGTGGCCCTGCATGAAGGCAGGACGAAGGCGGCGTGGTGGAGTGACGAGGGGCTCCGAGGGATACCCGGCTGGCGGGCTGATGCGCTTCGAGCGGGTTTCACCAGGGAACGCGGATTTGATCCGGGCATTCCCTCCGCCGCGCAAGGGCTTGTAGCGTGGTTCTACGTGCGTCAGGAAAGGCACCTGCACGCGTGGGGAACGCTTGAGCCTCCGGATACTCGGAACCGGGACTCGGTCAGCGCCGCGTTTCAGAACGTCGCCGGTGGCGGCCTTGTCGGCCAGTTGCCCTGGCTGGGATGGGCGGCCGCAGAACTGAATGAGGGCTCTTCGCTGCCGCAAGCCGTAGCCCTCCGCGAAGTGCGCAGCCAACTCTGGCAACACCAACTCCAGTCCGAAACTCTTCTTTCCGACCAGCAAGACCTCGCCGGCGGCATCCTCTTCACTTCGTCAAAGCAACCCATGCCCACCTGGCAAATGGCCCGCCCCCTCGCCTTCATCGCCACGATGCTCGGTGACCCTCGGCTCACGGAAGAGAAAGAAGTCCCCGCCGAACTCTCCCGCCTTCTCCTCTCCCTTCGCTACCTCCGCCAGCTCACCGCCGGCGAAGCCGAGTGCTTTATGTACAGGAGCCCCGGCCGCGCCTTCGGCGGCGTCCGCTCCAGCCTCTGGGATCAGCGCATGCCTCCCGAAGCCACCGCCATGACCCTTCTCACCGTCTGCGAAACCCTCCGCAGCCTCGACGAAATCCGCCAGCGGCAGGAGCCCAAAAGCAAGTAAGCGCCCGAGGCGCCGACAGCACAAGACGACTTTTTCTGGCGGATTCCTTCGGCGGCGTTCTGGGGAAAGGTCTCCGTTTCCGACACCCAAATTGCCCCTCCAAATCCGGGCCGATTCTCCCCCGCCTGCATATACTTCCTGACGCGGGCGGAGGCCCGTAATTCCCCGGAGAATTCAGCTCATGGCCGACGCCGACAATCGCCCGGACAACGCCGATTCCACACCCCCCGAAGGCACCCCCGCGGGCGTTCCCGGCAAAGGCGAAACCGTCCTCGAACTCGAGATCGAACGCGAGCTCAAGGACTCCTACCTCACCTACGCCATGTCCACGATCATGGACCGGGCTCTCCCTGATGTCCGTGACGGTCTCAAGCCCAGCCAGCGCCGCATCCTCGTCGCGATGAACGACCTCGGGCTCCGCCCCGGCAAGAAGCATCTCAAGTGCGCCAAGATCTGCGGCGACACGTCCGGCAACTACCACCCCCACGGCGAATCCGTCATCTACCCAACCCTCGCCGGTATGGCCCAGGACTGGAAAATGCGGGTCCCCCTTATCGACCCCCAGGGCAACTTCGGCTCCATTGATCCCGACCCGCCCGCGGCCATGCGGTACACCGAAGCCCGCCTGACCTACGCCGCGCTCGACATGCTCCAGGACCTCAACCTGGACACGGTCGACTTCCAGCCCAACTACGACGACCGCCTCGTCGAGCCGATGGTCCTCCCCGGCAAGTTCCCCTTTCTGCTCATCAACGGCACCGTCGGCATCGCCGTCGGCATGGCCACCAGTCTCGCGCCTCACAATCCTGGTGAAATCCTCGACGCCATCACCCGGGTTGTGGACAAGCCCGACATCACCCTGCCCGAGCTCATGTCCGACGAAGTCATCGACGGCAAGGTCACCCGCCTCGGCGTCAAAGGCCCCGACTTCCCCACCGGCGGCGTCATCCACGGCCGCGCCGGAATCGTCGAGGCCTACGCGACTGGCCGCGGCAAAGTCACACTCCGCGGCCAGATGCACGTCGAAGAGATCGGAAAGGACCGTCAGCAGATCGTTATCGACTCGATTCCCTACATGCTCGGCCAGAGGACGCTGGTGGAGCGCATCGTCGAAGCGGTCAAAGAGGAAAAGATCACGGAAGTCTCTGACGTCCGCAATGAATCCGGCCGCGAAGCCCAGACCCGCATCGTCATCGAGCTCAAGAAAGGCGCGGACCCTCGCGTCATCGAGAACCAGCTCTTTGAGTTCACGCAGCTCCAGGACACCTTCAGCATCAACAGCATCTCGCTGGTCAACCGCCAGCCGCGGACGCTCACGCTCAAAGAGATGATGGAGCGGTATATCGAGCACCGGCAGGATGTCATCCGCCGCCGCACGGCGTACCTGCTGCGGGAAGCCAAGCGCAAGGCCCACGAGTTGGAAGGCCTGATCTACGCCGTCTGCGATATCGACGAGGTCATCAAGCTCATCCGCGCCAGCAAGACCCGCGAGGAAGCCATCCAGGCCCTCATGGCCCGTCGCTTCCGCATCGCCTCGGACCACAAGTTCGCGGCCATGATGCCCGACCGTCTGATCAAGTACGTTCGCTCCATGGATTCTCAGGGCGGCGTCGCGCTCTCCCGCATGCAGGCCGAGAAGATCGGCGAGTTCCGCCTCATCCAGCTCGTCGGCCTCGAAATCGAGCGCCTCGTCGCTGACTACAAGGCCCTCGTCGAGCAGATCGAGAGCTACGAGCGGATCCTCGCCGACGGCACTCTTGTCCTCAAGATGATCAAGGATGATTGCGCCGAAATGAAGGCCCGCTACGGCTCCGGCAAGGCCGGTGAGCGCATCACCCAGATCGAGGATGCCGGCGGCGACATCAATATCGCCGCGCTCATCCAGGTCGAGGACATGGCCGTCACCATCTCCCACCAGGGCTACGCCAAGCGCGTTCCCCTCAAGACCTATCGCCAGCAAGGCCGCGGCGGCAAGGGCATCATCGCCAGCGATTCCAAAGACGACGACTTCATCGAGCACCTCTTCGTGGCGAGCACGCACGACGACCTGCTCTGCTTCACCGACACCGGGCGCGTCTTCAAGATCAAAGTGTACGAGCTTCCCGAACTCTCGCGGACGAGCAAGGGCCGCGCGATGGTGAACATCGTGGACTTGAAGCCCGGTGTGGACGGCAAGCCGGGCGAGCGCACCTGCGCCTATCTCGCCATCAAGAACTTCGAAGAAGGTTCGAACTACCTCACGTTCGTCTCTCGCGACGGCATCGTGAAGCGCACCGCCTTGAAGGAATATCGAAACGTTCACAAGTCCGGAATCATCGCCGTCGGCCTCAAGGAAGGAGACTCCCTCCTCGATGTCACGCTCACGGACGGCAACGACGACATCTTGCTCGCCACCGCCGATGGCCAGGCCATCCGGTTCAACGAAGAAGACGCCCGACTCATGGGCCGCGCCGCCGCCGGCGTCAAGGGAATAGAGCTTGCCGAGGGCGACCGCGTCATCGGAATGGTGCGAATCCCCATGGCCCCCGATGCCGACGGCGACCTTATGACCAAGGACACTTCCACCGCCCTCCTCACCGTCTGCGAGAATGGCTTCGGCAAGCGGACGCCCGTCGATGAATACAGGGTCGCCCCCGAGACCGGAAAGCTCCGGTCTCAATCCCGCGGCGGCAAAGGCCGCGCCGACATCAACACCAGCGATCGCAACGGCCGCGCCATTGCCGCCCTTTCAGTCCAGGGAACGGACGACGTCGTCGTCATCAGCAAGGGCGGAAAGCTCGTTCGCATGGCGGCCAGCACGATCCGCGAATGCGGGCGGGGTACGCAGGGCGTGAAGGTTGCCGCGCTTGACGAGGGCGACAAGGTCATCGCGGCTGCCCGCGTACCCGAGGGTGAAGCAGAAGAGAATCCCGTAACTCCCCCGGAACCCGCGCCGCAATAACTTCTGATCGTCCCCAGACGAACTCAAGGCCCTTCTCAGACCTATAGGTCGTATGTGATCCAGAGGTCGCGTACAACCCGTTCCCCCGACCGCCGCCCTTTCCGGTAGACTCTCCCCATGGCCACCGACTGGTCCGACGAAATCGCCATCTCCGAGCTCAGCGATGAGCCGGCCATCTCCGACGAGCTCACGGGCCTCATCGACCGGGTCGCTCAGGCCGGCGCCGTCACGCCGCACATCGTGCTGAACATGGGCTCGGTAACGTACCTCAACAGCTCCAACATCGCGCAGCTTCTCAAGCTTCGTGCCGGCCTCTCCAAGGCCGGCCGCCGCCTCAAGCTCTGCTCCGTCAGCGATGAAGTCTGGTCCGTCTTTCTCGTCACGGGCCTCGACAAAGTCTTCCACTTCGCCCCGGACCCGATGACCGCCCTCGCGGGCTTGCAGCTTGAGGATGCCGAAGGGGAGGCGAGCTAACGTTCCCCCTCCCTGAGGGAGGGGTTGGGAGGTGGGTGAGGGAGCGCAGCACCCGCGCACCCTCAGAACCTCGACCGTCAGGGAGCGGAAGCCCTCATTAACCTGCGGCATCCGGTCCAGTCGACACGCGGCGGGCCCGGCGGAGTGCCCTTATCCTTGATCCGCGATGCACGCACTTGCGTGTGTACAGCAGACGAAGCGCGAACCCGCGGCGGCGCATCTGCGTCCTCTTGCTGAAACCTCACAACCATTACGCGGATCAACTTCCTCGATGCTTCGCCAATCGGAGGCCCGAATGAACGAGTTGATCAGAACGGGCTACGAAAACCGTCTCAAGGCGTGTGAACACGTGGGGCATGCCGCGGCCCTGCTCGCCGCCTACCTGGGAATCAAGGCGTCTTTGCCGTCCGGAAGCGGGCTGCTGCTCCAGGAACGCTGGGCGTTCGTGTTCCTACTTCTTGCGATCGCTGGATCTGCGATGTGTCATCTGCTCTACGGCTGGACGCTGACGGGTCTCGCCGACATTGGCAAAGACTTTCCGGAGTCCTCCAAGAAACAACCAACGCTGATCCTGGCTGCGGTGGTAGTCGGTTTCTTTGAATGGCTCTTCGCCGCCGCTTCCGCGGCGCTCATTGTGACCGCTGGTTGGCTTTCAGCGGCTCACAGCGTGTATGCGGCCATAATCGCGGCGATGGCTTCCGCAGGTTTCATGGGCGTGCTGTACCTGTTCCGGCCCAAACCCGGCTAACGCTTTCGGCGTTGAACACCGGGTATTCCTCTCCAATTCAACGTGCTGCGCATGGAACGTCACCCCTTGCTACTTCAAGATGTTCCAATGGGCAGAGGCCTCTCTTTGACATGACACGGCTCAACCTCTCACGCCCTCCCCGGTACAGTTCCCCAATGCCCAACCATCCCGACTCTCCGCCTGCTCCCACCCCCCCGCGCATCTCCCCTCCCATGACCCCAGTCGCCGAACTCAAACAACTCCGCAAGACCTACTTCAAGCCCGACGGCACCGTCATGGTCGAGGCCCTCCGCGGCGTCGATATCGCCATCCGCCGCGGCGAGTACGTCGCCATCATGGGCGCTTCCGGCTCGGGCAAGTCCACGCTCATGAACATCCTCGGCTGTCTCGACAAACCGACCGGTGGCCAATACCTCCTCGACGGCCGAGACATCGGGACCATGAACGACGCCGAGCTTTCCGAGTTCCGCGGCCGGACGATCGGGTTTGTGTTCCAGGCGTTCAACCTCATCCCCGCCGAAACCATCGAGGGCAACGTCGCCGTACCGCTTTTCTACCAGGGCGTCCATAAGCACCAGCGCCGCCAACGGGCCATCGAATCGCTCTCGCTGGTCGGTCTCGGCGATCGTCTCGGCCACCGCCCGCGCGAACTCTCCGGCGGCCAGCAGCAGCGGGTCGCCATCGCCCGCGCGCTGGTCACCAACCCCGTCGTCCTCCTCGCCGATGAACCCACGGGCAATCTCGACAGCGCCACGGGCAACGCCATTCTCGACACCTTCGATGATCTTCACCGCAAGGGCATGACCATTATCATGGTCACTCATGATCCCGCGACCGCCGCGCGGTGCCACCGCGTGGTCCGTCTCAAAGACGGGGTCGTTGAGTTTGATCGGGTTCAAGCGCCGGGCCGGATCGACCACCACCGCGAAGCCGCTATGCAGCCCGCCTGACTCCGTCGGTCGCCGCGGCCGTGCTGCGGGCCGAAATCGCGACCGCCGTCACATCGTCAATCTGGTGCAGCGACCCGCTCTGCTCGTCAATCCGGTGCTCGAGGAGTTCAAGCGCATCGGCGGCCGATCCCGTGTGCTTGGGACCCGGCCAAGGCAGGCGCGACAGCTCTCCCATGTACGAGTCCGCGGCCTTTCGCCGACCCGGCATGTTCTCCGGCGGCGCGAACGCCGTTTCGAATCCGTCGCTGTAGAGGAGCAGCGTCTCATCATCTGCCAGCGTGAACACCGCCTCGTCGTACTTCTCACCCGGGAACACGCCAAGCAGCGGCCCATCCGTGTTCACTTTCGTCATGAACGACCCGCGGATCCGCAGTGGTGGGGGGTGCCCGGCGCCCGACAGCCGCACCTCGCGTGTGATCGTGTCGATCGTCCCGTACACCGCCGTCGAGAATCGGGGCGAGTCTTTCTTCCCGCGGCACAGCTCATCGTTGAGCCGCGTCATCGCCTCGCCCGGCGAGATGATCTCTTTGCCCTGGTCGCCCATCCGCGTCATGCGAAGGCTGCGGCTGATCACCATCGTCATCAGCGCCGCCGGCACGCCGTGCCCGACCGCATCGGCGATGAAGAACCCGATCGTCCGCTCGTCGAGCTCGACCACGTCGTAGATGTCCCCGCTCACGTAGCCTGCGGGCCGGAACAGCGTCCCGAACTGGATGTTTGGAGTTTCCGGCATGCGTCGCGGCAGCATCTCCTGCTGAACCGCCGCCGCGAGGTTCAGTTCGTCGTGAATGCGATCGATTTCGCCGCTCACGCCGCCCTGGTACCTGCTCGAGATCGAAAGGTCCCGCGCCAGCGAGCGGATCGTGCCCTGCCTCTGGCCCAGCGTGAACATCATGGCCGCGATCAGCGATGGAGAGGCGTCCCACGATTCAACGATGACGCCGTCACTCTCGAGTTGACGCATCGGCCCATCCGCCGACGGAAACAGCAGGATCGCCGGGACCATGTGCTGCTGCAACCGGTCGACCAGCTGGAAGAGCGCCGACCCGCCGACCTCCGGCCCGAGGATCAGCAGCATCGGGCAGAACGGGTCCAGCGCCTCGCTCGAAGCCGCGCTCATCACCTGCGCCATCAGGTCCGACACGCTCATGTGACGCGCCTGCGGCACAACCCCGACCCGAGGCCAGGACGCCACGACCGGCAGCCACCAGCGCGCAACCGCATCCCCCGCCGATGTGCACGCCGCGACCGTGATCGTCTGCTGGGCCATCCATGAACCCCGCGGCATCCGGCATGCAGAAACTGCCGCCAGGGAGCCTCGGTCCGGATATCGGCCTACTTCGCCCGCTTCTTCAACGCCTCGACGGGCAGATCTATCTTCTCGCCTTCCTTGAGATTGAGCGAAGGGAGGGTTCCGCCTTTGATTTCGATGGCGAATTGCAGGGGGAACCGGCTGTCGTACTTTTTCAACCGTCGTTCGTAGGCCTCGTTGACTTCGCCGATCTTTCCCTCGTCGGGCCGGCGGGGTTCTTCTTTCTTCATCTCGTACATCGAGATAATCTTGCCGTACTGGTCCAGATAGATGATGTCGATGTCGATCGGGCAATCGCGCATCACAAACGCGCTGGTGTGAGGCTGGGCAAAGACGAAGAGCATGCCGCCGTCGGGTTCGATGTGGTCGCGCTGTCCCAGCCCTTTCATCCGGACCTCGTCGGTATCCGCGACCTCCAGGTGGAAGGCCTTCCCGCTCAGCTTGACCACCTGCACCTTGCCCGTGTTCGCCGTGTCGCACCCACGAAAGAACGCGACCGCGAAGATCGCGCCGATCACGCCCAGCAGCATGCACGCACGGAGCACGACCTTTCCCGCGCTCTCGTTTCCCGTCATGTTCGCAGTAGCCACGCGTGATCCTCCGGAGTGAACACCACATCGTCCCTCGACATCGTATTCAGATCGAGCCTCCGCGAAAAATCCACGGCCGACATCTCTTCCTCTCCCGCTATCCCGCACCACTTCGCCACCAGCCCGACCACGCGTTGCGCCCGCACCCCCGCGGCGCGATAGGTTTCGATCCGCGTATCCCCGTGCCGCTTGGCCAGGCGCTTCCCGTCTTCCCCCCGCACCAGTGGCAGGTGGGTGTAGGCCGGCTCGGGCGTCTGCCCCAGCGCCCGATACAGCAAGAGCTGGCGTGCAGCCGAGTCGAGCAGGTCGTTCCCCCGCACCACCTGGGTCACGCCCTGCCGTTGATCATCGACCACCACCGCGAGCTGGTACGCCGGCTGCCCGCGCTTGGTCCAGATGACAAAGTCCCCGATGGTCGCCGCGGGCTGATGCCGCTGCTTGCCCGCGAACCCGTCCACAAACTCCACCTCGTCCGGCCCGACCACGAACCGCCAGTTGGTCATCTCCGCATCAAACTCGCGCATCGACAGCTCCGGCCGCAGCGATGCCGGAAAGACCGATTCGCTCATTCCCTCCTGAGGCGCCGACGCCGCGGCGTCAATCTCGGTCCTCGTCAGTTCCGATGGATACGCCTTCGCCGCGCGGGCCAGCGCACCCATCGCCACTCGATACGGCGCGAGATCATTCGATTGAACAACCGGTCCCTCGTCCCAGTCCACTCCCAGCCACCGCAGGGTCTCGATGGTTCCCTCAATCGCCCCCGGCTTGACCCGCGGGCCATCCAGGTCCTCGATCCGTAACACGATCTTCCACCCGCGCACGCGTGCCAACGCCCAGTTCACCAGGAAAGTCCGAGCGTTCCCGAGGTGCAGCGCCCCCGTGGGCGAGGGAGCAAGGCGGGTAGTGTGGGGCTGATGCAGCACGGGTGTGCAGTAGGCTACGGCGTTGGCCGGCGGCGGGTATTTCGGCGCCGCCGCCGCACATCCACGCGACCCCTCCGACCGCGGTACACTCCCGGCCTCAGAGGGTTGCGGAGCATCGGATGAGCAAGCTTTCGGATGCAGAAATCCAGGTCGAACTGAAAAACGTGCCGGAATGGTCCCTTGTCGGCGAGACCATCCAGCGGACGTTCCAGTTCCCCGACTTCCTCACGGCCATGAGGTTCGTCAACCAGGCCGCGGAAGCCGCCGAGGCCGACCAGCACCACCCTGATATTCTCATCCGCTACAACAAGGTCACGCTGACCCTCTCCACGCACGATGCCGGCGGCATCACGGCCAAGGACTTCTCCCTCGCGAAGAAAGTCGACACGATGATCGCGGCGATCCCGCACATCCCTTCAACCAAGGGCAAAGGGAAGAAGACCAAGAGTTGAAGCGAGTGGGGCTCCCCTGCTCATTCACACCGCGGAGCCACCGCGGGCGGCGTTACCGCAGCTCCACGCTCCAGTACGCCTCATCCAGGAACGTCTTCCACGACTGATACTTCTCGCTCCCCAGACGGAGCGTGATCAGCGGGTTGCGCTTGGGCCGCTTGACCGCGCGGACGAGCTTCATGTTCGCCTGTTCGGGCGTGCGGCCGCCCTTCTTCGCGTTGCACCACAGGCACGCGCACACCAGGTTCTCCCACGACTCGCCGCCCCCCTGCGCCCGGGGCAGCACGTGGTCGATCGACAGGTCCGCCGTCGGGAAGTGCTTCCCGCAATACTGGCACTGATTGCGGTCGCGTGCGAAGAGGTTGCGCCGGTTCAGCTTCACCGCCTGCGCCGGCAGCCGCTCGTACCCGAAGAGTCGGATGATCCGCGGCACGGCGATATCGAACCGCACGGTCTTCACCCAGTCGTGCCGCTCGCGCTCAAACTCCTTCTGAAACGCCGCGACTTCGAGCCACGAGTTGAAGTTGTAGTTCTGGTACTTGCCCTCATCGACGTGTATAACCTCGGCGAGGTCCTTGGCGAGCATGACAAAGGCCCGGCGCGCCGAGACCACGCGGATCGCCATGTACAGCTTGTTGAGAACGAGCACCTTGGAATCGAGCCCTTGACCGAACCGCTCGATGAGGGCCCCGGACGGCCCGACGACAACACTCCCGTCGATGCTCTCCGCATCTGGAACGTCGTGGTCCGGAACTCGGTCGGCCGGCTTTTGCATGGCCCTCTGGATCCATCCTTCGGGCGGGCGGTCCCCGCCCAATCACCGAAAACTGTAGTGTCCCCCGCTCCCGGAAGCAATGGGCCCGATAAACGACCACGAGATAGTGCCTCAGCCGCGCGTCGGTTCGCCACGGGCGCATCGTCGCGGATTCCCGCACCGACCGTTACCGGTCTCGAGTTCTTTCAACTCAACACGCCTCGCATCACCGATGAGCGAACTTGTATTGCTGGTCTTCGACACCTCCGCTATTCTCGCCCTACCCGGAGCCCCGCGGTGCCGCCGCGCCTGAGACATGACACCGCCCACGTACGTTCCTGACGATCCCGCGCGCCAATCCTGGGACGTCATCGTCATCGGCACCGGCATGGGCGGCTCCACCTGCGGACACGCCCTGGCGCAGCGCGGCCACCGGGTCCTCTTCCTCGAACGCGGCAAGTTCCTCTTCGGCGAGGCCGACCGCGGCGACGGCCGACTTCCCGACGACGCCGACAACCAGCCCGAGGGCCGGCTCCGCCGCGGCTGGTGGCCCGAACCGATCGAGGGCCGGACCAACTCCGTGGCCATGCAGTTCTTCGCGCCGCTCGGCGCGGGGACCGGCGGGACCACGGGCCTCTACGCCGCCCAGCTCGAGCGATTCAGCCGCAGCGATTTTCAGCCCCGGGCCAACTTTCCCGGGGTGGGCGATTCGACGCTGCCCGACGCCTGGCCGATTTCTTACGAAGAGTTTCTTCCTTACTACGCGCGCGCCGAAGCGCTCTACCGCGTCCACGGCACTCCCGATCCGCTGTGCCCGGATGCCGACGTTTCGCTCCGTCAACCCCCGGCCCTGAGCGCCCGCGACCAGGACTTCTTCGATTCGTTCCGCGAGCTCGGGCTCCATCCCTACCGCGCCCACGTCGGGTTTGACTACATCCCCGGGTGCATGGAGTGCGGCGGCGTGCTCTGCCCGCGCTCGTGCAAAAGCGACGCGGGGCGGATCTCCCTCATGCCGGCCCTGGAGAAGCACGGCGCTCGCATTCTCACCGAGTGCGAGGTGCTCGGTTTCGAGGCCGACGCCAATCGTGTCCGCGCCGTCCGTTGCCGCTGGAATGACCAAGAGATGACAATCTCCGGCACGATCATCGTGCTCGCCGCGGGGGCGTACATGTCCCCGATCCTGCTGCTCAACTCCAAGTCATCGCACTGGCCCGAGGGTCTGGCCAACAGTTCCGGCGCTGTCGGCCGCAACCTGATGCTCCACGCCGGCGACTTCATCATGGTCCGTCCCAGGAAGTCGCTCTCGACCGTCGGTCCCCGAAAGACGCTTGCGCTCAACGACTTCTATCACTCCGAGGGCGTCAAGCTCGGCTCGTTCCAATCCGTAGGTCTCGCCGTCTCATGGGGGCACGTTCTCTACTTCCTCCGCTCCGTGTTCGAGAAAGCCCCGCGGTGGAAGCGGGCGATCGTCTCGCCGTTTCTCCGGGTCATCGCCCGCATCGCGGCGTTCCACTTCCGCAACGCCGCCATCTTCGCGACCCTCCTCGAAGACCTTCCCTACTGGAACAACCGGGTCGTGCCCGATCCCGCCGCAAAGAACGGGATGCGCTTCGAGTACGAGTACACCGCGGAGCTGCGCGGCCGCAACCGGCTGTTCCGCAAACGCCTGGCCTCGAAACTCAAGCCGAACCACCGGATCATGGTTCTCACGAAGGAAGGAACGCCGAACTTCGGGCACGTCTGCGGGACGTGCCGATTTGGAGACGACCCGGCGACCAGCGTCCTCAACCGCGACAACCGCGCCCACGACGTCGAGAACCTCTACATCGTCGATGCATCCTTCTTTCCTTCCAGCAGCGGAACCAACCCCACGCTCACCATCGCGGCCAACGCCCTCCGCGTTGCCGAGGCGATTGACCGGCAGATCACATCCGCGGAGGCGCCGATCGTCCGGCTTCACCAGACGACCCAGCGGCGGCCCCTGCCGGCCACTCCTTCTCACGCCCCGGTGGCGATGCAGGACTCCCATCACCGCCGTCGAGGCGTGGCGCGCCGCATCGCGACATCGCTGGTGCTCGGCCTCGTGACCACCATCGCCATCGCGTGGACCTCGGCGCACTGGAACCAGATCGCCTTCACGCGGCTCGTTCCCATTTCGATCAGTCATCCGCAGCACCCGGTCACGTTCACGCTGACGCACTGGGAAGGGTTCGCGGGCCGGCGCATCGCCCTCGGGCACGACCGTGCCCCAGCGCTGGACGATTCTGAATCCGGTCGCACCGCGGTCCATTCCGCCGCCGAGGTCCTGCACACCACCGCCGAGAAAGAGCTGTGGCCGTGGTGGACCTCGCGCCCGATGCCGCAGGCTCCGGGGATTCTCTGGGCCGGCGAGATTCAGGACGCCCGGGGCTGGCCCCTGCCCGCGCTCAAGACGCGGTGGCTCATCGACCACTCGCCGACATCCACCGAATCGCCCGGCGCGGCACCGGTCTACCACCTCAAAGGCGGAACGCCGCTCGCGCCGCATCCGCACGACCAGGCGCACCCGGAATCCAGGCTCCGCGCTCTGCCGCTCACGCCGGTGTGGCCCGGCCTGCTCCTCAACACTGTCCTCTTCGCGTGTCTGGCGTTTTTCACGCACGCGACCACCGCGGTCGTGGCGAGCCGGACCCGGTGCCGACGCAGCCACTGCCACGATTGCGACTTCAATCTACCGGAGAACCGCGCGGATGCGTGCCCGCAGTGCGGCTGGAGCCGATCCTCGGACTCGTGTGGTTCGCCGTCCTTCCCGGCGGCGACTTCATCCCCTGCCTGAGCCTCGGCCGCGAGCCCGGTTCGCCACCGACGCGGGCCGGACTTCTTAGACTCCATGCGGCATGGTCCCCCGCCTCCTTACTTCCCTCGCGCTCGGCCTCATCATCACGATCGCGTTGGCGTGGGCTTCGGCGCGATGGAATCAGATCGTCTTCACCAGCTTCTGCCCGGTTTCGACGAGCCCTCCCGGACAATCCGTCGCGTTCATCCTGAACCACTGGGAAGGACCCGCAGGCCAGCGCGTGTCCCTCGCGCACTTCTACGGCGGTGTTTCCAAACCTGATGATCCCGACTTCGCCCTCCGCGCCATGCACTCGGCCGCCGCCGATCTTCTCCATTCCACCACCAAGGAAAACCTCTGGCCGTGGTGGACGTCAACGCCAGATCCGCAACCAACCGACATTCTCTGGGCCGGCGAGGTCCAGGACGCCCGCGGCTGGCCGTTGCCCGCGTTCAGGTCGAAGTGGCTCATTGAGTGCACGCGCAGCACGCCCGGTCCGCTCACCACCGCCGGCCGCGCCCCTTTCGCCAACGTCTATCACCTTCACGGCGGGCTCGAACTCCCGCTCATTGAGCCGATGTACCCCGCCAGGGACTCCACCCTTCGCGCGCTTCCCCTGATCCCCATCTGGCGCGGCCTCCTCCTCGACACCCTTCTCTTCGCGGCGATCATCGCGATCGTCCACTCGTCCGTTCGAGCGCTCCGCTCCCACCTCCGCCGCCGCCGCGGCCACTGCCCCCGCTGTAACTACGACCTCCTTCACAACGTTGAAGCCGGATGCTCGGAGTGCGGGTGGAATCGCGCCCAGTCTGTTCCTCCTTCTTAGCCCCAGCGGAGAGTCAGTAAACAGCCCGGGGTTGTGCCACGGCTATTCACTCCCGTCCCTCCAGGGCTCCGAGCGCCGGCCTCCTGAAGGGCCTCTTTCACAGAGTCTCCTCCATGCCATCCAAGAGACGGCTATCGCCTCGCCCACTTCCTGGCCCTCTCGTGCCGCGCCCCCTTGCGCCCCTACACTCCCCCTCTACCCCCAGAAAGAGAGCCCCATGTCCGCCACCGCCTCAAAGCCTTCATCCGCCGCATCCAAAGCCGACGCCGCGGCCGCCTTTGCCCGGGGCCTTGAAGGCATCGTCGCCGGCGAGTCCGCCATCTGCTCCGTCGAGCAGGGCAAGCTCATCTATCGCGGCTACGAGATTCACGACCTGGCCGCGAACGCGACGTTCGAGCAGGCCGCGTTCGTACTTCTCGAAGGCCACAAGCCCTCGGATGCCGAGCTCAAGCGGTTCAAGTCCGAACTGGTCGCCCAGCGGGCCCTCCCCGAGCCCGTGATCCAGTTCCTCCTGTCCTCCGGCCCCATGCTCAAGAACGGCACCGCCGTCCCCATGGACATCCTCCGCACCGCCGTCTCCATCCTCGGAAACATCGACAAGGAAAGCCAGGACAACTCCGCCGCGGCCAATCTCCGCAAGGCCAAGTGCCTGCTCGCCAAGACGCCGACGATCATCGGCCACATGCAGAACGTGATCGACGGCAAGGAGCTGATCGACCGCAAGACCGGCGGCGATGCGAACCTGACCCACGCGGGCAACCTGCTCTATCTCATGACCGGCCAGAAGCCTGCCAAAGAGTTCGAGCACGTCATGGATGTCTCGCTCATCCTCTACGCCGAGCACGACTTCAACGCGAGCACGTTCACCACGCGAGTGATCGCCGGCACGCTCAGCGACATGCACGGCGCGGTCTGCGGCGGCATCGCCGCCCTCAAGGGCCAGCTCCACGGCGGGGCCAACGAGATGGCGATGGAGATGCTCAAGGAAATCATGAAGGATGTCGGCGAGAAGGGCATCGGCACCAAGGCCGTCGATGAATGGATGCAGAAGGCCTTCGACACCAAGCGCAAGCTCATGGGCTTCGGCCACCGTGTCTACAAGAACGGCGACCACCGCGCCCCAATCCTGCACAAGCTCGGCCGCAACCTGGCCGCGAGCGACAAGAAAAACCCCGGCGGTCACAGCGCCACCAAGTGGTTCGACCTCGGCGAGCAGGTCCAGAAGATCATGCTCGACAAGAAGAACATCCACCCCAACGTCGACTTCCCGTGCGGGCTGACCTACTTCACCATGGGCATCCCCGTGCCGCAGTACACGCCGATCTTCGTCGCCAGCCGCATGAGCGGGTGGTGCGCGCACATCAGCGAGCAGCACGCGAACAACCGCCTCATCCGCCCGCTGAGCCTCTATACGGGCCCGGCCGAGATGAAGTGGAACGGCTGAAACCCGTCCACGATCCACACCTGATCTGCTATCCTCCGCGGCAAACCTGCCGCGAGTATTGACATGATCACTCCGTTCGTACCCGTTGTCTTGATGTTCCTTTCACAACCCGAGCTTCCCTATCAGGCGCGGCTCAAGGCGATCGAGGATTCCAAGGGCTTTGTCGAAGTGAGCACGGTCGGCGCCAGCCGTCAGAACCGACCCATCAAGGTCCTGTGGGTGACGGACTTTGCGGACAAGGGCACACCGCCCGCGGACCGGCCCACGATGATCGTCGTCGGCGGCATCGACGGCCGGCATCGCGTGGGTGTCGACACGGCCCTGGGCGTCGCGGAGAAACTCATCGCCGACCACAAGGACCTGCTCAAGTCGGTGAGATTCGGGATCGTGCCGTGCCTCAATCCCGACAACTACGCCTGGCAGCTTGACGCGGCTCATCCCAAGATCGACTTCGGCCGCGCCTTCGCCCCAACCGATGCGGACCACGACGGCCGCGTGATGGAGGACCCCGCCGAGGACCTCAACGGCGACGGCGTGATCTCGATGATGCGCATCAAGGATCCCAAGCCCGGAAGCGACCTGCGCGCCGAGTTCTGCATCGACCCGGACAACCCCAAGCTGCTCAAGAAGCCCGACGCGACCAAGGGCCAGAAGGCCGAGTACGCCCTGCTCACCGAGGGCACGGACAACGACGGCGACGGCCGCTTCAACGAGGACGGCGTCGGCGGCGCGGCGGGCGGCGGCACCGATCTCAACATGAACTTCCCGTACCGCTGGTCGGAGTTCTCCGACGGCGCCGGGCCCTACCAGCTCAGCGAGCCCGAATCGCTGGCTTTCGCCCAGTGGCTCGTCGCGCAGAACAACGTCGTCGCGGTGATGACCTACGCCCCGGGCGACACGATCCTCAACCAGCCCCCCGCGGGGCGGTTCGACCAGGGCGGCTCGCTCCCCATGGGGATCGAGAACGGCGACAAGGCCGCGTTCGACGATGTCGCCAAGCTCTTCAAAGAAGCGACCAAGATGACCGGCGCGCCCGGACTCGAACTCGCGGGGAGCCTGCCGGGATGGGCCTACTCCAACGAGGGCATGCTCGCGTTCTCGACGCCCGTTTGGGTCCGCCCGGACCTGGTCACCAAGGAAGCACCCAAGCGCGAAGGCGGCGATGGTGAACGCAAAGAAGGCGGTGCCGCGGCCGGTGGTTCGCCCGCCGGCGAAGGCGCCGCGGGCGGTTTGTCTCAGGATGAGATCCGCACCCGCATCCGCGACTTCATGAACGCGACTCCCGCCGAGCGCGAGAAGATGATGCAGGAGTTCAACAACCTCCCCCCGGATGTTCAGGCACGCATCCGTGCCGCGGCGGGACTCGCGCCCGGGCAATCGCCGGCCGCGGCGGTGGCGGGAGAACAACCCGCCCAGCCCGCGGGCGCACAACCGGCCACGCCTCCCGCCGGTGCGCGTGGCGGCGGTCGCCAACCCGGTGGCGGTGGTCCGGGCGGTGGTGGGGGCGGCGGTGGGGGGAGACGCGGCGGCGGCGGCCGAGGCGGGTTCCCGGGCGGCGGCGGTGGAGGCGCAGGGCCCGCGGCCCCCGATGAGAACAAGGCCGAGGTGGACTCCGATGATCCAAAGTGGATCAAGTACGATGCCGACCAGGTCAAGGCCGGGGCGACTTCCGGGTTCCTTGATTGGAAGCCGTTCAAGCACCCACAGCTCGGCGATGTCGAGATCGGCGGCTTTCTCCCGGGGTTCAAGCTCAACCCGCCGGCGGCGGAGTTGCCGCGGCTGGCCGAAGAGCAGACGAAGTTCGTGACCGCACTGGCCGCGAAGTTCCCGAAGCTGGTGGCGCAGCCGCCGGTGGTAGAAAAGATGGGCCCCGGCCTCTACCGCATCGTTGTGCGTATCGTCAACGAGGGCGCAATGGCGAGCATGCCCGAGGTCAACACCAAGGCACGCCACGGTCTGCCCAGCATGCTGACGCTGGATGTGCCCGTGCCGCGGCTGGTCTCGGGCGAGAAGATCGTCCGGACATGGGTGATCGCCGGCAACGGCGGGCAGATGCAGGCGGAATGGATGGTCACGGGCGATGACGGCTCGTCGGTGGATGTGGTGTTCCGACCGAGTATCGGGGCCAAGTCGGTGATCCATGTCGAGTTGAAGGAGGCCGCCAAGTGAAAACGCCACTGAGTTTGATCGCCGCGTGTTCGTTGGCCGCTTCGGCCTTCGCCCAGGAGCACATCCCGGCCAAGGTCGAAATCCCGTTCGATCGCTACTACACGTACACCGAGTTCGAGCAGCACCTGCAGAAGATCGCCGCCGCCTATCCGGACATCGTGGAGCTCAAGAACATCGGCAAGTCCGGCGAGGGCCGGAACATGTGGGTGGCGGTGGTGAACTCCAGGAAGACCGGGCCGGACAAGAGCAAGCCCGGGATGTGGATCGATGGAAA
This sequence comes from Phycisphaerales bacterium, assembly GCA_044222195.1. Taxonomy (GTDB): domain Bacteria; phylum Planctomycetota; class Phycisphaerae; order Phycisphaerales; family UBA1924; genus JAHBXE01. The sequence continues at coordinate 47,777 of JBGANS010000020.1, forward strand.
CGTGCACGGCAATGAGATCCAGGCGGGCGAGGCGGTGCTCTATTCGCTGTGGTACCTGACCAAGGCCTACGGCGTGAACCCGGACCTGACCAAGCTCGTGGACAACTACAGCTTCTACTTCCTGGTGAGCCAGAACCCCGACGGCCGCGAACACTGGTTCACGGATGTGCAGAACTCCAGTTCATCCCGCGGCAACCGCCGGCCCGTCGATGACGACAAGGACGGCCTCTTCGATGAAGACGGCCCGGACGACCTGGACAAAGACGGCTCGATCACGCAGATGTGGAAGGCGGACCCCAACGGCCGGTTCATTCGCGACCGCAACGACCCGCGGATCTTCATCCGTGTCGCGGATGACGAAAAGGGCGAGTGGACGAGCCTGGGCTCCGAAGGCATCGACAACGACGGCGACGGCCGGATCAACGAGGATGGACCGGGTGCGGACGATATGAACCGCAACTGGCCCAGCGACTGGCAGCCCGATTACGTGCAAGGGGGGGCGGGGCTCTATCCGTTCAGCAATCCCGAGCCGCGGGCGATAGGGCGGTTCATCATGGACCATCCCAACATCGCCGGCGTGCAGTCGTACCACAACGCCGGAGGAATGATCCTGCGCGGCCCGGGCGCGAGCTACCGCGAGAACGCCTACCCCGGCGGCGACCGCGCGGTCTACGACGCCATCGCGACCAAGGGCGAGGACATGCTCCCGTACTACAAGTCGATGGTGATCTACCGCGACCTGTACACGGTCCACGGCGGGTTTGTCAACTGGACGGCCGAGGGGCTGGGAATCTTCTCGTTCACCAACGAGATGTGGAACAACGCAAAGTTCTTCCAGCGCGACATCACCGAGCCCGACGACAAACGGATGTGGCTCTTCCGTGACCGGATGCAGTTCGGCCAGGTGTTCACACCCTACAAGGAGTACGACCATCCCCAGTACGGGAAGGTGCTCATCGGCGGGCTCAACAAGTGGTCGTCCCGCGTCACGCCGACGTTCATGCTCGAGGATGAGTGCCACCGCAACTTCGCGTTCACCATGTTTCACGCGGACCAGATGCCGATCCTGTCATTCGGAAAGACAGAAGTAGCCAAGGCCGGCGGCCTGTGGGTCCTGACCGTCGAGGTCAAGAACGAGAAGCTGATGCCGACCCGCAGCGGCTGGGCCCGTGCCAAGGGAATCGGGACCAACGACCTGATGATCTGCGAACCGGGGAACGCGAAAATCAGCGCCGCGGGATTCCTGACCTCGTGGATCGATACGCGGATCGACGTCGTCAAGCATGAGCCGGGCCGGATCCAGATGGAAGGCGGTATTCCCGGCCGCGGCGGCGTGATCTTCCGGTACTACCTGGCCGGAAACGCCGGAGACACCGTGACCCTCAAGTATCAGGCCGAGAAGGCCAAAGGAATCGAGACCAAGGTCGAGCTGAAAGAAACGGCAAAGCCGTAGCGTTCTGAAGTCCGACGATCGGTGAGAACGGACCACGTGCGGGCGGTACGCCTCCACCACCAGTATGGGCGCGATGCTCCTGTTCATTTCCGCGATCCTGCTCGTTTCGACAACGGTGCTGATCGTCCGCCGGTGTCCGGATGAACGCGGGATCCGGTTCTGGGCCGCGCTCGCCGCCGTGAATCTGCACATGACGCTGGCGCATCTCATCGCCTCCGCCTTTCACGAGTTGAACCCGGCCGGCGTGCTGGTGACGCAAGCGTGCATGACGGCGGTCGTGACGGTCGCGATGCCGCGCGCGGCCGCGCGGCTGAAACTACTCGCCAAGGCGTGGCCGCGACCGGTGCCGGCCATCGTCCGCTGGCCCGGGTGGCGAGAACCCTGCGCGGTAGTCATGCTGCTGGTCGCGACCTCGGTCATCGCGATCTCGCTCGTCGAGCAGATGCAGCGGCCGATCACGGGCTTTGACGAGCGGATGTACAACTGCTCCCGTGTGCTGCACTGGATCCAGCATGGGCACATCTGGCCCTGGGTGACGAACAACGACGCCCAGGTCGACTTCCCCATCGGGTCGGAAGTGTTCTTCTCGTGGCCCCTGATCTTCCTCAAGGTGGAGTGGGTCGCAAGGCTGACCTACTGGCTCGGGTACCCGTGCGCTGCGGTCGGCGTCTATCTGCTCGGTCGACTTTTGGGGATCGGACGCGCGGCGGGCCTCGCCGCCGCGGCGGTATTCGCCGCCACGCCGACGATCCTTTCCGCGTCGGGGATCAACCAGAAGCAGGACATCTGGACGGCGGCGATGCTGGTGGGCACGGTGTACTGGATGGTGCGGTGTTGGCGCGACGGAGGCCGCCTCAACGCCGCGATGGGCGGGGCGTATCTGGTCCTCGCGATCAACGTGAAGATCACGGCGATTGTCGTGGGACCGCTGGTGCTTCTGGCGGTAATGGTGCCCGGCGGCGGGATCCTGGGATTGCGGCGACGGCTGGTGGCGATGACGGCGGGCGGAGCCGTGGCGCTCGCCGCGTCCGGATTGGGCGTGACGATCGGGCACAACCTGGCCGAGTATCGACATCCATTCGGGCCGGAGTCGGCCGCGAAGGTCCTGTCGCCGGATTGGAGCGACCGGGAGGTGTACACCCACGCCGTCCGCGTTCCGCTGTACCTGCTGGAGTTGCCGGCGCAGCCGATCGAGAGCCTGAGGAAGTGGTGGCTCGGTATGGGCAGCGAAGTGCTCTACCGCCTCGATGCCCACCGGGCGCTTCCGGGCGAGCGAAGAAGGGCCTGGCCGGGCGCGTTCGAGTTTGAGGCCGGAGCCCTCGCGTACAGGTATTCCCTCGGCGGGATCGTCTGGATGGTCGCGCTGATGTGGGGCCTGCTGGCGGTTGGCAAACGCCTGGTGCTGCTGACTCGCAAGCGACCGGGTGGCCCGCTGCCGGCGGCGGCACTGGTCCTGCTCGCGTCGGCCATGCAGTTTGGCGCCCTGGTGTTCCTGATCCGGTGGATGGGCGGCGGACCGGATCGATACTGGGTCGCGCCGTACGCGCTCGGGCTGCCCGCCGCGGCGGTGTGCATCGACGGCTGGATTCGCAAACGAAGATGGATCGCTGTGCCGGCGCTGGCGGCCGTGCTCGTGACGGTGTATCCATCAGTGAAGACGACGTGGCTAAGGCTGGAATCGTTGCAGAGCCGGCCCCTCACCTCGGCCGCGACAGATGAGCCGTACACGGAGGTGCTGACGAAGCTGCCCCGTGGAGCGAGGATCCTTCTCTTCGCCAACCGCAACACGCGGGACTACCCGCTCTTCCTGCCCCGGCACGGGTACATCAACCAGGTCTTCCCCTGGGGGCGAGTGAAGTTCGATGAGGCGAGGCTGGCCCGGATGGTTGAGGCTCACGCGATCACGCACGCGGTGTTCGAGTATGAAGACCGGGTGGGCTTCCACTGGTATCCGGGGATCAAGGTAGATGGAATGGTGGAATGGTTCCGGGCCAGGCCGGACTTCAGAGAAGTCCCGCTCGACACGCCGCGGCAGAGAGTGTTCGAACGCATCGGCCGCTAGCGCGGCGCCGCCGGCGACGGGGGCGCCAGGACAAGCTGAGGCCTCGAATAGGCGACGGCGAAACCGGCGCGGCAGGCGTTGCGGTGAGAAGACGACCCGGCGTTGACGACGAGTGTGGCGTAGTCGCAGCGGTGCTTGCGGGCAAGATCCAGCCGCGCGGCAGTCAGGGCGGACTGGATGCCGCGCCGCCGGAAACTCGGGAGAACAGCGGCGCCGGACATGAGGGCGATCAGGGGTGGATCGGGGAGGAGCCTGGTCGGCGTCGCCCGCGCAAATGTCAGCGCCGCGCCGCCGGCAGGCCGCCCGTCGACGGTCGCGAGGAACATGAAGGAATGAGGGTTGATCCCGCTCAGCACGGTGTGTGCGCGCACGCGCCCAAAGTCCACGGCGAACTGGATGGGCGCTCCTCCGTTGGCAAACCCGGCGTTCAGTGTCGATTCCCACGCGTTCACCGCGGTCGCATCGGAAGGTGCGACCACACTGATGTGTGCAGGTGCGGCCGAGGGTGTGCCGGGGCTGTCTCCGACACGGCGAAAGGTGACCGTCTCGATGCCGGCGATCGTGTACCCGGCCGCGAGCAGCGAGGCGAAGAACGCGGCGTCCGCCATCGGGCACAAGTCGACCACCACGGGAGAGCGAGCGTCGAGGTACAGGGCTTCGATGGCGGCCCATTCGCCCGGGTCAACCGGGCCGCACATGCCGGCGCCCTTCACGCCGTTGATCGGGTCGGACGGGGCGTAGAAGTTGGCCACGCCGCCGGCTCCGTCGAGCCAACGAACGGTGGGATAGAGCTGCGAAGCCGCCCGGCAGAACTGGCGGCACGCGACGGCCTCGGCCCCCTCAAAGGCGGCGGCCAGCGAGACGTCACAATAGGTGTCGGGGAGTTTCAACCGGCTCATCGTTGGCGCCCGGGCGTGGAACGGCCAGAGCGTTGTCCAGGGCCGGGCGTATTATGGATATCGATCTCGTGGGGCCCTCAAGCAAGGAGACGCGACATGAAAGCCACAGCGATCACTCTGATTCTCAGCGCGGGATTGCTCACGGCGTGCGCCAACCCGGCGTATCACGAGGGCGACTCCGCATCGGCCGCCATGCGTGCCGCGGCGGCGGAATCGACAACTGTTTCAGGCAGCATTGACGGGGCGTGGACCGCGTTGGACCAGCTGCTCGCGGCGAAGGAAGGGGACATGCGGCCGACGTTCGACCGTTTCTCCGGCCAGGTCGATGCGCTGAAGTCGTCCATCGCGGCGCTCGGATCTCGAACCGACAAGATGAGCTCCGCGGCATCGACCCACCTGGGCCGGTGGGAGCGTGAACTCAAGGAGGTCAAGAGCGAGGACCTCCGCCGAAAGAGCCTGCAGAGGCGTGCGGAAGTCGAAGAGCGCGTGCGGAAAGTCAAGGAGCTCTCCGGGCAGACCAAGCAGCGTGCGGATGCCTGTGTCGCCGATCTCGAAGATGTGCGCCACGTGCTGGGGACCGACCTGACCGTCGGCGGCGTGGCCACCGTGCAGGACGCAGCGGCGAGGGCGAGAGCGAGTTCCGCGGCCCTCAAAGACTCCGCGGCGAAGCTGACGGCGGAACTCGATGCGCTCGGGAAGGACATCGCATCGCCGCCGACGCAGCCGCCCCCGCCCAAAGAGAAACCTGCCGAAGCCCCCGCGGCCAAGGACAAGCCAGCGGCGGAACCCTCGAAGTAGCATCGCCTGATTTAGTGGTTGTCGGCCCGCCTGTTCCAGCCGCACTCGGTGCAGCCGGATGCAAGCTGGCGTTGCAGGTCGAAGCCGCACGCCGGGCACCGGCCGCGCCGACGGCGTGTCGCCCCGCGGATGAACGCGGGCACGATCAGGAGCACGGACCAGGTCGATCCGAAGAGAACGGAGTTCAGGGCGAATCCGCGCCCGATAGGGAGAGTCGGCAGGATTCGGACGTCGTCACTCCACGGATCGTCGCCATGGACGCGGAGAATCGTGCCGCCGCTGCCGGTACTTCCGGCGTCGTCACGCCACCAGTACAGCGCCAGGAAGGGCCAGCCATGGGCGGACTCGGTGCCCGCGAAGTTCACGCGCTCGAGCGTGAGCGCCTGGCGCGCCAAGCCCCAGGAGGCATCGACCTGCTCGCGGCTGAGCACCTCGAGCGGCCGGGAGGTCACCGGCAGCGCCCGCCCCGCCCACGCATTGATGAACTCCTGATCGTCGCTGCTGGCGGCCTTCACGACGCGGACGATGGCGCCCGGCTGCCACGCCTGCGAGATGGCGACGCTCGAAACGGTGCTGCCGCGGGGGCAGAGATAGGAAAAGCCGAGGCGAGGATCGCTCCAACCGAACTGAAGGATCAGAATCCACGCGACAGCGATGGTGGTGACGACGCCGAGCATGCCGGAGAGGAAGAGCCGCCAGAGAAGAGATCGACGCGTCATGACGTGTTGTACTCGCAGCGGCGTGCCGGGTTCCGTCATCCCGGTTCGCGCGGGGCTTCGGGATCGTGCACCGGCCACCCGGTCCACTCCTGAAACCGGCGTTGCAAGTCGGCGGCGATTTCGTGAGCAGACTCATCGTTGGTGTAGCGGATCAACGGTTTGAACTCGAGCGAGGCATTGCCGCGAGTCCAGTAGGAGGCCCAGACGGATTCGCTGTACGGCGTGCCGCGGATCACGATCGGCAGAACAGGGGCCCCGGACCTGCGAATGAGAAGTCCGACGCCGGCCTGAAAGGGGCGAAGCGTCCTCGCCGGTCGCTCGATGCCGCCTTCGGGAAAGATACCGATGGGGTGGCCGTCAGCCAGGTGCCGGATCGCCTCGCGCGTGCCGGAAGCATCTCGGGCCTTTCGATCGACCATGATGACATTCGCGAACAGCCAGAAAGGCTCGGCCAGCGGGTAGCGCATGTCCTTGGCCATGATCCACCGCGCTTCGAAGTTGCACGCGGCGATGATCAGCACCGGATCGATGCCCGAGGCGTGGTTGGCGACGAGGATCATCGGGCCGGGATGACGGCTGGTGGGAAGGTGCTCGAGGCCGATGTATCGGATGCGCTGCATGTGACGGGAGTAGCGCCGGCAGAAACGCCAGAGGAGCCCGGCGTCGACCTCTTCGCGCGGATTGTCCAGAATCCAGCGCGCGATGAACGCGATGGAAATCCAGACGGGAATGACGAGAAGCCAGAGCACGGGGCCGGATGGTACTTGCCTTGGGCACCTAACATCTCCCGATGTCAGACCTGTGGGCTCCAGCGAGGGAAGCGGCGTTCGGGCGGGTCCAGCCGCTCGCGGCCAGGATGCGACCCCGGACGCTCGACGAGTTCGCCGGTCAAAGGCACATCCTGGGTGAGGGCAAGCTTCTGCGGCGGATGCTGCAGGCCGACGCCATCACATCGCTGATTTTTCACGGGCCGCCGGGAACGGGAAAGACGACCCTCGCGGAACTGATCGCGACCTTCACCAAGCGGCACTTCGAGCGGGAGAACGCCGCGTCGGTCGGGGTGAAGCGGATTCGGGAGATCATCGACGAAGCGGTCCGGCGGTTGCAAAGCGGCGGACCGCGGTCGATCCTGTTTCTGGATGAGATCCACCGGTTCACGCGGGCCCAGCAGGATGTGCTCTTGTCCGATGTCGAGCGGGGGCTGATCACGTTCATCGGGGCAACGACGGAGAACCCTCTCTTTGCATGCAACTCGGCCCTGGTGAGTCGGAGCACCTTGTTCCGGCTCGAGCCGCTGGCCGAGCCGGACGTGGCAGCGGTGTTGCGGCGGGCGATCGCGGATCTGGATCGGGGCTACGGAAAACTGCCCCTGCACGTCACAGATGATGCGTTGCACGTGTGGGCCGTGAAGTGCGATGGAGATGCCCGGCGAGCGCTGACCGCGCTCGAAGTGGCGGTGCTCAGCGGGGCGAAGCAGAGAGCGGGTGATGCCGCGAATCAGGCTCTCGTGATCGATCGCCAGGTCGCCGAGGATTCGATCCAGCAAAAGGCCGCGGTGTACGACGGCACGGGCGATCAGCACTACGACTCGATCAGCGCCATGATCAAGTCGATCCGGGGGTCGGACCCCGACGCCGCGGTGTACTGGATCGCCTACATGCTCGAAGCGGGCGAGGACCCGCGGTTCATCGCGCGGCGGATGGCGATCCTCGCCAGTGAAGACATCGGAAACGCGGACCCCCGCGCGATCATGGTCGCCGCATCGGCGTGGGAGCTCGTCGAGCGCATCGGCATGCCCGAGGCGAGGATCACGCTCGCGCAATGCGCGACCTATCTCGCGATGGCGCCCAAGAGCAACGCGTCGTACATGGCGATCGAAGACGCCCTGGCCGATGTGGGCGACGGAAGAACGATCCCAGTGCCGACGTACCTCCGCGATCCGCACAGTTCACCGCTGGGGTCGAGCCGCCACAACGGCACGCCGGGGTCGCCGGGAGATGGATACGTCTACAGCCATAGCGTCCCGGGCGCACTCACCGGGCAGGACTACCTCGGCGTGGACAAGGAATACTACAAGCCGGGGCAGTCCGGGCTCGAGAAGGCGTTCGCGGAGCGGCTGGAGCAGGTCCGCTCGCTCCGTCGGACGACAAGGCCCAAGGAATGAACGAGCCCCCGCCCGACATTGCGGCGTTGAAGGCGACCCTGCGGCACTCGCTCAAGGAGTCCCTGGCGGCCGTCGCAGAGGAAGCCGCCCGGCAAGGGTCGGAACAGATCTGCCAGCACATCGCCGCCGCCGCCTTCTGGCAAACGGCGAGGGCCGTGATGATGTTTGCGCCCGTCAAGGGTGAGCCGAATCTGCGGCCGCTGGCGGTGGAGATGTTGAAGCGGGGAAGGTTGTGCCTGCCTCGGGTCGATTGGGCGCAGAAGCGAATGGCGGCCGCGGCGGTGGGGGACCTGGATCGCTCGCTGGTGCTCCGGCGGAACAACATCCTGGAGCCTCGACCGGAGTGCCCAGAAGTTCCGGCCTCGGAGATCGACGTGATCCTCGTGCCCGGTCTGGGGTTTGACCGCAGCGGTCGGCGGCTCGGACGGGGCGGCGGGTTCTACGACCGGTTCTTGGCGGACCCATCCTTGCGGGCGGTACGGTGCGGTGTACTCTTTGACTGCCAGCTCGTAGGGTCGATTCCTGCCGAGCCGCATGACATTGTCGTCCACCACCTCGCAACACCGTCTCAACTGTGGAAGACGTGAGGGCGGCTGCGCCGATATTCTCTTCACCTATCGCACGGCCGGGGGACCCGGCCTTGACCTGGAAGGATCCGCATGCCATTGCCCAGCCAGTCCGGTCGATCGTCCACGGGTGCCCGTTCTCCATCGTCCTATGGAAAGAGGAAGGGACCCGGGCCGCGACTGATCGTGGTGGGCCTGGTCGTCGTGGCCGCGGTCGTCGTCTGGTTGATGCTTCCGTCAAGCCAGCGTGACAAGATGCTCACGCCGGGCGCCGCGTCAGCCGGGCAGGGGCCGGCCACCGAGGTCAAGCGCGACACCACGCCCCCGCCGGTCGTTGCACCCCCCGAAACGCTCAGGCCGCCCGAATCGGTCAGGCCGCCAACCCCGCTTGTGGAAATCAACCAAGGTCGGGGTGGTAACACATCGGGCGGTTCCGGCGACAAGAGCGCGGCGTCCCGGGAGCCATCCACGCCCGTCGTTGCCCCAGAGCCGACGCCGATGAAACCCATCCAGGCGGAACCTAAGGCGTCACCCAGCGCCATCGATCAGGTTCCCTCGGTCGCCGCCGCGAGGCAGAAACAGTCCGAAGGCGATCTGGTGACAGCCCGGGTGCTCTTCAGCAAGGTACTGGCGGATGGAAAGCTGGCGGACTCGGAAGAAGAGGCCGTTCGCGAGGAACTCACCAGGATCAACGACGACCTGGTGTTCTCGCCGCGGGTCATTCCGACCGATCCGTATTCGATGGTGCACAAGGTGCAGTCCGGCGAGTCGTTGATCAAGATTGCGCAGAAGTACAAGCTGGCGCCGGACTGGCGACTGATCCAGCGTGTGAACCGGATGTCGAGCCCGAGCCGGATCAGTCTCGGCCAGTCGCTCAAGCTCGTGAAAGGTCCCTTCCACGCCGTCGTACGGAAATCGAAGTACCGCCTCGATCTCTACATGGGCCCGGCGGACGACGAGAGCAGCTGGGTGTTCATCCGATCGTTCAAGGTCGGGCTGGGTGAGGGCAACTCCACGCCCGCCGGAACCTACATCATCAAGAAGGCCTCGAAGCTCGTTGACCCCTACTGGGTGAACCCGCGCACCGGGGAGCGCTTTGAGAGCCGAGACCCCAAGAACCCGATCGGCGAATACTGGATGGGCCTCGAAGGCGTCGGCGAGGCCGTCGCGCAGTCCGGCTACGGCATTCACGGCACGATCGATCCCGACAGCATCGGGAAGCAGAAGTCGATGGGATGCGTGCGGCTCGGGAACGAGGACATCGCGCTCATGTTCGAGCTGCTGGGCGAAGAAGTCAGCATGGTTCGGATCGAGCCCTGACCCGTCAGATTCAGGCCCCGCTGGGGTGCCAGATCGTCTTCATCTCCACGAACGGCTCGATCCACCACGGGCTGTGGCATTCGGCTTCGTTGAGCCAATCATTCTGATCCCGGATCGTGACCCGCTTCACGTTGTCCGCTGCGCCCTCGCGGAGGAGTTTCGCCTCATCCGCCTTCAGCCCCGCGGCGTGCAGAGCATCGATATCACGATGCGAGGAAAAGTGGGGCAGGAGTTCGGCGCGCTGCCCGGTCAGAAGGTTGATCACGCCGGCCGGCACATCGCTGGTCGCGCACACCTCGCCGAGCACAGCGCCCGGGAGAGGGTTGGCCTGCGAAACGAACGCGACGACCGTGTTGCCGGCGCACACGGCCGGCGCGATGAGCGACACGAGGCCGAGCAGTGAAGGGGCATCCGGTGCAATCACTCCGACGACGCCCGTGGGCTCCGGAACCGTGAAGTTGTAGAAAGGACCTGAAACGGGGTTGTTGCACCCCAGGATCTGCGAATACTTGTCCGCCCAGCCCCCGAAACTGACAAGCCGATCGATCGCGGTATCAATCTCCTTGGCGGGTGAAAGCGCCGCGGCCGACTTCTTGCCCTTGGCCAACAGCGAGACGAGGTCGATGAACTCGCTCCGCTTGCCTTCGAGCATTTCGGCCATCCGGTAGAGGATCTGGCCGCGGTTGTAGGGAGTGGCGTTGGACCAGCCCGTGAATGCCTTTCGGGCGGCTTCGACGGCGTCGCGAAGGTCTTTGCGAGAGGCGTTTGAGATGTGCGCGAGAATGGAGCCGCCGGCGCCCTTGAACGGGAGAGATCGGCCGCTCTCGCTGCGCGGAAACGCGCCGCCGATAAACAGCTTGTAGGTCTTGAGCACTTCGAGACGGTCGGGCATGGGCATCCTCGGGGCCAACTGTATCCCGCTAACGGGGCGCGTTGACCCAGCGGTACTCATTCGCGTTCGATCCGTTGATGGTGTAGTACACCCGCCGTGCGAGCAGGCGGATGTGCGACGCGTTGAGATCTCCCGGCTCGGCGATGTTCGGATTGGGCCCCTTCGGCGAACGGAACGGCGCGACCGAGCCGTCGACATACCCGATCGAGCACAGGCCGTTGTGCCAGCTGGCGAACTGATCCGTGCCGGCCCACGACCCGTCGTCGAAAGACTGGTTCCAGAAAAGCGAGTCCTCTTCGATCAGGAGCGGGAGCGAGGGAAAGCGGGACGCCGTGGCCGGGTTGAATCCCTGCGCAGGGCTGGATGGATACAGCATGCTCCATGGAAGATCGAGCTTCGCGCCGGCCATGCGTATGACCATGGTGTAGTCGAACCACGTGTTGGCCCGGCGCTTGGCCGTCGGGCATTCCATGATCCGGTCAACCGTCTGCATGTAGGGCGCGAGCACGGAAGTTTCGAACGGGTGCCGGTACGCCGTGGGGTTGGACAGGTACGCCTGGTTGACGCGCCCGGCCCAGTCGAGGTTTTTGGCGCCCTGCCAATAGGTGCCGGGCATCACCTTGAAGTCGCTCGCATAGGTCACCATGCCGAGGGTGAGCTGGCGGACATTCGAGGTGCAGACCGCCGCCCGGGCGTTCTCGCGCCCCTTGCCCAGCGCGGGCAGCAGCAGCCCAATCAGCAACGCGATAATGGCGATCACCACCAGCAGCTCGATGAGCGTGAAGGCGCGGCGAAGATGACAAGAAGTGGGCATGGACGCTAACGCCCCCGAGTGGGAGCACTCACACTACCACCGCACTGAAGAGTCCGCAATGCCAAGGGGCTTCAGTAGTCCATTTCTGTCGATGGGAGGTCCGGGTATCATCGGCCCCGAACCGCTCCGGTTCGGGCTTTGGGGTCAGCATCCGACCATGACTCGATTTCTGGACAAGCGGCCGTGGCTGACCGACCCGCGTGTCCTCGTTGCGCTGTACGTACTGCTCGGCCTGGGTGTGACCGCGTTCCAGCTCTGGATGAAACCCGAGTCGATCAACAACTACAGGATCTTCCGAACATCGTTCGAGAATCTGCTCGAGCATCGGAACCTGTATGTTCACTACCCGGACAAGCACGAGGACCTGTACAAGTACAGCCCCACGTTCGCCCTGTTCATGGCGCCCTTCCGCGCCCTGCCGATCGGCGTCGGCCTCATGTTCTGGAATCTCTGCAACTCACTCCTGCCGCTGTGGGCGGTCTACCGCCTGAAAGTGTCGCGCCAGGCGGCGGCGTTCATGCTGTGGTTCATCCTGCCGCAGCTCCACGGTGCGGTCCAGAACAACCAAAGCAACGGGATCATGCTCGGGCTCATGCTGGGCGCCTTCGCGATGCTGGAGCGGCGGCAGATCGCCTGGGCGGCACTGCTGGTGTGCCTGGGGTTCTACGTCAAGGTGTTCGGCGCCGGCGCGGCGGTGCTGTTCCTGCTCTACGACCGCAAGGCGGCATTTGTGTCCTGGTGTCTCGCGTGGGGCCTGGTGCTGGCGGTGTTGCCCGTCCCGATCACAGGGGCCTCCGGGCTTGTTGAGAACTACCGGCAGTGGCTGGAGCTGCTCCGCGTTGACCAGGCTCACGAAATGAACTACTCGGTGATGACCTTCGTCAGCAAGGTCACCAGCGTGCACCTTCCGGACCGGGTGTACCTGGGGCCGGGGCTGATTCTGCTCTTCGTGCCGCTCGCTCGCGCCGAAGTCCGGAGAGAACCGCTGTTCCGGCCCCTCCTGTGCGCGAGCCTCCTGCTCTGGGTCGTCATCTTCAATCACAAGGCCGAAGCGCCGACGTATGTCATCGCGATGGGCGGCGTGGCCCTGTGGGCGCTCGAAGAACCGCGAAGCGTGCTCCGCACTTCCTTGCTGTGGTTCGTGACGATCGTGACCAGCTTCGGCCAGAGCGATCTATTTCCCAAGTTCATCCGGGATGGGATCATCTCGGACTACGGCGTCAAGACCGTTCCATGCATCGTGGTATGGATCGTCATCACGGTGCGGATGCTCGCCGCACGCGGGCGCGACCTTCGGGGCGATGAAATCGCGTGCGAGCCGGCGCACGGCCTCAGTGATGCAGGAACGCCTTCAGCCGCTCCGAAAGCGTGAACTCGGAAAGATCCCTGAGCTCGCCCGCGTCCAGCAACACGCCCCCGCACGACTTGCAGACGTCAATCTCCACGTGCGGCTGGCGCGAGTCGGGAACAGTGACGAGCGGCGCCTGGTCGCGCGGACACAGCAGCGTCGACGCGCGATAAACATTCCACTGGTACTGCTGCTTGGCGGGGCCGTAGTCGATGTTCGCCGCGGCGGACTTGTGCTTGATCGCCGCTTCGAGCTCGTAAGGATCGAACCACATCGCGCCGCAGCGGGCGCAATGGTCGACGATCAGAGTGCCCACGGTCACTTTCTCCATGAGGGCGGCGTCCTTTGGGCAGCGCAGGCGGGTGTCGGCGGGGGTCGGCATGCGACAAGCGTATCGCTCGATCCGGGCATCGGATGTACGATGCGATGCATGGTCCGGCGATGGTTCGACGCCCATCTTGATCTCGCGTATCTCGCGCTCAACGGGCGGGATATGTCGCGGGGGCTCACCGATTGCGGCGGGCCGCACCCGCCCGCGGCGGTCACGTTGCCGGCGCTGACCCGGGGGGGCGTTCAGGCGTGCCTGGGAACGGTGTTCACCGAGATGGACGGGACCGATGCGGTGTCCTATCCCGCTGGCAACGTAGAAGCGGCGCACCGGGCCGGGGCACGACAGATCGATGTGTACCAGCAGTGGATGAGCGAAGGTCGCGTTTCGCCCTGGACATCACCGTCAAAGGCAGGAGCACCGTGCCTGGGAATCCTGGTCGAATGCGCCGATCCGATCCGGCATCCCGATGAACTGCCCTGGTGGGTGGAGCGAGGGGTGGTGGCGATCGGCCTGGCCTGGGCGAGGGGCTCGAGGTATGCGAGCGGGAATGCCGCGCCGTCGTGCGACAGCGGAGAAGGGCTGAGCGAACTCGGACGGGAGATGGTCCAGCGGATGGATGCGATGGGAGTCGTGCACGATGTGTCGCACCTGTCGGATCGGGCGCTCGACGACCTGCTGTCTCTGACGGACCGGCCGGTCATCGCATCGCATTCGAACTGCCGTGAGCTCCTGGGAGGTCAGAATCAGCGGCACCTGACGGACCCGGCGATCAAGGAGATCGGTCGGCGCGGCGGGGTGATCGGGCTGAACCTGGTCAAGAACTTCATCCGCACGGGTCTCGACAGGTCGAACCCGATGGACCGCCCGAGCATCGCGGACTGTGTCAAGCACGTGGAGCACATCTGCGGGCTCCTCGGGCATGACAGGTCCGTCGGGCTTGGGTCCGATCTCGATGGCGGAATGTCGGCGCACGATCTTCCGGCGGGAATCGACTCGCCGGATGGATTTGAAAAGCTCGCGGAAGGGCTAGCGGCCCGGGGCTGGAGCGATGTAGGCGTAGACGCCTTTGCGTGGGGGAACTGGGCCCGATTCTTCGGCCGCGGCGGCGGCGCAGAACAAGCACCATGAGGTTGGATCGCCTAGCTCGGACGGGGGGGCCATGGCGGTCTTCTGGGGGGCGGGCTTTGGAACCTTGGCGATGACGTCGAGAAAGTCTTTCTTGTAACGGTCTTTGAAGTCCTGGTACTTGGGGTTGTTCTGGGTGGAGGCGTAGTCGGTGTCGAGGAGATGCTGGATCTGTTCGACGCGGGCGCCAGGGTCCGGGTGGGTCGAGAGGATGGCGGGTGTTGAGTTGCCCTTGGAGAGGTTCTGAAGGACCTGCATGACTTCGAGCTGGCCGCGGGGGTTGTAGCCGACGTTGGACATGTAGCGGACGCCGAGGCGGTCGGCCTCGAGCTCTTCGTTGCGGCCGAACTTGAGCATGACAAGGCTGCCGCCGACGCTCACTGCGGGTATGCCGTAGCCGCCGATCTGCCGGACGCGCTGGTTGTCGGAGGTGCTGACGACGACGGCGCCGATGGCGACGCCCGCGGTCAGGAGCGTGCTCGAGGCAATTCGCTGCGCGCCGTGCTGCGCGGTGACGTGGCCGATCTCGTGCCCAAGGACACCGGCCATCTGGGCCTCGGTGGTGAGCTTCTCGGCGAGGCCGCGGGTGAAGAAGACCTTACCGCCGGGGAGGGCAAAGGCGTTGACGACGTCGGTGTTGAGGAGAGTGAACTCCCAGGGAAGGGTGGGGTTGTAGGACTCGGTCTGCTGGGCCATCTTGGCGCCGATGTCGGTGACGTACTTCTGGAGAGCGGCGTTCTCTATCTTGCCGCCGTATTCCTTGGTGAAGCCGGGGGCGGCCTCAGCGCCGAGGGCGACTTCCTGGTTGCGGGACATGCCGAGCGTGAGGATGGACTTGCCGGTGGCGGCGTTCTTGGTGCAGCCGGCGATAGAGAAAGCGATGAATGCGGCGGCGAGCAGCGGTCGGTGGAACCCACGCATGGATGTTCACTCCTTGAGAAGCGGCCCGGGTACCATCGGGCGTGCAGACTTCCGTGAACAAGGTTACGCCGGAGGCGGGTGCGCGGTGGGATGACGCCGAGCTGTCCAATCCGCACGTGCACGCCGAGAAAGCGAGCAAAGTTCGCGGCATGTTCGGCGCGATCGCGCGGAGCTATGACCTGAACAACCGGCTGCACTCGCTGGGCCGGGACCAGGCGTGGCGGAGGCGGGCGGTGCGCGAGGCGGGCGTGCGGGCGGGGGATGTGGTGATCGATGTCGCCTGCGGGACGGGGGACTTGACGGAGTTGTTCGGGAAGTCGGAGGCCGGGAAAGTGATCGGTGTGGACTTCACGCCGGAGATGCTGTCGATTGCGAGGGAGAAGATCGGGCGGAGAGCGGCGGGGGTTCGGGAGAAGGTGACGTACCGGGAGGGGGATGCGCAGGCGCTGGAGCTTGGGGATGCTTCGGCGGATGTGGTGTCGATTGCGTTTGGGATCAGGAATGTGGCTTCGCCGGAGAGGGCGGTTGGTGAGTTTGCGCGGGTGCTGAAGCCGGGGGGGCGGCTGGTGATTCTGGAGTTTGGGCGGCCGCGGCGGGGGCCGGCGCGGTGGCTGAATGATTTCTATTGCGGGTGGGTGATGCCGCGAACGGCGACGATGATCAGCGGGGATCGGAGCGGGGCGTACCGGTATCTTCCGAAGAGCGTGGGGACGTTCATGGAGAGGGCGGAGATGTGCGCGATGATGGAGCGGGCGGAGTTCACGCGGGTGAGGGCGGTGGGGCTGACGTTTGGAATCTGCGTGTGCTACGTGGGGGTGAGGGGCTAGGTAGATTCAAGATGCTCAAGGTGCTCAAGATTTGGAGAGAGGGTTTTGAGCATCTTGACGGACGGTGGGTGAGGAGACCGCGTTTGTGCGGATAAAGAGCGGCGCTGGAGAGGATTTGAAGGGGGGAAAGGGGACTCTGGGGACCTGATTGGCCAGTGGGGGCCAGTACACACTATTGAGCGAAGGCGGACCCCCGAGTGCACTGAGAGTTTGGGGAAGTTCCTTGCATAGTCAAAACCCTGAGGTAGACTTTTGGGACCTGTCGGCGCGAGGGTGAGGGCGGGCCGGCATTCGGAACGGTCACGAGGAGCAACCATGCGGAAGTCGCTCATGTGCATCGGATTGGGTCTGCTCCCGGTGAGTTCCGCGCACGCCGGTGATCCTTCGGCAGGCGGGGGCGGGGGGGGGGGGGGGGCGGACTGCGACGGTGTTCAAGTTGCACGCGGGCGGGTACTCATCCGGATATCCCACTTGGATCGACTTCAGTCGGAATGAAGTGACCGTTGATCCATCGGGAGACCAGGTGGCCGCCAACGTGCCGAGGTTTGATCACCTGGTCTCGCTTGCACCGGTGCCGGCTCCTGACTTTGTGTTTTCAAGTCCCCTCAATCCGGACGGCGCGTTGCTTGCATCGGGCGTGGACTTGAACGACTCGCGAGAGTTGATGGTGTGGCTCCATCGTGCGGACGGCTCAGGCGACTTTCACGCCATCTATGTCTTTGCTGATGGAGTCTTGCCTAGCGCTCTCCCGTCCCAATCGAGCTCGTTTCCGCCGTCGGGGAATCACGTGCGGCGATTGCTCACTCCGCGGACATTGGTCCTGATGTCACCCGAGGGAACGGGGACAACGACGTTCTACGACCTGTTCAATGACTCGGACACGCGGCCGACGATCAACGGGAAGTTCAAGGCCTACGAAGTGATCGATGGCTCCGTGTACCACGGTGCGATTGTGCTCGCGCTTGGCGCCTTCGTGGAAACGAGTGTTGGATCGGGTCAGTACGAGCGTCGCGGGTTCGGATTCGCTCTCAGCAACGATCGGGGAGCAACGTGGACGCTCATCGGCGATGACGTTCACGATCCGGCGCAAACGGATGATCAGGCAGGGTGGCCGCGCGGGGCGTTCTATTGCATCCGCGCGGCACCCATCTGTCAGCGGACCGGCGCAAAAACGGAGTGCTGGTTTAGCGTGTCTGACTATCGAAAGACGGTTGGGGAGACGACGATTGCCGGCAAGGGGCGGGCCTATGTCTTCAAGCTGACACGCACGGGTTCTGGAGCATGGAGTGCCGGCGCGCTCAAGCCGTCTACGTTCACGGACACGCTGACGCACGTCCACACGGCGCAGATCACGGAGTACGGCACTAGCGACCCTCCGGGGCTGCAGATGGTCGTGTCAATCGGCGATACACAGAAGCACAACCGGTTCGCACGGTACGTTCTTCCAAGCATCACATCCGACTATACATCCGATGGCAACTGGACCAAGACGGAAGAGTTTCACGGTCGCTTTGAACGCCCAGAGGAATCCGATCCGGGCTCGTGGTCGCAGCAGCCGGCCTCTGTCTGCTTCGGCCCGACGCCCGGGAGCATCATCTGGGGGAGCGACACGTGCGACGATTGGATCAATGTGATGGATGTCCCGAACTCGTCGGGCGGTCAGGCTCCAACGGCGCAAGCCTACGGGCTCAAGCGCTGCGGCGGTGACGGATTTGGGAATCCGTTCCAGGCCACGCTGAGCACCATCAAGGATCGCATGCCGGAACTGGCGGGTTCATCCGGGAGCGACGCTGTCGCGATCATTCTGGGCGGTGAAGGTGACACGTTTCGCCGATTGCTATATACGCCCGTCGTGTCAACGACCGTTGATACCTGGGCGCAGGTCGCCGCAACCCGGGGCGATGCGGACACGAGTGTTGCCTACGGAAGTTACCTCTACTATTGCAATCGCAACGGTCATAAGCCGTTCAAACGAATTGCCAAACCGGAGATTACTCGGTTGCGCCCCGTCGTTCTTTCGCCGGGCGGCATCAACCTGGCGCAGAAAGATTGCGATCACATCCGGCAGGACGTTTTCGAGAACACGATCGATGACTCGGTGATCGTGAGCCAGCTTACGGAGGATTCGAGCCATCCAGGGCAGTACCTGGATGGGAGTTTGCTTCTGCCGAAGATTCCCTCGAAGCCGGCCGCAGTTTTCAAAGTCGAGACCAGTCGGCAGTCCACGACCCCGTCGGGGCGGCCGGCCGGAGCAGGGCAAATGCTTGTGTCGCAGGATGGATCGGACACGCTCAACTGGGACTATGGGATTCCAATCGCACCAGGGGATCGCTTGGCGTTGGTACGGCGCTGGAGGTCATGGATATTGGACGGGAGTTACCAGCACGGGAGTTTTACTCCGAACAAGACGACCTCCATGAGTCTCCACGCACTCAGTGGAAGCGTTCAAACGTACAACAGTCTCAAGTTCTCTTGCGGGGACCGGTGGTGTCCGCAGGCTTCGATCGGGCGACGGCAAATCAATCAGTTAGGGTCCAGTCCCGGCCCGTTCTCCTTCCCGCTCGAAGTGCTGGCTTCTGACGTGGGTACGAAGTCTGACGACAACTACTTCTATCTTGCCGTCGCCGAGGCTCTTGATGGGAACGGTGACTTGCCGTATCCGATCGCGCCGACCGAGGGATCGACCAACCCAACCGCAACAGCGGACGAAGTTCTTCATGTGACGGGGATGTCTCTGGGCTCCGCATCTTCATGGCAGGTTCGCGTCGCGGGCATGCACGCGATCGGAGGGTGGGATCACTACGCATCGCGGGGAACGTACAACACGTCGGAAACCTATGTGAGCAATAGGATCTGGCCGCTCTTCCACATCCGTGGGAGCAGTGGCAGCTCCGAACGAACCATTGAGTTTCTGGCGGATTGCGAGAACAAAGGCTTCATGGTCAGTCTCCGATCACCCGGCGGCTCGCGGACGGACTATTCCTTCGGTGCCGACAGGCACATCTGGTTCGCAGATTCGCCTCTCTACGTGACGATCGCCTTCACCGATACCACCGCCACGCCGCAGTTGATCGTCGGCGCGAGCCTCGGTGGCGACGAGATGCAGACCCTGGTCATCAAGGGGCCGTTCGCTGATTCGGACTCGCGGCCGGTGTTCACGGAGCTTCGGTTTCACGCGACGACCGCGGAGAGCAACGAAGTCGTCGGGTTCCGCTGGTTCGGTGGGGACTATGACAACGCCCCTGCTTCGGTGCCGACAGAGAAGTCGGTCGAGGGGAGCTTTGCTTCGTTGTCATTTCTGGAGTGACTTGAAAAGAGGTGTCGTATGGCGATCAAGCCCTTCGTGTGTGCCATTCTTGCGACGGCTAATAGCCTCGCTTGCCCCGTTCACGCCCAAGAATGGAATATGTCTCGTGTGGTTGATAGCAGCATGGCCGTTCCCGGCGGGGGTGTGTTCATCGGATTGGGGTCGACACCTTTTGATCGACCGTCATTGGGATTGAACGGGCGAGTTGCGTTTCACGCCCGGTACGACCAGAGCACTCGAGAAGGAGTGTTCACCAATTCGACAGGCCCGCTGGCGACTGTTGCCAACTTCTCCACCCAGGTACCTGGATCGAGCCAGCCGTTTGGCTCGCTCTCGACTCCCTCGTATGACGGCGGACCGGTAGCCTTCAGCGGTGGCAACCTGTCCGGAGACGGCGGTGTGTATTCCTGGACAAACGGGACGATTACAACGGTGGTCGACAACCATACGCCAATGCCGGGAGGAGGCGAGTTTGGTCCCGTTGGCCTAGCGTCGCAGAGCGGAAACCGAACAATTTTTCGCCAAGGATCGACCCAAGCTTTCTATCAGGCAAACGCCGGAGCTTTTTCACTTGTCGTCCAGCCTACGGATCCCGCGCCCGGAGGAGGCCAGTTCACCGCTTTCACCGAAGCGCAGCTGTCTGGAACATCGATCGCGATTCAGGCTTCGGTGGGCCCGACGCGGCAGGGCATCTTCGCCGCAAGTCTGTCCAGCCAGCCCGTGTTCTCGACCATAGCCGACACCAACACCGCGATCCCCAACGGCGTCGGCAACTTTCGAACCCTCGGAGCGGTGTCCGTCAGCAACGGGAACATCGCATTCCTCGCCAGCGATGCGCAGCTTCACCCCGGTGTCTACGCGCGGATCAACGGGCAACTCCTGAACATCGCCGACACACTGCACCCGGGACCCGGGGGCATTCAGTTCTCGAGCTTTGACAGCGTCTCCATCAGCGGCGAGAACGTCGCCTTCGTCTGCGGCGTTCTCGGCGGTGGAAAGCAGCTATGGGTGTTGCGGCAGGGAGAGTTCAGCCGCGTGGTGGCGGGCGGCACTGTCCTGAACGGCCTGACGGTCGCCAGGATGGAGATCGGGCCGGAATCGCTCAAAGGCGACACCATCGCGTTTTCGTTCATAGAGTCCATCAACGGCCCGTTCCCGATTAAGGGCGGCGTGTACACCGCCACCTTCGTGCCCGGGCCCGGAGGCGTCGGAATCGCCGCCGCGGCAGCGCTCTACGCTTCTAGGCGTCAAAGGGCTCGGGAATGAGTGGTGCGAGTCAACGCGGAACCAGGTGCGATAACCGTTCAGCAGTCCGATAACTGTGGCGTTTCCGTGCAAACCGAGGCCGGTTCTGCGCCGGATTATCGGACAAAGTCCGGTAACTCAGGTTGGCGGAGGAAAGCTTCTCAAGGTTCATTGGCGGAGATGGGGGGGCTCGATAGACCTCGCGTGCCGGGATGGAGCCCGGGCATTCATGCAACTGGCCTTCCGGCGGAGCACGGAAAGGCGGAGGTCTTTCAAGCTGGGGTACGGCCCATGAGTCAAGCAGTGCTTGTTGAACGGTTCTTCGAGGCGCTCATCAACGGTGATCGCCCTGCCGCGAGAACCATTGTGGATGAGTCGGTCCAGGGTGGTGCGACGGCGGGCCAGATCCTGAGTGATCTCTTCTGGCCTGTGTATGAGTCGATCGAGAAGCTGTACCGGGCCGATCAGCTTTCGAAGCTCAGCCATCATCTTGGGACGAGGCTTCTGCGGATGCTGGTTGATCAGAATGCGTCGCGCCTGAAGGCGAAGACGGATCGCGGGCGTTCGATTTTCGCCCTGTGCGGGCCGCGGGATTCGGATGAGCTCGGGGCTCAAATGGCGGTGGACCTGCTGGAAGAGGCGGGATATCGCGTGAAGTTCGCGGGCGGGAATATCGCCAACGATGAGATCATGAACCATGTGAACGAAGAGAAGCCTGATGTGCTGCTGATGTTCGCGTCGGGTGCGAACGATCTGCCCAACATCCGCTCGCTCATCGACAACCTCCGCGAGATCGCGGCGTGTCCGAACGTGCAGATCGCGGTGGGCGGCGGCGTGTTCAACCGGGCGGAGGGGCTTGCGGAAGAGATCGGCGCCGACCTGTGGGCCAACTCGCCGATGGAAATGGTTGAGACGCTGGTGACCGATCCGGCGCGCCGGGCTCAGATGGAGCAGCGGACCGTGGGCCGGAAGCGCCGGGTGAAGCGCGAAGCTGCCTAACCGAATGCGAACATTGCAATCGAAGCGGGCCCTCGACGAATCGGGGGCCCGTTTGTGTTTTTTCAGGGAAACCGCGAGAGATGGCCGCGGTATATTGAACCAGCGCCGCCATGAAGAGAGCAGAAGAAGAGAAGCTGATCGTGCGTGCCTCGCGGGGCGATCGTGCCGCGGCGGAGGTGTTGGTGCGTGGGCACCAGGCGTCGCTGTATGGATACATGCTGCGGATGACGGGCCAGCCGGACCTGGCGGAGGATGTGGTTCAGGAGGCGTTCGTTCGGGCGCTGTCGAATCTGGACCGGTTTGATCCGCGGTTCCGGTTTTCGACGTGGGTGTTCACGATCGCCAAGCGGCTGTGGGTCAACGCATGCCAGAAACAGAAGCCGGCGTACAACAGCGAAATGGTGGGGGCGTGCGGGAACGCGGCGGCGGATTCGATCGGCGCGGCGGATGAGGGGGATGCGCGGGGGATGGTGCGCGATGCGCTGCAGGAGGCGCTCCTGGGGTTGCCGGATGAGCAGCGGGAGATCGTGGTGCTGTTCCACCAGCTCGATTGGCCGATCCGGGTGATCGCGCAGCACATGGACATGCCGGAGGGGACGATCAAGAGCCACCTGCATCGTGGGAGGCTGCGGATGCGGCGGTTGCTCGAGGCGCAAGAGAGTCGAATGGGAGCGGTGAGAGAGGTTTGGCAATGACGGACCGGTTGAATCACAACGGTTCCGCGGAGAACGACGTCTCGGAAGAGATGGTCCAGTTGTTCTTTGATCGCGAACTGGGAGAAGGGGCATCGGACGAGTTCTTTACGCGGCTGCGTGGGAACCTGCCGCGGTGCGCCGAGGTCGCAAAGATGCAGCGTGCGATTTCGCTGCTGCGGGAGCCGATCGAATCGCCGGATGTTGCGGAGCGGGTGCTGCAGGAAGTTCATCAGCAGCGTCGGTTCCTGCCGGAGCGGGTGCGGCGGTTTGTGACGGCGGGGCGTCTGGCGGCGGCGGGGGTTGCGCTCGCAGGGGTGTTGGGGCTGGTGGTGGTTGACCGGTATGCGCCGGGCGCGCTGCGATTGACGCCGCGGGCGAGACCGGTGAGCGATGTGGTGGCGTGCACGACGGGCGAGGCGGAGCAGGGGGTCACGCAGCTCGCGGCGGCGGTGACGACGATCCGCGTGCTGGCGGGACCGCCGGCAGTGAGCGAGGGTGGGGCGCGGGCCAGTGTCGCGCTCAAGCCGCGGAGTTCGTTCATGGATCTGCGGCCGGGTGTGACGTCGGCGAAGGTGTTGCCGACGCTGCAGCACACGGGGGATGAGACGCTGGTGGTGTATCGGGGAGCGGGGCCGGACACGCGGTTCATTCTGCCGGAAGTCGTTTTCATCGACCGGAACGCGGCGATCGTGATGCCCCTTGGGCACATGTCGCCGTCGCGGATCGGGTCGAAGGACTGGGCGGGCGTGTCGATGGACAATCTGTTTCTGTTGCCGGCGTTCGATCCGGCGGGGCTTGAGGGTTCGGGGATTGGCAAGGCGGGAGTCGCAAAGCCCGCCGGTGGCAAGTAGTGGGCCACAAGGTTTGCGTGGGTGCCATGTCGTGATGCGCGGTTCGAGTAGGCTCGTGGTTGCCATCGGGGCGTTGGCCTCGACGGTGATGGGGCAGGCGCCGGGGGCGGGCAAGGCCGCGGACCCTGGAGCTTTGTGTCCGCCGTGCCTGCACGACCAAGTGCTTCAGGGCCTGCCGGCGAGCGTTGAGGCGATCGCGGCGATCAACAACGGGGCGAAGCAGAGGTCGAGTCCGGCGGGGCGGGCGCTGATCAAAGCTGTCCAATGGTCGGGGGCATGGGCAGAGACGATTCGATCGTGGGAGCAGTTGTCGAAGACGCTGGACTGGGCTCCGGACAAGGCATTTGACGAGGTGCTGGGGCGGAGGACGAGCCTGGTCGTTCGCGGGCTGGGGTCGCCAGAGGGGCCGGACTGGGTGGTGCTGACGGCGGTGAGCGAGGCGACGCAGCGGCGGCTTCGGGAACGGTTGAAGACCGTGCCGCGGGGCGCGGTGTGCGGGATGAGCGTGATGTCGATCGAGGACGGATCGTTCCAGCTGCTGGTGGCGCCGTGCCCTGAGGCGGGCTCTCGAGGCGAAGAGGGGTCGGTGGTGCTGCTGGCGCCGCGTCGGAGCGAAGCGCTGATGGATGAGATCGCGCCGTCGCTGCGGATTCGGAGCCTGGCGATGCCGGTGGCGACGAGTCAGGCGTGTGATGTCGTGATCGCGGTTCGGCCGGCGGGCTCGACGGAGCGGACGCTGTCGGTTACGGCGACATTCACGGGAACGGGGTGGGATGCCGCGGTGGCGTGCGAGCCGGGGTTGGTGCTGGGAAATGGGAAGCAGGTTGGGTCGGTCACGCCGTGGCGGGATTCGCTTTTCAAGGAACTGGAAACGGGGTCTCTGCTGGCGGTGATGTCGGTGGTCGGGGCGGACCAGATGGTGTTTTTGCCTGAGCAGGTGGCGTCGTGGAAGCGGCTGTTGGCGGGATTGACGAAGGATGCCGCGGATGATCGCGGGGCGCTTCGGACGGGGTTGTTTGTGAGGGCGGTGGGGCCGGCGCCGGTTGCTGCGCCGGATCGGGCGGCGGCGCTTCGCGTGTCGACGGATGCGGTGGGGCATGCGGAAGGGCCGCGCGGACGGCTGGCGGTGTGCCTGTTGTCGGAATCGCGAGAGCCTCGGGCGACGCTGGTGAAGGGGGATCTGGCGATGGCGCGGGTGGCGAGAACGATCATGACGGGGGAAGCGGAGCCGGGGCCGGAGGCGACGCAAATTCGTTTCGAGGTGCCGTCAAGCGGGCCGCGTTCGCTGGTGCTGGGGGAGGAACTGACGGTGCACGGGTCGCTGGAGGCGGGGCTGGTGCGTGCGTTTGGAGAGCAGGCGCGGCTGTCGTGGGACATGGTGGACAGGCGGGATGGCACGGCGTGGTGGGTGGCGTCGCTCTCGCCGGGGGATGCGCCGCAGGTGCGAGAGGCACGGGCGCTGATGGCGCATGAGGCGGGGGAATCGCGGCGGCGCTTGAGCGTGGGATCGGTCAGGCCGGCGGCGCTCGAGCGGTGGGTGCTGGCGGTGGAGCCGGAAGCGGCCGGAGCGTTTGAAGGGGCGAGATTTGTCGAGTCGATCCGGTGGGATGCGTGGCTCCGCGATGATGGGCGAGTGGGGGCGACGGTGAACATCCGGATGATGCCGGCGGGCCAGAGGTAGACTCCGGGAATGATGGAGTTGCTTCTCGGGGTTGATGTCGGGACGTCTTCAACCAAGGCGTTGCTGTGTGACGCATCGGGCGGTGTTGTCGCGACGGCGTCGGCATCTCACCCGAGTCATCATCCGCATCCGGGATGGTCGGAACAGGACCCGCGGGACTGGTGGCGGTCGTCGGTCGCCGCGATCCGGGCGGTGCTGGCGGATTCGCGGGCGGCCGGGGGTCGGGTGGTCGGGGTGGGGCTGAGCGGGCAGATGCACGGGTCCGTGTTTCTGGCGCGGGATAGCGAAGAGCCGCTGCGGCGGGCGCTGCTGTGGAATGACCAGCGAACGGCGGCGCAGTGCGAGGCGATCGAGAAGAGGATCGGGGGGCGGGCGGAACTGGTGGCGAGGGTCGGGAACGCGGCACTGACTGGCTTTACGCTGCCCAAGATCCTGTGGCTGAAAGAGCGCGAGCCGGAGGTCTATGCGCGGCTGGGGACGGTGATGCTGCCCAAGGACTTCGTGCGGATGAAGCTTGATGGCGAGCGGGCCACGGATGTGGGTGATGCTTCCGGCACGCTGGTGTTTGATGTGGATAGCCGGCGATGGAGCGAACCGGCGATGGCGGTGATGGGCCTGGATCGGGCGATGTTTCCAAGAGTGGTGGAGTCGGGAGAGGTGACGGGGCGGATTACCAAGAAGGCGGCGGCGGAGACGGGGCTCGACGAAGGGACGATCGTGGTCGCGGGGTCGGGGGACAACCAGGCGGGTGCGATCGGGGCGGGTGCGGTTCGCGCGGGGCTGGTGGTTGCGACGATTGGGACGAGCGGCGTGATCTATGCGCACGCGGATGAGGCGAGGAAGGACTTGAGTGGCGGCACGAGCGGGCGGGTGCACACGATGTGC
Organism: Phycisphaerales bacterium; assembly: GCA_044222195.1. Classification (GTDB taxonomy): domain Bacteria; phylum Planctomycetota; class Phycisphaerae; order Phycisphaerales; family UBA1924; genus JAHBXE01. The sequence goes on from JBGANS010000020.1 coordinate 73,679, forward strand.
GCGGCGAACGGGAGCGCGGGGAAGCCGGGGGGGTATTCGATCACCGGGTGCATGTTGAGTGCTGGCGGATCGCTGCAGTGGTGCCGCGATGCGCTGTGGCCGGGGGAGAGTTTTGATGTGCTGATGGCGGAGGCGGGGAAGGTGAAGGCGGGGAGCGACGGACTGGTGTTTCTGCCGTACCTGACCGGCGAACGGTGCCCGTATCCGGACCCCACGGCGCGGGGCGGATGGGTTGGCCTGACGAGCCGGCACACGCGAGGGCACCTGGTGAGGGCGGTGATCGAGGGGGTGACGTTCGGGATGGGGCAGATCTTGGACCTGGTGCGGTCGCTGGGTGTGCGTGTGGAGCGGGTGCGGCTGGGCGGTGGCGGGGCGAAGTCGAAACTGTGGCAGCAGTTGCAGGCGGATGTGTACGGGTGCCCGGTGGCGGTGATGAATACAGAAGAGGGGCCGGCGCTGGGAGCGGCACTCCTGGCCGGGGTGGGGGCGAGAGTGTTCGCGAGTGTGGAGAAGGCGTGCGAGGCGACGATCCGAGAAGTGGACGTGATTGCGCCGCAATCAGCGGAGGCGTACGGGCCGGCGCGCCGGGTGTATGACGCGATGTACGCGGACCTCAAGCAGAGATTTGCAGAGTTGTCGGCGGCGGATTCCGGCGTGTGATGCGTGGAGTTCAGCGGCGGACAAGCTTGATCTTGACGGTGTTGTGTGAACGGCCGCGGCGGTAGAAAACTTCGACTTCGTCGCCGAGCTCGTGTTCGCCGAGGATGCGTACGAGTTCGTTGAGGTCTCGGGTGGGGCTGCCGTCGATGGCGGTGATGACGTCGCCGGGCTTGAGGCCGGCTTTGCGGGCGGGGCCGTTTCGATCGACTTCGGCGATGACGGGGCCGTCGCCGGAGCCGGGATCGACCTCGGCACCGAGGCCGGCCTTTCCGGGCTTGATCTGCTCGGCGACCATGGGGAGGGCGCGGACCCAGGCTCGATAGTCCTTGTCGATTTCAGAAGCAGGTTTGGCGAAGACAGCTTCGATGGCTTTCACGCCTGTGGAATCTTTGGAGTAGTTGGCTGTGTACTCGGCGTACCAGTCCTTGAGTTTGTTCTTGTCGAAGAGATACAGGAAGAAGGTGCGGGCCTGGGCGTAGTTTCCGAGGGGGCTGCTGGAGGTGAAGCGGTCGCGGGGGATTGTCGCGAGTTTCTGAATGGCGAGGAGGCGACCGTTGCTCGCGAGGCGTTTCGAGATATTGGTGCGCCAGGAGGGGACGGGCTTGAGGTCCCCGTCGGCGGTTGTTTCGTAGTCCTCAACGAGGCTGCAGAGACCTTCCTGGATCCAGATGGGGTGGTCTTGGCCCAGGCGCGTCGTGCTGCGCCAATGGAGGACGTGGAAGAACTCATGCCGGAGCGTGGCGCCGAGGTCCTGGGCGACGAGGCGCTTGGTGTCGTGGACGTAGGAACCGCCGATGCCCGAGTTTCCGGTGACGGCGGCTTGGCCAAAGGTGGCGACCGCCCAGCGGATGAAGTCGCGAGGGGAGGGAAGGACGACGACGCACCAGGCGTCGCGGGTGGCTTTGTCAGCATCGGCGAAGTCAGGGAAGACGTTCTTGACTCCCCAGTCGTAGAGCTTTGAAATATCCGCTCGTGCTAGTTCTGTGGAGTGGGCATCCATGGCGCTGCGATAGACGAGGCGTGTCCGCTCATCGCGAGACTCCTCGTACTTTGCTGGAGAATCAGGGAAGCGCTGCCGGACGACTTTGAGGTTGGCTTCGAGGTGGCGATTGAGCACCTCGGGCCAGCTTTCGAGGAGCCTCTTGATCGGCGCTTGGCCGCGGGCGAGGGCGAGCTGGTCGTCGCGCTTGAGTTGGAAGAGATCGATGAATCCGTGCTCGACGGCCTGGACGAGAAGGTCGGCGGAGGCGGGGGCGTCATTGCGGAGGCCGCGGACGCAGGCGAGGTTGTAGTAGACGACGAAGTTCCCCTCATCGAGAGCGAGTTGTTCGCGGAGAAGGCTTTCGGCTTCGTCGTACTGGCCGCGGTTGATCGCGGAGAAGGCCTTGGTTTGGAGTTCGAGGGCTTTCTCGGACGGGTTGTCCTGGGCTGGGAGGGGGAGAGTGAAAAGCAGAATCGCCGCCAGACAGACGTGCCAGAGCCGGGTTGGGACGAGAGTGGTCATCGGTTGGTCGGGCGGCCCGAGGGTGAGACGCCGTCGGCGATCAGTCGTTCCAGGGCTTCGGGGTAGGCCTGGCATTCGAGCTCGAAGACCCGGGCGGCGAGGGAGTCTGGGGTGTCATCGGGCTTCACGGGGCAGGACTTCTGCAGGAGGATGGGGCCGCGGTCGTATTCATCGTCCACGAGGTGGACGGTGCAGCCGGAGGTTGAGTCGCGGGCGTGGAGGACGGCTTCGTGGACGTGGTGGCCGTACATGCCGTGGCCGCCGTGCCTTGGGAGGAGCGCGGGGTGGATGTTGACGATTCGATTGCGGAACGGTGGTGGGACTTCGATTCGCTTGAGGTAGCCTGCGAGAACGACGAAGTCGATGCGGTGCTCGGTGAGGAGGGAAGCGAGGTCGGCGGCGGGGATGACGCCGGGACGGATGAGCGTCTTCAGGTTGGCCGCGCGGGCGCGTTCGGCGCCGAGGCATTCGCGTGAGGCGATGACGAGGTCGATGGTGGCGTGGAGCTTGTGCTGGCTGATCGCATCAACGAGGTTGACCAGCGTTCGCCCACCGCCGGAGAGGAGCACGGCGAGACGGGCGGTCATGCGGAGGCCTTCTTGATCGCATCGTCGCGCGAGTCGGCGATGGTGAGGAGGCGGTGGAGCTTGGTGAGCTTCATGAGCTCTTTGATTTCATCACGGAGGCCGAAGACGACCAGCTTGCCGCCCGATGCATGGCACTGCTTGTGCAGGTTGATCAGAGTGCCGAGGCCGGCGGAGGCGAGGAGGAGGACGCGGGAGAGGTCGAGCGAGATGCGCCAGGAGGCGAGTTTCGCCGCGTCCATGATGTCATTGAGGACGGCGGTGCACTCGCGGTCGGTGATCTTCTCCCAGAGAATTTCGGCGGCGAGCACCTGACCGACAGACTCGGACTTGACGAACTGAGACTCCGGCATAGAGGAAGCCTATCGCGAGTTGCGGAGCAAAGGAATCGTTGGCGATCGAAACCGGTCACAACGGGAGGGATGCCGTGGGCGGAGATATGAACGGGATGGGTTTGCCCGAAGAATCGACTGAAACGAGAGTCAGAGAGGCGGTGGTCACCGGGACGTGTTGCCCGGTGGTGAATCGTTCGGCTTCCACTTCGATGCGGATGGTGACGCTGGTCGTGCCGGTGCGGGTAGTGGTGGCGTAGAAGTTGACGGTGTCGCCGAGGTGGACAGGGGCCTTGAAGTCGACGCGGTCGATGGCGGCGGTGACCCAGCGGTGGACGCCGTGCCGGCGTGCCTCGACAAACCCGGCCTGGTCGATATAGGAAAGGATGACGCCGCCGAAGATGGTGCCGTACTGGTTGGTGTCCCTGGGCATCGTGACGACGCGAAGGGCGAGGGAACGGGCGGGGGAGGGAGTCGTCATACCGGGACGGTAGGGCCCAAATCAAACGACACCGCCCAGGAGAACAGGCGGTGTCGTTAGGAGGAGGAGAGAAGAGACGTTCGTGCTGCTTACTCCTACGATGCCGCGGTGGGAATGTTCGGTGCTGGAAACCGGGTTTTTCAAGTTAGGGGACGTTCATGGCGACAGGCATGGCAGACCGGGGTGAAGCCCTTGAGCAGATCAGCAAGGTTGCGGATGCGGACCTGATTCTCAGGTACCGGAAGGGGCTGGAGCTGGTGGATGCCCGGGTGTTCGAGTTGTCGGATGAGCAGCTCGACATGGCGTTCCTGCCGGATGCGGGGGTGGGCAACTGGCCGGCGCGGGTGCTGATCGGGCACCTGGCGGATGCGGAGCTGGCGTACACGCACCGGATGCGGCGGGCCGTGGCGGAAGAAAACCCGGTGGTAAACGCATGGGATGAGAACGCGTTCGTGGACGCCGGGCTGTACGCGGGCGGGAAGCACCCGATCGCCGGGTTCATCGCAGTGATCCACACGGTCCGGCGGTTTACAGCCGAGTGGCTCTCGACATTGACGCCGGAGCAGATGCGGCGGCGAGCGATGCACGAGACGAAGGGTGAAGTTTCAGTTCGCAAGATGCTCGACTACACCACGTGGCACCTGGAGCATCACACGCGGTTCCTCAACGCGAAGATCTGCAAGTTTCTCGGGCCGGCGCCGGAGGGTGGGTGCT
>JBGANS010000021.1:0-75357 GCA_044222195.1 Phycisphaerales bacterium
GGCCCGCCGCGCCGGCCCACCTCGCTCACGTGCGATGGATCGCTTCGGCCGATGATCTCGGGCGAGCGATCACCTTCGAAGGACAGTCCGGGACTGTCTCACGAGCGGAACGCATATTCGCGGTCGGACGATCCGGCGGGCAGAGCCGCCTGTTCTGCTTCCGCGCTGACTCAGGGCTTCCGCTGTGGAATGCCCCCGTGCCCGCCGCGGTCTTTGAAAGCTGGGCGACGCCGACCATTGACCCGGTCAATGGCACCGTACTCGTTGCGTCGGGCCGGTATCTCACGGCGATCAACGCAACATCCGGCGGACCTTCATGGCAGACCCAACTCGACCGCAACACGGGCGGCGCCACGCCCGTGGTCACCACGGACCGAGGCGGCGCCGACCGCGCCTTCATCACCGACTACGACGGCTTCGGGGGAACCGGGAAGCTCTATTGCATCAACGTTGATCCGCCGGCGCCCGGCAACCCGTACCAGCCCGGCCAAATCGTGTGGTCCATCGTGCTCGGATCAACCGGCGCGAACACGCCCGCCTATCTCGATGGCGTTGTCTATGTCGCCAGCGTCTCGGACTCCACGGGACTGTTGCCCGGCCAGATCCGCGCACTTGATGCCGCGGCCACGACTCCCCCACCTCCACTCTGGACCTTCACCAATGTCGAGGACCTCGGTTTCTTCGGCGGACTGACCGTGTCCAAGGGCTCGGTTTTCGCCGCGAGCTACGCGTTCGCGGGCGGGCAGAACGCGGCGAACCTCGTGAAGCTCGACGCCGCGTCCGGCTCATTGTCCTGGTCCGTGGCGTGCAACCGAACCGACTCCATCCCCGTGCCACTGCCTCATGGATCTATCGCCCTCTCATCCGGCATCCGCGGCTTTGGATCTCTGCCGAGCGTGCAGAAGTTCCGCGATGAGGGCGCCGCGGCCGCGCTGGAGTGGGACTCGGCGTTACACTCGTGGAACGACCTGAACAACAACGGCGTGTTGGACCCGGGCGAGTACGTGGATGTCGGCGGCTGGACTGTGCAGCCCGCCCTCAGCGTACGACCCGGCGTCGGACCCGTGCTGTTCGTGGGCGTCTTGCCGGCAGGACCCTCCACGGCGAACGCCTGCGCTGGCCTCCGTGAAGTCGACCTCTCCAAGTCGCCATCGAGCGGCCAGTTCATCCGCGAGGCCTTCGTCGGAGCCGGGTCGACTCCGGCCATCACATCCGGCACGTTGTACACCCTTGGCCCCGCGGGCCTGTACGCGATCGGCAGCGCCGCCTGCACCGCCAACTGCGACCAGAGCACCGCAACGCCCCTGCTGACCGCCAACGACTTCCAGTGCTTCCTCGATCGCTTCGCGGCGGGAGACACATGGGCAAACTGCGACCAGAGCACGGGAACACCGTCGCTCACGGCAAACGACTTCCAGTGTTTCCTCGACCTGTACGCCGCGGGGTGCCCGTGAAGCGAAGCGCCTTCACGCTCATCGAACTGCTCGTGGTGATCGCGATCATCGCGCTTCTCATCGGGCTTTTGCTGCCCTCTCTGCGCGCGGCGCGTGACTCGAGCCGGACCGCGCTGTGCCTCTCAAACCAGCGATCCCTCATAGGCGCCTGGACGATCTACGCAGGCTCATACGCGGGACGGGCGATGCCGCTGGCGGACGATCGTGACCCGTCTCGAATCGTGTACTGGTGGGGAGCGGTGATCTGGGCCACGGCGACCGTCGATCACGCCGCGGGTCCCCTCGCCCCATACCTCGATTCCCGCCCGGGCGAGCGGACTGTCTTCGAATGCCCCGCCCAGCCGTGGGGCTCGTACAAGCCGCAGCCCACGTCACTCCCAAGCGCGCCGGCCACCAGCACGTACGGCTACAACGGGTACTACCTGTCCCCATCGATGACACCGGGATGGAACACGACGATCGGCGCCCAGCGGTGGAAGACCATCGCGGACATCGAGCGCCCGTCCGACCTGCTCGTCTTCGCGGACACTCTCCTGGCCGGCACACCGGCGCGCAACAACGCGCTGCTCGACCCGCCGATGCTCTACCAGGGGTCGGGAGCCTGGACCCCCAACCTGTCGCCGACCACCTGCTTCCGGCATGCCGCCGCCGCCGCGGGCGCGCGGGCCGATGGCAGCGCCCGGGCCGAGCGGGCCGACCCCGCGTGGCTGACCGACGCGGCTCATCGCATCGGCTCCATCGGAACAGCCAACGACCCGCGCTACGTCCCCGATTGGAGAGCGTGGCGTTGAACCCCACTCCTGTCGACCGCTGTGTCTGCCACCAGGTCACATTCGCCGACCTGATCCGCCTTCATCGCGAGACCGGCGCGAGCCTGGAACAGTTACAGCAGCTCACGCACTGCGGAACTTCGTGCGGCATGTGCCTGCCGTACATCCGTGTAGCACTGGCCACCGGCCGCGTGCGCCTGCCGGTCATGCCCTTTGTCGACCAGGGCAAGCCGAGCGTCTGCGCCCAAACCGAACGCGGCCCGCGCTTACACGCGGGCCGCGGAACGGGATACGAAAGTCCGTCGCTCAGTTCACCGAAGGGCCGGCCTTGTCGCCGACCAGGTCGCCGGCGCTGTGCACCTGCGTCTGGACCTGCGGCATGCCGAGCGGCTCGTTGCGGTCGGCGCCGAGAGCCTCCGCGGCCTCCGTCGCCTCGGCAAGCATCCGCTCCTCATCCTCGCCGTCCGCCGGCAGCGGCTCGGCCAGGAGCTTGACACGGATGTCCTGGTAGCGGCGGAAGCCGGTGCCCGCCGGGATCAGGTGCCCGAGCAGGACGTTCTCCTTCAGGCCGACCAGCGTGTCGGTCGCCCCACGCAGGGCCGCCTCGGTGAGAACCTTGGTCGTCTCCTGGAACGAAGCACCCGAGAGGAACGACTCGCTCTGCAGCGAAGCCTTGGTGATGCCGAGCAGCAGCGTGCGGCCGGTGGCCGGCTTGGCCCGCTTGCCCTTGGCGCCTTCCTTGCCCTCGGCCTCGGCCTTGGCGTTGGCTTCCTTGATGACGCTCTTGTGAACCAGTTCGTTCACCTTGAGGTCCGTCCCGCCGCTCTCGGTCACGCGGATCATGTTCTGCGCTTCGGCGTTGCGCTGGCGGAACTCGAACTTGTCCACCACCTCGTGCGGCAGCAGGTCCGTGTCTCCCGGAGACTCAACGCGGACCTTCCGCAGCATCTGGCTGAGAATCAGCTCGATGTGCTTGTCGTTGATGGTCACGCCCTGGGCCCGGTACACGTTCTGGACTTCATCCAGCATGTACGTCCAGAGCGCTTCCTCACCCTTGATCCGCAGGATGTCGTGCGGGACCAGCGGGCCTTCCGTGAGCGGGTCGCCAGCCTGCACATAGTCGCCCGTGTGCACCAGCAGCGTCTTGTCGTTGGGGACGTGGTGGTCCTTCTCGATCGACGCATCGCTGATGACGCGGATGGTCATCTTGCCCTTGCGCTTGTCGGAATGGATCTCGACCCGGCCCGAGATTTCCGACATCACCGCCGGGTCCTTGGGCTTGCGGGCCTCGAAGATCTCCGTCACGCGGGGCAGACCACCGACGATGTCCTGCGAACCGGCCGCGGCACGCGGCTGGCGGGCAAGCATCTGCCCGGCCTTGATCTGCTGGCCGTCCTTCACTTCGATACGCGAACGGGCGGGCAGGTAGTGGAAGTCGAGGATCTGGCCGTCCTTGTCCACGATGTTGATCTGCGGGTGCAGTTCGCCCTTGTGCTCGATGACCACGAGGGCCTTCTGGCCGCGCCCGGCGTCTTCCTCGCGGACGGTTTCGCCCGGCTCAATATCGACGTACTGGACCGTGCCTTCCTTCTCGGCCAGGATGGGCACGCGGTGCGGGTCCCAGCGGAGGACCAGCTGGCCCTTCTTCACTTCCTCGCCTTCCTTGACCATGATGAACCCGCCATAGGGCACCTTGGTCTTCTCGAGTTCGCGGCCCTTGGGATCGACAATCGCGATTTCGCCGTTGCGCTTGAGCGCGACCCAGATGTCGTTCCCTTCATCGTCCTTGATCGGGACGGCGTTGAGGTCTCGCAGTTCGATCTTGCCCGGGTTCGTCGGGCGATACTCGCTCTGCTCGATCGTGCGGGTACCGATACCGCCGGTATGGAACGTACGCATCGTGAGCTGCGTTCCGGGCTCACCGATCGACTGCGCGGCGATGATTCCCACCGCCATGCCCATTTCCACCGGCTTGCCGGTGGACATGTCCAGGCCGTAATCCAGCACCGAGCAGCCGGTGCGCGACTCGCTGGTGAGCGGCGAGCGGACCATGACCGAGTCGATGTTCAGCGCCTCGATCTTCATCGCCGCCTCGATCGAGATGGGCTCGTTCGAGGTCACGATGATCTCGTCGGTCTTGGGGTTGACCACGTTGTTGACGCTGACGCGCCCCACGATCTGGTCGCGCAGCGGCACGTCGATCTCTTCACCCTTGTAGATGGCACGCTTGAGCACGCCGCGCTTGCTGCCGCAGTCGTGCTCGCCGATGATGACCGACTGCGCGATATCGCACAGCTTGCGGGTGAGGTACCCCGAGTCGGCCGTCTTGAGCGCGGTGTCGGCCAGACCCTTGCGGGCGCCGTGGGTGGACGAGAAGTACTCGAGGATCTTCAGACCCTCGCGGAAGTTGGCCCGGATGGGCGTCTCGATGATTTCGCCGCTGGGCTTGGCCATGAGACCACGCATACCGGCGAGCTGCTGCATCTGCGACACGTTGCCGCGGGCGCCCGAGTCGGACATCAGGTAGACCGGGTTGAGATAGGGCAGGCCCTTCTTGGCGTCGATCGAGGTCTCGTTGCCCTCCTCGTCGCGGCGGTCGTTCTTGAGCGTCTTGAGGAGTTCCTTCTGCACTTCTTCGCGGCAGTGGGACCAGATGTCCAGCAGCTGGTTGTAGCGTTCGCGGGCCGTGATGATGCCGCGTTCGTAGTTCTTCTCGACGCGGTTGACGCGCTCCTGGCTCTTGTCGATGAGTTCCTGCTTCTTCTCGGGGATGCGCAGGTCGGTGATGCCGAACGAAAGTCCGGCGACCGTGGACTGCTTGAACCCGATTTCCTTCATGCGGTCGAGCAGGTCGATCGTGCCCGGGCGGCCGCTGTAGGCGTACGTGTCGTCGATGACGCGGGCGCACCCCTTCTTGCCGAGCGAGCAGTTGTAGAAGGGCATGCCCTTCTCGAGGATTTCCGCGAACAGCACGCGCCCCACCGTCGTGATGACCCGCTTGGACGCCGGGATGTCCTTGGTTTCGCCCGTCTGGTTGTCGACGATTTCGCTGAAGCCGTCGAGGCGGACCGAGATCCGCTCGTGCAGGTGAATCTTCTTGTGGTCGTACGCGAGAATCGCCTCGCGCCGGTCCTTGAACCGCTTGAGCTCGTTGTCCGGCCGCTCATCGGGCTGCATCGTCGTGATGAAGTACACACCCATCACGATGTCCTGCGAGGGGCTGATGATCGGCTTGCCGTTGGCGGGCGAGAAGATGTTGTGCGTGCTGAGCATGAGCACGTGCGCCTCGGCCTGGGCCTCGACCGAGAGCGGGAGGTGAACAGCCATCTGGTCACCGTCGAAGTCGGCGTTGAACCCGCCGCAGACCAGCGGGTGGATCTTGATGGCGTTGCCTTCGACGAGCACCGGCTCGAACGCCTGGATACCCATTCGGTGCAGCGTCGGTGCACGGTTGAGGAGCACCGGGTGCTGATAGATGACCTCTTCCAGAATGTCCCACACCTCGGCGTCGCGCCGCTCGAGCATTCGCTTGGCGGACTTGATCGTGTCGGCCAGGCCGTGCTCCTTGAGCTTCCTGATGATGAACGGCTGGTAGAGCTCGAGCGCGATCTTCTTGGGCAGACCGCACTGGTTGAGCTTCAGTTCCGGTCCGACGACGATGACCGAACGCGCGGAGTAGTCCACGCGCTTGCCGAGCAGGTTCTCGCGGAAGCGGCCCTGCTTGCCCTTGATCATGTCCGTCAGCGACTTCAGCGGCCGGTTCGATGAACCGAGCACCGGGCGGCGGCAGCGGTTGTTGTCGAACAGGGCGTCCACCGCCTGCTGCAACATGCGCTTCTCGTTGCGGATGATGACCTCGGGCGCGTTGAGGTCCATCAGCTTCTTGAGACGGTTGTTACGGTTGATGATGCGGCGATAGAGATCGTTCAGGTCGCTCGTCGCGAAGTTGCCCGACTCCAGCAGCACGAGCGGACGCAGGTCCGGCGGGATGACGGGAATCACATCCATCACCAGCCACGCCGGGTCGTTCTCGCTCTTGCGGACCTGCTCGACCAGCTTGAGCCGCTTGGCGAGGTCCTTGATCTTCTGCTTGGACCGCGTGTCGCGCAGCTCGGCCCGAAGCTGCTCGGCTTCCTTGTCCAGGTCCAGCTTCTCGATCAGGTCGCGAAGGGCGTCAGCGCCCATCATCGCCTTGAACGCGTTGCCGAACTTGTCCACCGCCTCGCGGTGCTCATCCTCGGTGAGGATCTGCTTGAACTTCATCTCCGTGTCGCCGCCGTCGGTGACCACGTAATCCTGGTAGTAGATGATCTTCTCGAGGTCGCTGGTCTTCATCCCGAGGAGCGTGCCCAGGCGGCTCGGCATGCTCTTGAAGAACCAGATGTGGACCGCGGGCGCGGCCAGATTAATGTGCCCCATCCGCTTGCGGCGGACGCGGCTGTGCGTCACCTTCACGCCGCACCGATCGCAGATGATGCCCTTGTACTTCGTGCCGCGATACTTGCCGCAGGCGCACTCGTAGTCGCGCTCGGGCCCGAAGATCCGCTCGCAGAACAGACCGTCCTTCTCAGGGCGGTAGGTCCGGTAGTTGATCGTTTCCGGCTTCTTCACTTCGCCGTAGGACCAGGCCCTGATGTCGTTGGGCGACGCCAGGGTGACCTTGACGGCGGTGAAGTCATTGACGCGGTCGTACACGGTCTCAGCCATGTCGATTACCTCTTATTCAACTCGGGAACCCGGCTCCCGATCGATTCCTGTCAATCCTGCACGAAAGCACACACTGCACACCAAACCGGTCTTGCACGGCACGACTACAGCAGGCTTCCGCCCTCCAGCTTTTTCTTCTCGAGCGTGATGTTCATCCCAAGTCCCTTGAGCTCGTTGCAGAGCACGTCGAACGCGACGGGCATCCCCGCCTCGAGCTTGTTCGTGCCCTTGACCATGCTCTCGTAGATCTTGGTCCGGCCCTCGACATCGTCCGACTTGACGGTGAGGAGTTCCTGCAGGATGTACGCCGCGCCGTAGGCCTCGAGCGCCCACACTTCCATTTCGCCGAAGCGCTGGCCGCCGGTCCGGGCCTTTCCGCCCAGGGGCTGCTGCGTGATCAGCGAGTACGGGCCGGTTGCCCGGGCGTGGATCTTGTCGTCCACCAGGTGGTGGAGCTTCAGGAGGTACATGAACCCCACCGTGGTCTTCTGCGTGAACGCCTCGCCGGTGCGGCCGTCGAAGAGCTGGATCTTGCCACCCTTGGGCATCTTCGCCAGGATTTCGCGCGGGTGCGGCCATGTGCCCGTCCGCTCGAACTCCGCAAGCTTCTCTTCCACGTGCTGGTTGGCCTCGGCCACCGCCGCGTGCACCTCGGCCTCCGTCGCCCCGTCGAACACGGGAGTAACGGCCTGGAAGCCCAGCACTCTCGCGGCCCATCCGAGGTGCGTTTCGAGGATCTGGCCCACGTTCATGCGGCTGGGCACACCCAGCGGGTTGAGCAGGATGTCCACCGGCGTGCCGTCTTCCATGAACGGCATCTCTTCCTCGGGAACGATGCGGGCGATGACGCCCTTGTTCCCGTGGCGACCGGCCATCTTGTCACCGACGGACAGGGCCCGGCGGGTGGCGAGATAGACCTTGACCATTTCGAGCACGCCCGAGGGCAGTTCATCGCCGCGCTTCATGTGCGCGACCTTGCGCTGCTTCTCGGCCTCGACGGCCTGGATGCGGGGCCAGAACTGGCGGAACAGCAGCTCCGCCTGGGCCCGGGTTTCCTTGCTGCCCTTGGCCCACTTGATGTCGAAGGTCTTGACCTGTTCGAGGATAACTTCGGGGATGTCGCTGGCGCCGACCTTCTGGCGGGTGTTGGGGTCGACCATCGGGGTGCCGATGGCTTCTTCAACGGCCAGCGTCATCTGCTTGAAGAGGCCGATCGCCTTGGCGTCCATCTCGGCTTCGTACGCCGTGATGTCCTTCTTGAGCTGCTTCTTCTGCTCCTCGTTCATGTGGAGTCGGCGGCTGAACTTCTTCGCGCCGATCACGATGCCCTCGACGCCCGCGGGGACCTCGAGCGAATCGTTCTTCACATCTTCGCCCGCACGCCCGAAGATCGCGTGGAGCAGCTTCTCTTCCGGCGTCAGCTCGGTCTTGCTCTTGGGGCTGACCTTGCCGACCAGGATGTCCCCGGGCCCGACGTACGCCCCGACGCGGATGATCCCCGCATCGTCGAGGTTGCGGAGCATCTTCTCCGACACGTTGGGGATGTCCCGCGTGAACTCCTCACGCCCGAGCTTGGTCTCGCGGATTTCGACGTCGAACGTGTCGATGTGGATCGACGTAAACGCGTCGTCCTTGACCAGCCGCTCGTTGATGACGATGGCGTCCTCGAAGTTGTACCCGTCGAAGGTGTTGAATGCGACCAGCACGTTCTTGCCGATGGCCAGCTCGCCCATCTTGGTCGAAGCACCGTCGGCGATGATGTCGCCCGCCTTGACCTTCTGGTTGAGCTTGATCACCGGCTTCTGGTTCAGGCACGTCCGCTCGTTGAGCCCGACGTACTTCCGGAGCACGTACTCGTCCGAGTTATCGATGATGATCCGCTCGGAGTCGCAGAACGTGATCGTCCCGCCGTTGCGGGCCCGCACCACCATGCCCGAGTTCTTGCCCAGGTCCTTCTCCAGGCCCGTCGCGACCACCGCCGGATCAACCTTGATCAGCGGAACCGCCTGGCGCTGCATGTTCGAACCCATCAGCGCCCGGTTGGCGTCGTCGTGCTCGAGGAACGGGATGAGCGCGGCGGAAATGCCGACGAGCTGCTTGGGTGAGATGTCAACGTAGTTGACATCTCCCGAGTCGATCTCGGCCAGTTCGCCGTTCACCCGCGCCAGGATCATGCCCTTCTTGAGCTTGCCGTCGAGCTCGAGCGCATCCGTCGGCGCCAGCACTGCCTTCATCTCCTCATCGGCGCGCAGATCGAGGATCTTGCCCGTGAGCTTCCCGTTCTTCACCTCGCGATACGGCGTCCGCAGGAAGCCGTAGTCGTCGATCGACGAGAAGATGCCCATCGACGCGATGAGGCCGATGTTGGTGCCTTCGGGAGTTTCGATCGGGCAGATGCGCCCGTAGTGCGAGATGTGAACGTCGCGCACTTCGAATCCCGCACGCTTGCGGTTGAGACCGCCCGGCCCGAGGGCCGAGAGCCGCCGCTCGTGCACCAGCGTCGAGAGCGGGTTGGTCTGGTCCACCACCTGCGAGAGCTCCGACCGCCCGAAGAAGAAGTCGATCGCGCTCGAGATGCTCTTGGAGTTCACCAGGTCCGCGATCTTGGCGATCTCGTCTGGGTCCTTGACGCTCATGCGCTCCTGCACCGTCCGGCGCAGTTTCAGGAAGCCCTTGCGCAGCTCCTCGACCGCAAGCTCATCCAGCGTCCGCAGGCGGCGGTTGCCCAGGTGGTCGATGTCGTCCACCTGCGCCACCGGCCGGCCCGTCTCGGGGTCCTGGCGGTTCGACCGCAGGTCGAGGATGTACTGCACGACCCGCAGGAAGTCCTCGCCGCGGATGAACATCAGGTCTTCCGGGCTGTCCAGGTTGAACTTGCGATTGATGCGGAACCGGCCGACACGCCCGAGGCGGTACCGGTTCTCGTCAAAGAACTTCTCGAGGAAGAGCTGCTTGGCCTTCTCGACCTGCGGCGGGTTGCCCGGCCGCAGCTTGCTGTAGATCTTCAGAAGCGCCCGCTCATACTCGCCCGGGGCCTCAAACTGCTCCAGCTTCTCTTCCGCAACAGTGTTCAGGATCAGAACGTCGGAGGGATTCTGGATCACCTTCACGTTCTTGAGCTTGCTCTTCATGATCGCCGCCGCGGCCTCACCCAGCTGCCGCCCGACGTGCACAAGCTCTTCACCCGTTTCCTTGTCGATGATGCTCTCGGCCGCCCACATCTCCGGCGTCACAGCCTCGGCCTTCACCGTGCTGATCTCGTAGAAGAGACTCAGGATGTTCTCCGTCGCCGCCACCGACTCGTCGAGGCAGCGCAGGAACGTCGTCGCCGCGAGCTTGGTGCTCTGGTCGATCCGCATCGCCAGAACGTCCTTCTTCGTGACTTCGAGCTCGATCCACGAGCCGCGCTCCGGGATGATCCGCGTCGAGTGCAGCGGGCGGTCGCCTTCGCTGGACACGATCGAGAAGTCCACACCCGGCGAACGGTGCAGCTGCGAGACGATCACGCGCTCGGCGCCGTTCACGATGAACTCGCCCCCGCCCATCATGATCGGGAACTCGCCGAGGTAGATGTCCTCTTCGGGCATCTCCGGCCGTCCCTCGCGGTGCAGGCGCACAGCCAGCCGGAACGGCCGACCGTACGTCAGCCGCAACTCGCGGCATTCATCCGGTGTGTACCGCGGCTCCTCCAGCGTGTAGTGGAGGTACTCAAGCTTCATCGTCCCGTCGTAGCTCTCGATCGGGAAAACCTCACGAAGCAGCGCTTCGAGGCCGATGATCTTGTTGCGTTCCTCCGGCCCTTTGGCCAGCTGAAGAAAACGCTCGTAGGCCTCGGCTTGTGTCTGCGTCAGGTCCGGAACCTGGGTCGCATCGCCGCGCTTGGAAAAATTGCGCACCTTGGTCGCTGCCATCGATATCCTCGCGATGGTTAGATATCCGCGTTCAACTGGGTCAAACGCCGGTCAATAACTCTTCAACCTGAAATCTGTGCCCACTGCCGTATTACGCCCCGACTTGCGTCGAACGGGCAAGTGTAGCACCTCCTCGGCGCGCGATGCAAGTGGTGTGCCTGACAGAATTCAACCAAATTTCGCGCAAGCCCAGACCTTACGTCTACCAAACCGGTTGACGCCTCATCCAATGCAAAAGGGCCCGCGCTTTCGCGCGGGCCCTTGTCGCTTTCGGTTTCGAACCGAACTCAGGCGAGTTCGACCGTCGCGCCCTGCTCTTCGAGGGACTTCTTGAGCTTGTCCGCATCTTCCTTCGACAGGCCGGTCTTGACCGCCTTGCCCGGAGCATCGACAAACGCCTTCGCCTCGGCCAGGCCAAGGCCCGTCGCCTCGCGAACCACCTTGATCGTCGGGATCTTCTTCGCCGCGTCGACCGCCTTGAGAATCACGTCGAACGTGGTCTTCTCCTCGGCCTTCGCCGCCGCCGGACCCGCCGCGGCCGCCATCATGACGCCGCCGCCCGCCGCGGCCTCAATCCCGTAGGTGTCCTTCATGTACTTGCCAAGCTCGACCGCATCCTTGAGGGAAAGGCCCGCGAGCTTGTCACCGAGTTCTTGAACGCTGGACATGTGTCTCAACCTTTTCTAACACCGGCTCAGCCATCGGCCTTGCCGTTCTTCTCACCCGCGAGGGGCCGACCACTTCGGCTCTTTAACCCACCAGGGCCAAACGGATGCAAAATGCTGTCTTCCGACTCCGTCACTGCGTATCTGCGTCACTTCGTCACTGCTCAGCCAGCCTTCTTCGCGATCGCCTCGCCCTTCTCCAGCTTCGTCTCGATCGCCTTGATGATCCCGGCGATGTTCGAGCCGGGTCCCTTGATCTGGCCCAGGAGCTTGCGGCCGGGGCTGACCACCAGCGTGACGACCTTCGCGATCGCCTCATCCTTGGTCGGGAACTTCGAAAGCTCCGTGACGCCGGCCTTGCCCTCGTACACCGTGCCGTCGAGGATCGCGCCCTTGAGCTCGACCTCCGGCATTTCCTTGATGAGCGCGATCACCTCGCGCGCCACCTCCACCACCGACGCCCCGCCGTACGCGAGCGCGCTCGGACCCGTCAGGAACTTCGACAGCGGCTCGAGGCTCGTCCCCTCGAACGTCTTCCTCGCCAGCGAGTTCCGGACCACCGTGATCTTGATCTTCTTCGACGCAAGCCCGCGACGCAGCTTGGTCGCCGGGATCGCCTTCACCCCGCGGATGCTGATCACCATCGCGTCGGAGGTGCCCTCCAGTCGCGACTTGTAGTCGCTCATGATCAGGCCTTTGACAGTCTTCGACATGGCTCAAACTCCTGCGAGGCTTAGTGCTCGGCCTCTTCGGCCGCGACGTGCTTGATGTGAATCCCCGGCGTCATCGACCCGCTGATGCAGATCTTCTTGATGTACTGGCCCTTGGCCGTCGGGGGCTTGATCTTCTCGATCGCGTTGATGAAGAACTCCAGGTTGTCCACCAGGTCCTTCTCCGAGAAGCTGAACTTCCCGATCACCGCGTGAACGTTCCCGCCCGTGTCGGCCCGGTACTCGACCTTGCCCGCCGAGTACTCCTTCACCGCGTCCGCCACGTTGGGCGTCACGGTCCCGGCCTTGGGCGAGGGCATCAGGCCCTTGGGTCCCAGCACCTTGCCCAGCTTGCTCATGATCCTCATCATGTCGGGGCTGGCGATCGCGACGTCAAAGTCCAGGAATCCCTTCTCGACCTCCGCGACCAGCTCCTCGCCGCCCGCCTTGATCGCGCCGGCCGCGAGCGCCTTGGGCGCCACGTCCGACTGGCAGAACGCGATCACGCGCTTGCTCTTGCCGATCCCCTTGGGCAGCGAAATCGAGCCGCGCAGCGCCTGGTCGGCCTGCTTGGTATCGATCCCCAGGTGCATCACCACGTTCACCG
Source organism: Phycisphaerales bacterium (assembly GCA_044222195.1). Classification (GTDB taxonomy): domain Bacteria; phylum Planctomycetota; class Phycisphaerae; order Phycisphaerales; family UBA1924; genus JAHBXE01. Next base: position 12,825 of record JBGANS010000021.1, read on the forward strand.
TCTGGTCAAACTTCACGCCCTTGAACTTCTTGAGCGCCGCCACCGCCTCCGGAACCGTCACCTCAGCCTTGGGCTGAACGTCCAGGTTCGCGCGGTGCCGCTTGCTTCCAAGTACCTTTGGCATCGCTTAGCCCTCCACCGTCACGCCCATCGACCGGGCCTGGCCTTCGACAATCCTCATCGCCGCCTCGATCGAAGACGCGTTCAGGTCCGCCATCTTCTCCTGGGCGATCTTCTTGCACTGGTCCTTCGTGATCTTCCCGACCTTCTCCTTGTTCGGGACGCCCGAGCCCTTCTCGATCTTCGCCGCCTCGCGGATCAGCACCGCCGCCGGCGAACTCTTGATCTCGAAGTCAAAGCTCCGGTCGTTGTAGACCGTCACGATGCACCCCACGACCTTGCCCTTGAGGGCACTCGTCGCGGCGTTGAACTTCTGGATGAACTGCCCAGGGTTCACACCCTTGGCGCCAAGAACCGGTCCCAGTGGCGGCGCAGGTGTCGCCGAGCCCCCGGGGGCCTGGATCTTGAAACGGTCAATGACTTCTTTCTTGGCCATGTGTTCCTACCTCCCAACGGCCTCCGGGTGGCACGCCTCTCCGAGGCGTGTGTCCGGCATGTCTTCCCGGCCAGGGAAGAACGGCGCGGTGGTGCGTGCGGTGCTGAAATGTCCCCTGACGATCAGGGGGCGGAAGTATTGGCAGCGTGGCGCGGCCAGACAAGGCCGCAAAGAACCAAATGGCAAAGGGCCACAGGGCAAAGAACCAAATGGCAAAGGGCCAAATAGCAAATTCGAGCCCCGAAACCCCCACCGCCAGCCTACGGGACGCTCTCATTTGCCATTTGGCCCTTTGCCATTTGGCCCTTTGTTATCCCGCGATATACGCCTTCAAGTACCCGATCGTCTGCGTCATCTCCCTCGCCTCCGCCGCGTTCAGGTCCCCGATCGACACCATCCCCGCCAGGAGCCCCCCCTCCAGCACCGGCACGTGCCGCACCCGCCTCTCCTGCATCACGCACCTCACCTCCTCCAGCGGGGTCTCCGGCACGCACGAAATCGGGTTCGGCGTCATCACCTCTTCAACCTTCGTCTTCGATGGCGACCTCTCCATCGCCACCACCCTCGTCAGGATGTCGCGCTCCGTGATGATCCCCACCACACGTTTTTCTGCACCCCTCCCGCCGCCGCCCACCACCACGAGCGAACCGATCTTTCGCTCGTTCATCGCGCACGCGGCATCCAGAACCGATGCCGATGGCGCGATCGTCGCCACCATCGAACCCTTCACGCTCAGCAACTCGGACACCTGATACATAACGCCACTCCTTCGGCTTGCCCTGTCCGCCCGGCCCTAGGCAGACACCGCCCAGACCGGGCGCGCAGGAGAGGCTTCGCTTCATTGTCCTATCGGCCCGCCCGCTGAACAAGGCCAATTCGACGGATTATCAAGATTTCATCCCGCACCCCAATCCACAAGTCCCGATTCGGCTCGTTCCCAGCGTCTACGACTCAAGCACGTCGCGGCCGACCCGCTTGATGCGCGGCGACAGCCCGAAGGGCTCGTCCGTCAATAGCCGGGGGTTGGCGCGCAGCGGCACCCCCGGTTACGCCCGCTCGGCTCCCGCACCCTGAAAGGGTGCTCGCACCCCCGAATAGCACTTCCGACCCGACATCGCCACGATCGCGCCCTTCGGGCCGATCGCTACTTCCATCGCGTCACGTGCCAGCTCTTCTTCCCTCGTCTGAGAGCGATGAGCTTGCCGTGCAGCAGGTCCGAATCCCTCAGCCGATCCTCCGCCCCCGCTTTCCGCGAGTTCACCATCACCGACCCCGACGCCAAAAACTCCTTCGCCTCCCGCTTGCTCTTCACCAGCGTCGTCTGCGTCAGAAAGTCCACCAGCGCCACCCCTTCCCCGGCCAGGAGCGCCTTCTCATGCTCGCTCGACGGCGCCGAGGCAAACACTTCCGTCAACTCGCTCTCCGACAGTCCCGAAATCTCCCCGGAGAACAGCGCCCTCGCCGCGGCCTCGGCCCGCTGCATTTCCGCCTCTCCATGCAGGAGCGACGTCGCCGCCCGAGCCAGTTCCCGCTGCGCCACCCGCTGCCCCGGGTCCTTCGCGTGCTCCGCCTCGATGGACTCGATCTTGTCCTTCGATAGCAACGTGAAGATCCGCAGGAACTTCCCCACTTCCGTGTCCGCGGCGTTCAGCCAGAACTGGTAGATCGCGTACGGGCTGGTCCGATGCGCACTGAGCCAGATCGCGCCCGACTCGGTCTTACCAAACTTGCCGCCGTCGGCCTTGGTCACAAGTGGCGCCGTCAACCCAAAGGCAACGGAACCGCGACCGTGAGGGAGCGGACCCGCCCCCTGCGCCGGGCGAACCTCTCCTTCCCGGGTCACCCCTTCATTCGGTGCGGCGTGCTCCCCGAATCTGCGTATCAGGTCGCCTCCCCCGACGATGTTCCCCCACTGATCGCTCCCCCCCATCTGCAACGTCACCGGCCCGGACAGCCCGAACTTCGCGAAGTCCCGAAATAGCACCAGATAGTCGTAACTCTGCAGAATCATGTAGCTGAACTCGGTGTAACTGATCCCCTGATCGCGATTGTGCAACCGCTCGCGCACCGAGTCCTTCTGGATCATCATGTTCACCGAGAAGTGCTTGCCGATATCCCGCAGCGCCTCCAGGAAACTCAGCTTTCCCAGCCAATCAAGGTTGTTCAGGATCGGCGGCGTTTCTGCATGTGCTGCGTCACTCCGTCGCTGCGTCACTCCGTCACTCGCCTTCGCCGCATTCCCAAACACTCTCTCGAAGATCCCCCGCTGCGCCTCCACATACCCCCGCACCCGCTCTTCCGTCATGAGCTGCCGCTCCGCCGACTTTCCCGATGGGTCCCCGATCAGCCCCGTTCCCCCGCCCATCACCACCACGCTCTCGTGCCCCGCACGCCGGAAGTGCACCAGCATCATGATCGTGACCAGGTTCCCGATCGTCAGCGAATCCGCCGTCGGATCAAATCCGACATAGGCCCGCCGCTTCCCGCTCTTGAGGTGCTCGCGAAGCGCCGCCTCATCCGTGCATTGGTGCAGCAGGCCCCGCCACTTGAGTTCGTCGATGAAGTCAATCACGCACAAAGCGTAGCCGGACCGTATGAAGCGCTCCCCGTTGGGTCGATGCGCTCTCTCTGGTTCCAATCGCGACACGCTCGACCAACCCAGGAACCTCGACCCACCACCACGCGAGTTCCTTCGCACCATCCCACAGCCCGAAGGGCTCGACCGCCAATAGCCGGGGGTTGCCGCGCAGGGGCACCCCCGGATTCGCCCGCCCCGACCCAGCACCCTGAAAGGGTGCACGAAGCTCGCCCCGCCACGATCGCGCTCGTGACCCCGCCAATGAAAAACCCCCGCTCATCGCGGGGGTCTCAAAATCAGCAGAACCACACGCTTACGGCGTAAAGGTCCAGTTCGCGCCCTTGGCGTTGTTGGACCACCGGGTCATGTCCCGCAGTTCTTCCAGGTTGTGCATCGCCACGTGCCCGTCAAACTTCGCGATGGCGGCCTTCCCGAAGTGACGCATGTCCATGCCAAAGGGCCGGCCCAGCGCGTCCGACGCCTCGCCCCAGCTCTGGATGGGAGCGGACGCAACATACGTGTTGCTGGTGCTGCTCCAGCCACCGCCGAGGCCGCTCTGCGCCAGGCGGCCAATCGGATGCGGCTTGGGCGGGGGAATCTGGTAGTGGCCGGGACGGATCGTTGTCGTGCCGTTGATGTCCATCGAACGTGACGACCCGAAGACAATCAGGCGATCCGGACGGGCCACCTCTTCGATGCTGCGGACGAAGAACCGGCGATAGGGCCCCAGCTGCGCATCGTGCGCCTGCGGGTCGTTGAACGCCATGTTCATGTGATCTCCGCCGACATAGGTCCCATTCATGCCAAACGATGGGTGCCACACAAAGGCCCGCTGCCACGTCGTGCCCGAGTCGTACCCGCTGTTCGGCGCCGGCCGAGACTTGAACTCGGAAAGCGTCGACTTGTCGATGATCAGCGCCTCGGGCTTGTTCCCAACCCACGGGAAGAGCCGCCACGGCCAGCTCTTGACCACGTACCCCTCCATCAGCGGCGCGGCGTATCCGCTGCCGGAAATCGCGACACCGGCGCCCGTGTCATCCGGCGCCCGCATGCTCACGCGCTGATTGAACGGATCGGTCCCGTTGTACGGGTGCGCCCAGGTCCAGTGGATGTACCCGGGAATCACCCGTCCCTTGTGCTCGTTGGCGTACACGGTATAGCCGCGCATCACCTGCTCGAGCGCGCCCATTTCGACGGTCATCCGTGCCGACTTGCGCGCACTGCCCAGCGCCGGCAACAGGATGCCGATCAGCAGCGCGATGATCGCGATGACGACCAGCAACTCGATCAGTGTAAATGCGCGAGGAGCGCCCGGAGAACGATTCTGCATGACCTGTCTCCTCACCGGGCGATTCAAACAGACATCGCCGCCCTTATGGTCCCGGCTCGAAGTTCCACTGCGAAGCCGGGGTTTGACCGACCTGCCGGGCGTAGTTTGACCAGCGCGTCATGTCGCGAAGATCCGAAACACCCTTGAGTTCGACGTGACCGTCGACCATCCCGACGATTGACTTCTTGTTGTGCCGGAAGTCGTTGTTGCCCCACGCCATGCTCGGCTGAGATGGATCAAACGAATCGCTGGCGCTCCACGCGGCGGGCGCCGCCCCGCCGATGGCGGTCGATCCCATTGGGAATCCCACTTTCGGCGGGCTGATGTGCGCCGCGCCCGGCACGGTCGCCTGACCAGCGGTCATCGGAACGACGTTGCCCGTGTACCCGCATGTCGAACGTCCGGTCGTCATCACATCGCGTTCGCGACCTGTCCCGAACACGATGAGCCGGTTTGGCTTGTTCACCTGATCCGACCGCTGCACATAGAACCGGCCGCCGCGGTTCCGGGGATGCCCCCCGTCGCCGTTCGCGCTGCCGTTGGGGAACGCGCCCCAGCCCCAGTGTCCACCCACGTACGCGCTGTTGTACCCGAACGATGGGTGCTTCGCGATGGCGTACTGGAACTTCTGCGTGTCGTCGTAGAGATTGGTCCCGCTGCCGCCCGTCGGCGTGTTGGAGCGCTCACGGAACATGCTGGTCGTTGACTTGTCAGCTTGAATCGAATCCACCGGGAAGTCCGTCAGCGAAACAAATCGCCACGGCCACGACTTGATCACGTCACCTTCCATCCGCTTGGTCTGGTCAGCCGGGTCCGCGGGCATCATGTTCACGCGACCATTGTGCGGATGGGCCCAAGTCCAAACCATGTAGCCCGGGATATACGTGTCTTTGTAGATATTTGAATAGACGTTCCAACCAAGGAGCATCTGGTTGCACAGCGCCATTTCCTTCGTCGCACGAGCCGTGGCGCGCGCGCTTCCGAGCGCCGGCAGGATAATCCCGATGAGCAGCGCGATGATGGCGATCACGACCAACAGTTCGATGAGCGTAAAGGCACGCCGCGCACGACCGCGAATACGGTCAGCCATACAGAAGACTCCTGAACTATCCGCTTGGGACCCCGGATGAAGACCAGACTCTGAGATGAAGACTACCCGATTCTCCGGCATCGGGCAATGCGCATTTCACACATGAAGCTTGGCGGTTCCAAACACTCTCACATTCCTTGATATAAGGGTAAACCCTTATAGTACGCCCCGGGTTGCCCAAGCCGCCAACCCCAAGCCTCAAGATGCTCAAAAACCCTTCTCTCTCATCTTGAGCATCTTCCCTCCGTCCCTTCGTCCCTCCGTCCCTCCGTCCCTCTGTCCCTTCGTCCCTTCCCCTCACACTCTCACTCTGGTCCACCCGCCTTCAAAGAACCGTATCCCAAACGCCACCGCCCGCAGCACAATCTCCGCGCACAGCCCCACCCACAATCCTGTGAGGCTCGCCTCCCCCACCCAGTCCTTGAACGGGTTCGCAAAAGTCCTCCCGCCCGGCAGCGGAATCTCCACGCCCGAAAGCGCATATGCCAGCGGCAGCCGAAACGCATATGTCGTGATCCACGTCAGCCACATCACCACCTTCACATCCCCGGCGCCCCGCATCGCCTGCCGCAGCACCAGCGCCACCGCAAACGGCACCTGCACCAGCCCCGTGATCTCAAGCAACCGCGGCGTCACGCTCAGGTGCACCCCCTGCGCTGACAACACACCCACGATCGGTTTCGCAAACAGGATGAAGCACACACCCATGAGCCCCATCACCCCCGCCGACAGCCCCGTGCAGATCAGCACCGCCCGCTTCGCCAGCCGCGGGCTCCCCGCACCGAGGTACTGCCCCGCCAGCGCCGCCGCCGCGATCCCGATCGCGAACCCGGGCTGAAAGCTGAACGCCTCAATCCGAACCGCCAGGATGTGTGCCCCGACCAGGTCCGCCCCGATCCACCCGGCCATCAGGATCACCGGGAAGTTCCCGATCCACATCCCCAGAGTCTCCAGAAAGTTCGGAAACCCAACCTTCACGATCCGCCGCATCGTGTGCCAGTGCGGCCTGAGCCGGCTCCGCCGCAGCTTCAATCCTGACTTCCCGCGAATGAGCGTCAGGAGAATCAGGCCCGCCCCCGCCGTGTGCCCGAGCATCATCCCCAGGCCGATTCCCAGCATCCCCATCTTGAACGGGAACGGGTTGTGAAAGAGCACCGTGCGGACCATCTCTCCACCCGGCCCCTTGGCCATCACGCTGTAATCCGCTCCCGAAAGCACCCACGACAGGCCCAGGTTGATGATGTTGACCACGATCATCGCCCGCATCGGCCGGAATGAATCGCCCGAGCCCCGCAGGCACGCGATCCCCGCGTAGAGCACGCCCATCAGCGGTACATCCAGCGACACAAGCCGCAGGTACGAGCGAAACAGCGCCTCGCCCTCGGCCGACATCCCCATCACCGCGGCGATCGGTGCCGAGAGCACCAGCAGCATCAGCCCCACGGCCACTCCCGTCACCACGGCCAGGATCATCGTCTGTCCCACCGCCGCGTTGGCCACGGCCCATCGGCCCGCGCCGATCGAGCGGCTGATCAGCGCCGTCGCACCTACATCCAGCGCGATCATGAACAGCCCGCAGAACCACAGGATGTACGCGGCGTTCCCGATCGCGTCGGTCGCCGCCGGGCTGATCGCCGCCGCGACCATCGTGTCCGTCAGCCCCACCAGCGAGTTGAGCACCGAGTCCACCAGCACCGGCCAGCCCACCGTCCAGATCGCCGCGTACAGCGACAGGCCCGCCAGCCGCCCCGTCTTCAGCCGACCATCCGGCGTGAGTCCGTGCTCGCCCCTGTCTCGCTCCGGGCGCGGCGGCACGGGCTCAGACAATGGATCGAGCGATTCGGGCTCCAGTGGTGGCGAACTCGAGGACACGCGGCGATCGTAGCGGCACGCTGCCTACTTCCGATTCAACCGTCCGATCATCGCCCCGCCGATGTTGGGCACATTGGCCTGCGGCAGGCCCGCCGGTTCGCGCGTGAAGATCGACAGCACGGCCGACTTCGAAATCCGCCACGCGGCCATCAGCGCCGTCAGCGGCCCCGCCTTGGGCTTGAGCGAGTTCGGTCGCAGCAGAAGCGCGGTCACATCATCACCGAAGTCCGTGCCGGCAACGCCGCGAATCGCTTCGAGAAGCGAACTGATGAGCGTCTCGGGTCGCGTCGGATCGAGCGTGCGGACCACGCCAAGCAACCCCGCCTCACCGAGTTGCCGGCGATCTTCCCCCTTGGCCTCGATCAGCGAATCGGTGTAGATGAGGACAAGGTCTCCGGATCCCAGCCGCACGGACATCTGGTCATAGGTAGTGGGTTCGGCGATGCCGAGCGGAATGTTGGACAGCCCTTCGGTGGTGACGTTCTTGTTGTCGAGCAACTGCCACGTGCCCATCCTGGCTCGGTACCAGAGCGGGCGCGGGTGGCCGGCGTTGGAGATGACCAGGTCATCGGTCGGCGACCAGAACGTCGCGACGATCGCGGTGGCGAAGCGGTTCATTTCCGAGAGCCGGGTGAACTCGGAGTTGACGCCGCGGATGAGTTTGGACTGGTCGACATAGTTGATGAACCGCCGCATGAGCGCTCGCAGCGACCGGGCGACTTCGGCGACCTCGTTGCCGTGCCCGCTGACATCGGCCACGAGGAGGCGGATGATGCGGCCGGTGGCGCAGCTGGAGACATAGTGGATGTCGCCGCCCGCGGCCTGCTGCTGGTAGGGCCGCGCGTACACCCAGGCGTCGAGCCCCGGCATGATGACGCCGTTGTCGATGGCCTGGTTGCCACCCCAGACTTCCATGCACTGCATGGTGGAGGCGGTTTGAGCGGAAGTTGAAGCCACGCGTCCCCCTTGGATGCCGATTCGCTAGGCGAGTAACGCGTCGAGCAGCTCGGCCGTTCCCTGAGCCCGGGTTGCGATCGTCTCAACGATCGGCCGCTTACCCGCGATGTCGCGGAGGTCGCGCACCAGCTCGTTCTCGCCGGGGTGGTCGGCCTTGTTGCAGACGAAGATGTCCGCGATCTCGAGTATGCCCGCCTTGTCCATCTGCACGGCATCGCCCATGCCGGGCGTCAGCACGACGGCCGTCCGGTCCACGTGCTTGCGGATGCGGGTCTCGTTCTGGCCGGCGCCGACGGTCTCGACAAAGACCGTCTGATACGAAGTCGGCCCGGCGTGCGCGCCGCCGATGAGCTGCACGATTTCGTCCAGAGCGTGGTAGTCCTCGCCGCTGATCGCGAGGCTGCGGTAGAAGACCGCCTCGTCCAGGTTGTTGAAGTCGACGCGCAGCCGGTCGCCCAGGAGTGCGCCGCTGGTAATGGGGGACATGGGATCGAACGCGATGACCGCGCAGCGGCCGAGCGAAGGATCCGCCTTGGCCCGGCGGGTGTACTCGCCGACGAGTTGAGCCACCAGCGTGGACTTGCCGGCCCCGGGCGAACCCGTCACACCGATCACGCGCCGGGGGCGCCGCCGCCCGGCGTCCTTGCGAACGGGATGGCCGGCGTGGATCAACGAGATGTCGCGCGCGAGCTGCGCGGTCACGCCGCCCGAGCTGATCTTCTCCGTCTTCGCCGTCGTCGCTTCGCGGACGGCGTTGACGATGTCGAGAAGACCGACACCCGTCGTGAAACACTTCGCAATTCCGCCCTCGATCAACTTGGGAATGTCGTCCTGCGGGAGGATGCCGCCCATGTACACCTTCATGTCGGGCCGACCCAGATCGCGAATGGCCTTGACGAGCTTGGGGCCAAGAACCAGGTGCGAGTTGCTCATCATGCTCGCGGCGATGCAGTCGCAATCCTCATCCCGGGCCGACACGGCCAGAGAGCGGGGCGTCTGCCAGAGGCCGGAATAGATCACATGCACGCCCGAATCGCGCAGCGCACGGGCGATCACTTTTACTCCACGATCGTGCCCGTCGAGACCCATCTTGCCCAGGAGAACGCGGGGCCGATGCGAGAGATCAGCGCAGCGATCCTTTTTCTCGAACTCGGATGTGGGAGCGTTCAGAGCGGTTGCCATGTGGAGCCTCGGTGGACGTCGGTGACTACGGGCAACATTACGCCGCGGATTCAGGAGTTTTCGATGTGTGATCGCCCGCGATTGGCGCGGCCGAATTGGGCGTCATCGTCGCGAGAATCGGTCGATCAAGGGCCCCGGCGCCGGGCCTGATGGACTCGGATTCAAGCACGATCGGCTGCGGAGGCTCGAGGAGCTCGTGAGCGCGGCGGAGGTAGATCAGCGTGGCGAGGCGGGCAGCAACGGAGATCAGGAACGCGGCCTGATACGCACGGGAATCGGTCGAAGGACCGAGGAGGGAGGCGCCGATGAACGACCCACCGACCATGGCCGCGGCGTTCCCGACGCTGAAGGCGGACCAGAGGCTGGTGCGTTCCTCCTCGCGGATGTGGTCAAACATCATGAGAAGGACGGCCTGCTCGTACGCGGCCCAGAGCGCGCCGGAGATGAGCTGCGTTGCCAGCACTCCCCAGAACACGAACGAGGGAGGCAACTCGGCGGAGAGCAGCCACAGACCCGAGAGCGGGACGAGGCCGAGGCCGCCGATCCAGAGAAGTTTGAGCGCACCATGACGAACGGCGAACGCACCCCACAGCGGCTGCATGATCGCGCGAGCGATGTATCCGGCCGCGACGAGCGCGAGGTAGTGGAAGTAGCTGAAGCTGAGGCCTTCACGGATGAATGGGGCGAAGAAAGGCTGGGCGGTCTGCACGCCGACCTGCATAAACATCATGAAGAGGAGGAAACGACCGTCGCGTCCGTGGCGAAGGCGGCCCGAGAGTTCCAGAGGGCCCACGTGACGGTGCTCTTCCGGAGCCGGGCCGGTTTCGGTTTGTGACGCAAGGAACATGGCGGAGACGGCGCGGCAGATCGCGGCGGCGCTGAAGAGAAATGCATACCACACCGGCGCGGCCCGGCCGTTGGTGGCCGCGAGTTCCAGCGTGACGCTGCCCGCCACCAGACCGAGGACCGTTGCGATGTGGCACCAGCGGGCGCGCCGGCCGAAGTAATGCGAGCGGATGGGGCGCGGAATGAGCATTCCGATCCACGTGTTCCACGCCGCGCCGGCGCACATGCCGCCGCCCCAATAGATGGCGGCGGCGATGAAGACGGCGGGAAGCCAGACGCGGCCGGTCGCGGCCATGAGTATGAGCGGAATGAAGCTGGCGGCCTGGACGGCGGCGCTGGCGACGATGAAGCGGCGGTGGGAACGCAAGAGGCGGACACCCGGAGTGCTGAAGAGCCCGAGGACGGCGCCGAGCAGAAAGGGAACCGTCGTCACGAGACCGGCGGCAACCTTGGTGTAGCCTGCAGAAAGCACAAAGAGCGCCAAGTAGGACTCGCCGATCCCGACCATGGCGCAGAAGAGGCAGCCGTCGATCGCGCAGGCGACAAGATCACGCCGCAAGCGGGCGGATCGACGGGCGGCTGGTCTGGGCTGGGCATCCTCCAAGAAGGAACCGAAATCGGCTGATTGAGGGGTCTGGAATCATGTTGAACCACCCGCAAGCACCGAAAGGACCGCGAACGCGAGGTGAGGCCGGATCGCCGGTTGGGGCGGGCTGGCGCGTAACGCCGACGTAACTTGGATGGAGAAGGGCGGAACTCCCCGCGTGCACGAGACGTTCAACTGGGAATAGGACATGCGGAGTCACGCCATGGCCAGAACCGTCGCACTCGACCTGCTTGAGAACATCCAGATTGCCTCGCCGTGCACAGCGGATTGGGAGGCGATGGAGGGGGATGAACGGGCTCGCCTATGCGGGGAGTGCAAGCTGCGGGTGTACAACATTTCGTCACTGACGGCGGACGAGGCGGCGGAACTGATCGGCAGCGCGGAAGGCGGACTGTGCCTGAGGCTGTACCGACGCGCGGATGGAACAGTGCTGACAAAGGACTGCCCGGTCGGGCTGCGGCGGCTGCGCATCAAGGCCGCGAAGGCCGTCGGGCGCATCGCGGCGGCGGCCTCGTTCCTGGTTGGGGGCGGAATCGCCTTTGGAACGGGTCAGCGCGATGGACGGCTGCCGCGATTGAGCGGAGTTGAGCCGTTCACGACGATCAGATCATGGATTTCGCCACGGGCGGCCCAGTCGCTGCAGGGTCGAGGCCAGTTTCTGATGGGGAGCGTGTGCCCCGCGCCGCCGCCCACACCGCCGGGGGGCACGCCGTGATTCCGTTCGTGTTCGGAGTCGGCGCGGTCTTCTCGGCGCTGATGGGTGTGTCCTGGTGGATGGACCCTGACCTCAAGTGGTACGGCCGCGAGGATATCGTGCTCCTGATCGCGAGAACAATCATGGCGCCGATGTTCGCGGCGTGGATCTTCGCCGAATGCGTCAACGCGGTGCGCCCTCTTCGACTCTTTGACAGGCGCGTGAGGCGATTGGTGCCGCGGCTCGTGTCGGGAGTGAGCGCGGGCGTGATTGGCGCGTGTATCGCATCACTGCTGCTGACGATCGCCGAGGGCTGGGCACATGATGTGGTGATTCTGTCGGCGTCGGCGGCGGTGGGAACGGCCGGCGTGCTCGCGTTGATGCGACGCGTTCGGAAGGGAAGCTGCATCCACTGCGGGTATGACGTCCGTTCGCAGCCCGGGCCGGGTTCGCCGGGATGGGGAATCTGCCCGGAGTGCGGCACGAGCGTGCTCCCGGGACGCGATTCGCGGCGGCTGCACGCGGCTTCTTGACGGGCGCAGCGCTAGACTAGTCCTCGGGCCGCGATTGACCGCGACCCACCCGCTTCCCGTGTGGAGACTACCGAAATGAAGACTGCTGCTGTGGCCGTGATGGCCGGAATCGCTCTTTTCGTCGGCGCCTGTGAAGAAAAGCCCGCGCCCAAGCCGGCCGCGCCCGCGGTCAAGCCCGCGCCGAGCGACACACCAAAGACAAACGCGCCCGCCGCGACGGGCAACACCCTCGAATCGATCAAGAAGGAAGCCTCCGGCGCTGCCGGGGCCGCCGGCGCCGCCGCGACGGAGCTGCGCGACAAGGCGGTCGCCACGTTCTCGTCGAAGTACGACGACTTCAAGATGCAGATCGCGACGCTGCAGGACAAGGCGAAGGACGTTCCCGCCGCGGCCAAGGCGGCGTTCGACTCGGCGATGACGCAGGTCAACACGCTGACCAAGGACGTCGAGGGCAAGCTGACGGAGCTGAAGAACGCGTCGGGCGAAACGGTGAAGAAGCTGCAGGACTCAATCGAGGGCCTGTGGCCGAAGGTCCAGGAACAGATCACGGCGGCGGAGAAGGCTCTGTCGGGCAAGTGAACTGAGAGACTGTGAAGTGAAAGCGGGCCCGGACAATGGTCCGGGCCCGTTTACAATTGTGGATTGGCACTATCAGCTCGGCTTTGTCAATCAGCCCGGCTCATCATCGCCATCGTCACCTTCATCGCTCGCGGCGATCTTGGCCTCTTCGGCCTTGATCCGCGCCGCTTCTTCGGCGGCCAGCTGGGCCTCGGACTTGCCCTCGGCCTTGGCCTTGGCGGCTTTTTCCTTCTCGATCTTGCGCTTGATGGCTTCGACCTTCACCTTGTCGGGCGCGATGATGATGCTCGCTTCCTTGCCCATCCAGCGAGGCGTCTGCTCGACCTTGCAGATGTCGGCGAGCTTCGTCACGCACTCCTTCAGATGTTCGAGGCCGAGCTCGCGGTGGGCGATTTCGCGCCCGCGGAAGCGCTGGACGATGTGGACCTTGTGCCCGGCCATGAGGAAGCGGCGGGCCTGGTCGATGCGGATCTGAACATCGTGCGGGTCGATCTTGACCGACCGGCCGAGGCGGATCTGCTTCATTTCGGTGGACTTGGACGCGGCGCGGGTCTTCCGGGCTTTCTGGGAAAGCTCGTACTTGTACTTGCCGTAGTCCATGATCTTGCACACGGGCGGGCGGGCATCGGGAACGATCTCGACGAGATCGAGCCCGGCTTCCTGCGCGCGGCGCATGGCGTCGGCTGTCTCGACGACGCCGATCTGCTCTTCCTCCGGCCCGATGAGCCGGACGGGGGTGATGCGGATCAGGTGGTTCACGCGGGTGCGCTGCACCGGCGGACCGCCACGATCAAACCTTCTGCCGTTGATGCGTGATACTCCTTTCAACGCCGTCAAGTGCGGCGCTGACAAACACCCGGAACTCGGACTGACGCCAGTCCGCTCGATCCGGGTAGGTAACCGGGACACTGACACTCATTGTGGACCACGACCAGCAACGCCACGAACCTGGCACGCTCGGAAGCCGGAACAAAGTCGCTGCGTGAGGTTCGGTTGGGCCATAGGTCTCCAGATCGGACCCCACGCGGGCCCGACTCCGACAGGAACACTAACATCGGTTCATCGACGAGGCAAGCTCTTTTTCAGGAGTTCCGACAAGCCTCAGGATACGCCCACAAGGCTTCGCCTCAGCTGCGAAAGGGCGTACACGGCGGCCTCGGCCTCGGTCCGACCGACGACGGCGCCCACCGGATCGCCGGTGGAGCTGCGCCACTCGGCGCGATAGCAGTCAAAGAGCTGAACATGCCGGAGATTGATCACGAAGCCTGCTTCACTGAACTCTCGCCTGACGCGATCGACCGTCGGGTACGCTCGGCCATCGCTGTGATGAATGCATCCCGCGCTGTTGAGCGGGGACCAGTTCGTGGCGTACAACTCGTCGATGGCGAAGTCCAGACCCATGGGGCGCCCTTTCCATCATCGCGGACAGGACACGCGGCTTCGGACTCTCTCGCCGTGAACGAACCCTTCCGAAACCGCTGAGCAATATTAGCCATTTGCGCCCGCCGCCGTCCAGCCCGGACCCGGCGGCGCAAGGGCCAAATAACGGACATCTCGACGGGCAACTCGGACAACTACGCCGACGCCTTGCCCGCCAGAATCAGGGCGCACACGTCGTACATCACGTGCACTCCGACCGCGACTCCGAAGCCCCGCATGACGAACACAGAGCCAAAGTACAGCCCGGCGGCCAGGAATGAAGCGGCCTTGAACGCATCCACGCCTCCCCCCGGGCCGGACACATCGTGGTACGCGGCGAAGGCCGCGGCGGCAAGAACCACGGCGATGGCGGTTCCGGTGCGGGGGCTGATTCGGCCCAGGTCGATGAGGATGAGACGCAGGGCCGATACGCCGATGAGTCGGAAGAGGAACTCCTCGTAGATCCCCGCGCCGATCGAGACCACGGCCGCCGCCTGCCAGGGCAGGGCCGCGAGCGGATTCGAGGGATCGGTCTGAACCGCCGGTGGTGGGGCCCCGGGCCCGCCGAGCGCGAGCTGGATCAGTCCGAAGAAGACGACGAGCGGCATGGTCAGCGCGAGCGATTCGCCGTACATGCCGAGAACGGCGGCGGCGCGGATGCGCCATCGCTCGTTGCTGACGATGTGCCAGACGAGCAGGGCCGAGACGAGCGCGATGGAAGGGAAGGATCGCCCGGCGATGCCGAGATCCTGGAAGAACGCGAGGAGCAGGCTGTGGGCGCGGATCGATTGCACGCCCGCGGTCTCGACACTGGAGAGAAAGAGCCGCGAGCCGACCTCGTAGGCGAGAATCAGGGGCACCAGCATCGCGAGAATCGAGAGCGGTTTCTGGATGATCGCTGAGTAATCGTCACGTCCGCGCATGCGCAGCGTGATGGGGCGGTGCTGCATCTTCCACCCCGAACCGGGGCGCGGAGCGGCACGCCTTGACCTGGACTTGGCCATCGGGAAAGCAACCGGACCGCCGAAGGTCGGCGGTCCGGGAGAAGATCGTACCGAGTTTTGAAAGACCGAATCAGGCCTTGGCGGACTTGCGCGCCTTGAGAGCGGCGCTCATGCGGCTCTTGCGGCGGGCGGCCTGGTTCTTGTGGATCACGCCCTTGGCGGCGGTGCGGTCCACGATCTGGGCGCACTCGCGCATCGCCTTGGCGGCTTCATCGACCGAACCATGGGCGAGCTTGTCGCGGAACGCCTTGATGGCGTCGCGCATGGTGCGGAGACGCCACTTGTTGCGCGCATGCGCGGCTTCGTTCTGACGGATGCGCTTCTTTGCGGAGAGAGAGTGTGCCATATGAGGGAAGGGTCCAGGGGATCATGACAAGGCCGCCCACCGACGGCCGGGGACGGAAGTATCGCCCCCGCGGGCCGCGAATCAAGCCCCCCACTTCCGAGATCGGTCCACAAGGCACTTGCCACCGCCCTACCCCGGGTTTACTGTTGCCCCGGATGCGGGCGTAGCTCAATTGGATAGAGCACCTGACTACGGATCAGGAGGTTAGGGGTTCGACTCCCTTCGCCCGTGTTGCTGAAAAACGCCCGGAAAGCCGGGCGGTTTTCGTTTTTCGAACGCCGTGGAAGGCCGCCGGCGCAGGGGAATCAAGATAAAAAAAGCAGAACGGACGATCGGCGTCTCTGGGCCTTGAAGGCTCGTTGCCCCGCCGCGGCTCCGCCCGACGGATTGACCATCTCGCGGCATCAACAGGGGATTCTGGGCCTCCGCGTCGGTCCCGTGCCCCAAGTGGTTCGAAACCACTCCCCACGCATGTCCGGCTCGGCTCCTTTCAGAATGCGGACCCACCTCGCGCGGCCCGAACGACAGTTTGGGGCTCGCCTTCACCTAGCGGGTCGGCGAATTTTCTCGGCTCGTGGTGGAGAAAGGTTGTCTTGACCGGGCGCAAAGACCGGATTGGCACGCCGGGTCCTTTCTCATTCGTCGATTCCCTCCATCGCATGCGGAAGCTCTCAGGATTGGTTTCGTTTCAGGCTACAGTTCTTGAGAGCCGTGCGGGCATAGCTCAACTGGATAGAGCACCTGACTTCGGATCAGGAGGTTGTGGGTTCGACTCCTACTGCCCGTGTTTCCCGCGTGACACTTGGGACCGTTGGCGCGCGTGGGGCCTATAGGCCCGCTGGGCGCTCGAGTGCTGCGCAGTCCCAAGTGAAGAGGCCGCGGCTCCTCGTGGGAATCCGCGGCCTCGTTCGAACAGATCGGAGCGGCTCCTGCCCCTGGCTGCGGGGGCTCAGATGCAGCCGCCGGCAAACTTGTTGAGGAAGCACTGGAAGTCGTTGGCGGTGAGCGTCGGCGTTCCGGTGCTGCTGTCGCAGTTGGCGTAGGGGTCGCCCTGGGCGAAGCGGTTGAGGAAGCACTGGAAGTCGTTGGCCGTCAGCGTCGGCGAGCCGGTGCTGTTGTCGCAGTTGACGTAGCAGGTCACGTACAGGCGGACGAACGTCGGGCCATAGATGAGGAACGCTTGTTTCTTGTTGATGAGAGGCTGGAAGTTGGTGTTGGTGAACTGGCCTGTCACCGACGAGCCAGACACGATGGTGTAGGTGCTGCCGACCGGCGGATCAAAGGGGTTGACGATGGAGATGTTGAGCGTCGCACCGGGGTTGATGGTGACCGGCGAAGTGCCCTGGAGGGCATCGTACGACGCCACCGAACCGAGCTGGCAGTTGAAGACCGACTTGCCGCCCAGCGTGAGTGAACTGCCCATAGGCTGGATCAGGCCGAGCGCGGTCGGAGTCCCAAAGGGCTGATCCGGGGCGATGGTGCCGTTCACGACGATGTTGCCGTAGAACCGGCCGGAACCGGTGACAGCCTGACCGCTTCCCAGCGTGAGCGGGTTGGCGGCCGAGCTCTGGCCCCACAGGTACGCCGAGTCATTGGCGAATCCCGTCGCCTGCATCCGGACGGTGCCCGTGCCGGAGATGGTGGCGGCTCCGGGCGCGACCAGCCTCGCCGGGTTGCCGGGCGCTCCAAGCGTTTCCACGAGCACGGTTCCGTTGTTCACGATTCCGTTGGCCGTCACGTTGAGCGTCGAGTTGTCGCTGATCTGCAGGACCGAGCCCGTGTTGATCGTGACGCCATCCAGCGTGGAGGAGCCGTAGTTGCTCACCGGCCCGGACGCGCTGGAGCCGATCGATCCACCCGACACCGTTGCGTTCTCAAGCCCGCCTGTGCTCGCCCCCTGCGTGCTGAGCACACCGCTGGCGCCTTGCGTGAGCGTAAAGGCTCGGAGGTGCCAGCCCCCGCCGTTGGAGGACGTGATAGTGGCGTTGTTGGTCTTCGCCGAACCCAGCATGACGATGTACTTGCCCGCATCGTCGGCGTTGACTGTGCCGTTGTTGGTCAGAGCGCTGAAAATCCGACCATGCCCGTTGATCGAGTGCGGCGCGGCCTGGGTGATGGCGTTGGCCGCGTTGCCGTTGTCGTAGACATATGCCGAATCGTTGTCGCCGTTGCCGGTGCCCTGCAGGCGGATGAGGCCCGAGCCGCCGATCGTTGTGCCCGGCGACGTCGAGTTGATGCGGGCGGGGTTACCCGGCGCGGCGGGGTTGCTCACGAGGATGGTGCCGTTGTTGGTCAGGCCGGTCGAGGTCATCGTGCTGTTGTCGTTGACCTGGATGAACGACCCCGGCGTCAGCGTGGACCCGTTGATGCCAACGGTGCCGGCCGTGCCGAACGACTGGCCGCTCACGTTGGTGATCGTGCCGCCGTTGACCGTGCAGTTCTCAAACCCGCCGCCGGACACGCTCGTGTTCGAGCTCGACAACAGCCCGTTGTTGGTCACCGTGATGCCCCGGAAGTACCAGAACCCGCCGTTGCTCGAGGTGATCGTGGCGTTGTTGGTCTTGGGCGTGGCGAGGAAGACGATTCCCTTGCTGGTCGGGCCGCCCGCGTTGGGAGAGTTGTTGGCGTTGACCAGCCCGTTGTTGATCAGCGCGACATGGACCCGGCCGTAGCCGTTGAGCGTCTGGTTCGCGCCCAGAGTCAGCGTGTTGGCCGCGTTGGCATTGTTGTAGAGATACGCGGCATCGTTGTCGCCGTTGCCGGACTGCGGGCCCTGCAGCGTGATCGTCCCCGTTCCGGTGATGGACACCGGCGCTGCGGCGTCAAAGTGCGCGTTGTTGCCCGGCGCCGCGGGGTCCGAGATCTTCCAGCTGCCGTTGTTCACCAGGTCGGTCGCGAGCAGCACGCTGCTGTTGTCGGTGACGGTGTGAACCCCGTTGACAGTCAGGTTGCTCAGCGTGCTCGAGCCGTAGTACTGAAACACGCCCGTCCCGGCCGTGGTGAAACCGCCGCCCGAGAGCGTGGAGCTGACGAACTGCACCGGGCTGGCCGCGTCGGTCGAGATGATCTGCGCCGCCGGGTTCCCGGTGACCGTGACGCCGCGGAACTGGAGGAAGCCGCCGTTGCTTGCGGTCATTGTTCCGTTGTTGGTCTTGGCGGCGCTGATCAGGATGATGCCCTTGCCGGCGATGTCCGAGTTGACCGTGCCGTTGTTGACCAGGCCCGCATAGATGCGGCCGTAGCCCCGGATCGAGTGCGTCGTGGCGTTGGTGAAAATGTTCGCCGCGTTGCCGTTGTTGTACAGATAGGCCGAGTCGTTGTCGCCGTTGCCACCGCCGATGCCCTGGAGGCGGAGCGTGCCCGTCCCGCCAAGAGTGACGCTCGCGTCGGTCGCGTTGACGTACGCGTTATTGCCGGGCGCGGCGGGATCGCTCACGGTCCACGTGCCGTTGTTGATCACGCCGCCGGCATTGATCGAAACGCTCGAGTTGTCGGTCACCCTCGCGGTGTTCAGCAGCGTGACGCCGCTCAGAGAGCTGGCTCCGTAGAACTGGATCCCCGAGCCTGTTCCCGCACCGTCGAGAGTACCGCCGGCGACACTCGCGCCGACGAACTGGATGGGACTGCTGTTGGACGAGGCGCACACGCCGCCGGCGCCCTGGGTGAGCCCGATGGTCCGGAACTGGACGAACCCGCCGTTGCTTGCCGTGATCGAGGCGTTGTTGGTCTTGGGAGAACCGATCATCAACAGGCCCTTGCCGTTCTGGTCGGCGTTCACCGTGCCGTTGTTGATGATCCCGTTGTAGACCCGGCCGTACCCGGCGATGGTGTGGCCCGCCGAGTTGGTCATCGAGTTGGCCGCGTTCCCGTTGTTGTAGAGGTACGCGGCGTCGGAGTCGCCGTTGGAGGACGCCGCCGCAAGCCGGACGGTGCCCGTCCCCGACAGGACGATCGGGTTGGCGGCGTTGAGAAGCGTGCCGTTGCCGGGCGCTCCGGACGCGGAGATCTGGATCAGGCCGGTATTGGAGATGTTGCCGTATACGTTCAGGGCGGCGTTGTCAAAGATACTGAGCGTCGCGTTGACGTTGCTCAGAGTGAGCGTGTTGCACGACGCACCCGCGTTCTGCATGCTGACCGTGTATGCGGTGCCGAGCCCAAGGGTGACGTTCGTGCCTGACGAGTTCGGCACGGCCGCCGGGCTCCAGCGAGCGGGGTTGAACCAACTGTCGCTCACGGCGGCGGCCCAGCTGCTCTGGGCTTGAGCCGCGGAGGCCGAAGCCAGGGCCACGCCGGCGGCGGCGGCAAGCAGGGCTGGATGAACTCGCTGATTCAGACGTTCTTTCACGGCACGCTCCTCTTTATTCGGACCCCTCGTGGCGACCCGCGGCAAACGCGAAGCCGCCGAACCCCGGTTTGCGAGCCCGCAAATACCCCGGTTTTCAAGCCCTAGACCACATCCGTGAACCTTCTGACACGATTCGCGCCGCAATTCCGCGGCCCGATCCATGCAAGTCCTCCACGGAGTGGTAGATTGAGTTCGTGTACGCGCAGACCACCACTCACGTCACGCTCTTGGCTCGGCTCTCGGGAGGGAGCGACGACGCGGCCTGGCGGGAGTTCTGTGATCGCTACGAAGAGCTGATCCGAAGCTTCGCCCGCCGGCGCGGCCTGTCCGCCGCGGACTGCGATGACGTGCTGCAGGATGTGATGCTCGCCCTGACCAAGTCCATGCCCGGGTTTCGGTATGACCCTGCCAAGGGCAAGTTCCGGTCGTACCTGAAAACGGTCACGCTGCACGCTCTTCTGAGAAGAACGCGTCAGAAGGGTGCCGGCTCGCCCCTACAGATCGGGGACGGGAGCGTGTCCCGGGCTGTCGAAGACGAGACCGAAGAGGTGTGGGAGACCGAGTGGAGGCAGTACCACCTGCGGATGGCGATGAAAACGATCCGCACGGAGTTCAACGCGGCGGATCGCGAGGCCTTCGAGCGATACGCCGTCGCGGGGGAAGACGCGGCCGCGGTCGCGACCAGCCTGTCGCTCTCGGTCGACCAGGTGTACCAGGCCAAGTCTCGCGTTCTCCGCAGGTTGGGTCAGGTCATCGCCAGGCAGGTGGAAGAGGAAGGCTGACAGGCCCGGCGCGCCGGACCGTCGCCGCTCGTGGGACCAGGGCATGAACACCGGATCAAACTGGTACGACGACCCCGCGATGCTCACCGCCGAGGTGAAGCGGTCCCGGACCGCGAAGTCTCCGAAGCTGGAGGTCCGGGGATACGACCACCCCGAGGAGCTGGCCCGGGGTGGTCAGGGGGTGGTGTACCGGGCCGTGCAGCGCTCGACGCGCCGGCAGGTCGCGATCAAGGTCCTGCTGGACGGGGGCCTGGCCTCGGGCGCGGCGCAGCGACGTTTCGAGCGCGAGATCGACCTGGTCGCATCGCTGCGCCACCCGAGCATCGTGAGCGTGTACGACAGCGGCACCACGGATGACGGACGCCTCTACCTCGTCATGGAATACGTCGAGGGAGTGGCGCTCGATCGGGCCTGGACCGCCCTGCCGCCGGTGCGAGAGGCCTTGTCCGTCATTGCGACCGTCGCGGAAGCGGTGCAGTACGCCCACCAGCGGGGCGTCATTCACCGCGACCTCAAACCCTCCAACATCCGAGTGGACGCCGCGGGTCAGCCGCACATCCTGGACTTCGGTCTCGCCAAAGCGTCTACCCGCGACGCGGCGTCCCGCGAAGCGACGCTGAGCACGACGGGCCAGTTCATGGGGTCGCTCCCCTGGGCGAGCCCGGAGCAGGCCGCGGGCGACCCCGACCGCATCGATGCGCGGACCGATGTGTATTCGCTGGGCGTGGTGCTGCACCAGGTGCTCACGGGGAAGTTCCCGTACGACGTGTCGGGCGCCCTGAAAGTCGCGCTCGACAACATTGTGAACGCCGAGCCATCGCGGGCCGACCGGCTCCGACCCGACGTGGGTGACGAAGTCTCGACCATCATCGCCAAGGCTCTGGCCAAGCCGCCCGACCGTCGCTACCAGAGCGCCGGCGAACTGGCCCGCGACATCCGGCACTACCTCGCGGGAGAGCCGATCGAGGCCAAGCGCGACAGCGCCTGGTACACGCTCCGCAAGACCATCCGCCGCTTCCGCATCGTCGCGACCGCGGCGGCCGTGGTCCTCGTCGCCACCGCCGGCGCGCTGGCGGTTTCGCTCAACTCGCTGTCCGAGGTGCGTCGCCAGCGCGACGTCGCCTCGGACCAGTCGAAAAAGGCCCTGGTCCAGGCATCGCGGGCGGAAGCTGTTTCGCGGTTTGTGGAGGCCATGCTCAGCGCCGCCGACCCCGGCAAGGAGGGCAAGGAAATCCGCGTCGTCGAGGTCCTCGGCCCGTCGTCGAGCCTGGCCGAGGAAACGCTTCGCGACCAGCCGCACGCCCGGGCCTCTGTCCACAGCGTGCTCAGCTCGGCCTACCGCAATCTTCAGATGTACGACGACGCCGAACGCGAGGCCCGGCGCGCGATCGACATCGCCGAGCGCGAGTTCGGCGGCGCCGGAACCGAGACGTCGCTCGCCCGATCAGCCCTCGCCGCCGCGCTGACCGACATGGGCAAGCCTTCCGAAGGGCTGGAACAGGCCCGGCTGGCGTTGTCCCTGGCAACCGCGGCCGACGGCCCGGACTGCCGCGCCGCGATCGAGGCGCAGATGGCGATCGGCAGCTCGCTCGACGAACTGCAGCGGCCGGAGGAGGCGCTGGTCGTGAAGAAGGAAGTCGCCGAACGCGCCGCGCGCGTGCTGGGCCCCGAAGCGCAGGAGACCCTTGGCGCCGAGGGGAACCTCGGCCGTACGTTCTTCGCCATGGGCCGCCTGGACGAGGCGATCCCGCTTCTCGAGTCCGTCGTGTCGAGGTCGACCCGGGCCCTGGGACCCAACAACATCTCAACCCTGGCCCCGATCAGCACGCTGGTCTCCGCGTACAACGCCAAGGGCCTCTACGAAAAGTCCGAGCCGCTCCTGAAAGATGCGTGGGAGCGACTCAAACGCACCTTCGGCCCGGACAGCAACACCACGCTCGTGTACGCGAACAACTACGCCGTCCTGCTCAACAACACCAACCGAGCGGCCGAGGCTCTGCCCATCGCCCAGCAGGCGCTCGAAGGCCTCACGCGCGTTCACGGGCCCAAGCATGTCTCTGTCCTGCGCGTCATGACGCTCATCGGGTCCGCCCATGGAAAGCTCGGCGATCAGGTCCAGCAGCTTGATTGGCAGAAGCGGGCGCTCGACATCGCGGATGAAACCCTCGGCCGCACGCACCAGACCACCGTCTACATCCGCAACAACTACGCCTCGACCCTCGGGGCGTTGAAACGTTTCGACGATGCCATCGCTGAGTTCCGCGCCTGCGCCCTCGACGCGGACAAGGCGTTCGCCCCCGACCACTCCATGCCGCCCGCCGTCCGGTACAACCTCACGAAAAACCTGGTCCTCGCCGGCCACGAAGATGAGGCTCTGGCCATTCTCCCGGCCGTGGCGGAGAAACTTCTCGCAACCCTTGGCCCCAAGAGTGACTGGACCAAGGGAGCGATCGGCGACCTGGCCGACCTCCTCGACAAACATGGACGCCCGGGCGAGGCCAAGGACTGGCGCGACAAGCTCACCGCTCCGGCGCGGTGAACGTGCTCACCAACGAAAAACCCCTCCGCGCGGGCGGAGGGGTTTGAAGCGGCGAGCTCGGGGGCCTACAGGACGCTGTGGTACTCGATCTCAACGCCGATGATGAACATGTCGCCGTCGTTGGGATCGTCGGCGCTGGCGCCGAATCTCACGATCGACATGATCACCGTGTCGCCGGGCGAGTACGGCTGCTGCCACGGAACCGGATACGGCCACGGGTCGCCTGAGCCAGGAATCGTGTTGTACCCGGGAGCGCCCGTGAAGTCGAACCCGTCAAAGTTCGGGAACGCCGTCGGGTCCGGCAGCTTGGGCATCTTGTTCTTGACGATCACGTACGTGCCCGCCGGGTTGGCGCTGTCCATGAAGAAGTCGCCCGTCGCGTTCGCCTTGAACGTGTACCGCCGCGGCAGCGGCGTCGAAGGCCCGGCGATCTCGTCGTGCTTGCAGAACCGCAGCTCGCAGTGCACCCGCTTGTTCGCGGCCGCGGCGTTGGTCGACCAGATCACCGTGACCTTGAACGGCGGATCATCGCCGATGAGCGGCCCGGTCGGCACCATGTCCGACGGGCACGCGAACGACGTCGAGACCGAACTGACCACCCCGTCATCGAGCTTGAGCATGTGCATCTGGCCCGCGGCGGTCGCCGACGGATTGGCCGAGGCGTAGTTGCTCGGCCCGCTGCTGTGCATCCAGGAGCCGGAGGGAATCACAAACCTCCGCTCCATGTTGACGATGTGGGCCGTGTCGATCTGGTTGGTGAAGTTCGGAACCGCCGAGTTGATCTTCGCGATGATCTGGTCGCCGGTGTCGGGTGAACCAGCCGGGCCCGTCGGACCAACCGCGCCCGCCGCGCCGTCCGCACCAGTCGGTCCCTGTGCGCCCGTCGGCCCTTGAGCGCCCGCGGCGCCGGTCGCGCCTTGAACGCCCGCGGGACCCTGCAGCCCCTGCGGTCCCGTCGGGCCCGCCGCGCCCGTGGCGCCGGCACTTCCGGTTGCTCCTGCCGCACCGGTCGGGCCAACCGCGCCGGTGGGACCCTGAAGACCCTGGATGCCTTGCGCACCCGTCGGACCTGCGGCGCCCGTCGCGCCCACCGCGCCGGTCGGACCCTGAACGCCGGCGGGGCCTTGAAGTCCCTGTTCGCCCTGAGCACCGGTTGCTCCCGCAGCGCCGGTCGGACCTACCGCGCCCGTGGGGCCGGTGAGTCCCGCCGCGCCGGTGGGACCCTGCACGCCTTGCGGGCCTGTCGCACCAACGGCACCAGTCGGGCCTGCGACTCCCGCGGCACCGGTCGGGCCCTGCGCGCCTGCGGGACCCTGAAGCCCCGGCTCGCCCTGTGCGCCCGCCGCGCCCGTCGGACCAACCGCGCCCGTCGGGCCGGCGACTCCCGCCGCGCCGGTCGGACCCTGCACGCCTTGCGGGCCGGTCGCACCAACCGCGCCGGTTGGACCCTGCACGCCTGCGGGACCTTGTAGCCCTTGCTCTCCCTGAGCGCCAGTCGCGCCCACGCCGCCGGTTGGGCCGACGGCGCCCGTCGGACCGGCGATACCCGCTGCACCAGTGGGACCCACCGCGCCCGCCGGACCCTGAACTCCCTGCTCGCCTTGCGGGCCGGTCGCGCCCACGGCGCCCGTCGCTCCGATGGCTCCTGTCGGGCCCTGGGTTCCGGCCGCGCCGGTCGGTCCCTGTGTACCTGCCGGGCCCTGAAGACCCTGCTCACCTTGCTGTCCGGTCGGGCCTGCGATTCCCGCAGCACCCGTAGCGCCCTGCGCTCCCGTGGCGCCCACGGCTCCTGTTGGACCCTGAATGCCTTGAATGCCCTGTGCGCCCGTCGGACCCGCAACTCCTGTCGCGCCGACCGCGCCGGTTGGACCAGGTGCACCCGTCACACCCGCCGGACCTTGAAGGCCCTGTTCACCCTGCGCACCCGTGGGGCCAGCGGCGCCAGTGGCGCCCTGCGCGCCGGTCGGACCGACCGCGCCTGTCGCGCCGGTGGTTCCCGCGGCACCAGTCGGACCCACCGCGCCGGTCGCGCCCTGTGCACCCGTTGGGCCAGCCGCGCCGGTCGGCCCCACCGAGCCGGTCGGACCTGCAACACCCGTCGGACCTGCAGCGCCGGTGGCGCCAACCGCGCCCGTCGGCCCGAGCGGCCCGGTCGGACCGGCGACGCCTGTCGGACCACCCGCGCCTGTGGGACCCGCCGGGCCCGTGGGGCCGACCAGGCCCGAAGGCCCGGCGACGCCCGTCGCGCCCGTCGGTCCCGCAACGCCCGTCGGACCCGTGAGGCCAATCAGCCCTTGCGGTCCCGTCGGACCGACCGCGCCAACGAGCCCTTGCGGACCCGTCGGGCCCGCCTGGCCCGCCGGACCGGTCGGGCCGGGAGTGCTGTTCAACGCGTAGAGGGCGTAGGGCGCTGGCAAAATGGGCTGACGAGGCGAGAGAGTCGAATACGCGCCGCTGCCCGCGGGCGTGCGAACCGCGATCTCGATGAACCGGCCGTCGCCGTTGAATGTGCCTTCGCCAAAGTTGAGATCAACCGTGAGCAGACCGTTGGTCAGGTTCGCGTTGAGCAACTGCAGCGGCGAACCAATCTGCGTTCCGCCGACGGGCAGGCTCCACAGCGTGAACACAAAGTCCGCTGAGCCGTTGATGAGCGCCCCGTTCTGTCGGAGCTGCCCCTGATAGGTAAATGACTTGTCCAGCGGTTGCTGCGCCGACACGCTCGAGGCGTAGCCGGACAGAGCCGCGACGACAGCCGCAGCGCGGACACAGTTGTGAAACCGAACGCCAGTACGCCGAGTCTTCATGGATGCAGCCTCCCCACCATGTGCCGGGTCTATTCGACCAATTAAGAGGCAGGGATTCGGAGTCGGCGCCGGTTTCGCCCGGGATTTCACGCGGGGCTCGGATTGGCCGTCAGAGGCCAACCGACGGCGCTGAACTGGGCTGCCGGGACACAACCTCTCGTGGTTACAGGACCTTGTTTGGCCCCGGCCGGGGGGTTATTGCACTTCGCCCTTCAGACAGGTCGGGCACCGACCGATCCACCAAAGTCGGACGTGCGTCGTCGGCCTTTGAGGCGATAACTATGCGATCAGCGGCCTCAGACCTGGTTGTTCGTGGAAGTGATCGCTATCAGTGCGACTACGCCGCGGGCCTCGTCGTCGCGCCCGTGCACGCCAAGATCGTCAAGCCCGACAAGTCCGCGCCCGGCGCCGGCGGCCCGGTGGACGCCCGCGTCGTGGACCTCAGCTCGGGCGGCGCCGGCGTTCGAAGCCCGCTTTTCTACCCGCAGGGCAGCAGGCTCATGCTGCGCTTCGCACCCGCGCCCGGCGCCGAGCCCCTGCTCGTCGAGGTGCGGATCCAACGGGTCATGATGCTCGATCGCACGCCGAACTACTACCTCGGCACCGCCTTTGAGGGCCTCACCCCGGAAGCCCTCGAAGCCGTGTCACGAATGCTCCGCGACCTCAAGGCGAGCGGCGCCGCCGCCGTTCCGGAGAAGCCGCGTGCTTAGCCACCAGGACTTCGCCATCTCGATGCTCCTGGAAGAAAAGCTGGTCACACAAGACCAGGTGGAGCGTGCCACGCGCCACGGCGCCGAGCGCCAGCTCCCCGTCATGGATGCCCTCATCGCGATGGGGTTTGTCAAGGCCAACGACGCCGCCATCGCCCGGGCCGCCGTGTGCGAGTGCCCCTTCGTCGACGTCACGCACTACGAGATCGATCTCAACAACTCCGCGCTCCTCCCGCGGTCCGTCGCCGACAAGCAGCTCGCCTTCCCGCTGTTCAACCTCGGCCGCTCCGTGACGGTGGGCATGGCCGACCCGCTCGACCTCAAGGGCGTCGACCGCGTCCGCGCCCTCCTCAAGACCGACATCGAGCCCGTGCTCTGCGAGCCCGGCGCGCTCCGGTCGCTCATCGAGCGCGCCTACTCCATGACCGGCGGCGCCGCGGCGATGGAGTCCTCCGCCGCCCAGGGCGAGCAGGCCCTGACCGGCGATGAGCCGATCGTGGCCGCGGTCAACCAGATCATCATCCAGGCCATGGACCAGTCGGCCTCGGACATCCACCTCGGACCCGACGAACACCAGCTGCACCTCAGGTACCGCATTGACGGTTCGTTGATCCCCCGCCAGGGCCCCCCGCTGGCCGCGCACTCCGGCCTGGTCCAGCGCCTCAAGGTCATGGCGAATCTCGATCTGACGCAGACGCGTCGCCCGCAGGATGGCAAGTTCCGTTTCCAGCACGGCCACCGATCGGTGGACATCCGGCTCTCCACCATCCCGACGGTCACGGGCGAGAACGTCGTGATGCGGCTCCTGTCCTCGGCCTCCAAGCTGGGCACGATGCAGCAGCTCGGCTTCCCCGGCGACATGGCCGGCCGCCTCGAGCACCTGCTCGAACACCCGCACGGCATGATGCTGGTGACCGGTCCGACCGGATCGGGCAAGACCACCTCGCTCTACTCGTTCATCCAGCGCCTCAACACGCCCGACCGGCACGTCGTGACGATCGAGGACCCCGTGGAAATCCGCCTTCCCCTCGTGCGGCAGGTACAGGTCAACACCGAGATCGGCATGACCTTCGCCGGCGCCCTGCGCTCGATCCTTCGCCAGGACCCCGACGTCATCCTCGTCGGCGAGATCCGCGACGAAGAAACCGCCCGCATCGCGGTTCAGTCCGCCCTGACCGGCCACCTCGTGCTCTCGACGCTCCACACCAATGATGCGCCGGGCGCCATCGCTCGCCTCAAGGACTTCAACTGTCCCTCCTTCGCGATCAATGCGTCCGTCCTGTGCGTGCTCGCACAGCGGCTGGTCAAGCGCGTGTGCGAGGACTGCGCCAAGCCGTACACCCCCGAGCCCGCGCTGCTCCGCCGGTTCGCCGCCGGGTCGACCGAGGGTCAGTACCGCCAGGGCGCGGGCTGCCCGAGGTGCCTCAACAGCGGCTCGCGCGGACGCGTCGGTATCTACGAGCTTGTGGAACTCACGCCGAACATGCAGCTCGCGATC
The DNA here is from genome assembly GCA_044222195.1 of Phycisphaerales bacterium. Classification (GTDB taxonomy): domain Bacteria; phylum Planctomycetota; class Phycisphaerae; order Phycisphaerales; family UBA1924; genus JAHBXE01. The sequence continues at coordinate 41,096 of JBGANS010000021.1, forward strand.
GAGCAGGCCGCCTCCACCAACACGCTCCGCTCGCTGGCCCTGCGGGAGGGAATGAAGCCGATGTGGCAGGATGGCCTCGACAAGGCCCGCCTGGGCGTCACCACGCTCGAAGAAGTCGCCGCCGTCGCCGCATCCGCGGAGCTTGACGCCCCGGCCAGGACCGACACGCACGAGAACATGAGGCTGTCCGCATGAGCACCACCCTGTCCTTCGAGTACACGGCCATCGACAAGCGCGGCGCCAAGTGCCGCGGCGTGGCCAAGGCCGCCACCGAGGTCGACGCCTACCGCCAGATCGCCGCGGCGGGCCTGACGCCCGTCAAAATCAAGGCCGCGACCGCCCGACGCCTGGGTAAGCGGCGCACCGTCCGATCCAAGGACGTCGCCCACTTCACGTACCAGCTCTCGGTGCTCATCTCGGCACGTGTGCCGATCGGAGAATCGCTGCGTGGCATCGCCGAGCAGGAGTCCCCGGGCAAGTTCCGTGACGTCATCTTCGATATCGCCAAGCGCATCGAGGCCGGCGGCCGCATCGCCGACGCCATGGAAGAGCACGTCGCGGTCTTCGGCCCCCTGTACGTCAGCACGGTCCGCGCGGCCGAACAGTCCGGCAACATGGTCAAGGTGCTCGAGTATCTCTCCGAGATGCTCGAGCGCAACATTGAAATGAAGCAGGCGGTCCGCAGCGCGCTCATGTACCCCATCTGCGTGATCAGCGTGCTGTGCCTGGCGTGCTTCTTCCTCGTGGGCTTTGTGATCCCCAAGTTCGCCAAGATGTTCGCGACCAAGGGCGTCGAGCTCCCGATCTTCACCAAGATCCTGATGACCGTCGGAATCTCGATCCAGAACTTCTGGTACCTCTACCTGGTCGTGCTCGTCGGCGGCGTGTTCGCCATCCGCGTGGCCTGGAAACGGCCCCGCGGCCGCTGGGTCATCGAGGGCCTGCTCCACAAGATCCCGTACCTCAAGGACATCCTCACGGGCCTGGCCGTCTCGCGCTTCGCCCGGGTGTTCGGCCTGTGTCTGAACTCGGGCCTCGGCCTGATCGACTCGCTGCACATGGCGGGCAAGGCCTCGGCCCGCCCCATGCTGATGAAAGACGCCGACCGCCTGGTGGACCAGGTCCGCACCGGCGGCCGCATCTCGGTCGCGCTCATCGCCTGCGAGTACATCACGCCCTTCGCCAAGCGCATGCTCACCTCCGGCGAAGAGTCCGCCGAGCTCACACGCATGTGCGCGATCATTGCGCGTCAGTACGAACGCGACACGACCACGCTGACCAAGAACATCGCGACCGTTATTGAACCTGTGCTGATTGTGCTGATCGCAGCGGTTGTGCTGGTTGTAGCCCTCGCGATCTTCCTCCCCATGTGGGACATGGTGAAGTTGATGAGCTAATCGGCAGATAAAGACGACGATCCAGTGGCGCCGGAGCGTTCCGGCCTCTGAACGTAAGGAGGCTACCTCAAAGTGGCCGGGAATGTTGAAAGGAATCTGGCATGAATATCGCAGTTCGGAAGAACCCTGTCGCCCGCGCGTTTACGCTGATCGAACTCATCGCCGTGATCGTGGTCCTCGCGATCCTCTCGGGCATCGCGATCCCGAAGTACTTTGACTACGCCGCGAAGGCCAAGGAGTCGGCCACGAAGGGCGCCCTCGGTGGCATGCGCTCCTCGATCGCCAACTTCTACGCCAACTCGGCCGTCAACGGCACCGCCGCGTATCCCACGCTGGCGCAGCTCACGACGCTCGGCACCGTTCTCCAGGAAGCCGTTCCGCTGAACCCCTACAACAACAGCAACGCCGTCAAGGCCGCGACCTGGGCCGCCACGCCGCCCGTCGCCGGCACCGAGGGCTGGGCGTACGACGTCGCCGTCGGCCGCGTGTGGGCCAACAGCACCACCGCCGGCATCAGCGAACACCTGTGGTAAATCCGCCGGGTGTCCGGCAGCCACTTTGACATACACCGCGGCGGCGCGAAAGCGCCGCCGCGGCCTTGACGGAAGTCGCGACTCGCCAGCCCTCACATCCGGGAACCGCGGGCCGGACCAAGGGCGGGACCCCGACCATGATGCTCGCCACCAACGACACACCAGGCACCTCGGCGTTTCCCCCGCGTCGTCGGGACGGCTTCACGCTCATCGAGGTCATCGTGGTGATGATCATCGTGGCGATTCTCGCCGTCGTCGCCACTCCCAAGCTCGCCAACCTCGGCTCCTCTCGCTCCGGCGTCGCCGCGAGGATGGTCGCTCGCGACCTCACGTACGCTCGCGAGCGTGCCATCGCCACGGGCACCCGGACCTGGGTTGTCTTCAGCCCCGGCACCAACTCGTACAGCGTCCTCTCCGAGAACCCCGCGAGCCCCGGGCGGGTCGGCGCTTCGACCATGACCGACCCCAACGGCTCTGGCAAGCCCTACGTGCAATACCTGAACACCGGCGAGTACGTCGGCGTCACCATGTCCGGCGCTGCGTTTGACTCCGGCACCGAAGTCGGCTTCGACTGGGTCGGCAAGCCCTACAACAACACGTCGACCGCTCTCTCCGCCGCCGGCACCGTCACGCTCTCCAACGGTTATTCGGTCACGATCCAGCCCACCACGGGACTGGCCAAGGTGCTTCCCTGAACTGCCGATAGTCCGGTGGGAGGTTTGACATGAGCCGGCGCCGAGCGTTCACACTGATCGAGGCCATCGTGTCCGTCGTCATCCTCTCGACGGCCCTGCCCGCCATGCTCTTCGCCGTGCGCGAGGCGCACCGCGACCGCGTCAGCCCCGTCAAGGCCTCGCAGGGCCGCTGGCTCGCCACCGAGAAACTCGAAGACATCATCGCCGACCGCCACAGCACCACCCGCGGCTACACCTACCTCGTCAACGCCAACTACGCCGCCGAAGCCTCGATCTCCGGTTTCCCCGGTTACACCCGCTCGGTCGCGATCTCGGAGACCGCGGCAAACCTCGTCTCCGCCGGGACCGGATTCAAGAAAGTCACGGTGACCGTCGGCTGGACCGACGCTCGCGGCGTCGCCCGGTCGCTCGCGATCGCCACTGTTCTCACGGACTACACGCCATGAGCCATCACCCTCGCCGACGCCGCCGCGGCTTCACGCTGATCGAGACCATCGCCGCGCTCGTCGTGGTCTCGGTCGTCGGCTCGCTCACGTCCGGGATCATCTACACCGCGATCGGCTCCTACCGCGACGCCAGCACGCGGGCCCAGTTGCACAACGACTGCTCGGCCTGCTTCGATCGCGTCACCAAGCTGCTCTGGAGCATCCCCCGCGACACCACCGCCGCCGTGGTCGCGCCGCTCATCTCCAACGTCACGGCCACCTCCATCTCCTGGAACACCAACTGGACGCTCACGCTCTCGGGATCGCAGCTCCTGCTGACGGAAAGCGGCGGGACGGCGCGCCCGATCCTCGAGAACGTCACCTCGTTCTCGGTGTCGTGCTTCGACGAGAGCAACACCGCGTTGGCCGCCAGCCTCAGCGGCTCGGCGACGCAGAGCATCCGCCGCATCCAGATCCAGGTGACGGTCACCCGCCAGGGCATTTCCCAGACGCTGCGCACGCGGGCCTACATCCGGTCCCTGATGACAGGGGCGAAAATCGGATGACCCGCTCGCCCGACAACTCGGGCGGGCCACGCGTCCGGCCCTCGGGAAAGCACCTGCGCCGCGGCGCGGGCGGTATCGCCGCTGTCATCATGCTGGTCTTCGCCCAGTTCTTCATCGTCGGCGCGGTGGTGACCGGCGCCCGCGACCTCGACATCACGCCCATGCGCCTCGACACCGCCCGGGCGTTCTACGCCGCCGAGGCCGGCATGAACATGTCCGTCCGCGAGACTATGTCCGGAACCGATGAGGACGGCGGCGTCGGCACCATCTCCAACGACAGCAACGCCAACAACGACCCTCAACTCGTCACCGCCCGCTTCTGCGTCACATCCACCGTCACCGCCGGCGTCGCGTCCGTGTCCGCCGCCGGCCGCTCCGGCAACGCCAAGCGAAAGGCCGACGCGACGCTCAACGGCATCAAGAGCTTCAGCACCCAGACCATCATGACCGGCTTTGGCCGGCTCGCGTCCAACCAGCCCCGCTACCGCACGTGGGACGGGACCTCGTGGTCCGCCAGCCAGGCGCTCTCGAGCACCAACTTTGAGCCCAAGTGGGTGCGGATGAAGATCTGCCCGTCTCGAAACGAGACGTGCATGCTCACGGAGAACATCAACAAGGAAGTGCACGCCCGGTTCTACAACGGCACAACGTGGGGCTCGCTGTTCCTGCTCAGCAGCGACACCGGCGGCAACAACGACCGCCCCGAAGATCTCGCGTACGAGCAGGAGTCCGGCGACGCTCTTTGCATCTACTGGAAGGGAACCGCCGCCAAGTTCGGTTACCGCATCTACAACGGCACCACGTTCGCCTCCGAGCAGCTTCTCTCCTCCCCCTTCACTACCGAGGCCGACTTCGTCACGCTCTATCCCCGCTCCGACACCGACGACATCGTCCTGCTCACCGCCGACGGAATAGCGGGCGGCAAGCTCGCCGCGGCGTTCTGGAACGGCTCCTCGTTCGGCGCCTGGACCACGCTCGTCGCCTCGCTCGAGAGCAACAACATGGAGTGCTACTCCATGTCGTTCGAGTCACAGACCGGCAAGGGCGTCGCCGTGTACATCGAGACCGGCCAGGCCACGCCCCGCTACCGCACGCTGACCGGCTCGACCTGGTCCTCCCAGGGCAGCCTCCCGACCATCGGGGGCGTCGGCCAGTGGGTCCGGACCGCCGCCGATCCCACCTCAAACAAGATCCTCTTTGTCGCCCTTGACGACACCAACGACATCAACGCCAACGTCTGGAGCGGCTCCGCCTGGGGCACGAACGTCGAGCTGGAAACCAACTGCGCCGCCAACGACCGCCGGCAGTTCGACGTCCTCTTTGAACGCAGCACCGGCAAGGCCCTGCTCGTGTACGTCGAAAACGGCGCAAACGCCTTCCGATACCGCACGTGGAACGGGTCCTCATGGTCGGCCGAACTGACCGGCCCATCCCTGGGTGCACAGCCTCAAATCATTCACCTGGCCCGCGGCATCGGGGACCGAGAAATCGTCGTCGCGTGCTCTGACGGGCTCACCAAGCTGCAGCTCGTCCGGTGGGATGGAACCTCGATGAGCTCGTCCACAGTCGCGGAGACCACGCTCAGCGGGCAGTTGCAGTACTACTCCTTCGCGCTCCCCGAACCGACCGTCCAGCCCCAGCCGCGCGTCCAGACGTGGGCCGAGGTCACGCCATAGTTCCCACGCCACCCAAGGGGCCAACCATGCGGACTCTCTTCTCAGCACACCACCACACCTCTCCACCGCGCCGGTCCCGTCGCGCCGCCGCCGGAATCGCGTCCGTCATCATGCTCGTGTTCATCCAGCTCGCCATTGTCGGCTCCGTCATCCTCGGCGCACGCGACCAGGACACGACCGTGCAGCGCCTCGACACGCTCCGCTCGTTCTACGCGGCCGAGGGCGGCATGAACATGGCGATCCGCGAAATGCTCAACAACGTCGATGAAGACGGCGATGCCGTCATCGGGACCATTTCCAACGACAGCAACACCGCCAACGACCCCAACATCGACACCGCCCGCTTCTACGTCGTCAAGGCCGTCGCCGGAGGAACTTCGACCCTCACCAGCCGCGGCCGGGCCGGCGCCGCCCGCCGCCAGCTCACCGCCGCGATCGAATAGCGACGTTATCGGGCCCCCATGCGGAAACCCTACCCGCACGGAGGTTTCCTTCGCGCGGCACCCAAGATGGCCGCCCCCACCGCCGATAGTGCCAATACACCCAGGGGCGCATCGCGCGGCCCTCTTCGTTCCGTCAGGGGAAGTCCGACGTGGCCAGACGACGCGCCGTGCTCGACATTTCCGCAAGCCGACTCGAACTCGCCGTGTTCAACGGTGGAGATGCGCCCGCCGTGCACGCGCAGCGCATCTGCATCGGCGACATCGGCGAGAACTGGCCCGCCTGCCTCGAGGCCGTGACTCCGCAGCTCGCGGCAATGGTCCGCACAGCCGGCGCCATGGGGCTCGAGACCACCGTCATCTACCAGGCCCCCTCGTCCGCGGTTCTCGTCACGCCGGTCCACGCCGGCGCAGGCCGGACCGAGGCCCAACAAGCCGCCAGCCTCGCTCTCGCCGACGCCGCCAACCGGGCCCTCGCTGATGGTCCCCATGATCTCGAACGGATCTGGCACGATCCCGAACCGACGGGTGACAAGCCCGAGGTCCCCAACCGCCAGTCCCACTTCCTGGGTATCGCCGACACCGAAGACTCCGCCGCCGCGCTCGCCAAGTTCATCCGCGCCGCCGGCCTCTCCCCCGTCGCGTTGATCCCCGCTGAAGCTATCGGCCTGGTGGCCGCCGCCGACGCCGCCGTCGAACGCTCCAAGAGCTCCAAGGGCACCGCGATCGCGCTGCACGTCGGTGAACACATCTCGACGCTCGCCGCCGCTACTTCTGGCCGTCTCCGCCTCGTCCGTCGTATCGGCACCGGCACGGAAATGCTCGTCGATGCGCTCGCCCGCGAAATCAAGCCCGCCGCCCCGGACGCCCCGCCGGTGACCCTCGATCGCACCCAGGCCGCCGCGGCCCTGTTCCGCAACGGAATTCCGGTCCGTGGCAAGCCCTTCGACGAATCCATCGGAGTCAACGCCGACGCGGTGCTGCCGCTGATCCAGCCGGTCCTTCAGCGGTGCATCGTGGAGATCAAGCAGTCGCTCCGTTTCGGCCTGGATGAGAAGGAGCGCGGCGGAGCCGTCATCATCGGCCTCGGTACCGGCACCCGCATCGGCCGCCTTGTCCAGGTCATCGCTGAGCAGTGCGGCCTCGGCGCCGAAACCCCGGCTCTCGGCGAGCCCGCCTCGGGGCCGCCCTCGAGCACCGCCGGCGGATTGATCCACTCGTGGACTCACGGCCGCTCGCTCTCCGTCGGCCTCGTGCCCGCGTTCCTCGGACGCGAACAGACCGTTCGTCGCGTCCGGCGTGGGATGCTCGTCGGCTTCGGCGCCGCCGCGGCGTTCGTGGTCTACAGCGCCGTCACCGTTCGGATGGACCTCGCCGCGCAGCTCAAGCGGGTCGACACCGCCCGCGTGAGCCTCGAAGCGGCCAAGCCCATGACGGATCTCAACGCGAAGATGATGGCGGCCCAGTTCGCCGTCGCCGGAGCGAAGCAGCGGATCTCGTCGCGCATGGCCGCGGCCACGTCCTGGGACGGCGCGATGTTCGCCCTCTCGCAGTGCACGCCGTCGACGGTCAAGATCAACGAGTGCCAGATGCTCCTCGACCATGGCAAGCCCGTGTGCCGGATCGTCGGCCAGACGCCCATGCCCAGTTCCGGCGACGCCAACGGCGTCCTTCGCAGCTTCCTCGATGCGCTCGGCGGAGTGCCGCTGGTGAAGTCCACGCGCCTCGGCGCGACGCAGCGGATCGACACCGATCGAGGTTCGATCCAGAGCTTCGAGATGACCATCTCGCTCCACGAGATTCCGTCCACCGGCGCGGAAGCCCCGGCCCCTCTGGCCAACGTCACCGGTGCCGCCTCCGGCGGCGCGGGAGGGACGCCATGAAGCTCAAGAAAAGCGGTAAGGACGACCTCCGCACAGTCGTATCCCAGGGCGTCATCGGCCTGGCCGTGTGCGTGGGCGGATACATGATGGCCGCCGATCCGCCCGCCGCGAAGCTCGCCGCCGCCCGCGCCGAGGAAAGCTCGCTGCGCGCCCAGGCCCGCGACGCGGAGGCCCTGCGCGACATCGTCCCGCAGATCACCGCCGCCTCAGCCCGCTCCAAGGCCGAGGCCGAACGCATCCACCAGACCGGCCGCCTCGCCCGGCACGAGCAGGACCTCTACGCCGCGCTCACCTCCGTCGCCAACGAGTGCCGCGTCCGCATCGACCAGATGTCCCCCATGCGGCTCTCCACCGGCGCCAAGGCCGGACAACCCGGGACGCCCGGGTCGGACGCCGCTGAAACCGGCCTCAACGCCGCCGTCGGGTACAGCATCGACGCCGCGGCGAGCTACTCCGACCTCACGCTCTTCCTCCGGAAGATCCGCACCGAGTTCGGATACTCGATCGTCAAGTCCGTGCGGCTCACGCCCTCGTCCGACCCACGCACCAAGCTCGTGCAGGCGTACATCGAGACCGAGCACTACTCGTTCGATGCCACACCCGTTGAAGTCGCCGACGCCGCAGGAGATGCGCGATGACATCCTCTCGCCAGAAACTCCTCGCGATGGAACTCTCGGCGATGGCCGCTCCCGTCATCCTCGTGCTCATCGGACGCACGCTCCTGGCCGGTCCGCCGCCCATCGCGATCGTGGTGCAGGTCAAGGGCCCGGCCCTCGCCGCCGCGCCCGCCGCATCGGCCAAGCCACTCACCCCCGAGCAGCTCAAGGCCGCGGAATGGGTCAGGGCGATGCCTGAAAAACTTGAACTCGCGACGCCGCTGAACCACCCGACCGAGGTGGTCAAGCCGGTGCAGGTCACCGTTGAGTCGCCCAAGGTCGCGCCCAGCGACCCGACCGCCGGCCTCAAGCTTTCATCGATCATGGGTCGTGGAACCGACCAGATCGCCTCGATCTCCGGCAAGATTCACCGCATCGGCGATGAAGTCCGGCCCGGCCTGAAACTGACCGCGATCGACGCCGCCACCTCTACGATCACCCTCACCGACGCGGCCGGCAAGTCCTACCAGCTCAAGCGCGGCCGCTAGGTCGCACGCCGATCGAGGATCGCTTACAACCCCAGCGATGCCCGCTTGGAGTCCCACTCGGCCTTCTCGCGTGAGTTGTCGCTCGTCAGCGAGCCGTCTCCGCCGGTCCGCATCGAACGCATCGCTTCGACTTCGAGCCGTGTCAGCCGGACGGATTCGAGCTCGTAGTCCCGCCACGCTTCCATCGTCACCGGCACGATCGGCTCGAGCAGGGCGTACATCGCATCCGCGTAGTCGCGGATTTCCTTCTGAGCGTGCGCATCCATCCGCAACGACAGGAAACGCAGAATGTTGTGCAGGTCGCACTTCCAGTACCACTGCGTATAGACCGACACCGGCAGCCCGATTCGCGCCAACTCCCGGCTCACCCCGGCCTCCGTCAGCTTCGTGTACTTGGTGTACAGCGCCTCGGCCTCTTCCAGATACTTCACAAACTCCTCGGCCGTCCTCGCCCCTGACTCGGCCGCCGCGTCACCGCGTCGCGGTGTCACTCCGTCACCGACCGACACAAAAGTCTCTTCGCCCCCCTGCCTGTTCCCCTTGCTCTGCTTCCTCACCTGTTCCACGCTCGGCTTGTAGAACTGGTCCGGCACGATCGAGTACCGCCCGGAGTACTCGTTCACATTCGCCGTCCGGTGCCTGATCCACTGCCGCGCGATGAAGATCGGCATCGCGATGTGGAACTTGAACTCCACCATCTCAAACGGGGTCGTGTGCCGGTGCCGCAGCAGGTACCGGATCAGGCCCCGGTCCTCGTTCACCTTCTTCGTCCCCTGCCCGTAGCTCACCCGCGCGGCCTGGACAATCGCAAAGTCCGCCGTTTGCCCCTGAGGGCACAGCCGCGGCATCGCGTCAATCAGCGCGACAAATCCGTGGTCATGGATGCGAACCTCGTGGCGCGAAGACCCCCCCATGACGTCGAAGAACGCCGATTCCGACGGCGTGCGGCCGACCTTGATCGCCGGCTCACGCTTGGCCGCGCCCTGCATCGCGGCGGGAACAGAGGTGACTTCCGTGTCTGGCATACGAGCAGGATAGCCGGGAGTGAGCCAGGGCGTTCCCGCCGCGAAAAAGCCTTGTGGCTCGGAGTGATCACACGTACCATGACATCTCAAGCAGGAGGCGCATCGTGAACCGACTCGCCCTCATCCCCGTGGTGAGTTGCGGCATAGGAGCCCTTGCTTCCGAGCCCGACTTTCTCGTCGCGATCCGGGACACCGGCGATGTCGTCCGGATCAACCTCTCGACGGGCGCGGGCGTCCAACTCGGCGGCAGCGGAATCCGGTGCGCCGGGGCCATCGGTTCGCGCGGCACCCAGTTCATGGGGAGTTCCTTTGACTATCTCTACACGGTCGGGGCCGCGGAGCCGTTCCAGGGTCATCGCCTGGTCGTAAACCGTTGGAACGGATCCATCTGGCAGTCAACCCCGATCACGGGTGTACCCGCAGGGCATCATCTCGCGGGACTCGCGTCTGACTCGAACGGGTACTTCTGCATCTTTCAGCCCAAGGACCCGTTCGCGCCCGACTTGCTTGCCAAGCTGGACTACAACGGATCATCGTGGAGCATCGTGGGGTCCACCGGCCGCAGCGACCTGACCTGTATCGCCGCCTCCAACGGAACGATGTACGCCCTCGGCGCCTCGAGCGGCGGCGCGCTGTATTCCATCAATCCCACGACCGGCGCCGCCACGTTGATCGGCGGAGGCAGCTTCGGTGGCGATGTTCAGGCCCTCACGGGCACTCCACAAGGGCAGCTGTTCTGCTGCGGCGCCAATCTCCGCTCCATCAATCCGATGACAGGACAAACCACACTGATCGGCCCGATTGGTTCCTCCGGCATCTCGGCCCTCGCCTTTGTTCGAGGGAACATCTGCCGCATTGAATGCGACGGCAATCACCACGGCATCACTGGCAACGACTTCCAGTGTTTCCTCGACCGCTTCGCCGCTGGCGATCCATGGGCCAACTGCGACGAAAGCACGGCCACTCCCCTGCTCACGGCCAATGACTTCCAGTGCATTCTCAACGAATACGCGATTGCCTTGGCGGGTCAGTGCTCATTTTGAAGCGATTGGCCTCAGGTGGCGACTGCAGGTGGCCGGAACGCAAGGCCGCACCCATCCCGGCCGCAAGCCGTTTCATTCGCGTGATCAACGAGTTCGCGGCGGGCAACACGTATCATCCCGGCTAAAACCAGGCAAAGTGCCGCGAAGGCACCTATTGTTACGACGACACCATTCCTAACCGCCGTCCTCGCCCGGCCTGCCCCGAAGCCCAGCATGCCCGACACCACTGCCTCCCATATCCGCAACGTCGCCATCATCGCCCACGTCGACCATGGCAAGACCACCCTGGTGGACAAGCTCCTCATGCAGTCGGGGATGTTCCGCGCCGGCGAACTCGAAAAGCTCGCCGGCGGCCAGCACGACCTGATCATGGACAGCAACCCGCTCGAACGCGAGCGCGGCATCACCATCCTCTCCAAGAACTGCGCCGTCAACTACCACTCCATCGACGGCCACGACTACCGCATCAACATCATCGATACCCCCGGCCACGCCGACTTCGGAGGCGAGGTTGAGCGAGTCCTCCGCATGGCCGACGGCTGCCTCCTGCTCGTCGACGCCCTCGACGGCCCCATGCCCCAGACCAAGTTCGTCCTCACCAAGGCCCTCGAAGCCGGGCTCAAGCCCGTCGTCGTCGTCAACAAGGTCGATCGCCCCAACGCCCGACCCCACCAGGTCGTCGTCGAAGTCTTCGAGCTCCTCTTCGAACTCGGCGCCGACGACCACGCCCTCGACTTCAAGACCATCTTCTGCTCCGGCCGCGAGGGCTGGGCCACGATGGAACTCCACGACAAGCAGCCTATCCCGACCTCCGGCGACCTCCGCGCCGTCTTTGAAACCATCATCAAGGAAATCCCCGCCCCCAAGGACAACCCGACCGCCCCTCTCCAGGCCCTCATCACCACCCTCGACTACAACGATTACGTCGGCCGAATCGGCATCGGCCGCGTCTTCGCCGGCACCATCAAGGTCGGCCAGCAGGTCGCCATCCTCCAACGCGACGGCACCCGCATCAACTCCCGCGTCGGCAAGCTCCTCCAGTTCGAGGGCCTCAAGCGCGTCGAGGTCCAGGAAGTCTCCGCCGGCGACCTCCTCGCCATCGTCGGCCTCGAATCCGTCGACATCGGCAACACCATCGCCGACCCGGAAAACCCCGTCGCGCTCCCGCCCGTCAAGGTCGACGAGCCGACCATGACGATGCTCTTCCGAATCAACGACTCCCCCTTCGCCGGCCAGGAAGGAAAGTTCGTCACCAGCCGCCAGATCCGCGAACGGCTCATGCACGAGCTCGAAAAGAACGTCGCCCTCCGCGTCACCACCGGAAAAACCTCCGACGAGTTCATCGTCTCCGGCCGCGGCGTCCTCCACCTCGGAATCCTCCTCGAAACCATGCGCCGCGAGGGCTTCGAGCTCTCCATCGGCAAGCCGGAGGTCATCATCCGCGAGATCGACGGCGTCGCCAGTGAGCCCATCGAGGAGCTCGTCGTCGATGTCCCCAACGATTCGATCGGCAAGGTCATGGAACTCGTCGGCGCCCGCAAGGCCGAAATGAAGAAGATGGAGCCTCGCGGCGATTCCCTCACGCACCTCGCCTTCGAGATCCCCTCCCGCGCCCTCATCGGCCTGCGGGGCCGCCTGCTCACCGCCACACAGGGTGAGGCGATCATGCACCACACCTTCCTCAAGTACGCTCCGATCAACAGCGAGCCCCTCCGCCGCCAGCAGGGCGTCATGATCGCCACCGACTCCGGCGCCGTCACCGGCTACGCCGTCGAAAACGTTCACGATCGCGGCGTCCTCTTCGTCGTCCCCGGCGACAAGATCTACGCCGGCCAGGTCGTGGGCGAACACAACCGCGACAACGACCTCCCCATCAATATCACCCGGACCAAGCACCTCTCCAACGTTCGCAATCCCAACAAGGAAGCCACCGTCACGCTCAAGGCCCCGCGCAAGATGTCACTCGAAGAGTGCATCGAATACGTCGAGGACGACGAACTGATCGAGGTCACCCCCGGGCCCATCCGCCTCCGCAAGAAGATCCTCGACGAATCTCAGCGCAAGCGTGCCGACCGCCAGCAGCGGGACCGGGAAGAAGCCGGCAAGGCCTGATCCACGTCCCCGGTACGGCCAAACGCACGCCAAATCGAAGTTCCGGGTTGCATTTTCCGCGGCATGAGTTCTGATATACGGACTCGCCATGCGCACCCACCTGAGCACGCTCGCCATCTGTGTCACCGCCGGCCTCGCCCACGCGCAGGTCGCCGATGACAGCTTCGAGGTGTCCGGACCGCTCTACCCCGCCGCCGCGCCCTGGACCCAGTTCTCCAGCAACTTCGGCACCCCCCTCTGCGACGGCTCGGTCTTCGGGCCCGGCGAACCCACCGCCGCGCGCACCGGCCAGTGGTGGGCCTGGTTCGGCGGAATGGACACCGGCGTCGAACACGGCGTCCTCACCCAGTCCATCACCATCCCCGCCGGCAACAACTCCCTCCGCTTCTACCTCAACGCCGACAGCGACCGCCCAACCTCCCTCGACTACCTCCGCATTCTCATCGACGGAACGCCCGTCTTCGGCATCTTCAACCACCAGCTCGGCCCGTACAACGCGGCCTACATGCCCGTCGTGATCGACGTCACCGCGTACTCCGGCGCCACCCGAACGCTCCAGTTCGACAGCCAGACCTTCGGCGGCGGCTTCCTCACCAACTTTTTCGTCGACGACGTCACCATCATCGCCGGCACCGCCAACCCCTGCTACCCCAACTGCGACGCCAGCACCGCGCTCCCCCTCCTCACCGCCAACGACTTCCAGTGCTTCCTCGACAGGTTCGCCTCCAACAGCCCCTACGCCAACTGCGACGGAAGCACCGTCCTCCCGTCCCTCACCGCCAACGACTTCCAGTGCTTTCTGAACAAGTTCGCCGCGGGGTGCTCATAGTCATGCTACACATCAGCACGTTATTCCGGCTCGTTGCTTTCGTCTTGATTGGCGCGTCGACGCGATCGTCCGCCCAGTCGGTCGAATGGACACAGCCTGTCAATTCGCCCCGATTTAACCATGCAATGGCTTACGACTCCACTCGTGCGGTCACCGTCCTGTTCGGCGGCAGCAATGGTCTGTATACTGCTGAAACCTGGGAATGGAACGGCACTGTGTGGTCGCAACGAGTAGCGGTCGGTCCTGCTCCTCGGGTTGATCACGCGATGGCCTATGACAGTGCCCGTGGAGTAACCGGACTTTTCGGTGGGTACAACGGCCACCACACCGCCGAGACTTGGGAATGGAACGGAACGGTGTGGACTCAGCGAGGAGTCAGCGGCCCAACCGCCCGAAGCCGCCACGCGATGACCTACGATGCTTCGCGCGGCGTAATTGTCCTCTTTGGCGGCAACACTGGAACTGGTGCAAGCGCAGAGACCTGGGAATGGAACGGAACTTCTTGGACACAGCGAAACGCAGCTGGGCCCAGTGCGCGATTCGGCCATGCGATGTCTTATGACGCAGCTCGCGGCGTGACCGTGCTTTTTGGCGGCACAAACGGCAATAGCAGTAATGCAGAGACTTGGGAATGGAACGGGGCCGTTTGGACGCAGCGCGCCGTCAGCGGTCCGTCGACTCGGAATGAGCATGCGATGACATACGACTCTTCCCGCGGGGTCACTGTGCTCTTCGGTGGACAGCTGAGCACGTACCTCGGAGAGACCTGGGAGTGGAATGGCACCACGTGGTCGCAACGCTTGGTGAACGCACCATCACCCCGCGCTGCCCACGCGATCGCTTACGACGCGTCTCGCGGTGCGACGGTGCTCTTTGGAGGATTCAACGGCGACTTCCAGGGCGACACGTGGAGTTGGAACGGAACGCAGTGGGTGCAGCTCGCGACCAGTTCCCCTTCGCTTCGGTTCAGCCATGCAGCAGCGTTTGATTCAGCGCGCAATGTCGGAGTGCTATTCGGTGGATATAGCGGTAGCATTTACAACGGAGAGACTTGGGAGTGGGACGGCGCCGCCTGGATCCAACGCGCGGTAAGTGGGCCCGAGCCAAGATCTGCTCATGCAATGGCGTACGACTCGGCTCGTGCAGTTACCGTGCTTTTTGGCGGTTTCACCGGTGGCGGCAGTAGCGGCCAAACCTGGGAATGGAATGGATCCGCGTGGAGCCAGCGAATGGTGACAGGACCGTCGGCACGAACATTGCATGCGATGTCATACGACGCGGCACGAGGAGTGACGGTGTTCTTCGGAGGACGCTCTAGCAGTGTGTCTTTCAATGGCGACACCTGGGAATGGAACGGCGTAACATGGGCGCAACGAGCCGTGAGCGGTCCCTCGGCCCGCATTGCCCACTCGATGTGCTATGACCCAGGTCGAGCGGTCACTGTCCTCTTTGGGGGCAGTTCCGTCGCGGGGCCCAGCAACGAGACCTGGGAATGGAACGGAACAAACTGGACGCAGCGATCTGTTAGTGGCCCCACAGCGCGAGATTTTCACTCAATGGCCTTTGATAGAGCCCGGGGCGTTGCTGTTGTCTTCGGCGGAGCGAATGGAAGCACTTATCGCGATGACATCTGGGAATGGAACGGTAACGCGTGGAGTCAGCGGCCTCTTGGCGCACCTGTAGCGCGCGCACGCCACACGATGGTTTACGATACCGCGCGGGGGGCCAGCCTTCTCTTCGGGGGCACGCCTGACGGTGGGTACGGAATGACTGACACATGGGTCTTGCGAGTGTCTTGCTATGTCAACTGCGACAGCAGCACCGGAATTCCTGCACTCACGGCCAATGACTTCCAGTGCTTCCTCAGTAGATACGCGTCAAACAGTCCTTATGCGAATTGCGACGGCTCCACATTGGCACCGGTCCTCACCGCCAACGACTTCCAGTGTTTCATCAACAAATTCGCCGCCGGCTGCTCCTAACCCCGTCCCTACCCTTCCATCATGGCTGACATGCCGACTTCGCCGATCGACCGCCGTGTCTGGCGTCTCGGCTTCCTGCTCACAGGCAACGCCGACGCCGCATCCTCGCTCATCGGCCTCGTCCGCCGCACCCGCAAGGACGCCGCCTCGCTCGAGCCCGCGATCCTCGACCGCATGATCATCCAGAACGCCCGCTCCCTCGCCCGCGAGCAGACCGCTTCTCTTCCAGCGGTCTCCCAATCAACTCCCGCAACCCTCGCCACGGCAACCGACGCCCTCTCCGCCGCTCTCAAACTCTCGCGCCAGCCTCTCGAAGCCTGGGTCTTGAAGCGCCTCGACGACCTCGACGACCTGCACATCGCCCGCGCCATGGACTGCTCCAAGTCCGCCGCGCGCCTCCACCTTGGCGCCGCCGATGAATCCATCGCCCTCCGCCTCGGAGATCGTCTCTCCCCCTGCATCGCCGCCCTGCGCGATTACGCCGACTCTCTCAACCCCGCCACCCTCATCGACGACTACCACATCCGCATCCGCCAGGCCCGTGCTCGCCGGATCAAGGTCATCGCCGTCGCCGCGGCCGCGGCAATTCTCGTCCTCAGCTATGTTGCCTTGAAACTCCTTCTCTCAGGCTGACCGGTGACCGTGATGTGCAGGGCCGTCCGCTCTTGCTCTGTGGATGTCGCAGTCTGACTGGATGCCGGCTCGCGGCGTGCCGAGCAGTTCTCCGTGCGTTGCGCCCGCCTCACGGCTGCTGCGCACACCCGCAGGTGTAGAAGTTGAGAAAGCACGACAGATCCGTTCCGTTGTGCACGCCGTCGGCGTTCATATCCGTACCGGCTGTGCCTTGACTGAATCCCTGTCCGAACGCCACGACGTCGTTTGCGTCCACGACGCCGGTGTTGTCGATATCAGCTTGGCAGACGGAAATCCGAGTGACGTACACGCTGCACCGATCCGTGACGGTGCTTTCGACCTTCGGATAAGCGACGTAGATGAGACAGCCGGATGAATCGATCGAGATGTAGTCGCCGATGCGTGGGTTCGCGTGCGGGAATACCGAGTATGGCTGCGTGAGCCGATACGGAGCGAGGGGGCTCCCGGTGGGCACCGGGAACTGGGTGAAACGGATGTAGCTCACATCGATCGGGGGCGTGTCCAGCGAATCTGTGATGGGTTGGTGCGGCATGCGCAAGTAGGCGAGATTGATCCCACCGTATCCATCGACGGTGATCGCTGGGAAAAACTGATCGGCGCCATTCACGCAAGCCCCGGTGTTGTCGCTGAGCAAGGTATCCGAGAGGCGCTGGACCGTCCTGTCAATAACTCCATCCAGCCGGTAGGTGATCTTCGCGATGTAGATGTCGACGTTCTGGTCGGCGGGATTGGGATACTGCGTAGCTGATCCGATGAACGCGACGTAGACCGTCCTCGCATCCGCCGGGTCACGGCAGATCGATGGATGCTGACCAACGACCAGCGGACCGTAAAAAGCCTCAAGCCCGAAAACAGGATAAATGCTGGGTGTACCAGGTCCAGTCTCATTGACGAGTTGAATGGCACTTTCCCAGTATTCCTCTTGGCTCAACTCAGGCGACCCATTCCGGCAGACGTCGATCCTCGCAAAGTCTGAGTGGTTGAAAGCCCCGGGCTGTTCATACACCATGATCAGCTTGCCGGCATCCACCCCGGCCGAACTCGGTTGCACCACCGGCATGGCGCCGAAGCCGAAAAGAGGCGCCGGCGCATTCTGGGGGAGTATCCGTGTTTCAAGGGGCGACCACGCAGCCCCGGGCATGCCGTTCGTGGACTTGCGCCACATCAAGGAGTCAGTCAGGTCCGGGTGATTCACGCGCGTGAACCCCATGTACATCATTCCGCCGGATTTTGATCAACCCGGCAGCGCCGTCATCACCGTAATCGCCAGGCCCCACGCAGCGGATCGATCACGCTCGGATCGTCTGGCAACCGTTCCGGTCCCACCGGATTAGCGCACACGGCAAACCAGCTGTGCCCCGGCAGGGCCAGGCCAAGCCGGAGCCACAGCCGGTAGAGGTTGTCGCCAGTCTGCGGCCAGGCTGTCATCGGTCGAACCACTGCCACGCGGTTCGCTGTATCCCGGCGGAAGTGGGAGCAGCCGCTATCCGGTATACTCACGTGCAGTTGCCAGAATCCAGCGGTGCTGATGGCGTAATAAATCCAGCGCAGGTTCTGGCATCGAGGACGCGCTGCTGGAAGTTGCACGCGGCGATCAGGTGGTTCGGATTGGTCCTGCTCCGCGAGATGCTGAATGGTGTAGGCGTCTCCATCCACTTGGGGATAGATCATGATCGTGGTGTTGAAGGTTGGCGGCGGGGGCTGGCCGCAAGGCGATTTGATACACAAACCAGCGCGCTGACGATCGAAGTGGACGCCGTTTCGCATAGTGATATCTCCGGAAACAGGCTTTGTTTCAGCCCATGTCAAACGCAGTCGCCGTGCAAGATCCTTGCAGCCCTGGAGGTCTTGGGTCAGGCAAACGACCGTCGCCGTCCCCACCAAGCTGCTCTCGCTCCGCGCATGTTCTTGTAGTTCACCATCGCTCAGGTTTCAACCAGGCGGGCATATCGTGGGATTCCAGGCCATTGGAGGTTGCAGATTGGTCCACGGTGACGACTCAGGGTGTACGCCGTCGAGAACAGGGTGTGTTGGGTGGGTTTCGGCCTGCGACGACCTGGAGTTCTGGCCAACTTTCGGATCAACGTTTGTCGAACTTGGCGTCTTCAACGCTGCCACCGGCGAGGGTGTTCCTGTTGACAGCAGAGGCGGGTTGGTCGATGGTCAGCGGGCGCCTTCGCCATGGAACGGAACCTGAGGAGTCTGGTTGACTTTCATCCTGTCTGGGCTGATGTTTTGGTGATCCGCAGGGCCGATACTGTGCCAGGTGGGTCAGACCCAGACGCTGCGACCGCCGACTCCGGTTGCGGTCTGGTTCGGAACCGCAGCCTCGCGGTCAGAGTATCCCCTTGGTGCGAAGACTCGGACGCCCGCGCTGCATGGGGGGACAGGACAGGGCGGGTCAGTGAGCTGGTTGCAGCCGGTCGCGACCACTCACGCCGCAGCTTGGTCGGGGAGCGGCAGCTGTGGGAGCTGACGGGGACCAGGCTTTGCATCAGGAATCAATGGGATGCACGGCGATCAGCAGGTCGGCACCGTGTCGCTGCCGACGGGCCTGCGCGGCGATCTGGGTGGCACGGCGGCGTCGACCACGTGTGCACCCTTTCACCAATCAAGGCTCGTTCTCCCGGATTATTTTGACCTGCGGCTCGGCCAAGTTGGCCTCTGGCAATTGCGCAGGTGTAAAGCCCGGCATGGTCAGCTCGCGAAGACAGCCTGCTCGATCTCTACCAGTTCCTCCCCCCCGGAGCGGGTGAATCCGCCGCGCTCTGCGTTGAGGAGGTCAACGGTGTCTTCACCGTCGGCGGGTACGCGAGATACGGCGTGAACTACCGGCCGTTTGTGTGGGTGGGTGTGCCCGCACCCGGTTCAGCCGTCGTCCTTTGCGGCGCAGCAGTGTTCGCCGCGCGCGGACGGCGAAACCCGCAACCTCGGCGGGCTTAGGCGGTATTCTCTCCGCCGGTGTCCGACTTCGCCATTCCAACCTGCCCCCACTGCGAGCACGAACTCAAGGGCCGTCCCCTGCGCGGCACCTGCCCCAACTGCCGCGCCGAGTACTCGCTCAATCTCCCGGGCCTCGAACCCGGCCGCATGCCGCCAACCTCGCGCTACCAGCGCTTCGAGTACGACGCCGGCCTCGGCCGCCGCGCCCTGCTCAAGTCCGCCGCGCTCACCGTGATCAGCCTCTGCATCATCGCGGGGTGGAAAGCCGCAGACGCCGAAGAGGATGGCACGCAGGAAGCCGTGAACTTCCTCATCCGCTACGCGATCTCCTTCAGCGCGGCTCTCGGCATCTACCTGCTCTGCTGCGCCACCGGCATCATCGAATACTGCGGCCCCCTGCTCCGCGCGGCGCTCGGCGTCGCCGGGTCGCTCGCCGCGGCACTCCTGGCACAGCACGTGACCGCCGAAGGCACGCTCCTGCTCGGCGTGCCCTGGCTCGTCGGCCTGCTTGTGTTTCTCGGCCTGACAGCCGACCTCTTGGAACTCGACCTCACCGAGGCCACGCTCCTCGCCATCTTCGTGCTCGGCGCGCGGGTGATGCTCAAGTTCACCCTCTTCGATCACATGTTCGCCAAGTAGCCGCGGGCCGACCGGTTCAGAACGGGAGCGAATCCGCCCGCGTCACATCATCCTCGGTGTTCGCTTCGCCGTCGGGCCCCCTGCTCTTGAACTTCACCATGACCTTCCCGGTCGCCTTCTGCTCCTCGCACGAGAACGTCATCTCGTTCCCCCACGCATCCTTGAAGTAGGTCTGCGAGTCCCCGAGGTCCGCCGGCGTCTTGGGCAGCTTCCCGTTCTCGTTCCGATATTGCGCGATCAACACGCACAGTTGCTGCGTGTTGATATCCGCCGCCGTTTCCTTCCCCTGCTTTCGCGTCTTCGACACCTGCCCCATGTAGGTCGAGCCCCCGCTCCCCGGCTTGGAAGTTGAGCCCCCGCTTGAACTCCCGCCCGTGCTCATCCCGAACATCAAGTACAAAATGATCGCCATCGAGATCAGCACAACGAGAATGAGCGCCCCGTTGCCTCGCCTCGCCCCGGTGTAGCCCGCGCGGTTCATAGTGCCTCCCTGGTCGCAGGATCGTAGGTGAGGCCCCGCCGACCGCCTCACATCGCCTTGGGCCACATCGCCGCGAAAATCGCGCCCGTGATCAATCCATAGACGATCCCATCGATGATGCACATCAGGATCGCCCGCGGATAGGCCCCCATCCACACGCTGTGCGGCGCCGCCCCAAACGCGTACGCCAGCACGCCCGCCGTCCCGAGCACCTTGAACGCCGATGCAAAGTCCGTCCCCGGCTTCACCACCGCCGCCCCGAGATACGCCACCAGGAAACTCACCACCACGTAGATCAGGAACGTCACGATCATGTTCCTGCCCATGCTCATCTTGCCCCACACACTGACGAGCCCCATCTCCCCCGCCTCCCACCGGCGCTTCACCTCCGGGTCGTTTCGCTTGGCCTTGTCCTTGCAATCCGGAAACCCGTAGTTCCCCGGGGGCAGTTTCAGCGCCTCAAACGCCCGGTAGAACGCCGCCTCATCCGGCAGCGCCGTCCAGTCCTTCTTGTGGTGCGGCATCGCCATCCACACCACAGCGCTCGCCACCCACACCGCCGCGGCCGAGAGCACGATCGGAAGCCACAAGTGCGCCAGCATGTCCATGGTGATTCCCCGAAGCCCGGCGCGTCCTCACGCCGGTTGCCCAGTCTCGACGGGGGCGAGGACTCCCCCATCTCTCACTCGCCGCTCACGCACAAGCAACTCGTCCCAATCTTCATATCGGCATGCGCCGACGCTTTCCGAAAACGTTCATAGGTCGCCGCATACTCCGGCGAGTTCTGCTTCCGCAGCGACTGCGACAGCCCGTACAGCGACCACGAGTTCTCCGGCCACTTCTTCAGGTCCTCGCGATACACCTCTTCCGACTCCTTCGCCCGGCCCTCCGCCAGCAGGATCGCCCCCAGCGCATGCCGCGCCGGCACCATCCAGTCCGGCGGCTCGTTGTAGTTCAGCGTGTCCTCCACCACCGCCGCCTCACGCAGCAGCTTCACCGCCTCATCCACGCTCCCGCGCTTGTACGCCATCTCCCCATCCGCCACCAGCCCGCCCAGTTTCATGACGGACTTCGAATCACTGTTCCCCACCTTTCGATCTTCCGGCACCGCCGCGGCCGCCGCGCGGAACAACTCCCGTTCCTTCTCCGCCTCGGCCATCCGCCCGGTATTCGCGTACGCGATGCACCGTCCGAAATGCCGGATCGCCTTGCAGATGAGCAGCCGCTGATCCGGCTCGGGCTCCTTGAGCATCTCTTCCCAGCGCCCAAACCGCATCAGCACCTCCATCGTGATGGGCAGGTACCCATCGATCACGCCCGCCGCGTTCTCGATGAACTCCTTGGGCACCCCCGCCACCATGTCCCGCGCCGCCTGGATCGCCTCCTTCGACCGCCCCTCCATCATGCACGCAAACGACAAGAACCCGTGGTTGTGCGCCATGTACACGTTATAAAAACCCTGCCGTGGCGACATCTTCCGGTACGCCGCATCCGCCTTGATCGCCACGCGATTGGATTCCGCGGCATCCTCCCAGCGCCCGACCCTCGCAAAGATGTGCGCCGGCATGTGCACCAGGTGCCCCGCCGCGGGCGCGATCTTCCCCAGCCGCTCGGCCGACGGAACCGCCTTCTCCGGATTCGGCGACGCCTCCACCGTATGGATGTACAGGTGGTTCGCCCCCGGGTGCTGCGGCGCCGCCTTCAGCGTGAACTCCAGCACCTTCACGATCTCCGGTGTCTCCGGACGCGGCTGCCCATCGTGGCTCCACAGGTCCCACGGTCGCAGGTCCATCTGCGATTCCGCGTACAGCGTTCCGATGTCGGCGTCGAACTTGTACTTCGAATACACGATCTTCATCGCATCCGCGTACGCCCGGTCATATGGCGCCCGATCGTGCGACGAGAGCGGCAGATTCCCCCCCGCCGGGTCCGCGTACCGCCGACGCAGCGCATCGATCAACTCCCGCTCCGGCGGACTCGCCTTGTCACGCAGCGCGAGCGCCTTCTGCAGCGCATCCCACGCCGCCTTCGAATGGTCCTCATCCATGCTCGCGTTGTTGATGTGCGGCCCGTTGCACAGCGCAATCCCCCACCACGCCATCGCCATCTCCGGGTCCAGCCGCGCCGCCTCCGTGTACGACTTGATCGCCTCGTCGTGGTTGAACGCAAACGTGAAGACCAGCCCCTGGTTGAAGTACTTCTGGGCCTGCGCCGAAGAAGTGGTCACCTGCCGCGCGTGTGTCCCCATCCCTTCAAACAGCCTGATCTTCCCGGGCTCCACCACCGCCGCCGGTTGAACCTGGCAGCCCCCGATCATCCCGACACCGCACACCAACACGCCGAATGAACGGTTTTTCATGGCAAGGCACTCCAGAGGACCCGCCATCTTCCCGCGCCGCCGCGGGCCGCGTCAAGGTCACCCGCCATCATTCCAACCAAACCGCCCCGTACAATCGCCGCCCGCGGCGACAGTGCCCTCACGGCGCGGCCCGGAAAACCCTTTTCAACGGAGTGAACCCATGGCCGAACAAGCCCACACCATCATCGGGCCCGACACCCACATCAAGGGCGATATGACCTTCGACAGCACCGCCCGAATCCTCGGCAGCTTCGAAGGCCGAATCGCCGCCAAAGGCGAACTCCAGATCGCCGACTCCGCCGTCTGCAAGGCCGCCGTCGAGGCCGGCAAGGTCACCATCGACGGCCAGGTCGAAGGCAACGTCACCGCCCGCGACCGCGTCGAACTCTCCGCCAAGGCCCGCATGAAAGGCGACCTCATCGCCACCAAGCTCGTCGTCGTCGATGGCGCTTCCTTCGTCGGCCACGTCACCGTCGGCCCCGACGCCGCCAAGGCCGCCAAGCCCATGGAACTCGAAATCAAGCCCATGGCCACCACTCCGCCCCAGCCCCCGAAAGTCGAGACCAAGCCCCAGGACCCCGCGCGGCGATAAACCACCGGCAGTTCCAGGGTGGGGCGGGCATCCGGCCCGCCACGGGTGACCGCGCCCACCACCCCAAGGAGTCAGGGCTCACGCCGCGTCCCCACGCGCGCTGAGTCGCCCATGGCCAAGGCCGCGCCCCAACGCAAGGTGCAGTGTTACCACTGCCGCCACCGGTTCGATATTTCGAGCCGGGCTGTCTCCATTTCCTGCCCCAAGTGCTCCAAGGCCCTCGTCGTCGAAGACGTCGTCATCAATAGCGCCCACAACGTCCGCAAGATCCAAACGTGCGGCAAAGTCGTCATCGAGAAGAAAGGCCGCGTTGTCGCCCAGCTCATCGAAGCACACGAAGGCGTCTTCGTCGAAGGCATCCTCGAAGCCAAGGTTC
The DNA here is from genome assembly GCA_044222195.1 of Phycisphaerales bacterium. Lineage (GTDB taxonomy): Bacteria > Planctomycetota > Phycisphaerae > Phycisphaerales > UBA1924 > JAHBXE01. The sequence goes on from JBGANS010000021.1 coordinate 64,890, forward strand.
TTTCCGGTGGCCCCGTAAAGATCGGCGCCAAGGCCCAGTGGAAGGGCGACTGTTCCGCGCCTTCCCTCGAAGTCGAGCTCGGCGGCAGGATCGAAAGGGGATACTTCGTGATTCCCGAAGATGCGCTCGGCGTCGGAGACATGCCTGTACCGGACAGCTCGTGAGCGCCCACACCCGCCGCGGCAGTGCGCTGCTACGTCTTTTCCCCCAGCTCCCTCAGCTCCTTCTCCGCCGCCACCTTCGAATCCTCATACCTCATCGCATTCCGAAACGACGCTTTCGCGCCCTCGATGTCTCCCGCCTTCGCCAGCGCCGACCCCAGCGCCAAGTGCGGACGCCCCGATAGTTGCCGCTTCGAAGTCGCCCCCTTCCGCGGCGTCTCCAGGTCCTCCACCGCCGCCCGCAGCGACGCCAGACCTTCGTCCTTCCTCCCCAGTTCGTTCATCAACACCGTCCCGCGATTGACGAGCGCCATGTACGCCTGCGGAAGCACCTTCGCCGCCTGCCCATACGCCTGCGCCGCCTCCTCAAACCGCCCCATCCGCCGCAACGTATTCCCCATGCAGTACGCGGCCTTTCCATCCTCCGGCCGGTCCTTGGTCGCGATCTCAAACTGCTCCACGGCCTTGTCGAGCAGGCCTCTCTTCTCCTCAGGACTCAACCGATCATCAGTCAGTGATTGCCGTTCCAGGTTGAGCCCGTAGTTCACCCGCACATAGGGCGTCCCCGCCCCAACCTCCACCGCGTGCTCCCACAGCGCCAGCGAGTTCCGCCACACCATCGACTGATTGAGCGTGAGCACGCCCGACGTCAGCAGCAGCGCAAGCACGCCAACCGTAATCACTCCCGCGTGCAGCTTCTTGGTCTCCTCCGCCCACCGCACCGCCATCGCCGCGCCCGCACCAGCCAGCACCGACCACCCGATCGCCGCGAGGTACGAATACCTGTCCGCCACAAACTGATCGCCGGACTGGAAAAACCCAAGGACCGGCGCCACCATCGCCGCGTAAATCACCCCCACCGCCAGCACCGCCGGCGCCCGCCTCGCGAGAAGCACCGCAACCACCAGGAACGCCGCCACCAACCCATAGCACACCAGGTACTGCGGCGCCAACGGATCAAGCCCGTGCCGAAGTTCATACAGCGCCGCCAGATTCGTCGGCGCCACCGACTTCCACACGTAGAACACCAGCCCGTACGCCGCCTGCGCGACCCGCGACTGCAGCGGCCACTCATCGAGCGTCCGCATCGCCATCCCCGCCGACCGCTGCGCCATCCCCGCCACCACCATCCACACCACGCCCAGCACCACGTACGGCGCCTTCTCGATCAGCACGCCTCGATGCGCCCTCGACGCCCACGCCAGCGGATTCTCCGGCAGCCGCCGCAGCGGATACCAATCCAGCACCAGCGCGATCACAAAGAACGACATCCCCCACGGCTTGCTCAAGAGCGAGAGCACCAGCAGCCCGATCGACCACACATACGCCTCAAGCCACCCGGGCCGACGGCCCGCATCGCCCATGGGAGATCGAAGGACCATCCTCAAGTACCACAGCAACGCCAGCAGCAGGAACATGGTGCTGAGCACATCCCGCCGCTCCGTCACCCACGCCACGCTCTCCACCCGCAGCGGATGGGCCGCCCACGCCAACGCCCCGATCCCCGCACCCAGCCGCAGCCGGTGCTCCGGAAACCTCTCCCGATTCGGCATCGCCGCGCGGACCAGCCGCATCGCCACCACGTACACCAGCACCGCGTTCACCGCGTGAAGCAGCACGTTCCCGAAGTGGTACGCGCTCACATCCCGCTCATCAAATCCCGCCAGCTCGTACGTCAGCCCGTAGCTCACCCACGTCAGCGGCTGGTAGTGCCCCAGACGAGTGTTGGTGAACATCCACTTCAGGTTCTCCCACCCCAGCCCGCGCCACTTGTCGTTGTTGATCAGCAGCTCAAAGTCATCCAGGTCGACCAGGTCCGCCGCCAGCGATGGAAAGAACACTGCGAACGTGAACACGAACACCACGATCGGCGCGAGTATCCCGATCGTCCTGTTCCGTTGCTGACTCAGCGTCTTGCTCCAATCTGCTTCAGCGCCGCCGCGGCCTTGTCCTGCGTCTCCCGGAACCGCAGCGCCTTCTCAAGCTCCCGCCGCGCCCCGGCCACATCACCCAGATCGTACAGCGCCTGCGCCAGTGTGATGTACGGCCCCGGCTGGAACACCCACGCCTGCGGCCCCTCGATCTTCACCACCGCCGACCGGAAGTACGGCAACGCCCCCTCCAGGTCGTCGAACTTCTCCGCCAGCAGCAGCCCCATCGCCTCATCCGCCCGCCACGAATCCGGCATCAGCTCGATCGCCTTCGTCAACGCCTCCTTCGCTTCCGCGTACCGCTTCAGTCCCTTCGCGGCGCTCCCGATCGCAAACCACGCTTCCCCATACTGCGGCTCCAGTTCCAGCGCCCGCCGATACTGCCCGATCGCTTCCTCCGCCCGGCCCGCTCCCTCGACTTCGCGCCCGTAGCTCAGCCGCAGGATCGGCCCCTCCTGTCCCACCGCGATCGAATGCCCAAACAGCGTCTCCGCATCTCGCCAATACAGAGTCTGCCGCCACGACATCACACCCAGGGCCGCCAGCACCGCCGTCACCAACCCGGCAAGCACCCATCGCCCGCACCCTTTGAGTCTCACCCCGCACAACGCCACCGCGCCCCCCACCACCACCGCCACCCCCACCATCGACACATACGCGTACCGATCCGCCACCAGTTGAATCCCGCTTTGCAGAAGTCCCAGCACGGGCGACACCACGACAACGAACACCGCCAGCGCCGCGGCCACTCCCGGCACCCGTCGTCGCAGGGCAACCGCCAATACCCCAAGCACCACGACCGTCACCATCGCGGCAACGACCCGCGGCTCGTGCACACTCATCTCTTTCGGCAGTTCGTACACAGCCGAGAGCCCCACCGGCCACACCGTCTTCCACAGGTAGAACATCAACCCGTACACCGCCTGGCACGCCCGATCCATCACCCCCCACGTCGCCAGGTTCCGCGTCGTCCCCGGCATCGACGATGCGGCGAGCCCCGCGATCACGGCCCATCCCATGCCGACCAGCGCAAACGGGACCTTCTCGAGAAGCACCAACCTCGACGTCCCGCTCACCCACGCCAGGCCCGGTCGGGGCACGCGTTTCAACGGATACACATCGACCACCAGCAGCACCAGGAAGAATGTCATCCCCCATGCCTTGGCGAGCAGCGAAAGCACGAAGAACACCCACACCAGCGTCCACCCTCGCTTCCGGTCCGCGCCGGGTTCATTCATGTTCACATAGCACAGCATGGCCGCCAGGTAGAAGCAAAGGCTCAGCACATCCCGCCGCTCCGTCACCCACGCCACGCTCTCAACCCGCAGCGGATGCACCGCGAACACCAGCGCCGCCACCGCCGCGCCCCACGCCCTCGCCCGCTCGCCCAGTTCCGGCCGCGCCGCCCCGATCAGTTTCATACCCAGCACAAACACCAGCACCGCATTCACCGCGTGCACCAGCACGTTGACCGTGTGCGACACCGCCGGATCCGCGCCGAACACCGTCCACTCCATCCCAAACGTCAGCCAGGCCAGCGGCTGGTAGTGCCCCATGTGCGTCGTCGTGAACATCCACCGCAGTTGCTCAAACCCAAGCCCCTGATATCCCGCCGTCTCCTTCAGCATCCCGAAGTCGTCAAACCGGTTGTAGTCCATCCCGATCGCCGCCACGAACGGAACCGCCGCGCACACAAAGACCACCGCCGCCAACACCCGCGGCAATCGCACCCATCGTCCTCGCTCAATCAACTGGACGCCTCTCGTATGAGTCTTCACTCTCTGCGCCCTCTGCGACCTCTGCGTTCAAAACGGTCTCGCCCCGTCACGCCCCAAGCCACCGACCCACGATCCCCGCCGTGTACGCCGCCGCGAGCCCCCCAAGAAACGGCCCCACGCTCTCCTCCACTCCTTCATCCGCTGAATCACTGATCGTCCGAACGCACGCAAACGGCACACCGTGCTCAAAGCACACCTGCCCCACCGCCCCGCCCTCCATCTCGACGCACAGCGCCGACGGCACACGCCCCGCCACCGCCATCCGCATCTCCGCCGTTGCTATCACCTGGTCCCCGCTCGCCACATCGCCCCGGTGAACAGCCGGCACCCGGGCCATCGCATGCCGCAGCCGGTCCCACGCCCCCCGCGCTCCCTCCCTCGCAAACTCCGCCGCCGCGAGCGCCAACTCCGCCGACATCCCTGCATCCGCGGCAATGCCGCTCACGCCCAGCAGCGGCACCTCGAACGGTCGAAAGAATGGCGATGCATCCAGGTCATGCTGAAACACCCGCTCCGCCACCACCACATCGCCCACACGCACATCCTCGCGAAGCGAACCCGCGACCCCCGAAAACACAATCCGATCAACCCCGTGCCCGATGATCAGTTCCGTCGCCGTCGATGCCGCGGCCACTTTCCCCCACCGCGAGAACACAATCACGACGTCCTCGCGCCCCACAATGCCCCGCACAAACTTCCGACCAGCGCGCTCAGACACCACCGGCCCCCGCAGCAGCGGCAGCAGCGCATCAATCTCCTGCGGCATGGCACCCATCACACCGATCACGCGCAGATCCTAACCAAACCTCACCGCCCCGGCGGCACTTCCCCATCCGCCTCATGCCTAATGCCTTGCGCCTTGTGCCTTCTTCTCCATCACGCCTCACTGACCGATTCCCTCATGCAGCGCCCTGAACACGGGCCTGCGCCCGGGCGCACCTCCCGTCCTCCGGCTCCCGACGCCCGTTTGCCCCTACACTCCGACCCCCCATGATCCAGCAACTCCTCGACCTCCTCCTCCACATCGACAAGGAGCTTCTCCGGCTCTCCGCCGAGTACGGCCCTTGGCTCTACGCCATCCTCTTCCTCATCGTCTTCGTCGAAACCGGCCTGATCGTCATGCCGTTTCTCCCAGGCGACTCTCTCCTCTTCGCCGCCGGCGCCATAGCCGCCCAGGGACACATCAACGTCTACCTCCTCGGCCTCCTTCTCATCGTCGCCGCAGTCGTCGGGGACACCGTCAACTATTCCGTCGGACGTTACTTCAAGGACTTCCTCGCCCGCGGCGGCAAGCTCCGCTTCGTCAAGCAGAAACACCTCGACCGCACCCACGCCTTCTTCGAAAAATACGGCGGCAAGGCCATTATCCTCGCCCGCTTCATCCCCATCATCCGCACGATGGCCCCCTTCTGCGCCGGCGTCGGCACCATGGAGTACAGAAAGTTCTTCTCGTACAACGTCATCGGCGGCGTTGCCTGGGTCGTCGTCGGTCTCGCCGCCGGGTACATCTTCGGCACCCGTGAGTTCGTCCAGAAGAACTTCTCCGTCATCATCCTCGCCATCGTCATCGTCTCGGTCATTCCCGTCGCCATCGAAGCCGGGCTCCATTGGCTCCGCGCCAGGAAGCCCGCAGACCCTTCGTGAACCCCACTCGAATGTGGTACCCTGTCACAGGAGAACCACATGATCCGCCGCAGCACTCCCTGGCTCATCCTCGCGATCCTGCTGATCCCTTCCACCTCCTTCGCCCAGCAGAAGCGCTCGGTCAAGCGACCCGCCCCACCGCCTCACTTCCCCGAACTCGACGACGCCGCCGGAGATGATCTCTCCCCCCTCCTCGCCGACATCGTCCGTGACCGCAAGGTTCCCGGCATGGCCGCGGCCCTCATCAAGGGCCGGGAAGTCGTCGCCACCGGCGTCGCCGGCGTACGCAAGTCTGGCGAACGCGACGAAGTCACCATCGAGGACAAGTGGCACCTCGGCTCCGACACCAAGGCCATGACCGCCACGCTCTGCGGCATTCTCGTCGATGAGGACAAGCTCCGCTGGGACCTGACCCTCGCCGAATGCTTCCCCGACCTCGCCCCGAAAATGGACGCCGGATTCAGGTCCGTCACCCTCGAGCAGCTCCTCACCAACCGCGGCGGCTGCCCCGCCAATCTCGACCGAGATGGCCTGTGGAAGACGCTCTGGGACTTCAAGGGAACGCCAACCGAGGCCCGTCGAGCGTTGCTGGAAGGAGTCACAAAGCACCCGCCGGAGTACGCGCCCGGGTCCAAGTTCGTGTACTCCAACGCCAACTTCGCCATCGCCGGTCACATGGCCGAAACAGTCATGAAGACGCCCTGGGAAGAACTCATCACGCGGAAACTCTTCGATCCCCTCCAGATGTTCTCCATCGGCTTCGGTGCGCCAGGCACCAAGGCCGCCAAGCCGCCCGCAAACCCCGACCCGAAGGCTCCCCCCGTCTCGCTCATCGATCAGCCCCGCGGCCACCGTTCGAGCGGCACCCCTGTCGAACCCGGCCCCACCGCCGACAACCCCGTCGCCATCGGACCCGCCGGAATCGTCCACTGCACCATCGCCGACTGGGCCAAGTTCATCACCCTCCACCTGCGCGCCGCCGAGGGCGACTACAAGCTCCTCAAGCCCGAGACCTTCCAAAAACTCCACCAGCCTGCCGCCGGCGAGGGACCCAAGTACGCCATGGGCTGGATCGTCACCAGCCGCGCATGGGCCGGCGAGGGCGAGAGAGTGCTGACCCACGCCGGCAGCAACACCATGTGGTACTGCACCACATGGATCGCGCCCGAAAAAGACCTCGCCATCCTCATCACCTGCAACCAGGGCGGTGATGAAGCCACCAAGGCCTGCGACGACGCCGCCATGATGCTCATCAGAGAAGCCGTCAGGTTCGGCAAGTAGCGACGCGAGGCCGCCCGCCGCTCATCGAACCTCAGGGGCAGCCACCCGCGTACTGGTTGATGAAGCACTGGAAGTCATTGGCCGTCAGGACCGGCGCCAACGTGCTCCCGTCGCAGTTGGCGTAGCTCGCGCCACTCGCGTACGCGTTGATGAAACATTGAAAGTCATTGGCGGTCAGCACCGGCGCCAACGTGCTCCCGTCGCAGTTGGCGTAGCACCCGCACGGCGCGGTCTCGATCGCGCCCATGTCCACGACCGGTGCGGCCCCGACGCCGGTGTCCGGGCTGCACGGATCATCTTCACGCCGGGCGTTGCCCCGCACATCCGTGGACAGTGATTGCGCCGCCGGTGAGTCCCCCGCGTCGATCGCCGGCGACCCCGTCCCCAGGGCCAGATCGTCGTCGTCCGTTCCGGCCACGGCATCAAGCCCCAGTGGAGCCAGAAAGAGGGGATCACCCCCGATGTTCCCTTCTCCTCCCAGCGACCCTGTCCATCCCGCGACCAGGTTGTACCTGAGCGTCGCATCAGCGCCGGCCAGCAGCTTCAGCTGCCCGTTCTGCCCGCCGCCGCCCGAATCGGTGTTTCCCGAGAACACGCAGTTGGTGACGGACACCACACCATCCTCGAACGCGGCGCCGCCGCCGACCGTCCCCGCGGTGTTGAGCGAAAACGTCGTGTTCAGAACCGCCGTCTGGCAATGCTCGTTGTGCCAGAGGCCCCCGCCCGCCGTAAGACTGTGGTTGCCGGACAGCTCACTGTTGGCGAGGGTGAGAGTTCCGGAGTTGGCGTGTACCGCGCCCCCCTCCTGGCCGCTGCTGTTGCCGAGAAATCGGCACTCGGTGATCGTCGCGTGCGACCCGAACGTGTGGACGTACGCCCCGCCATAGTGCACCGCGGCGTTGCCGGCGAAAACGCACCGCCGCATGGTCGAGGTGCTGGATTCCGAGTTCGCGGCCCCGCCGGCGAGCTGGGCCGAGTTCTGCGCAAAGCGGCACTCCACGAACGCGACCGACCCCGACGCGAACATTGACGCGGCGCCCCCTCGCACCCCGGAAGCGTTGCCGCTGAACGTGCACTCCGTGAACACCGGGCTGCTCTCGTACATGTCAACAGCTCCGCCGTCCTGCACGGACGTGTTGTCCTGAAAGAAGCACTGCACAAAGCCACCGCCGCTCCCGGTCAGCGACACCGCCCCGCCGAATCCCCCGCGGTTCCCTCGGAACACACACCCCTGCACATCCGCCGTGCCGCCGATGAAGTACGCCACAGCGCCGCCACCGAATCCGCCGGAGTTGTCCTCAAAGGTGCAGTTCCTGACCCGCGGCGATCCCCCTTCCACATACAGACCCCCGCCGCTGTCATTGAACGACATCGGCCCGTTGGCGTTCCCACCACCGATGACGAAGCCGTCGAGCACCGCTGTCTGGTCCGCGCCGGTTCCACGCACCACGTGGTACGCGTTGTCCGACCGATTCGTGAAGTTGGGCCCGTCGTCGCCCGCCATGTCCCCACTCAGCACGGTCGGGTGCGCGAGCACGTTGCGCTGCTCCAGCAGCGTTTCATTACCGGCGAATCCGCCGAAGATCGCCACAGCGCGAAGCAGCTGAAACGCGCTCTCGCGATCGCCTGCCAACGGCTTGTACACACCTTCGGCCACCCAGACTTCCAGACCATCCGGCGGCACGCACGTGTTCGCGATCGCCGCGGCGAGGCTCGTGTACGCATCCGCCCAGGACGTTCCTGTTCCCGCGCCCGTCGCCGAATCGTCGACGTACACGCGCGTCGGAGCGGCCTGGCCGGAGAGCCGCGAGCACACGAGCGGCAGTGTTCGGCTGAAGCGCCCGAACACCGCGTTCCACTGGTTGGGGTTGTTGCAGGTGGGCGTGGAAATCGCGCACGGGCCGAAGTACTGGCCCACCACCTGCCATGCCGAGTTGAACAGCGGCGCGCCCGATGATCCGGATTCCGTGATGCCGAGCGTGTAGTTGAGGTAGTGATACTGGTAGTGCCCCAGTTGCCCGAAGCAGATCGGCGACTGCGTGGTTCCGGCGCCAATCGCGATGCGCTTCTTGTCGCCCAGCGGGTGGTGGATCGTCGTCAGCGGCCCCGTCGGTTCAGCGCCCGACCATCCGGCGAGTCCCTGGCCCTGAGATGGGTCCTGGGCGAGCCGCAGGAGCGATGCGTCCGAACCGGCGGCGCTGACTTCCAGCGTTGATCCCTGCGACACGGGGAGCGTGCCGATGTCCGGCGCCGGGCCGTCGCACACCGCCGATTGATAGAACCAGTACACAGTGAGACTCGCGGCGGCGGCGGCGGTGTTGATGCAGCGGTTGGAGGTGAGGAACCAACCGATGGTGGTCTGGATATCCGCATCGTTCAGGAGCGCCCCGGTGCAGGCGAAGGTTCCGGCTCCGGTGGAGTACACCATGAAACCGACGGAATCGCGGGCCGTTGGATCAACGGTTTGGCATGTCACATCGACTTCGCAGGGCAGGAGGTCGGTCACACTTCCGGCGTGGGCGGGGAGCGCTGGGATTTCGGAAACTTCCTCGATGGCCAGTTGTGGCAGGCCGTGCGAGATGGGGCCGCGGTATTCGAGGTAGGCGTGTTCACCGTCGAGGATGGGGGTCCATTCGTCGCCGGCGCCGAGTGCGCCGCGGCCGCGGATGACGTAGCCGGTGCTGGAGCCGGCGATGGTGACGCTGGCCGTTGGCGGGAGATTGAGGTTGGTGAGGTGGAGTCGTGTTGCGGCGGCGGCGGGGGCGTCGATGCGGACTCGCCAGATGATTTCGGGGCCTTCCTTGGTGATGGTTCCGGCGCTCGCCGCGCGGATTGGTCCTTGGGGAGGTTGTGAGTTCACGCCGATCTGGAGCGGCTCGCCCGGGTGGGAGGGAGGCAGGACGAGTGGGCGTTCACGCGGCGGGGTGCCGCGGATGGCGGCGAGGGTCCAGGCGGGGTCGGTGGTGCTGAGAGAGAGTGGTCGGCGCTGGGTAGCGGTAAGGGCGTGGGATGGGGCTCGGGCGCTTGGGAGTTCAAGGATTTGGGCGGGGGCGGTGAGAGTCCATGCCAGGAGCGTTGCGGGGAGGATGGTGGCGAGTTTTTTCCGCGCATCGCGCTCAATGGTGGCGCGGAGCGATGTCGTATCGAACACTGTCTGGTCCTTCCGTGTGCCGCGTTCGGGGCTTCGCAATCCGTGTGCCCGGCGTCGCGCAGAGAAACCGCGCGGGTGTGCGGTGTGTATCGGCGTCGGGCACACCTGTTGACCACCAAGACGGAGCTCGGGCCGTCTGGGCGAGGTCATGCGAGCGTTCGAACGAGATGCGGCTTTGGGTTCACCTGTGGCAGAGACCGTGTTCCGCACGGGTCAGGCAAACCCTGAGCACGAAGTGCGCGGCCGAATTTGCGGCTGGCTTTTCGGACATCGGAGTCCAGTGGTGAACATTGCGGTCTTGGTGGTACAGGCGTTTCGCCTGTCGTTATGCAAAGGCCAGAACGGGCGTACAGGCGGGACGCCTATGCCACCAATACCCAGTACTCAATACCCAGTACCGCGGAGAGGACCGGCGGCTTGCGCCGCTCGGCTCTGATTAGCTGGTGTCGTGGGAGATGTCGGAGATGAGCCAGCAGTTGGGATGGGGCGGTTCATCGCCGCGGACGAGGGTGAGGAGGAAGT
>JBGANS010000004.1:0-300560 GCA_044222195.1 Phycisphaerales bacterium
CTCCCGCGACTCACTCTCCACTTCACCGTTTCGCGATCGGAGTTGGACAAGCCCGCACACCCGGAGCGAACATGGCCAAAGAGCGACGCATCGTGGTGGTGGCGAACCGGCTTCCGGTGGCTCGCTCGAGATCGGGCGAGTGGGAAGTGAGCCCGGGCGGGCTGGTGACGGCCCTGCTGCCCGTGGCGAAAGCTCGACGTGGGGCGTGGGTTGGATGGTCGGGATCGACCGACTTTGGGATGCGGCCGTTTGTGCATGAGCGGTTGCGGATGCGGCCGGTGACACTGTCTGATGCGGATTCTCGCGACTACTACCACGGGTTTGCGAATCGAACGCTCTGGCCGCTGTACCACGACGCGATTCGTACGCCGGAGTTTCACCGACGGTGGTGGCGGGCCTACACGGAGGTGAACCACCGCTTTGCCCGGGCGGCGGCGAAGGCAGCGCGGCCGGGGGACCTCGTCTGGGTGCACGACTTTCACCTGCAGCTGGTGCCGAAGATGCTTCGGGAACTGCGGCCGGATGTGCGGATCGGGTTCTTCCTGCACATTCCGTTTCCGCCGGAAGAACTTTTCGCGTGGCTGCCGTGGCGCAAGCAGATCCTTGAGGGGCTGCTCGGGGCTGACCTGGTGGGGATGCAGATCCAGTCGGATGCGAGGAACTTCTCGCGGCTGGCGCGGGAGTACGCGGGGGCGGAGGGCACGGACACCGAGTTGTACGTGGGGCGGCGCCGAATCCGTGTCGGGTCTTTCCCGATCTCCATCGACTTTGACGAGTTCAACAGCATCGCGGAACAGCCGGAGGTGATCGCCCGCGCGCGCGAGATTCGGCGGCAGGTGGGCGCGAGCCGCAAGATCATCCTGTGCGTTGACCGGCTGGACTACACCAAGGGATTTGATGCGCGGCTGCGGGCGTGGGAGCACATGCTCGAGAACGGGGATGTTTCGGCGCGGAGGCACGTGCTGATGCAGGTGGCGGTCCCGAGCCGCGAAGCCGTGCCGGACTATGCGACCCTGCGGGAGCAGGTGGAGCACAACGTGGGGCGGATCAACGGCGAGTTCAGCCAGCCGGGACAGGTGGCGGTGCACTACTTCCGGAGAAGCCTTCCCCGGGAGGAACTGGTGGCGTATTACCGGGCGGCGGACGTGATGCTGGTCACGCCGCTGCGGGACGGGATGAACCTGGTGTGCAAGGAGTTTGCGGCGTCGAGGCCGGACCTTGGCGGGGTTCTTGTGCTGAGCGAGTTCGCCGGGGCGGCGAGAGAGCTTCGGCGGGCGCTGCTGGTCAATCCACGGGACATCGACGGCCTGGTGCAGTCGGTCAATGATGCGCTGAACCTGCCGCGGCAGGACGCGAGGCAGCGGATGGCGATTCTCCGTATGGTGGTCAGGCGTCACGATGTTCACGCGTGGGCGCAAGAGTTTCTGGAGGTGCTGGCCCGTTGATCGAACCGCGGCTCCAGGATGAACTTCGGCGGATCGCGGCGTCGCCGATCCTGCTGGTGGGGTGCGACTTTGACGGGACGCTGGCGGCGATTGCGCCGACTCCGGACCTGGCGGAGGTGGATCGGGAGTCGCTCGCGGCGCTGACCCGCCTGTCGAACCTGGAGTCGACGCATGTCGCGGTGTTGACCGGTCGCTCGCGGGATGATGTCGCTCGGAAGCTTGGTGGAGTTCAGGGGTTCACGCTTGTCGGCGGGCACGGCGCGGAGTCCGACGACGTTGCGCAGCCCGACAGGGGCATGCTCGACGAGCTTCGCGAGACGATGGCACGCATCGGCAGTCGCTTTGTCGGGGCGCTCGTGGAAGTCAAGCGGACCGGCGTGGCGATGCACTACCGAAACGTGGAGCCGGCGGCCCACGGCGACTTCAGGGCGGAGGTCCACGCGGCGGCCGCGCGGCTGGGCTGCCCGCTGGTCCGCGATGGCCTGATGGTGGTGGAAACCGGAGTGGTGAAAGCGGACAAGGGAATGGCGCTCCGGTCGCTTGTGCAGCGGCTCAACGCGCACGCGGTGCTGTTCATCGGGGACGATGCGACGGACGAGGATGCGTTCGCGGCGCTTCGACCTCAGGACGTCGGCGTGCGAGTCGGGAGCGCGGAGAGCGTCGCGGAGTTCTCGGTTCGAGATCCGGTGGTTGTTCGACAGGTGCTCGCCTCACTGGCGGCCGAGCGCGAAGCAATCCTGCGCTCCCGGTCGGTGACGCCGATTGATGAACTTGCCCTGCTCTCTGACCAACGCCTGTGCGCCCTTATCGACGCCCGCGGCCGGGTGGCGTGGATGTGCGCGCCGCGGATCGATTCAGCCCCGGTGTTCGCTTCGCTGCTGGGAGATGAGTCGGCGGGGTTCTTTGAAGTCGGCCCGGCGGATTCGCGCCCGGTGGTTCGGCGCTTGTACGAGCCCGACACGTTCGTGCTCCGCGTTGAGTATGACGGGATGGCGGTCACGGACTATCTCGACTGCTCGGGCGGACGGGCGTATCAGCGGGCCGGGCGGTCGGACCTGATGAGAATCGTGGAGGGGAGCGGGCGAGTGGCGATTCGCTTTTCGCCGCGAATCGACTTTGGGCGTCTGCCGACTCGGCTGCGGGTTCAGGAGCACGGGCTCATTGTCGAGGGGAGCGCGGATCCCATTTCGCTGCGGGCGACGGGCGTGAAGTGGAGGATTGAGGACCAGGGCGGGCACCAAACGGCGGTCGCCGAGGTGGAACTCACGGATGGCCCGCTGGTTCTCGAGTTGCGCCTGGGCGGCACGGGACTGAAGGAAGCGCCGGTTTCCGAGTCCGCCCGACGCGCGGCGACGGGTCACTTCTGGACCGCGTGGGCCGGGCCCTTGCGGCTGCCCTCGCTGCACAAGGACCTGGTGAAACGGAGCGCGCTGGTGATCAAGTCGCTGTGCTATGGCCCGACCGGAGCCATCGCGGCGGCGGCCACGACAAGCCTGCCGGAACAGATGGGCGGGGTCCGCAACTGGGACTACCGGTTCTGCTGGGTGCGGGACTCGTGCATGTCGGCGGCGGCGCTGGTTCGGCTCGGGTCGACGGGGCATGCGATCAAGCTGCTGGACTGGCTGAACGGGATCATGGAGGACTTGCCGAACCCGGAACGGCTGCGGCCGATCTACACGGTCAAGGGCGCGGAGCTGGGGCCGGAGGGGGAAGTTCCGGAGCTGCGCGGATACGGCGAGAGCAGGCCGGTGCGCGTGGGCAACGGGGCCGGGCACCAGGTGCAGCTTGACGTGTTTGGAGTTGTGGCGGACTTGATCGCCATGCTCGCAGAGGTCGGGGGGCCGCTGACGCCGGAGCACATGCGGCTGCTCGACTCGATGATTCATGCCGTGAGTCGGCGCTGGTATGAACCGGACCACGGGATTTGGGAAGTCCGGGGACCCTTGAGGCATCACGTCCACTCCAAGACGCTGTGCTGGTACGCGGTGGCCCGCGCGTGCCGCGCACGAGAAATTCTGGGGGATCGGGTTCGACAGGAAGACCTGGACCTGGCGGACCGAATCCGGGCTGACATCCTGGCCCGGGGGTTCAATCAAGCACTGGGCAGCTTTTCGGCCGCGTACGGAGAAATGAAGATCGACGCGGCGTGCCTGCTGGTGGGGCTGACGGGGCTGGTCGCGCCGGATGACCCTCGGTTTGTGGCGACGGTGAGGGAAGTCGAGAAAGCGCTGCTCGACCGGGGCACGGTGTTGCGGTACCGGTGCGACGATGGGCTGCCGGGCACGGAGGGCGGGTTCCACCTGTGCACGGGGTGGCTGATCGAGTCGCTGTGGCTGGTGGGGAGGAAGGCGGATGCCAGGGCCCTGCTGGATCGGTACGCGGCGCAGGCGGGGCCGCTTGGTCTCTATTCCGAAGAGCGCGACCCCGTCAGCGGCCGCGCCCTCGGGAACTACCCACAGGCGTACTCGCACCTGGCCCTCATCAACGCGTGCTGTCGGCTTGCAGGGGCTTAGGTTCGAGCTCGAAAAGAGAGTCCACGACCTGCCGAGCGTGATACTGGGGAGCCTTGTCGGGAGAGAAGACCTCGACTGTCACCCATGAACCGCCGCGGGAATGAGGCACGGCCTTGAGCCAGATCTGCGTGTCCTTCATGGTTGAGTTCTGCCACGCGAATGACCTGAGTGGCCACCACATGGTGACTTCATGGTGCATGCTGTTGTCGAGGAGACTCACGACAGGCCAGGTGATCAGCCTGACGGGCAACAGGGCGAAGCCCGCGACGCCCGCGGGCACGGTCCAGAAGGTGGACTCGCTTTTGGAGGCCACGACCATGCCAGGATTTCCGAGAAAGGCGTTGTAGCCGCGCTCTTTGAATGCCGCGGCCGCTGTCGTGAGCACTTGGTCGGGGGCTGCGTTCACCCAATCGGAGAGTGCGGGCGCTGAAAGGGGTTGGTGTCCGGCACAACCGACAAGGCCGACGACTGTCAGTGGGAGGAGGTTGGCGATTCGCACGGCGACACCTTGAATTGCACCGTCGGCTGGGCATATTAGTGATTACTAGCTTGCCTGGCAAGAGCCACGAATGCTGCGATTTGCAATCGGGGCGACTATGCTGACGAAGTTTGCGCTCGGCAGGGTCCCGTGGGACGGCCGGGCGCTGAGGGACAGCCGCCACGACGGCGGCGTTGAGAAAGGCTGAGATGCCCAAGCGGACGGATATCAAGACCATTCTGATCGTCGGTTCAGGGCCCATCGTCATCGGGCAGGGTTGCGAGTTTGACTATTCGGGAACGCAGGCGTGCAAGGCGCTCAAGGCTGAGGGCTATCGCATTGTCCTGGTGAACTCGAACCCCGCGACGATCATGACGGACCCGGCGTTTTCGGATCGAACGTATATCGAGCCGATCACGCCCGAAGCGGTGCGGAAGGTGATTAAGAAGGAGGCGGGGCGGGGGACACGGATCGACGCGATTCTACCAACGCTTGGCGGGCAGACGGCGCTCAACTGCGCGTGCAAACTGTGGGATGATGGAACGCTGGCGGAGTTCGGGATCGAGATGATCGGCGCGAATCGCAAGGTGATTCACCGGGCGGAAGATCGTCAGCAGTTCAAGGACATTGTCGAGGCGCTCGGGCTCAAGATGCCCAAGTCGAAGACGGTGACGACGGTTGAGGAGGGGCTGGAGTTTCTGAAGGAGATCGGCCTGCCGGCGATCTGTCGGCCGGCGTTCACGCTGGGCGGAACGGGCGGGGGCATCGCGTACAACATGGAGGAGTTCCGGGAGCTGCTGTCGCGTGGGTTGGCCGCGTCGATGATCAAGCAGGTGCAGATTGATCAGAGCGTGATCGGGTGGAAGGAATACGAGCTCGAGGTTGTCCGGGACAAGAAGGACAACTGCATCATCGTGTGCGGGGTTGAGAATATCGACCCGATGGGCGTGCACACAGGGGACTCGATCACGGTGGCGCCGATCCTGACCTTGTCGGACAAGGAATACCAGGCGATGCGGGATGCCGCGTTCGCGATCATGCGGGCGGTGGGCGTCGAGACGGGCGGGAGCAACGTGCAGTTCGGGGTGGACCCGGCGCCGAAGGATGGCAAGTTCCACATGGTTGTGGTCGAGATGAACCCGCGGGTGTCGCGGAGTTCCGCCCTCGCCAGCAAAGCCACCGGCTTCCCCATTGCCAAGATCGCGGCGAAGCTGGCCGTCGGCTACACGCTTGATGAACTGCGGAACGACATCACGGGAACGACGAGCGCGTGCTTTGAGCCGGCGATCGACTATGTCGTGACGAAGATGCCGCGCTGGACGTTTGAGAAGTTTCCCGAGGCGGATGAGACGCTGACGACGCAGATGAAGTCCGTCGGCGAGGCGATGGCGATCGGGCGGACGTTCAAGGAAAGCCTGCAGAAGGTCATCCGCTCGATGGAGGTCAAGCGATTCGGGCTGGGGCTGGATCGGAACGACAAGTGGCTGGCGGCCATGCGCGCGGTGGAGCGGGAACAGCTGGTGTTGGACGTGATGGGGAGCGCGACGGGCGTGCCGGGGCGCGCGGATGGCCCGCGCGGCACGAGCAACTCGGGTCTCCGCACGGCGGATGGGCAGCCGATTGAGTGGCCGATTCCGTGGGAGAAGCTGAGCCGGAAACTGGCGGTGCCGAGCCAGGGTCGGTTCTACTACATCCGTTACGCCTTCAAGATGGGGTGGTCGCTCGACAAGGTGCACGAGCTGTCGAAGATCGACCGCTTCTTCCTGGATCAGATCAAGCAGCTGGTGGACTTTGAGGATGTTCTGTGCGGATACCGGACACTGGAAGAAGTGCCGCGGGAGGTGCTGTTTACGGCCAAGCAGTACGGGTATTCGGATGCCCAACTCGCGAACCTGTACCTCGGGACGATCAAGAGCGAGACGATTCTGCAGGTGAGGGAGCATCGGAAGAAGCTCGGCATCGAGCCTGTGTACAAGATGGTGGACACGTGCGCGGCGGAGTTTGAGGCGGTTACGCCGTACTACTACTCGACGTATGAGAGCGGGTGCAGCGAAACAGCGAAACAGCGAGACAGCGAGACGGGGAAAGGCACTCTTGTCCAAGGCGATGACGAGATTCGAGTTACGGACAAGAAGAAGGTCATCATTCTCGGTGGCGGGCCGAACCGGATCGGGCAGGGTATTGAGTTTGACTATTGCTGCTGCCACGCGGCGTTTGCGGCGAAGGAGCTTGGCTTCGAGTCGGTGATGATCAACTCGAACCCGGAAACGGTTTCGACGGACTATGACACATCCAACCTTCTCTTCTTTGAGCCTCTCACACTGGAAGATGTGCTCAATGTTGTCGAGCGTCTGAATGGGACCACGCTGAGCCTTCGGTCGCGGGCGGCGCATGTCGGCAACGTGCTCGGCCTGATCATCCAGTTCGGCGGTCAAACGCCCCTGAATCTTGCTCATGGCCTCACGCTGGCGGGGGCACCGATCATCGGCACGTCGGTCGACTCCATCGATCTTGCCGAGGACCGCGAGCGGTTCGACGCCATACTTGAACGCCTGAACATCAAGCGACCGCCGAGCGGGATCGCACGTTCGATCGATGAGGCTGTCGTCGTCGCCAACCGGATCGGGTACCCCGTGCTGGTCCGGCCGAGCTACGTGCTCGGCGGGCGGGGGATGGAAGTGTGCTCGGACGAGAAGACGCTGCGCAACTACGTGACCACCGCGCTGAAGCTCTCCGGGATGGACGATGCCCCGGTTCTGATCGACCGGTTCCTGGATGCGGCCACGGAAGTGGACGTGGATGTGGTGGCGGACTTCGGGCTGGTCGAAGCCGCGAAACAGCGAACTGGCCAGGCATCGTCAAGGGCCATGATCTGCGGCGTGATGGAGCACATCGAGCACGCGGGTGTTCACTCCGGCGATTCTTCGTGCACGATCCCGCCCTACTCGCTGCCGAAGAAAGTGCAGGAGCGCATCCGCGAGATATCGCGACATCTTGCCGCAGCCCTGGGGGTTCGGGGGCTGATGAACGTGCAAATGGCGATCAAGGATGGCGAGGTCTACATCCTCGAAGTCAATCCCCGGGCATCGCGCACAGCGCCGTTCGTGTCGAAGGCGACGCACATTTCGTGGCCCGCGATCGCCGCCAAGGTGATGATGGGCAAGTCCCTGGCGGAGCTGGGCGTCGAGGAAGTGGACGGCAAGCTGGACTCACGCGGGCCGTTCGCGGTCAAGGAATCCGTGTTCCCGTTCAGCAAGTTCCCGGGTGTGGATGTGGTGCTCGGGCCGGAGATGCGATCGACGGGCGAGGTGATGGGGATGGACGCTTCGTTCCCGGTTGCATTCGCGAAGGCTCAGATGGCGGCGGGCCCGGAGCTGCCGCGCGAGGGCGGCGTCTTCGTTTCGGTGCGCGAGTCGGACCGGCCGACCATCGTCGAACCGGCGCGGTCCCTGCTTGGCATGGGCTTCCAGGTGTACGCGACCGAGGGCACGGGCGAGTTCCTGAAGAAGCGCGGACTGAAGCCGACAATTCTGCAGAAGATCGCGGCGGGCGCGCGGCCCAACGTGATCGACCTGATGAGCAACGGACAGATTTCCCTGATCATCAACACGCCAACGCGGACAGGGTGGCAAACCGACGAGGGCAAGATTCGTTCGACAGCGGTGAGATTAGGAATCCCGATGATTTCGACGGCGACGGCCGCCGTGGCGAGCGTGAAGGCGATCGAGGCCCTGCGGGCCGGGGACTGGGATGTCGCCGCGATTCAAGACTATCTGCCGGCGGGACGAGAGGGGCAGTCCAAGCCGGTCGTGGTCCCCCACCGCTCCAAGGTCCCTTCCTGAATTAGGTCGAATCCAGAACGGGGCGATGTCGAGGGCCCTGAGCCAGCGAACTGGTCGACCGGGCTTCATGGAGAAGATGTCGGAACGGAGCAGCCGGCGGTCGCGGACTGACGGGCTTACGGCTCAGGCTTGGGAACAGGGAGAGGCCCGGTGCGAGTCGATTCGATCTCGCGAAGTATCCCTGTCACCATGGCCTCGACGACCTTCTCACCTTTCTCCCGTGTAGCAAGTGTCGCGTCACCGAACACGCCGCTGGGGGAGTAGCGCCCGACATCCTTGGGGTCGCGCGACAGCGGGCCCCCGGAGCCTTCGGGCATGTCCTTGGCGGCCTTGCGCATGTCAACGATCTCGGGCGCCATGTAGAGCATCATGGACGTTTCGATTTCGTCGGCGTGGGTGCCGCGGGCCTGGGTCCGGACTTTCTCGACGACGCCGCCGTCGACCTTGAGGATGTCGGTGTACGTCATGAGGAGGCCCGCCTCTGCCAGTCGTTCGGACGCGGGCTTGAGGGCACGAAGGGTCGAGACGCCGGTGTTCAGGATGTAGAACCGGCGCGGCCCGTGGCGCGACACGGAGAGGCAGATATCCACGATCACATCCCGGGCCGTTTCCATTTGCAGGGTCGTGGAGCCCGGAAAGTTCACGAAGGCGGGGTAATAGGAGTAGTTCACGGCCGGAAGGACGACGACGTCGGCCGTCACGAGCACGCGGCGGGTGAAGTAGGCCGCGATGACGGCGTCGTTCTTGAGCGGGAGGTGCGGGCCGTGCTCCTTGGCGGCGGCTCCGAGCGGAATGACGACGACGGTGTCCGGAGTCAGGACTTTCTCGGCTTCGGGCCAGGCGAGGTCCTCCAGAAGCACGCCGCGGCGGGCGTGTTGAGATGGAGCCGAGCAGGCGGCCAGGAAGACGGCGAGCATCGGACCGGCGGCCAGGCAGGCGAGTCGGGGCATCATGGCGAGCAGTCTACCGGCCGGCGGGAATGGACTTCACAGACGCGATCGCCCTGCTACGCTCTGTCCCCCAAAGGAGTCTCGCAATGGCCAAGTACTCGATCGCATGGATGCCCGGTGACGGCATCGGAAACGATGTGATGGAAGCTTCCCGCCTGGTGCTGGACGCGATGAAGTTTGATGCGGAATACCGGCCGTGCGACATCGGTTGGGAGTTCTGGTGCAAGGAAGGGAACGCTCTCCCGGACCGGACCATCAAGGCACTTCAGGGGACGACGTGCGGGCTGTTCGGGGCGATTACATCCAAGCCGCAGGATGAGGCGAAGGAGGAGTTGATTCCTGAGTTGAAGAACAAGGGGCTGGTGTACTTCAGCCCGATCGTGAAGCTCCGGCAGATGTTCAACCTGCACACGAACATGCGGCCGTGCAAGAGCTACCCGGGCAACCCGCTGAACTACCGCGGGACGGCGATTGCCAATCCCGGCGGCGGCGAAGTTCCGATCGACCAGGTTGTGTTCCGCGAGAACACCGAGGGCAGCTACGGGGGCGTGGAGTTCTACCCACTGCCTGAAAGCGTGTACACGGCCCTGTGCGCGAACCCGAAAATGAAGCCGTGGAAGGACAAGGGACTGGAGAATGTGGCGCTCTCGACGCGGATTGTCAGCAAGCAGGGGTGCACGAACATCTGCAAGCAGGCGTTCGAGTTTGCGAAGAAGACCGGCCGCAAGCGTGTCACCCTCATCGAGAAGCCCAACGTTCTGCGTGAAACCGGCGGCCTCATGACCCGCATCTTCCGCGAAGTGGCCAAAGGCTACCCGGGGATCTGGGCCGATGAGGCGAACATCGACGCCATCTGCATGTGGATGTTCAAGAACCCGCAGGACTACTCGGTGCTGGTCGCGGAGAACATGTTCGGGGATATCGTGAGCGATCTGTGCGCGGGCCTTGTCGGCGGGCTGGGGTTCGCTCCGAGCGCGAACATGGGCGACACGTACGCCGTGTTCGAACCGACGCACGGCTCGGCGCCGAAGTACGCGGGCCAGTACAAGGTCAACCCGATCGCGATGCTCCTAACGGTCAAGATGATGTTCGACTGGCTGAAGGAAACGGACAAGGCGACGCGCCTCGAGACGGCGATCGCCCGGGTCATCAAGGAAGGCAAGGTCCGCACCTACGACATGGGCGGGAAGTCGAGCACGATGGATGTGGCGAAGGAGATTGCGAAGTACGCGGGGTAGGACGTCCTACAGGGGAACAAGCGGTGTTCAGATGGCTCTTTGGCAGGAAAGGAAAGGCCCCCGACGGGAACGATGCGCCATCCCCCGAGAACGTCGCGGCGGAGGCGTTTGACCAGGCAAAGCAGGCGGCCCTCGAACGCACTCTCGGACCGATGGATGACACGGTGTATCACTCCATCATCCCGTTCTTTCTTGGCGGCGGACTCGACCTGTATGCATTCAGCAAGTGCATTCCGGGCGTTGTGCTGGTCACTCAGGAACTGGTAACGCACGAGACGTCGAATCGGCCCAAGCCGGGACGCGAAGGTTACTTCGAGCTCGCGGCGTGCACGCCTCCTCACAAACGCCGCGATGACCCGGAGATCATGAAGCTGGTGAACTCGATGCTCAACCCCACGGCGCGGTACGCGTCGATGGCGCCGCTCAACCCCAACGAAACCGCCGAGATCCCACAGAGCAAGGGGTCGCATCTTCCTGTCGTGTTTGATCGCTTCTGCCCCCGCGGCGAAGACTTTGTGATCGGGGAGGAGCGGCTGCACTTGTTGTTGTGCATCGCCATTCACCCATCCGAACTCGCCCACGCACGAACGCACGGATCGAAGGACCTGTTGGACCGGCTCAAGAAGGCCAACGTCCACCCCTACTCATACCTGGATCGGGCGCCGGTGGTTTGACACCTTCGCTCTGATCTCGAACGACGGAGGATCGCGTGACGAGAGCAGTCGTATTGGGCGCCGGCATGGTCGGCTCCGTCATGGCGGCCGATCTGGCCTCCGATCCCGCCTTTACCGTGACCGTGGCGGACTTCAACCCGGACAACCTGGACCATGTTGCGCGCCGGTGCGGGGCCAAGGCCACAACCATCCAAGCCGACCTGTCGGACGCCGCCACCCTCCGCCGCATCATCGCCGATGCGGACATCGTTCTCGGCGCTCTCTCATCTCGCATCGCTTTCTCCGCGCTCAAGACCATCCTCGAATCCGGCAAGCACTTCTGCGACATCTCGTTCATGGCGGAAGACCCGCTTGAACTTGACTCCCTCGCAAAGAAGCACCACGTGACCGCGGTGGTCGACTGCGGCGTTGCCCCGGGCATGAGCCACCTCCTCGCCGGCTACGCCGCGGCCAATCTCTCCCCCTGCGACAACATAGAGATCTACGTCGGCGGCCTGCCCCGCGAGCGCCGCTGGCCATTTGAATACAAGGCCGCGTTCAGCCCGGCGGATGTGATCGAGGAATACACGCGGCCGTCGCGCCTGGTTGAGCACGGCAAGGTTGTGGTCCGCGAGGCGCTCTCTGGACCGGAGTTGATGAACTTCCCCGGCGCCGGCACGCTCGAGGCGTTCAACACCGACGGATTGCGGAGCCTGGTCAAGACGCTCAAAGTTCCGTTCATGAAGGAGAAGACGCTCCGCTATCCCGGCCACATCGAGCTGATGCGGGTGCTGCGGGAGACGGGGTTCTTCTCCGAGGAGCCCGTACGAGTTGGCGGTGTGGATGTCCGGCCGCGGGACCTGACGGCAAAGCTCATGTTCCCGAAGTGGACCTACGAACCCGGCGAGGAAGACCTCACGGTGATGCGGGTGCTCGGAGACGGAATCAAGGACGGAGCCCGGCAGCGCATGGTCTGGGATCTGTTCGATCTTTACCACCGCGCGAGTCAGTCCACCAGCATGGCCCGCACCACCGCGTTTCCGTGTGTCATCGTGGCTCGGATGATCGCGTCGGGAATTCTGTCGAAGCCGGGCGTGTCCACTCCGGAGTTGCTCGCGACCCAGCGCGGGCTCGTCGATCACGTGCTGGCCGAGCACGTCAAGCGTGGCGTGGCGTATCAGTTCCGCACGGTGCCGCTGGCCTGAGCGATGAGCTACGCCGCGGCGGCTGAACGCCGCTCACTCCAGGCCGCGCACAATGGCGAGAAGCGAGGGCGCATCGATGGGCTTGGTGGCGTAATCGTCGCACCCGGCGGCGAGGCACTGCCGCCGGTCCTCTTCCATGGCGTGCGCGGTGAGGGCGATGATTGGGACGTGGTACCCGCGCTGCCGGAGCAACCGGGTTGCGCCGTAGCCGTCGAGCTCGGGCAACTGCATGTCCATCAGGACAACGTCGAACGAGTGGCTGAGCGCGAGGTCGACGGCTCGCCGGCCATCGTCGGCGATTTCGACGACAGCGCCAGCGCGGCAAAGATGAAAGGAGATAAGCCGGCTGTTGTCGGGCCCGTCCTCGGCGAGCAGAATGCGGCGTCCGGCGAGCGAGGCCGGGGCGGCTGTCCGTGGCGCCGCCGGTGGCTGGGCGGCGACGAGCTTTGTGTTGCCCATGTCCACCGTGAGCGTGAATGTGCATCCGGCACCGGGCATGCAGACCAGATTGAGCCCGCCGCCGAGCGCCTCCGCGAAGTGGCGTGAGATCACCAGGCCCAGGCCGGTGCCGCCAAAGCGGCGTGCCATGGATTCGTCGGCCTGCGCGAAGGGACGGAAGAGGCGGGCGGCCTGTTCCTTCGACATGCCGATGCCGGTGTCGCGCACGTCGAACTCGAGCAACCGCTTGGCCCCTGGCGCGTCACGCACTCGGGCGATGACCTCGACACTGCCACGACTGGTGAACTTGACGGCGTTGTCGACGATGTTGGTGAGGATCTGCCTGAGCCGGGTGGGATCGGATTCGATGACGTCGGGGATTTCGCCCTCGCTGCGAAGCGTGAAGACGAGCGACTTGTTCACCGCCTTGGGACGGATGACGTCCATCACTTCCCGGGCGATCTGGAGGGGCCGGCATTCCACCCGCTCGATCAGGAGGCGTCCGGACTCGACCTTGGAGAAGTCGAGGATGTCGTTGATGAGCGCGAGCAGGTGACGGCCGCAGCGCTGGATCGTCGCCACGTACGCGCGTCGATCCTCGGCCTGGGCTTCTTCGAGCAGGTCTGTGTAACCCAGGATGGATGTCATGGGCGTACGGATTTCATGGCTCATGTTCGCCAGGAACAGGCTCTTGGCCTTGTTGGCGGCCTCGGCGGCGGCGCGGGCCTCCGCCGCTTCCTGGCGAGAGCCCTCGAGGACACGCTGGGACTCCTGCAGCGCGGCGTTGAGCGTCATCGCCTCATCGAGCGACTTTCGCATTTCCTCCGATGACAGCGCCATGGCGCGATCGAGGAGCTGACGGCCCTGGTCGGCGTCGACGTACGCCTTGCTCACGCTTTCAAGCAGCAGCGTCCACTTCTCGGGATCGGTGGGCAGGGCGTCAGCGGTGAGGCCGGCCTTGCGGAGTTGTCGGGCCAGCACCGAGTGCATTTACACTTCCGAGATCGTGGTGAGAGTCATGGTCTGGTTGTGCAGATCGCACTTGCCGGACGCGTAGGGCGAGATTTCGCCGTACGAGTAGAACCCGACCTGCTGCGCGCCCTGCGGGAGAGCCTCCAGGGCGCTCTCGAGTTCCTCTTCCACTCGTTCACCGAGCACGAGCCGCCGGCCGACACAGCTGATGGCTATCGAGAGAGATGGGCCGGAGACGCCGGCGGATCGTGTCATCAGCGCCGACTGCGCCGCCCCGTCGATCAGGCGGTCGAAGTTCGCGCACATGAGCTGGGCCAGGTAGCCCTGCTGGATGTCGCCCGCGAAGATGAGTGCGCCGCGGGCCTCATCCACCGAGAGAATGGTCCGCACGAGGCGCTTGTCGTCAGAGACACCTGACCGCAGCGAGAGCGGAAACAACAGCGCCGAGGCCGGCAGTTCGGCGGCACGTGACCCCAGGTATTCCTTGTACAGGGGCAGGGCGGGCTTTCCGTCAAGCTCGAAGAGCGTGTTGCCCTGGGACCGAGTGATCTTTCATTCAGGCCCGAAGCAGTCCCACCCGCCCTTGGACCCGTGCCCGATCCGGACTCGATCGCCATACAGGCCCACGGCCGAGACAAAACCCTCGGCGGGCGAACCGCCCTTGAGCACCCAAGTCTTCTGGAATCGGGTGCCGTCGCCGGCCAGGCCGCCGGTCACGATCACCTTGTCCGAGAGCACAGAGTTGATCCCCTGGACGAGCGCACTGCCGTTGACTTTCAATCCGTCGGAGAGCACGAGCACGCCTTTGAGCCCCGGGCCGTCCAACTGGCGGGCGATGGCGGCTCCGGCACGGTACGAGTCCTCGACCGAGCGCACCGGGGCGGTGGCAACGGCGAGTTTGGTGTGCGCGAACTTCACGACCGCGACGGAAAGGCTCTCATCACGGATTTCTCCACCGAGAATTTCGCCGGAGGTCGAGCAACCCGCCATGTGAGAGCGCGGGTAGGCCCTGGCCAGCTCCGCCGGGCGCCGGGACGGTCCGCGTACCCAGGTGCCCCGAACACCAGCACCAGCGTGCGGTCGGAATCCAGCGAGGGGCTCAACGGAGTCGACCATCCCTGTTTCGCATCGTGGCACAACGACTGAACGATGCACGGCGCGGCCTGAGTATTCACGTGAGCGACTCCATCGAGCACGCCCGAATGGGCGCCTCGCCTTCCAATAACTCATGAACATCGGCATCCGTGCGCCCGGGGGTGAGCGGGGACGATCCTGAGCCACCATATTGAGCGACCAGATAACTCCGGGGGACGTGATCGCGGAACGTCCCCGATCGCTAGACTGGTCCCGCCAATGACCCACCCCATCCGCTCAGCCATTGCCATTACCTGGCGCCGAAATGCCGCGTACGCCCTCCGGCTTGTCGGGGATCTCACCGAAGCGCAGTTTCTGGCGCAGCCGGTGCCCGGACGATCGCTCAACCATGCCGCGTGGGTGCTGTCCCACCTCACGCTCTATGCGAGGGTCGCCGCCTCTCTTCTGCGAGAAGCACCGTTTGAGGACCCGGCCGATCACCCGTACGGGGCGAAGTCTGAGCCGCTGGCCGATCCGTCCGCGTACCCGCCGAAGTCACCGCTCATCGAGCACTACCGGGCCGCGCACGACGACGCCGGCGCGGCCCTCGATTCGGCTCGCGACGCCGTGTTCGCATCGCCGACGGCGCTCGAGCGGTGGCGAGCAATGCACCCCACGACCGGGGACATGCTGGTCACGCTCATGGTGAAGCACGAGAGCTCTCACCTTGGGCAGCTGAGCGCGTGGAGGCGGGCGATGGGTTTGCCGCGAGTCGCGCTCTGAAGCGAACGACGCTCCGAGCCAAAACAAACACCGGCCCGGAGGTCCGGGCCGGCGCGTTGGTTCTGAATCGCGTGGTCAGGCGCGGCGACGGCGGGCCGCGATCAGGCCGCCGAGCCCAAGCGTGACGACGACGCCGGGCGCGGGCACTGATTCGGACACCACGATGTCGATCATGTTGTTTCCACCCGCGTAGTTCGCGAGCTTGAGGAACCCGTTGGCGCCGGTCGTCAGCCAACTGAACCCGATCTTGTCCGTGCCGCCGGCCGCACCCTGCTTGGTGTCCTCGACGAACCAGATGCCCTGGGCGCCGAACAGGTCGATCTTGCCGACCGCGGTGATCCAGTGGCCGCCGTTGGCCTGTCCCGCGGCGTTGAGATAGGTGAACCCGATCTCGACGTCTTCGCCGTGGTTGATCTCGCTCGAAATGAAGTCCCAGGTCGGGATCAGGCCCTTGGCCTCGGCGGTGTAGCCGTTCTGGGTGATGTTGGCCCCGCCGAGCTGATCGTCCATGAACTTCATGTGAATGCCGATTCTTTGAGCGTGTTCAGACGGTTGGGCATCCCGTCATTGGGGACGTTGACGCCCTGTGTGGTGCGGAGCCACTCGAGGCTGTTGGTCGCCGCGGCGGGGCCACACTCGTTGCGACCGGTCTCGACATTGGGAACGTTGTTGTTCCAGTGAAACTTGCCCAGGGGGAACGAGAAGTTGAGGGATGCGGTGCTGGGGGCCGCGCCGGGACTCGTGTGCGGGCCGCCGAGGTCGTCGCGGCCTTCGGCATCGTGGTTGAAGTGTGGAATGAACGATTGGAACACCCCGCTGGCCACGGGGGGCGAAAGGAGCGGCGCCGGCGTGATGGTGCGGTTGAAGTTGATCCCGGCGAGCGGCGTGCCGGGAGAAATGCCGAGCGGCGTCAGGTCGAACGCGGTCGTGACCGGGACGGTGGATGGGGCAAAGGAGGAGGGCAGGATCGGAAGATTCTGAACGGCCCACGTTCCACCGGAGGGATTGCTCGCCCACACATTGAGATAGCCGATCGAAGTGCCGCCCAGAACGTCGGCGGAATACTGACCGAACGCGGAGTTTGCCAGCAGCGGGGCACCATTGCCGAAGTGATCGACCTGCGAGATCAGGTCGCCGCTGGCCGTCTGTCCGACGCTCAGCGCAGGAAAGCACGCAAACACCACAAGCGCCGGCGTTGCCGGCCAAAGCCCACGAGAACGCTTCATGTCTTGTCTCCTTCCGAGTCACTCGGGCGCCGTCGCGCGGCGGCGTCGCATTCCTCGCGGCGGCCTATGAAGCGCCGCGAGCGACAACCAGTCTAACCTCCGCGCCGGCACCAAGCAAGAAAATCCACTCCCTTTGCAACTGGCGATGGTAATCCCGCGTGGGGCAATGGCTTGCGCGGCGGCTCGGGCGTGGCCCGACTGAGGTGGCGCTTTCGAAAGACTCAGGCGAGACGGTGACCGGGCGTAATATTGGCCCCCGAAAACAAGGATGATCCATGGCGAAGACACCCGTTGATCCCAACAAGAAGTACCTCTCCCACACGCTCTCGGAGTGGGCCTGCGGCCTGAGGTACGAGCACCTTTCGGCGGATGCGATCCACAAAGCCAAGCTTTTCTGGTTCGATTCGATGGGGTGCGCGCTCGGCGGCTCCAAGCAGGAAGATGCTCACATTCTCCTGGCCCACCACAAGGAGACCGGGGGCGGAGGCAAGTGCACGGCGTTTGTCTCTGGGTTCAAGACCAACCCGGTGGATGCGGCGTTCCTCAACGACCACATGATCCGCGCGATGGACTACAACGACATCTACTGGAAGGCGGACCCGTGCCATCCCTCAGACATCATCGCGGGGCCCCTGGCGCTGTGCGAGTACCTCGGCCTGTCCGGCAAGGACCTGATCCTTGCCACGGTGATCGCCTACGAAGTCGAGATGCGGCTGTGCGAGTTCGGCCTGCCGGGAATTCGTGAGTACGGGTGGCACCACGCGACGCTGACGGCGTTCGCGGCACCCATCGCCGCGGGACGCGTGCTGAATCTGACAGTCGATCAGATGGTCCAGGCGATCGGCATTTCGGCGAGCCGGACGTTCACGCCCGGCGCGGTCACCGCGGGCAAGCTGACGAACATGAAGAACACGGTGGACCCGTGGGCGACGCGCATGGGCGTCGAGTCGGCCATGCTCGCCAAGCGCGGGTACTCGGGCCCGGAGCACATGATCGACGGCAAGGAAGGCCTTTACGCCGTGTTCTCCCATGTGCACCCGCCCGCGAGCAAGGGCGAGGCGGCGCGGTTTGACACCGAGAAGCTCATTGGCAGCCTTCCCAAGTCGGCGAAAGACCATTACAAGATCATCGACTGCGGAATGAAGAGCTTCCCGATCGAAGCGCTCAGCCACGCACCGCTGACCGCCATGATGAAGTGCGTGAAGGAGAACGGACTCAAGGCCGCGGATGTCGCGGAGATCAAGGTCGAAGTGATCGCTCGCGCGGCGGACATTCTCGGCGATCCGCACAAGTACCGGCCCGACAGCAAGGAAACGGCAGATCACTCGCTGCCCTACTGCATGGCGGTTGGGCTGGTAGACGGCATGGTCACGCCGCTGCAGTTCAAGGAAGAGCGAGTGATGGACAAGTCGCTGATTCCCGTGATGGACAAGGTCAAAGTTGTGGCCAATACCGAGTTTGAAGCGCTGTTCCCGAAGTTTCAGCCGAGCCGCGTGACCATCACCACGACCTCCGGCAAGTCGCACGCCGTCCGCGTGGATGTGCCCAAGGGCGACCCCCGCGACCCGATGACCGAGGACGAGATCTCGGTCAAGTTTCATGCCCTTGGCGATGAAGTCATCGGGCGTCCCCAATGCGATACGCTCGCCAAAGCGATCATGGGGATGGACGGCCTGCGCGACGTCAAGGAACTTGTGGAACTCACGGTCAAGAAATAGCCGTTCAGGTCCCCACCAGCGGGTGAGCCCGAACGGTCCCGGCCTTTACTTGGCGCGCGCCGGATCAGGCGTGGGCGGCTTGTTCTGACCTCGTGCGGAACATGGAGTCACCCTCGACCGGAGCGAATCTCGCCTGGAAGAACCGGAGGTACTTGGGCTCTGAGGTGAACCGCAGGCCCACGACGTCATCCGCGCGATCCAGCAGATCGATCACAGACTCCGCCGTCACATCCATGTGCGCCTGCGTGTACACCCGGCGTGGGATGGTCAGCCTCACGAGTTCGAGCTTCGGGAAGATATTTTCGCGGCTGTCTGGGTGGCGTCCGGCGGATACCCCGCCTCGCTCCATTGACCGCACGCCAGAGTCGATGTACAGCGCGCACGTCAGCGCCTGGGCCGGGAACTGGTCCCGCGGGAGGTGCCGGAGAAAGGCGGCCGCGTCAATGAAGATGCCGTGCCCGCCGATGGGCCTGACGATGGGGACGCCGGCCCTGGCCAATCGGTTTCCAAGGTATTCGACCTGCCCGATTCGAGCCTGGATGTGATCGAACTGCACGGATTCCCGGATGCCGATCGCCATGGCTTCGAGATCCCGTCCGGCCAGTCCGCCGTACGTGTGCAGGCCCTCAAACAGGACAACCTGGTTGCGGGCCTCCTCGGCGAGCGTGTCGTCGTTGAGGCACAGGAAACCACCGATGTTGACCAGGGCATCCTTCTTCGCGGAACAGGTGCAGCCGTCTGTGCATGAGCACATTTCCAGAAGGATGTCCTCGATGGACCGGCCTTCCTGTCCGTGTTCGCGCACCTTGATGAAGTAGGCGTTTTCGACCGCGCGCGTCGCGTCGAGGTAGATCGGGATGCCGCTGCGCCGGCAGATGGCCCTCACGGCGTGCAGGTTCGCCAGGCTGATGGGCTGGCCGCCGGCCATATTGACGTTGCACTGCAGGCAGAGATACGCGATCTTCGGCGCGCCGTGCGCCGCGATCGCCGCCTCCAGTTTCTTCAAGTCCACGTTGCCCTTGAACGGCGACTCGTCGGTGGGGTCATGGGCCACATCGCCGATGATGTCGACGAACCGACCACCCGCCAGTTCCTGGTGTGCCCGGGTGGTGGTAAAGTACATATTGCCGAGCACGATCTGGCCCGGCTTGACGCACATCCGGCTCAGGATGTGCTCCGCGCCACGACCCTGATGGGTCGGGATTACATGCGCGTAGCCGTATGTCTCGCGCACCGCGGTCTCGAGGCGATAGAAGTTGGCGCTCCCGGCGTAGGGCTCATCCCCCACCATCATCCCTGCCCACTGGCGGTCGCTCATCGCGGATGTGCCCGAGTCGGTCAGCAGGTCGATATAGACATCCTCGCTGCGCAGCAGAAACGTGTTGAACCCCGCTTCGCGGATCGCGAGCTCACGCTCGGCACGCGTTGTCATCCGCAGGTGCTCGACCATCTTGATCTTGAAAGGCTCGGCCCATGATCTGCGGTTCATTCAACAACCTCCGAGTGAAAGCGGCGGCGGTGCGCCGCGCATTACGGACATGCACATCCCTATTATGAACGGCCCGACATTCACCCTGTTCAGGGAGGTTTCCCCGAAATGCACGACCTCAACCGCATCAGCGCGTGGTTCGCCGGTCCCAAAGCGGAGAACGGCGAGTGGTTCGGCGAGATCGTCCGACGGATCGTGGACGACTACTACGCCTGGCGCCGCAACTACTTCCCGGAAGACGGCGTTGTCGTCACGTCGGCGCTTCGGCGGAATAACGAGGCTTTCCAGGATTCCTTCGAAGACCGCCTGATCGAACTGCTGGCCCGGCTCAAGGCGGATGTTCCATTTCAGAGCCCCCGATACGCCGCGCACATGCTCGCGGAGCAGACGCTTCCCAGCATCGCGGGCTACTTCGCGGCGATGCTTTATAACCCCAACAACATCACGGCCGATGTGGCGCCCGTCACGGTCCGGCTCGAGCTTCAGGCCGGCCGGATGCTGTGCAAGATGATCGGCTATGGCGAAGACAGTTGGGCGCACCTGACCAGCGGGGGGACGGTGGCGAACCTGGAGGCCTTGTGGATCGCCAGGACGGTTCGGTACCTACCGCTGATGCTCGGCGACATGCGGCGCGAGGTCGGGCTTCCGCCGCTCGCGTGGGGAGAGGATCCCCAGCTCCTGCTGGCGTTGGCCCCGACGGCCGTGCTGACGGCGCTCGACGCTACCTTCAGGGAAGCCGCCGCCAGCGGCGGCACCGGGATGGCGCGGCGCCTGATCGAGGCTTATGTGCGGTCCCCATGGAATGTCGTCGAGCGGGGGCTGGGCGAAGTGTGTGCGCGACTGGGATCAAGCCCGGTGCTGCTGGCGCCCGAGAGTCACCACTACTGCTTTGAGAAAGCGCTGGATGTGCTGGGGGTTGGGCGGCGGGCGCTGATCCCGGTGCGGGTGGACTCGCAGTTCCGGATGCGGGTGGACGACCTTGAGGCGAAGCTTGACCGCGTCGCGGATCAGGGTCGGCACGTGCTGGCCGTGATCGGCGTGGTTGGATCAACTGAAGAAGGTTCCGTCGACCCGGTCGATGACATCGTCGCGCTCCGCACGAAGCGCGAACGCGAGGGCAAGTCGTCGTTCTGGCTGCACGTGGATGGCGCCTATGGCGGATACCTGCGCACGGTGACCATCCCGGAGCGGGTTGGACTCGGTGAGGCACAGACGACCGTAAAGGTGCGTGGCCGAGAGCAGGTCATACCGATTCACCTGCCTGAACATGCCGAGTGTCGCGCACTGGAAGCCATGCCCGCGGCGGACTCTGTCACAATCGATCCGCACAAGCTGGGCTACATCCCGTACCCGGCCGGGGCGGTGTGCTTCCGGTCGAACCTGGTGAAGCCCATCGCACGCCAGGAGGCACCGTACGTCGACGATGCCTCCTTCGACCTGGAAGCGGACCGGAAGTCGGACTCGATCGGGCTCTTCGTGCTCGAGGGCAGCAAGCCGGGTGCGGCGGCCGCGGCGGTGTGGATGAGCCACTCGCTCATCCCGCTGGACACGACGGGTCACGGGGCGCTGCTGCGGGAAACGATTCGCCATGCGTGCGAGCTGCACGCGCTGCTCGAGGGGTATCCGCGTCTGGGTGGAGCGAGCGGTGTCGAGGCGGTGTGCCTGTGCCCGCCGGGGTCCAACATCGTGTGCTATGCGTTCAGGCGGTCGGGGGCGACGCTGGCGCAGATCAATGCGTTGAATCGGGAGGTCTATCAACGCTTCAGCGTGCAGTCAGGCGAGCGGGTGCTGGAGCAGTCGTTCTTTGTGAGTCGGACGACGCTGTCTCCGAAGCAGTACTCAATGGACACGGTCGGCGACTTTCTCGGGAGGCTCGGCGTGAACGAAGCGGAGTACGCGGCGTCGGGCGTGTTCCTGCTGCGTTCGGTCCTGATGAACCCGTGGTACGGTTTGAGCAAGGGACGGGGGCGGTACTTCCTCAGCGAGTTGGTGGAGGAGCTGTATCGGGTGGCGGGGGAGGTCGATCGCGGAGTGTGATCGACGGCACATCAGGGCGGTGCGGCCTGGTTTGCGGCGATGCAGATGGACTGATTGAGGGCATTGAAGAGCTCCTCGGAGAGGAGGTTGTACTGTGTTCCATCGTCGCCATCGAAGACGAGGTCGTTCCACGAACCCATGCCGCCGAAGACCCAGGCGTGCTGGTTGGCGGCGAGGAGTTGGGCCGCGGCGTGCGGGAGGGTGCCGGGTGGGGCGATGTCGCTGTGGAAGGTTTCGGCGAGGGGGGTTGAGGAATCGAGGCAGGATTGAGCGGTCTTGAAGCAGTCGGCGAAGCCGGGCTGGTCAACCTTGCGGGCGAAGGCTTCGATGCGGGTGAGGATCGAGCGAAGCCGGGTGGTCATGTCGGCGATGGGGGCGGTGACTCGGGCGAGTTCATCGGGCTCGAAGGTGTAGGTCTCGACGACACGGGCGTAGTGGACCTGCCAGATGCGGTTGTCGGGGGCTTGGCGGTTTCCGGCTCGCCACCAGGGCTCCCAGCACTCGAAGGACTGGCCGCGATCGAGGCAGAGGAACCAGCGGCCGCCGCCACCGACGAAGGCGGAAGACATGCGGTCGGAGAGGCGAGGGTCGTTGGAAGGCTCGTGGACGATGAGGGCGCGGCGGATATCTCGGAGCGAGGCGAGCCAGGCATCGGGGTTGTTGGCGACGATGTGCCAGTTGGGATCGGGGTCGGAAGAGCGCGGTGGCTTGGAGGCATGGAGGAATCGGATGAGTTCGCAGTACCTGGTGGTGGAGTTGTGGAAAGGGGGAGTGGGGATTGAGCGGAGGCGGGCGTTGAGGTGGAGGGAGAGGGAAACGAGTTGAGCCGTGGGGCCGACCATGGGGGCAGTCTATGAGAAGGTGGGGAGGATCAAGATGCTCAAGATGAGAGAGATGGTTTTGAGCATCTTGATTGGGCAGAGGATGGCCGCCGGTGTGCGCACAGAGGTGGTTCTTGGAATGCAGGCCAAGTGCGGGTGGGAAGGACGATCCTGTACAGGCACGCGGGACTTCTTGCCGGATGTCTGCGTTGGCGCCGACGCCGGCGGCTGAACTCGCCAGCCAATCGTGAGTTGACGAAAGATGTTTTCAAGGTGCGCACGGGAGGTGCACCCGCCGCAGGAAGGGGTCAACGTGCTTCCCGGTTCGATCTCGGCGACGACCCTTCGGACCCGGGGATCCAGACCTCGTCAGGACGCGTCACCTGGCTCAGATTGGCCCCTCCACCTGCAATACAGGATCTGGCGACGAGACCGTCGGTACCGGATCTGGTTTGGCCTCCACCTGCGCATGTGCTGTCGGCGCCGGCGGCGCCTCCGCACTTTCGGATGCACCGGCCTCCTTGCGGGCGAATCCCGGCACTTTCTCCAAGAGTGCTCCGAACACCTGCCCCGCGCGCGCCCTGACCCGCTGTGACGCGTTGATCGGCGAGATCAACACTCCGAGAAAGACGCCGATGGCGGCGGACAGTGTGATGATGCCTGCGCTCGTCGTGCCTGCGACAAGCCACTCGACGCACCTCTTGCAGGCCGCGGAATCGGCGACCCACAACGCCAATCCCGCCAGGCCGATGACTGCGAACCACAGCACGGAGTCGAGCGCGGTGTCGAGCGTGATCTTGCACTCGTACCCAATGCGACGCCGGAGGGACCATTCCCTGTGATTGCGCAGCTTCTCTGACCCGCGGATTCTTGCGGTGATCGCGCTCACCACTGCGGCCATCGCGATCACACACCATGGCACGACCGCAAAGCCTGATCCCGGTGATGCGCTGCTCAGGAGCCGGATCTGCATGATCGCGGCCTTGAACTGCGGGCTGAAGTCGACCACCCCGTTGGCTCGTACCGGCGAGTTCTCCAGAGCGCCGGGAACTACTGCACCCGTTTCCGTCCGGCGCCGCTCGAGGCGCGCTTTGAGAAACGTCTTGATCGCCGTCACCACTGTTGCATTGTCGGCAATGTCTCGGCTCACGGCCACGATGTCCATTGGGTAGCATCCGTATCGCACCAGCGGCTTGACGTCCGTGGCTGCGGCGTCATACCAGGTGAACCCAATCGCGTCTTTGTCAAGACGGATGTGGTTCAGAACCTCGGAGTGCGTGTCGCACTCGGTCACGATCCACCGCTTGCCAAGAGTGCCAATGTCCGGCCTGGCGATCACTCCGTTGTGGTAGAGCAGGTCCAGCGGGGCCCGGTTGCCGGAGAGCGATCCCGGCTTGATAGCGAATACGCGGGCGATGTTGGGCGACTCGAGCGAGTCGATTCTCGAGTCGATGTTGACGATGACAGCGGCGTTGTAGTACGCCGATTGGTCGTTGCCCTTCTTCACAATCTGAAGTGGCTCGATGCCCGACTTGAAATAGTCTTCAAACTCGATGAACTTGAGGGGCGTCAAGAACGCCACAAACGACTTGCTCTTCAGTTTTTCGGGCGACTGGGTGTATGCGATCGGGCTGAAGTCGTACTCCTTGTATTGGGCCTTGAAGCCCGCATCCTTCTGGAGTTCGGCGAACAGCTCCGCGGCAAACTGGTTGAATGTTCCGTCCTGACGATCGTTGGCGTATACGACATACGCGATTCGAAATGTCTCCGGCAGCGCCTTTGCCGGGATGCCTGGCCTGGGTTCATTTGGCTCATAGCCAAGCCATACCGTCATAACGAAGGCGAGCAAGAACGGCATGGTGGTCCCCAGGGTGAACTCATTCGATCGTGGATTGGCCGAGTCTATCCGATCGAGGGGCGTTCACTCTGAGAGGGCACATTCCTGAGGTTTGCACTATGTCAGGGACCTGTGGCGTTGATAGCCCTGCCGACCGTGTGACCCCGAGCCGTTACGGCGCCCCGCCGGGCGGTACCGCCCGATCACCCCGCCACGCGGGCACGAAGTTGGCGGAGTTGCCGACGGATGGCGCATTTACCTGTGAGCGGCCGGGGGCCGCAAGGAGAATGTTCATGGCACAATCAAGTCGCTTTCTGGCCGCGGCCGTGAGTGGTGTGAGCGCGATATTGCCCCTGCCTGCGGTCCCGATGGCGGCGGCCCTTATCGCCCCGTGCCCGCTGGCTGCGCTCGGTCAAGATGCGCCGGCGGCGGGAACGGAGGTCCAGTACATCTCGCTGACACCGGCCGAGTTTGCGGAGAAGGCCGCGGGGCTGGAGAACAAGGATGTGGAAGTCTCCGGCGACATCCTTGTCCCGGCGATGCTCAGCCCCCGTTCGGTGGGGACGATGGTGGACAAGGACACCGGCAAGGTGCTTGTGCAGCTCGTCGCCAAGCCGGGCAGCCAGGCGCTGACATGGCTGAGCGGAGGCGACAAGAAAACCAAGAACCAGGGCATATTTGCCCGCGGCAAAGTCAAGATCGTCAACGGCTCGCCGGTTTTGGACCTGACCGACATTTCGAAGGAGTCAAAGGTCAAGGCCGCGGCGGACCTAAAGGCCCGCACAGAGGCGATCGACACGAAGGACAAGCAGGGCCTGGTGAAGGATGTTCTGCCACCGCACACCAATCCGTCCAGCGAAGCGGCGAAGGCCTGGCTCGATCGCGTGCCCCCCACTTCACCGGAGTTTGACCGGGCCAAGAGTGTGTGGGAGAACATGAAGGACCACGCCGACTGGCGCCGGCAGACCGAGGCCGACGACCGGCGCGCGATCATCCGCGGCCCGGAACGCCCGGCCAACTTCGAGACCTACTACCGCGGCGTGCGGGACACGGGGCTGAAGGACCTCTTCAAGGATGCTCCCTACCAGAACAGCACGACCAGCTGGCCGCGGGTGATGATCGTGATCGAAGAGAAGCCCAAGCTCCAGGGTGGAATGCCGAGCGAATACTGGCACAACAAGGGGAGCAAGACGGAGAACGACTACACGTGGCGGTTCCGGGCGACGGTGTGGACCAGCGAGAAGGACAAGATCGAGATCGCGCCATTCAACTGGGCCTTCAGCGAGATGCGCTGCAACACACCCTACAGCGAGGTCGTGATCTGGGGTCGGACCCCGAAACTCAACGTGCCCCACATCTCGCAAGCCAAGGATGCACCGGAGCCCGACGCCGCGACCCTCGCAGCCGCTGGCAAGCCCGCCAAGTACCCCCTCCCCGACACCCCCGCGTACCACCGGACTTTCCACTTCAACACGATCATGGTGGGGAACGTGCTCCTGGACATGGGCTTCAACTACAACCGGCAGGATGGGCGGGTGTGGTTTGTGGAGGATGTCACGGAGTAGCTGCAGACCTCCGCACGTGCTTTGCCCCAAACGAAGTGACGAACAAAAAGCCCCCGGCTTGCGCCGGGGGCCTTCTTTCTTCTAACAACCGGTCAATGGGTTCGCGCGTTCATGTTCAATAACGGTAGTGATCGCTCTTGTACGGCCCATCCGGCGAGACGCCCAGGTACTTCGCCTGGTCATCCGTGAGCCGCGTGAGCCGCACGCCGATCTTTTCGAGGTGCAGGCGGGCGACTTCCTCGTCGAGCTTCTTCGGAAGCGTGTAGACCTTGCCGGACTCGTACTTGAAGCCGGACAGGGTGGGCTTGTTGTTCGCGTTGAGCCAGAGGTCGAGCTGGGCGATGGTCTGGTTGGTGAAGGAGGAGGACATCACGAAGCTCGGGTGGCCGGTGGCGCAGCCGAGGTTCATGAGGCGGCCTTCGGCGAGGACGAGGATGGACTTCTTGCCGGCGAACTCGAACTCATCGTACTGGGCCTTGATGTTGATGCGCTTCACTTCGCCCTTTTCCACGGCCTTGTAGAGTCCGGCCATGTCGATCTCGTTGTCGAAGTGGCCGATGTTCGCCACGATCGCCTTGTCCTTCATCTTCTTCATGTGACCGAGTTCGATCACGTTCTTGTTGCCGGTGGCGGTGATGAAGATGTCGGCTGTGGCGACGACATCCTCGAGCGTGGCGACCTGGTACCCCTCCATCGCGGCCTGCAGGGCGTTGATCGGATCGATCTCGGTGACAATCACGCGGCAGCCCTGGCCCTTGAGCGCCTGGGCGCAGCCCTTGCCGACGTCACCGTAGCCGAGGACGAGGGCGACTTTGCCGCTGAGCATGACGTCGGTCGCGCGGTTGAGGCCGTCGACCAGCGAGTGGCGACAGCCGTAGAGGTTGTCGAACTTGCTCTTGGTGGCGGAGTCGTTGACGTTGATCGCGGCGAAGGCGAGCGTGCCGGCCTTCTGCATGTCGTAGAGGCGGTGGACGCCGGTGGTGGTTTCTTCGGAGACTCCCTTGATTTCCTTGATGATCTTGGACCAGTACCCGGGCTGGTTCTGGAGCGAGGCGTTGAGGACCTTCAGGATCACGCCCCACTCTTCCGAGTCGCTCTTGGCGTTGAACGCGGGAACCTTGCCGGCCTTCTCGAACTCAGCGCCCTTGTGGACGAGGAGCGTGGCGTCGCCGCCGTCGTCGAGAAGAAGGTTGGGGCCGATGATCTTGCCGGAGGCATCGGTGAACTTGAAGATCTGCTCGGTGCACCACCAATACTCTTCGAGCGTTTCACCCTTCCAGGCGAAGACGGGTGTGCCCTTGGGGGCGTGGGCCGTGCCTTCCTTTCCGAGAACGACGGCCGCGGCGGCGGAGTCCTGCGTGCTAAAGATGTTGCAGGAGGCCCAGCGAACGTCGGCGCCGAGATCGACGAGGGTTTCGATGAGGACGGCGGTCTGCACGGTCATGTGCAGCGAGCCGGCGATGCGGGCGCCGGCGAGGGGCTTCTTGCCCTTGTAGCGGTCGCGGAGAGCCATGAGGCCGGGCATCTCGTGCTCGGCGAGGCGGATTTCCTTGCGGCCGAGTTCGGCCTCGGCGAGGTTGCGGACTTTGAAGTCCACACCGTCAACAAGGTGAGCGGACTTGGGAGTGGTCTTGGGCTTGGTGGTCATTGTCGTCACGGGGGGCTCCTGAGGTGCTGGGGACTGAGTGCTGAGTGCTGAGTTAGAACCTGCTACTTGGGTTCGATTCTGCCTGTGGCGGCGAAGAGCGCGGGGCCCTTGCCTTCGGGGTCGGGTTCCATCTCGACGACGCGGATGCTGCTGAATCCGGCCTCGCGGAGGAGGGTGGTGATTGCTTCGCTTGAGAAGCCGAGGTGGGAGTGGCCCATGGTGTGGCGGTAGTCCTCGCGGTCGTGCTTGACCATGTCCACGATCAGGACCAGTCCCCCACCTCTATCGGCCCGAAGCGTGCGCTTCATTTCCTTGAGGGCCTTGAGGGGATCGGGGATGTGGTGGAGGACGAGGATGCACGCCGCGGCGTCGATGGCGGCGTCTTTGATGGGAAGCTTTTCGAGAGAGCCGGCGGCGAACTGGACGTTTTTGGCGGAATCGAGGCGGAGTTTGGCCGCGTCGAGCATGGGCTGGACCTGGTCGACAGCGATGATGCGTTCGACGTGGGGGGCGAGGAGTTCGGTGACGTTGCCGGTGCCGCAGCCGAGGTCGGCGACGGTCCACCTGGGGGAAAGGAGGGCCAGAAGGGATCGGGCGGTGAAGCCGGTGCCGAAGAGACGGTTGCGGAGTTCATCCCACTCGCCGGCGACGCGGCCGAAGAAAGCCTGGCTGTCGAGGCGGCGTTCGGCGAGGACGGCGGTGATGCGGCGGGCGTCTTCTTCGTAATCGGGGCCGGAAAGTTGGGCACTGACGGCGACCCAGACAGCGCGGAGCGGGAGAGCCATGTCGTCCATCACGACGCGGAAGAGAGCCGCGGTGCCGGCGGTGCGCTTGATGAGAAGGCCGGCTTCGCTGAGGGTTTTGAGGTGGCGGCTGACGGTGGACTGAGGGAGCTGGAGCACCTTGGCGATCTCCCCGACAGCCAACTCCTGGCCTTCGAGGATGCGGACCATGCGAAGGCGGACGGGCTCAGCGAGAGCTTCGAGTGCTTTGAGTACTGAGTTATCCTCTTTGGCACGTCTCATAATCGATCATCCATCTTTGCGGATGAATGGATGATCGGCTAGAAGATAGCCCGGAAATGAGCGTGAGGCAAGAGAATCTTGAAAAGGACCAGATTGTGGGCGGAAGCGACCGCTCAGGGGCTTCCCAGTGCGTGTGCGACACCATGGGCGGGCGATGCGAGAGTTCAGTGGCCGGAGGCTTCCTCAGGAGTGAGGGCGAGACTGGGGCCGGGGATTTCGCCGAGGGCGCGGAGGCGGTTGTAGATGTCCTGGTTGGCGGGATCGAAGGAGAGTGCCATGCGGAGGCGCTTCTTCTCGCCGGCCTTGTCGTTGATGGACTTGTAGAAGTCGGCGAGGGCGAGCTGCGGCTCGATGGTCTTTCCACCGTCGGTCTTCGCGGCCATGATGAAGGAGCGTTCAGCGCCGTCGGGATCACCCATCTTCAGCTGGTAGCGAGCGAGTCGGTCAAAATCGGAGACGTTGCCGCGGGTCTCGCAGTTGCCATTGAGGAGGCGAAAAAGCTCGTCAGAACGCTTGGATTCGGCCATTGCGAGGCAGTAGGTCTCGAGGGCTTCGGGGTTGTTGGGCTGGATATCGAAGGCGACCTGGGCGTGGGTGACGGCTGT
Organism: Phycisphaerales bacterium; assembly: GCA_044222195.1. GTDB lineage: Bacteria > Planctomycetota > Phycisphaerae > Phycisphaerales > UBA1924 > JAHBXE01. The sequence goes on from JBGANS010000004.1 coordinate 29,563, forward strand.
GTCGGCCTGGCCGAGCTTGACGAGGCACTGGGCAAGCTTCATCTGGACTTCGGCTTCGCCGGGCTTGCGATCGACGTATTCCTGATAGTCGGCTCGGGCGGCTTCCCAGTTTTCGTGGCGGTACTGGCGGTCGCCCATCTCCTTGACGGCGGGGAGGGTGCGAGTGCCGGTGCAGGCGGAAAGAGCGGCGAGGGCAAGGGTGAGAATGGCGACGCGGTAGAACATCGATGAACTCCGTTTCAGATGGGCGGCATGGTATCGAGTTTGGGGTGAGAAGGCCAAGCGGGGCGGGAGGGGAAGCGGATTTGTCCGTGTTCCCGGTGAGATTCGAGATGGGGCGGAATCGACACAGGCGCGGCTTTAGGATTGGGGATGCGCATGGTGCTGTTGCGGCATGACTTGCCGGATGGGTCGAGCCACTTCGACTGGCTGCTTGAACGGGGGCCGGGAGGCGATGGGTTGATCACGTTCCGGGTTTGGGATCGGATTGACGGGGAGGGAGTGAGGCGATTTGAGGCGGAACGGGTGCCGGATCATCGCGAGGCATACCTGCGGTTTGAAGGGGAAGTTTCGGGCGGAAGAGGGACGGTACGGAGGGTGGCGGAAGGAACTGCGGAAGTCGTTGAAGATGGGGGATCGGTGGACGTCAGCGGAAACTGGGGAAGGGGTTTGGCGAAGTGGAAGGGGATCGAGCGGGGGCCGCGGTGGCTGTTCACGGTCGCGCCGAGTGGCGCGGCGGGCGGGTAGCGGGCGGGCCGTTATCATTCGATTCCCAAGGAGGTTCTCATGAAGCGTTTTGCCCTGGCGTTCAGCGTGGCGGTTGCATCGGGCGGGTTGGCGGTTGGCGGAATGCCGTCCCGGGCCGCGGTGGTGATGGAGCCGGACCTTCCGACGGTGGCCGAGGTGTACGCGAAGGTGGCGAAGGCGGCTGGCGGGCGCGAGGCGCTGGACAAAGTCAAAACGATGCACTTTGTGATCAACGTGACGGCGCAGGGGCAGGACATTGAGATGGACTGCTCATGGTCGCGCAAGGGCGGCCGGCTGACGACCGCGAAGATGCCGATGGGTGAGATGTCGCTGGGGACGGACGGGACGACGGCGTGGATGAAGAACCCGATGGGCGGGTACATGCTGGCGCCGGAGCAAGTGAAGCAACAGCTTCGCATCGCGGCGATGCCGATGATGATGCTGGATCCGACGACGATGCCCAAGAAGGATGCGGACGGCGTCAAGGTGGTGGGCAAGGAGACCTTCCACGGGAAGGAATGCATCAAGCTCAACGTGCCTAAGAGCGACGCAGCGACGTCTACCGATGTGTTCATCGAGGCGGAGACGGGGATTCCGGTCGGAGCGGTCGAGACCAAGGACAAGACGTCGATGGTCCTGGGGGACTGGAAGACGGTGGAGGGTGTGAAGTTCTTTCACTCGGTAGCGTTTGAGGGCAAGGGGCAGAATGGGCCGGAGACTGGGGAGATGAAGATCACCACGCTGCAGGTGAACACGGTTGAGGAGTCGGCGTTTGTGCTGCCGGAGGAAGTGAAGAAACTGGTGGATGGGAAGAAGGCGGACGCCGCGGCGCCGGAGATCAAGATTTCGGACCTCGACAAGACGGAGCAGAAAGAGGCCGAGGAGTTTGTGAAGAGTCTGAAGTCGATGGATCTCGAAACGCTGAAGAGGATGGACAAGCAGGTGGGGATGGGGGCGGAGTACATGCCGGAGAACAAGAAGAAGACGATCAAGTTCTACCAGCAGGAGATCAAGAAGGAAATCGCGACGCGCAAGTAGTCGTGAAGGGCGGGGTGTTGATGGCACGCATGGTTCGGTGGCGCTCGGCGCTGGCGATTGCTCTGTTGCTGGGTCTGAGCGCGACGGGTTGCAGGTCTGTGTCTCGATCGACCGTGGTGCGAGGGACGGGAGAGAGTGCGTCTCCGGAGGTGGCTTCTCCGGTGCCGGTACGGCCGCAGGAGCCCGTCTGGGCTTCGATCGGCCGGTCGAGAATGCAGCGACCGCTTGAGGCCACAACCGTGGGTGACGGGGCGTTGCGGGTGTACATCATCGGCGGGATTCATGGGAATGAACCGGAGGGGCTGGCCGCGACGAACCGGTTGGCGGGGGTCGTGGCATGTGACCTATCGGGGATTACAGCGCGAATCCTGAGGGATGCGAATCCGGACGGAACGGCGGCGGGGACTCGTGGCAACTCGCGAGGCGTTGATCTCAATCGAAACTGGCCCGCGGCGAACTTTGCCCGGGCTTCTTCGCGCGGGGAGGCGCCACTGAGCGAGCCCGAGACCCGCGCGTTGGAAGCGGACCTGCGGGCCTTTGGACCGCACCTGGTTGTGGTGTTTCACTCGATCGCTTCCGGACCGTTTGCAAACTTTGATGGGCCCGCGGCGGGGCAGGCAGAGGCTTTTGCGGATGCGGCGAAGCGACTGGATTCCCGGTGGAAGGTGGTGCCGCAAATGGGGTACCGGACGCCGGGGTCGCTCGGGTCGTACCTGGGGGTGGATCGGGGTATTGCTATTCTGACGATCGAGTTTCGAAGGGGGCAGGATCAAGAGTCGGCGGCGCTGGCGGCGGAAGCGGGGATTCGGGCGGTAGTAAAGCAGGACCCGTCGCTGGCGAACGCGGGCGAGGCCGTGTTACGCAACGGTGATGCGCGGCGGCGGTAGAGTGCTGCATGAAGTTTGGACGCGCGGGTGTTGCACTGGTCCTGGGGTTGCTGACCACGTGGGGCGTGTCGGCGGCGTGTGCCACCTTTGGGTCGTATACGACAATGTTGAGCGGGGCGGCGGGCACGGCCGCGCCGACGTGGACGTTTCGCCAGTGGCGGTCGCTCGGGATGGTGTCGAACAACTACGGCCCGTGCTTTGAGGATCGGAAGATCCTGGGGTACGAGGGCGCGAAGCCACAACTCATTTCATGGTGGAGCCGGATGCGCGGCACGCCCGTGAAGGCGGACTATGAAGAGGAGTCTCTCAACTACGTCTGGTTCAACGAGACCGCGACCGGCTGGCCGCTCGCGTCCTTTGTTTCAGAAACGAAGTACGACGGAAGGACCAGCGCTCCCGGGTACGTTGTTGAACGGCACGGGTCGTTTGAGTTTGAGCGGTCGGGTGGCCGGATCGTGCTGCCGTACCAGCCTCTGTGGAGAGGGTGCATCGCCTGCACGCTGATGTACGGCGCGGGTTGGATGCTTGTGCTCTGCGGGCCGGGCGCGTGGAAACGGGCGCGAAGACGGCGGAAGGGAATGTGCGTGCGCTGCGGCTACGACCTGCGCGGCTCAACGGGTGTTTGTCCGGAGTGCGGGAAGGACGCTACTTCACTCGCGTGACGTCGACATCGGGCTCGGGGCTCCACGTGACGAACTCGGGAACGGGGTACCACTGAGTGCTCTTGCCGCCGAGCTTGTACGTCACGACCATCTTGACGTTGAGCGAACTGTGACTGAAGCCGTAGAAGCTCTCCATGAACCCGTTGTCGGCCTTGGTGCACTCGCGGGTTTGGAGCGGGAACTTCTCGAACTCAGGGTTCATCTTGGCCGAGCCCTCGTAGAGCGTGTATTCGACGCTCTTGATCCCGCCCTCGGGAAGGAAGGGTGACTTGACCACGCACGAGAGCGTGACGCCATAGTCGTCGGCCTTGAACTTGGTGCCCTGGGCGCGAAGCTCGAGCGTGGGGTTCTGGTCGTTGCGGGAGGTGACGGTTTCGACGCTGTCGATGGTGAGGGCGCCGCGGATGTGGTCCTTGGCGTAGGTTTCCCAGGAAATCCAGCCGTAGCCTTGGCTCCCCCACTGCAGCCCCCAGGAGTTGCGGATGCAGATCTGGTTGATGACCCCGCGCTTGTCCTCGGGCTTGTCCATGTCGTCGGGGTCGTAGATTTTGCGGTAGCCGACGGCAAGGACGGCGTGGCCGCCGTTGTCGGAGAACTTCTTTTTCTTCCCCTCGGCGTCAGCGTATTCGGCGGTGTGAATATTGCCGTTGCGGCAGCTGCTCCAGTGCTCGCCGTTCATCCGGAATCCGAACACGATGGGCTTGCCGGTGCGGAGCGTTTTTTCGATCCAGTCCCAGGTGATGTCGGGCTTTTGGAAGACCTTGACGCCGCGGGCGTGGTAGATGGCGTAGTCCTCGAGGATGGCGGCCTGGCGTGCGCGCTTGAGGTTGAAGGCGCGCCCGATGGCGAGCTCGTCGGCGTTCTTGGCGTCAAACTCGTAGACGCCGACGAGTTCGTACGGGAGCTTCTCCTCGGCGACGATTCCGTGGGTGTCGAGGAACTCCTTCATGAGTTCGAGCGTGGCACCGTCGGGATTGAGGGCTTCCTTCTTCACGAGCGAATAGACGTAGGCCTCGCTCAGGCGCGGCACGCCGGGGTAGAACTCCATCGCGCCGATGCAGGCAAAGGTGCCGCAGGAGCCACGGAAGATCTGGTTCTTGCAGGGATAGAACATCGGACGCATGTCGATGCTCGTATCGGTCATGGCTTCCCAGGGTTGGGCGAGGGCGACCTGGGTGAGGGCGAGGAGAGCGATGAGGGGATTGAGGAGTCGCATGTGGGGATTGTACAACCGCGCATCGGGCGAACACAATCCGCTTACGTTCGGACGGCGTTTTGGCGGATGGCTCGTGCCTGGCCGAACCACCACTCCAATGGCGCCTCGGCGCTCGAGAACGCCTACGCCGCAGTCCGGCGCTTTCGCGCCGCAGTAATGGAAATCTCGGCGCTCTTCGCGGAAGGCTTGGGAACAGCAACACCGTCCTCTTTCATGCCTTCGATGTGAAACTCGATGGCCTGCCGGATCGCCTTCCGAGTTGCCCCCGGAGTCGGACCAGTAGCGATGCAGCCGGGAAGATCTGGCACATACGCCGCGTAGTTGCGCTTCGCCTTTTCAATGACGACGAGATATCTCATTCGTGCCGCTCCTTCAGGCCCGCCTGCTTCAGAATGCTATTCAGCGTGCCTTGTGGAAGATCGTCGCGAGGGTGGCCGGCCACAGTTACTCGGCCAGGCTTGGTCGGGTGTTTGAACTGGCGGTGGCTGCCCTTCTGTTTGACCTGAACCCACCCCTTTGCCTCGATGAGTTTCAGGATCTCCCTGACCTTCATGGTTGGCATTGCGAGACTCTCCTCCGTGGATCCGACTACTTGCCCACCGCCCCGCACACCTTTTTCGCCGCGTCCGTCAGGTCCGTCGCGGCCTGCATGGTGGGAATCTTGGACTTGGCTTCGGTGAGGAGCTTGCGGCCGGCGTCGACGTTGGTGCCTTCGAGGCGGACCACGAGCGGGACCTTGAAGCCGGTCGAACCGTCGGGGTTCTTGTGCTTGGTCGCGGCGTTGATGATGCCCTGGGCGATGACGTCGCAGCGCATGATTCCGCCGAAGATGTTGACGAGGACGCCTTTGACGCGTGCATCGGCGAGGATGATGGAGAAGGCTTCGGTGACGGCTTCTTCCGTGGCGGATCCGCCGACATCAAGGAAGTTCGCGGGTTCTCCGCCGTGGAGTTTGACAATGTCCATGGTGGCCATGGCGAGGCCGGCGCCGTTCACGAGGCAGCCGATATTGCCGTCGAGGGCGATGTAGGTAAGGCCGAACTTGGCGGCGCGGATTTCGGCGGGGTTCTCTTCGGTGTGGTCGGCGAGGTCTGTCAGGGCCTTGTGACGGAAGAGCGCGTTGTCGTCGAAGTTGAACTTGGCGTCGAGGGCGATGACCTGGCCGTCGGGTGCCGCGGCTGTGGGCGGCGTCAACACGAGCGGGTTGATTTCGGCGAGAGAGCAATCCTTCTCGCTATAGATCTTCGCAAGGTTGAGCATGATGCCAACGGCCTGACTGACCTGTTTGCCCTTGAAGCCGAGCGTGAAGGCGACCTCGCGGGCCTGGTAGGGCTGAAGGCCGATGAGGGGGTGGATCGGAACTTTGACGATCGCATCGGGATTGTGCTTGGCGACTTCTTCGATCTCCACGCCGCCTTCGCGCGAGGCGATGAGGACATTGCGGCGGGACTTGCGGTCGGTCGTGATCGCGAGGTAGAACTCTTCTTTGGGCAGTGACGCAGTGACGGAGTGACGGAGTGACGGAGTGCGAGCGGAAGTTGCCGACGGGAGGCGATCGGCGATATCGGCGGCGGTGGCGATCAGAAGCTTCTTGACTTCGAGGCCTTCGGGCGGGGTTTGGGGGGACTTCATTCGGTTGGTGAACATGAAGCGGGCCGCGTCGGTGGCCTCGGAAGCCGTCTTGACGAGTTTGACGAAGCCGGCCTTGCCGCGGCCCCCGGCGAAGACCTGGGCCTTCACCACGGCTTCGGGCTTGGCCATTCCTGCGGTGGCTTCCTTGAACGCGCCGGCGGCGTCTTCGAGGTTCGAAATCGCCCGGCCGCCCGGAACAGGGATCCCGTAGGAACGGAGGAGGTCGCGGGCCTGGTACTCGTGAATCTTCATGCGTGTTCCTGAACTTGGATGGGGGGATGATGGTACAACGTCACGCTCCCGCTTTCTGGAGGACCGCGATGAATCGTTTGATCGCCGCGATGCTTGTGCTGCTGCTGTGCTTTCCTGCGGCGGCTCAACCCGCGGGTTTTTCGCCGGAGGATGTGGATGCGGCGGTGATGCGGCACTCGCTGGGGCAGTTCTGGGGCGGGGTGGTGGTGGGCAAGGGCGGGAAGGTGGTGTTTGCAAAGGGCTATGGGGTTGCGGACGAGAAGCTGACACCGATTGCCGCGGACACGCTGTTTGACATCGGGTCGATATCGAAGCAGTTCACGGCCGCGGGGATTCTGCGGCTGGAGATGGATGGGAAGCTGGCGATTGACGACCGGGTTTCGAAGTTCTTTCCTGATTTGGGCGGAGAGGCGGACGCGAGGGCGGGTGCGATCTCGCTGCGGCACCTGCTGACGCACACATCGGGGATGACGGACCAGCGGGCAATTCAGCGGCTGGACTTTGCGGACCGGGATGAGGCGGTGAGAAAGGCGTTCGAGGCTCAGCCGTCGGGAGCGGTGGGTGAGAAGTTTGAGTATTCCAACGCGGGATACGTGGTGCTGGCTGCGGTCATTGAGAAGGCGAGCGGGCGTGGGTTCGAGGAGTACATGCGCGCGGAGGTGTTCAAACGGGCGGGACTCTCGAGCACGGGGTTTCTCGATGGGATCGGGCTGGACCCGGCGAAACAGACATTGCGAGTGATCGGCGCGCGAGGGGGGCGGGAACGGCGGGCGCCACTGTTCACTTCGCCTGTTGGAGAGCCGTGGGCGTGGGGACTCAAGGGAGCCGGCGGTGTGCTTACCACGATGGAGGACCTGGTGCGATGGGATGCGGCGCTGCGGAATGATTCGGTCTTGAACGCCGCGGCGAGACAGCAGCTGTTTACGCGCGAACAAGCGAACTACGCGCTGGGGTGGTTTGTGGAGTCGATGCCGAGCGGTGGTACCCGGATTCAGCACGGCGGATCGACGCGGGGCTTTCGGGCGCAGCTGTCACGGTACATCGAGGATGATGTCGTGATCGCGGTGCTGACGAATGAGTCGAGTGACCTACAGGGGATTGAGAAGGCGGTAACGAAAGTCGTACTGCGGGCGCCGGCGACGATTGAACTGGAAATGCACATCGGTGCGCTTCCGATGAACAAGTACAAGGCGGTTGATATCCAGGATGGGCTCACGTGCAAGGCGGACCTGGATGGGGACCGGGTCACGATTTCGGTGCTGCAGGCCGACAAGACGATCGCTGTGGTGCGGGTTACGAAGGAAGCGGCGAGGGCTCTCTCTCGCGATCTGGTGCCGTTCACGCCCAAACTTGATGCCGGTGAGGCGTCCTGCGGAGTGATGCTGGCGACGATGCCGTACCCGGCGGATGCTGGCGGCGTGATCCGACTGTCTTCGGACCTGAAGTGGAACGTGATGAAGCAATACTCGGGGATGGATCCGGAAACGCGTCAGACGACGGTGGATCGGCGGACAACGCTGGTCATCGTGGATGAGGAGAAGGGTTTCTGGCCTCTCATATTGAAGATGAACGTGTCCGCGGCGGGAGACCTGCTGAACCAGTTGATGCACGCGACCAAGTGAGGGCGAGGCGCGGATCGGCGTTTGGTCACCACCTCAGCACGATCTTGCCGAACTGCTCGCTCGCTTCGAGTCGTTCGTAAGCCTTGACGGCGTCCTTGGCGTCAAAGACCTGATCGACCGCGGGCTTGATCTTGCCCGTGCGAAAGAGCGCGGCGACTTCCTGGAACTCTTCGTTTGAGCCCATGGTGGAGCCGAGGATCCGGAGTTGGTTCCAGAAGATGCGGGCAAGGTCCGTGACTGCGTCGGGACCGGAGGTGCAGCCGGGTGTGAGGTACGCTCCGCCGCGGGCGAGGGACTTGATGCAGTTGAGATGCGTGGCTTTGCCCGAGGAATCGACAGCGACGTCCACGCCGCGCTTGTTGGTGAGGGCGCGGATGTCCTTGGACCAGTCCTGCCCTCCACCCGTGTCGAGCACGCCGGCATCGGCGCCAAGGGCCTTGGCTTTGTCGAGTTTGGATTGGTGGCGGGAAGTCACTACGGTCCAGCAGCCGTAGTGCTTGGCGATCGCGAGGGCGGAGGTCGCGACGCCGCCGCCGATGCCGGTGATGAGAACGGACTGACCGGAGCGGAGCTGGCCCTTGGTGATCATCATGGACCAGGCGGTGAGAGCGCACAGGCCGAACGCGGCCGCGGCGGCGGGATCGGCATCGCCGACGGGAGCGAGGTTCGCGGCCGGGGCGTTGAACTTCTCGGCGTGCATGCCGTTGGTGTGCTCACCGATGAGGCGGTATTCGGGGGCGAGAGTGGAGGCGGGTGGTTCGCCGGGGGCGATGCGGGCGGGGGTTCGGGTGGCGGCGTTGACGATGACTCGCTTGCCGAGCCAGGAGGGGTCGACGCCTTCTCCGACGGACTCGACCGTGCCGCAGGCGTCGCAACCGGAAATACGCGGGTAGTCAAGTTGGAGGCCGGGGACGCCGCGGCCGACCCAGAGGTCCATCTGGTTGAAGGCGGAGGCGAGTGTCTTGATGCGAACTTCGCCGCGTGCGGGAGAGGGTGGCTCGGGCCAGTCGGTGGCGAATGAGATGTTGGGGGCGACGGGGGACCCTTGCTTGGTCAGGACAATGGCTCGCATGCTGAGAAGATAGCAGCGGCGCGGAGGCGGCGGTGTGCGTGATGGAGCCGGACGGGCTCAACCCTTGCGGATACGCCATGTCTTGAGGACATCGGGGCGCAGTTTCGAACCGTATTGGGCGCTGCGTTCCGTGGTGACCTGCATACGCGATCCGGCGGAGAAGACAAGCTGGCGGACGGTCTGAGCGGCAGAGGCAAACTCGTCGAGGACGGCCTGAGTGCCGTCAACGCCTGGCGGAGGGCAGGATTCGAGAGTCCAGTCGTTTGAATCTGAGCAGAAGCTGACCAGGACGCACGAGGCGGCGCGACCTTGAGTACGGGGCTGGTCGAGTTCGCGTTGCATGCTGGCGGTGCGCGCTGACTGCGGCCGCACGTCGGAGGGGATGGACGCCAGGGCGGGCGCCTGGATTTCGGACGTTCCGGGCGTCACGTCGGGATGCTCTTCAGGAAGGAAACGGTCGACGGCTTGAGCGACTAGCCGTGAGAGCTCGTAGCGGGCGCCGGCGGGTTGAATGGACGCGGGGGCCCATCGCGCGGCGGCGAGCATCGCAGCGCCCGCAAGGCCTGATCCGAGAACAGCAAGAGCACCCGCCCGATTCATGTCCTGACTCCTGAGAGGCCGAGCAGCCGTGCCCGACACGCAGACGCCTAGATGCGCGGGGCGGGGCGATCCGTCAGGAATCTGGGTGCGGGCGACAGGGCCTCACGATCAGCCGAACATCGCGGCGACGAAGGCCTCGGGCTCGAAGGGCTCGATGTCCTCTGGTGTTTCGCCGACGCCGATGAACTTCACGGGAATGTCCGTCGCTTCCTTGATGGCGACGACAATCCCGCCCTTGGCGGTGCCGTCGAGCTTGGAGAGGAAGATGCCCGTGACGCCCCCACTGCCGCTGGCACGGGTGGCCCCTCCCATGTCTCCGCCGGTGCCCGCGGGGGCAATGCCTCCGAGCGCCTTGCTGAACTCCACGGCTTGTCGCATCGCGTTCTGACCGGCGGTTGCGTCGAGCACGAGGAGCGTTTCGTGCGGGGCGCCCTCGATCCGCTTGGCGAGGACCGATCGGATCTTGGTGAGTTGCCTCATCAGGGGGTCTTGCGTGTGCAGGCGACCGGCGGTGTCGACGATGAGGACGTCGACGCCACGGGCGAGAGCGGCGGAAGCGGCGTCGAAGGCGACGGCGGCCGGGTCGCCGCCCTGCTGGCCCTTGACGACTTCGACGCCGAGACGCTCGGACCAGATTTCCAGCTGGCGAACGGCGCCGGCGCGGAACGTGTCGCACGCGCCGAGCAGGACGGACTTGCCCTGACCTCGGAGCATCGCGCAGAGCTTGGCGATGCTGGTGGTCTTTCCGGCACCGTTGACGCCGGTGATCATGATGACCGTGGGGCCCGACGGCGCGAAGCGGAGAGTTCGGTCCTGCTCGGGCCAGAGGGCCGCGAGTTCGCGTTTGAGGTACGCGATAACGTCCTCACCCTTGCTCATCTTTCCGGACTTGTAGTCCGCGGTGATTCCCTCGATAAGACGGGTCGTGGTTTGAACGCCGACGTCGGCTTGCAGGAGCCGGGTGCGGACTTCCTGGATGAGCGCATCATCAAGCCGCCGGCCGCGGAGCAGGTCGCCGAGGTCCATGGTGAGGACCTCGCGGGTCTTTTCGAGACCCTTCTTGAGGCGAGACACGATGGACTTGAACAGGGCCATTCAGTGAGAGGCGGGCTCGGGGGGTTCGGCTGTGGGCAGATCGGCGGAGGGCTGTTCGGAAGAGGGCGGCTCGGCCACAGGCAGCTCGGCCAGCGGCTGATCCGCGATCGGGGTGCCCGCGGAGGCCGATTGCAGGGCGAGCACTCTCTTGAGCACCTTGTCGAGCAGCCCGTTGACGAACGCGGGTGACTTGTCCGTGCTGAACTCCTTGGCCAACTCGACGGCCTCGTTCACGGCGATCTTCGGCGGCGTTCGACCGGAAACCATCTCGAAGTGGGCGAGGCGCAGGATGGCGCGGTCAACGGCGGCCTGGCGATGCGTGGGCCAGGTCGGAGCGAGCTCAAGCATGGCGCGATCGGCGTCGGCGCGGGCGGCGAAGGCGGCGGCGGCGAGATCGAAAGCCCTCTCGCGGTCCTTTCCCGACAGCGAGGAATTGTCTTCGGCGAGGGCTGACTCCCGGATGGCCGGCGCATCGCGCTCGCCGCGCGCGTCGAGTTGGAACAGGACCTGGAACGCAAGCTTGCGGATGTCGCGTGGCGGGGCGGGCATTAGGCGGTGGCCTCCGCCCGCTTGGCGGCTTTGTCAGGGGCTGGTGCGGAAGGCGCGTGCGAATGCTCACCAGATCGGATGGCTTCGATCTCGGCGATGGCATCGAGAATCGCACCCATGGAGTCGGCGCCCTTGTTGCCCTTTTCGCCGCCGGACCGGGCACGGGCTTGCTTGCCGGACTCCACCGTCAACAGCCCGAAAGCGACGGGGACACCGGTCTTGATCGTGACGTGCGTGAGACCCTGCCCCACGGCTTCGGCGATATAACGGTCGTGACGGGTTTCGCCTCGAATGAGACAGCCGAGAGCGACGACGCCGGCGTATCGGCCGGACTCGGCCGCGGCCAGAGACAGGGCCGTGAGCTCGAACGAGCCCGGGGCACGGTAGACGTCTACGGATTGGGCGTTTCCGCCACGGCCCGCGTATTCCTCGAGCGCGCCGGCCAGCAGCGCCTCGGTAATGGAGGCGTTGTAGCGACTGACGACGACCGCGACCTTTGGCAGGGAGGGACCCGATTCCACGTGTGTGATGCTCCGACGGGGGCCCGGGGCGACCGGGTTCCGCGGCCCATGATAGGTGACGCGCACGGCGAAGCGCCGATAGTCTCTTCCTCATGCGGCGTCTGCTCCAGCGAATCGCCCCTGCTCTGCACCTTACGCGGGTGACCATGGCGTTCGCCGTGATCGCGAATACGTGGTTTGTGATTCTGTGGACGCGGGCGAGCCAGGACCACGAGGGCCGGCCGTCGCTGCTAATCGATCAGCCGCTGTGGCTTCTCCTGGGAGCGGCGGCGATGGTGGGGATCGGGCTCTTCGCGTTCGGAGTGGCCCTGAACGACGTTCTGGACCTCAAGCGGGATCGCCTGCTGCGGCCGCAGAGGCCGCTGGCGTCCGGTCAGATGTCGCTGGAGCAGGCGGTGCCGCTCTTGGTGGGGACGATGATCCTGGCGGTGCTGGGGGCGACGGCGTTTGGCACGCGGGCGGTGCTGATGACGCTCGCGCTCCAGGCGGCGATCCTGGTGTTCAACGCCGCGGGCAAGTTCATTCCGGCGATCGGGCTGGTGTTCCTGGGCTTGATCTATGGTGGGCACATGCTTGTGCCGAATTTGCACCTGAGGTTCCTGTGGCCGGTGTGGTGGGTGATGACGCACGCCCTCATTGTGGGTGCTGTGACGTACCGCATGGCGAACAAGGTTCCGAAGCTGAGCCGTCGCGCGGTGGTCGCGGCGATCGTCGGATGGCTGTTCTGGTCGGGGGTGCTCCTCTACCGGCAGTGGAAGCACACGGGCGGTGAAGGGGTGTGGCCGGCGTGGGTTCCCGTCAGGGCCGTGGCGTGGCCGGCAGGTCTCGCGGCGTTGTTTGTGCTGACGTCGTGGCGGCGGGTGCTCAAGTATGGAAGTGGGCCGCGGGCGGCGGAAAAGATCGAGCGCTACGGAGCTCTATGGCTGTCGTTCTACGGATGCGCGTGGCTGGTGGGGACCGACCACTTGCAGGCCGCGGCGGCGATGCTGGGCCTTGCGGCGGCGTCGGTTGTTGGGATGACGGTTCTGCGCGAGACGTACGGCCTGCTGGAGCAGCCGCTGGGATACAGACGGTAGTGGCGATTACGGCTTGAGGGCACCCTTGACGGCGGCCTCGATGGCTTCTTCGCCCCCTGAACCGAGCGAACGGTGAATGATCTTGCCGTCGGGGCCGACGACGATGAGCGTGGGGATGGCGCTGACGCCGTAGGCCTTGGCCACATCGTCGGCCTTGAGCATGAGGCCATAGGTGAAGCCGTTGTCCTTCATGTGGGCCTGGGCGTCCCCGCTTTCCCAGCAGTTCATGCCGAGCACCAGGACACCGCTGTCCTTGTACTTCTCGTGCAGCTTCTGGAGCGAGGGCATGACGGCGCGGCACGGCGGGCACCACGTCGCCCAGAAGTCCATGACGACGACTTTGCCGCGGAGGTCGGAGAGAGAGACGTCTTTGCCGGATGCATCCTTGAGTGTCCAGTCGGTGGCGGCCTGACCGACTTGAGGACCCGCGGCCTTGACGATCGCGACGCCCTGGCGTGCTTCGGGCTCCTTGGCCTTCTCGACCTTGAAGCCCTCGGGTACCGCGAGCGCGAGTTGGGCCGCGGTCAGCGGCGGGTCGAGGTCGATGCGCTCGATTTCGGTGATGGTAAAGCCGTCGCCGCCGACGCTGACGAGGTGCATGTCCACTCGGCGCGGCAGCGCATCGGACTTGGCGAAGTACCACCAGACATCGAAGAGCTGGCGATTGGAGAGCTCGGAATAATCGACGTAGACGACGTTGCATTCAACGCCACCGACCATGGCGACGCCTTCGACCCGATGAGGAAGAACGGTTTCGGGCTCGTTGAATCGATCGGTGACCAGTTCCTTCCACTGAAGCATCCACGCGCCGATCCAGCCGGCGCCTTCATCCATCAGATCGTTCGAGGAATCCCACGAAGATTCGAGCGCGACCTTGTCCTTGTCGTGGAGCGTTCGCAGGACCTTTCCGTCAAAGGATGTGACAAAGTCGCCGGTTGTGTTTTCCTTCCCGGAACGTGTCGCTGGTCCCTTCGCCAGAAACTTGAACCCGGGAGCGGACTTGGCGTCGCGGATGAGGGACATGCTGCCGGAGGCCTCGGGGCTGCGGGTGGAGAGCGCGCCGACGCCGCGGACGGACGCCTTGAAGGTGATCGTCTTGGCCTTGGCGATCTTCGCATCGGCCGCGAGGAGCAGGTCAATGCCTTTGACCTTGGCCGGTGTCTTTGCTTCGGGCTGGGTGTCCTTGGCGGCTGGAGCCTCATCCTGCCCCAAGAGCGAAACCGGGAACGCGATGCACGCCGCGATGACTGCGAGGAGACGCATGAGCTGCTCCGGGAGGTAGGCCAGGCTTCAGGTGATACCGACGACACGATGGTACGTTCCAGCGATTCTGCCTGCCCTCCCGTGCCCCCGAGGGTTACGGGCAGCCCTGGGCGAACTTGTTGAGAAAGCAGGCGAAGTCGTTGGCGTTGAGCACGGGCGGAACGCGGCTGCCGTCACAGTTGGCATAGGGGTCCTGCGCGGCGAATCGGGATAGAAAGCACAGAAGATCGCCGGCGGTGAGAACAGGAGAAACGGAGCTGCCGTCGCAGTTGACGTAGCAGAATGGGGGCAGATGCGCGACAAAGGCCTCGGACTTGCCACGGGGGTTGGTGCCGTGGCCGCAGATGGTGGTTCCGTCGCCGGAAATACTGGTCGCGCTTTTCAGAATCCAGCCGTCGAGAATGCCGGGGCTGCTGCCGTTGAGTTCGAGGAGGATGACGTCGGCGAGGCTCCGCATTCCGTGGATGGGGTCCCAGATCATGGCCTCGAGGCCGCGGGCGGTCGAGCCCTGTCCGACGATGACCCGGCCGTCATCGCTGCATGCGAAGGCCACGCTCTGAAAGGCCCCTCCATCGAGGTCGCCGAGGGGCTGCATGGGAAGCCCGTTCTCCCAGCGAAAGGCCTCGCCGCCGTTGCCCGAGCTCGTCGACGAGCTCTGCCCCACAACAATGAACCCGTCGAGAGACATGGCATTGGCCACACCGAAGTGGGCGCCGCCGGGAAGTTCGCCGAGGGTGACCATCCCGGAAGCCTGCGTCCATCGCCACGCCTCGTAACCGAGCTGGGCCCACCCGTAGCCGATGATGACCGAGCCGTCGGAACTGATCGCGGTGGCGCAGCTGGAAACGGTTCCGCCCGGAAGGTCTCCGAGCCCCACCATGCCGGTGCCTGCGGACCAGCGGAATGCCTCAAAGCCGGAGGCGGTGCGGCTGAGCCCGACCACGATGGAACCATCCCCGGAGATGCCATACGACTGGCTGAGCCACTCTCCGCCCGCCAAGTCGCCGAGCCCGACCATTCCGGTCGATTGGCTCGCGCGAAACGCCTCGTAGTTTGGCGACGACAGAGCCGACTTTCCGTTTCCTGCAATGACAGTGCCGTCCGCGTTCACGGCATACGCCAGGCTTGCGAACGCACCTCCCGTGAGATCGCCGAGACCACGCATCCCGGTCGTGGCGGACCACTTGAAGGCCTGCGGCCCCAGAGACGATGCGGATTGCCCGACGACGACGCGGCCGTCCTTCGAAATCCCCCACGCCCAGCTTCCCGCGTTGTCGACCGAGAGCGAGCCCAAGGGTTCGAACGCGGCGGGAGCCTGCGCATGAGCACCGGAGACGGCGGCAAGGCCGATCGCCGCGAGTCCGCTGCATTGGGACCGTCGCCTTCGCATTGGGTACGAATCTCCGTCTCCGACCGGTCAAGAGCAACTGTTGGCGTACTGGTTGATGAAACACTGGAAGTCGTTGGCGGTGAGCAGGGGGCTGCCGGTGCTGCCATCGCAGTTGGCGTACGGCGACGATGCGGCGTACTTGTTGATGAAGCACTGAAAGTCGTTGGCTGTAAGGGCCGGAATACCGGTGCTGCCGTCGCAGTTGGCGTAGCAGAACTTGGGGACCGTCGCGACCCAGCCGGTCTGGGGGAGGCCCGGGGCGGCGCCGAAGCCGACGATCACGGTGCCGTCGGCGGAAATGCCGGTGGCGTTGTCGAGACGCCAGCCTTTCATGTCGACGCCAAGGCTCGAGAGATAGACGCCGAGATCCCGCATTCCGGAAACTTCATCCCAGATGAACGCTCGGTTGCCGCCAGCGGTCGAGCCTGATCCGACGACGACGTATCCGGTTGAGGAGACGGCATTGGCGCCGCTGCTGAATGAACCCCCCGGGAGATCGCCGATCGCTTCCATGCCGCCGCCGAGTCTCCAGATGAAGGCTTCGGGACCGTTCGCGGAAATGGACGAGCCAACGACGATTTCTGTGTTCGGAGTGACGGCCGCGGCGCTGCTGTTGAATGCCCCACCGGGGAGGTCGCCCAGGCCGACCATCGGACCGGGCGTGACCCAGCGGAATGCTTCGGTGCCGTCCTGACCGATGCTCGATCCGATGATCGCGAGGCCGTTGACAGCGACGCCCGTTGCGGTGCTGCTGAAGATGCCACCCGCGAGATCGCCAAGGCCCGCCATGGGACCGGGGTCGGTCCAGGTGAATGCCTCGATGCCGTTGGCGCTCGACGAGTAGCCGACGATCCGCGTGCCGTCGGCCGAGACGGCGTTCGCGGCGCTGTTGAACAGCCCACCCGCGAGGTCGCCGAGTCCGACGATGCCGGAGCCGGTCCAGCGGAAAGCCTCGGGGCCATTTGACGAAGTCGAAAATCCGACGATGACTGACCCATCGTTGTTTACAGCGGAAGCGCGGCTCTCGAAGTTGCCACCGTTCAGATCACCGAGCCCGATTCGTCCGCCGCCAACCGTCCAGCGAAAGGCCTCGTTCTGGACGACCACGGGGGGTCCGGGGTTGATCACGGTGGTCTGGTAGCCGACGACAACGAGTCCATTGCCGGAGACCGCGTAGGCGATACTGGATCCGCCGGGCGGAGCCCCGACCGCGGTGATTCCGGCCTGACCAAACGCCGAGCCCGCGGCGGAACACAGCCAAGCGATTGCACACTTTGATCGACGCATCGCGCTCTCCCAGCTTCCACGTACGGCAGGTGCAGCCGATACCCCGTCGGGCTCATACCTGAGCGGGCACGCGGCACGAAACCGGTCCTTTGTCTCCGGTGTCAAGGTAACCGGGTGTTTGAGAAACAGCAAGGAAATCCGGAGGGTGTATCCCGTTCCTTTGCAAAGTCTTACGACACGTTTTGCGGACGTTGCGGGTTTCCACCGCGGACGGGCCGAAAGAATAACCGCCCTTCCGTACAAGGAAGGGCGGTCACAGGACATTGGGGCAAGACGGACCTGCGCGGGCTAGGCCGCTTTGCGGGGAGCCGGTTTTTCGATCGCTCCCAGTCGCACCAGGAACTCAGAAGCCTGTTCGATTTCCCAGCGCGTGAACTCGTTGAGGAACTCGGGCTGCAATGAGCTGCCCATCAGGTCCGCCGGATACGGCCAGGGGCCGCCGGTGTATTCGGCGACATCGACTGCCGCCCGCAGCGCCGCCTCAGCGGCCGCGACCAGACGATCAGGATCCAGATGCTCTTCTCGCCGTGACATGGCCTTCCCTTTCAACTCGTGGTCGTCGTTCTATTCGGACCACACGTTCTCTCTGATGCTTTCGTTCGGAATTGCGTTCCAAATTCTTCACCCCAGATCAGGAATTAGGGCCTTCCCTTCAACGCCCGCGCCGCACGGCAGGCAGGGCCAGCGGCTCTTGCCGAAGCGGCCCTGCGGCACGGGTTTGCGTGAACTCGGCGACTCGCCCAGATCGCCGAAGTTCACACTTCTTCCCGCTCGATGGCCTGGAATTCCGGCCTGGGCGGCGTGCGCGTGCATGGGTGGACTGTGCCGACTCTGAGGGCCATGCCGTTGTGGCAGGCGCGGGCTGGTCGCCCGGCGGGGTGGCGGGAATGACGCCTGAATCGGATGGTGTATGCGAGGGGAGGATCGCCCTTGATCGAGGGAGTTCGCGGAGTTTCGAACGCTTTGCCCGTCGCGCCGGCGGCGCGGATTTCTGTGCCCCAGCGACCATCGGCTCTCGCTCGGGGCGTTGATGATGCATCGTCGCTCACGCCAGGTTCGAGTCTTCGGGTCCGGCTCGCTTCGCCCAACGCGAGAACGGATCACCTGCAGCGAGTGGCTCGGTTTGTGGACTCGGCGCACGATGCACTCGGTCGGGCGCAGGACTCTCTGGCCTTGGGGCGAGAGCGGCTCTCGAATGGTGAGTTGCACCTCGACGATCTTCTTGACGCGATCGATCGTGAAGTGATGCGGCCGACATTCGGGAACTCTCCAGCGCTGAAGGAAGGCGTGACGCTCGCCGCGGGCACTGGCGAACTCGATATCCGGCCCGTTTCAACCGAGGACCTGGGCGCGATCGTCGACCACGGCCGCTCGCACCGACTCGCGAACGTGCGTTCGGGCCAAAGCCTGGATCCGGCGGGGTCTCTTGGCGCTGCGCAGCGATCGCTCACCGCGGCCCAAGGCGAGGTTGCGGGCCTTCGGTCGCGTTTGGACGACTTCAGAACATCATCCCTGGTGCCGGCTCAGCGGGGAGTGCTGGCCGAGGTCGCGGCGGCCGTAGATACCGGACCTGCCTCATTCGCGACGGTTGAGGCGTTGGCGGGAGCCGTGCGAGCATCCATGGGTTCGAGTGGAGCACTGGTGGGAACGAGCGCGGCGAACGTTCTTGCGCTTCTGACGTAAGAGGGCCTATACTTGTGAGCGCGTGGCGATGATTGGGCCGCGCCGCTTGTGGGCCCCGGAGCCAGTCCCTGTGCAGCCGAGCCTCTCTACGACGTTCAAAGGTTCACCAAAGTGGCTCACGCTTTCAGCGCCGGCCAAGTGTGCGCTGGAGGGCCTGCTTCAGTTCGCGACGCGCAAGCACTGCGACTGGGTCGTTGAAGGCACACCCAAACAGATCGGCGACTGGATCGGTCCCGAGGTCAATCTGAACGCGACGGACATCGTGACGGCGCTTCGTGAGTTGGACACGGCGGGGTGCATCCGGCGCGGGCGGGTGGGCAACGGGTCGAGCTTCATTGTCGCGCCCGTCGTCGTAGACCGCTGAACAGCGGGCACTTACACGATTTCGACGATCTGGAAGCGCTTGACGCCGCGGGGTGCGTTCACGCGGATCGTTTCGCCAACACGTGCTTTGAGCAGCGCTTCACCCATGGGGCTGGTGACGGTGACTTCGTCGTAATCCGGCGGTGGATCGGAGGACATTTCGCCGACGAGTTTGACCATGTCGGTGCGTCCCTTTTCCACGTCTTTGATTTTGACGGTGGAGCCGAGCACTACGACATCACCGCCCTTGCCCGCGCCGTCTTCGACGACATGGGCGTGCGCGAGCCGCTCTTCGAGTCGACGGATTTCGGCCTCCTCCATCCCCTGCTGCTCACGAGCCGCGTGGTAGTCGCCGTTTTCCTTCAGATCACCCAGGGCGCGGGCCTCGGCGATCCGGAGGGATATCACGGGACGATTGGCTTTGAGCGCCGCAAGGCGCGCTTCGACTCGTTGTTTCTCGCTTTGCGTCAGCATGTCCATGACGGAATCCTTCCCCCCAACGACGCGCCCAAAGGGGCAGAAGAAAAACCCGGCCGTGCCGGCCGGGCAATCTTCGCGTGTCGCCGGTTCTCCCGGCGAGGCCAAAATGTAGGCCTCAGGCGCTCTCGCGGCGAATCCGCATCCGAAATCCCGCCGCCAACAGCCAGAGCGCGACCGAAATGCCCCAGAGCAAACCGATCACCCGCCAGTGCCCCGGGAACACTTCGGCGACCAGACCGGTCCAGGTGCGGTCCCGGGTCAGTTCGTACACGCCCGCGATGGGTGACAGCAGCCAGGTCGGGCGGACGGGAAAGGAGGAACTCTCCACAGGGTGTGCGGCGAACGCGGCGTTGATCACCATCGGAATGTGCGACGCGAGCAGCAGCGCGAGCACGCCGGTCATCCAGAGGGCGGGGGATGACCGCTGACGGCGGAGCGAGTGCGAACCCGCGAGCACGGCCGCCACGATGCTCGCCCACGCGCCCGTGAACGCGGCCACCGCGGCGACGACCCTGAGCGGCCAACCGGTGAGCCACCAGGCATGCTGGGGCCAGATGATCGCCTGCAAAGGCACGAGCACGACGATCAGATCGAGGATGGGGCCGGCGATCGGACGCTGGTCGGACACCTGGGTGAAGCGGACCATCGGCCAGACGATGACGATCCCGGCGGCGATCAGCGCGAGCAGGCCCCGGGCCGCGGGACGGATGACGTCGTACCCGCCAACGCCTGAGGTGACCGTGATGGCGTAGGTCGAAACGGTCGCGAGAAACAGGTACATCGTCCAGATGAAGGCAAAGGTGCGCGGTTCGGCCCGCCGGTGGGCCCAGCGGTCGGGCGCCGGATTGGCCGGCGTCGACGACGGCGGATGCTGAACGCCCGCGTCGAGCAGCGCATCGGGCGGAACGGATAGCGGTGCGGCGGCTCCATCGTCTGGCGGCGATGGAGCGGGATCGGTCATGGGTTGCGCGAGGCGGTGGTCACATCGTCGACGAGGATCACCGGGCCCGCGACCTCGACGAGGCGGTGCTTGGCGTCCACCTGGCCGAACTGCCGGACGAGTTCGTCGATTCGACGCAGCTTCATATCGAAGGCGACTTCGCCCGGGATCGAGTCACGCGGGGCGCCGCCAATGACCGCACGCCCGCTCCACCTGCTGACCAGCGTGATCCGCCGCAGGGCGGCGTATTCCGTGATGTCCACGGCTTCGATCTGGTCTCGCCAGGAGCGACTGGAAATCGCGGCGATGGTGTCCAGCGCGGCTCGAATGTCGTCTCCTTGCCAGAGCGAGCCGGGAGAGACCTGGCCCCCCGATGCGGGCGGCTCGTGGGCGGCGCCGGTGATGGCGATGACGGGAGCCTGGCCCCGCTGGTACGCGACGGGAAGAAGATGACCGGCCTGGGAAATCAGGTAGTCAACTCCGTCGCGACGAACGACCGCGGCCGGAGTGCGCCAGGTGGCGTTGACTTCGCATGTTTCGCCCCGGCGGCGGACCTGTGGCGCTGATTCGAACCAGCCGGTGCTCAAAAGAGATTCGGACACGGCTCGCAGACCAACGGCCGAGTAGGGGTTGGCGTTGCGTTCGAGTTCGGAAACGGCGCGGGCGGTAAGTTCATCGCGGACCGGCGGCGGCACCCACGTATCCGTGGGAGACTTGGCGTTTCCTGCCGCGGGCCAGGCGAAGGCGACCTTGAGGGGCCCGGCGGCGGCCCGAGATGCGAGCGAGGCTTCCATCGAAGGAACCCAGATCAGCACGGCCAGGATGAGACCGACGAAGACGAACACTCCCGCAGACACCGAGAAGACCCTGCGGAAGGCATCGGAGGTCATCGTCTTTGACTTGTGCACCCGAACGCGGATGGGGCGAGAGGTTCTGGGCATTGGTCCGTCCGTGGGAAATCGACAAACGAATAAAGAGCCACAAGGCGGCATCCTGCCACCGACCTCATGATATCGGCCGAACCGGCCCTGCTCGCTCTAGCGGCCGCCGTCCCGGAGCGCAAAGTCCACCAGTTTGGCGCAAAGGGAGGGCATATCGGTGCCCGCGTGGGCGGATGCCTTGGGAACAAGGGAAGTGGCGGTGAAGCCGGGCATGGTGTTGATTTCCAGGAGCCAGGGTTGGCCCTTGGCGTCGAGAAGGAAGTCCACCCGGGAAACGTGGCGCACACCGATGGCCTTTCCCAGACGCTCCGCGTAGTCCTTGATCTGCTTGTCCATTCCTGCGGGCAGCTCTGGGTCGAGTATGTAGCGGGTGTCCTTGCGCTTGTACTTGGCCTCGTAGTCGTACACGCCCTCGGCCGGGGCGATGTGGATGATGGGAAGGGGCTTGCCGTCGATCAGGCCCACCGTCAGTTCCTTGCCCGCGATGTACCGCTCGATCATGTACACGCGACCGGGCTTGGACTTGATGTCGGCTTCGACATCTCGACGGGCGGCGCTCCAGGCGACCGCATCCTTGCAGATGTGAAGCCCAACGGATGATCCATCGTGGACGGGCTTGACGACGACTGGGATCGGGAGCGGGCAGGCGTCGTCCTTGATGTTGAACGCATGCGCCTCCGCGGTCGGGATCCGGGCGCGGGCGGCGCAGAGCTTGGTCGCGAGTTTGTCCATCGCGAGGCGTGCTGCGGCGGGGCGGCACCCAACGTAGGGGCGGCCGTCCTGTTCCATGAGATCCTGGAGCGGGCCGCCTTCGCCAAATGAACCGTGAAGCACGGGGAAGATGACATCGCCGGGCAGGGCTTTCAGCTCGGCGAGCGAGAGGCGATCGATGGTCTTGTCGATCACCTCGTACTTGCCCGAGCTGCGGATGGCATTTCCCACGCCCGCGGCGGAGTTGAGGCTGACTTCGCGTTCGGCATCCGGGCCGCCGCCAAGAACGAGCACCTTCTTCATGGGTTGTTCTTCCAGATCGCGATCTCGGGCTCCAGCGTGACGCCGAAGCTGTCGAGCACGCGGCGTTTGACCTGATCCATCAGATCGATGACGTCGCGGGCCCGGGCTGTTTCGCCCGTCGTGATGAAGTTCGCGTGTGAATGACTGACCTGTGCTCCCCCGACGGACATCCCCTTGCACCCCGCACGGTCGATGAGCATGCCGGCCGAGACGCGGGCACCCGCATCGGCGATGGTCGCGATGGGCTGGGTCAAGGTCGGATTCTTGAACACGCATCCGGCGGATTTTTCCGCGAGCGGTTGGGTGGCCTTCTTGCGGGCCATGACTTCCTTGAGATGGTCTCGCAAGACGACCGGGTCCGCGGGCTTGAGATTCAGCTCGACGCTGGTGATGAGCAGATCGCCGAGGCCGGAGTGGCGGTAGGAGAAAGGGATGCTCGCGCGTTCGAGCGTGACTTCGTGACCCAGGCGGTCGAGGGCGTGGATTCGGGCGATCGAATCGGCGAACTGGCCGAACGTGCCGCCGGCGTTCATGATCGCCGCTCCGCCGACCGTGGCGGGAATGCCGCCGAGGCCTTCGAGGCCCGACAGTCCGTCGCGGACAGTCGATGTGATGAGCTTGGGCAGGTTGGCGCCCGCGCCAGCGATGATGGTCTCACCTTCGCGGCGAACGCTGGTGAACGCCGACCGGTCGAGCACCACGACCAAGTTGGAAACGCCATCGTCGTCGACGAGCAGATTCGCGCCGTCGCCGAGAACCTTCACGTTCGGATCCACCTCGAGGCAGGCCTTCAGTTCGTCGATCGACTCCGGTTTCGCCAGCCTCTGGGCGCGTCCGCCGATGCCGAACCACGTCGGTATCGGGGTGTTGGTCTCAATGGTCAGGACGCGTGAGGCGGGCATTGACTCTCTCCATGCCTTTTCGGAGGCATGACACCCTAGTGGGTGATGGGCTCTCCCGTGGCGCCGGTGCTCTGACCGGTCTTCAAGTAGCTGTGCGCGATCTGGTACACGGGCCCGGCGCCCATGACGACCAGCAGGTCGCCGTCGCGGCAGAGGTGTTCGAGTTGTTCGACGATGGCTTCGAACGGGTACAGGTGCATCGCGCGGATGCCGCGATGACGGAGGCGGTCCACCAGGTCGGCCGCGGACACCTTGTGCCGCTCGGCCTGGGAGTCGCGGACGAAGTAGATGTGCGGAACAATGACGACGTCGGCGCTCTCAAACGCCGCGGCAAACTCTTCGAGCAGGTGCCGCGTGCGTGAATGCTGGTGGGGCTGGAAGACGCAGATGAGCCGACCGCCTCGCTCGTGCGGGCGTTCGAACTCCTTGAGAGCCCTCAGAGTCGAGCCGACCTCGGTCGGGTGGTGGCCATAGTCGTCGTAGACGCGGATCGCGCCGCCGCCGGGAAGCGGGCGCTCGCCGAGGAACTGCGTGCGCCGGTCGATCCCGCGAAAGGCCGAGAGCGATATCGCGACGGCTTCGGCATCCGCTCCGGCCATCAGCGCCAACGCCGCGGCGGTCGCGCCGTTCATGGCGTTGTGGACGCCGGGCAGGCGGACGAGCCAGTTGAGGACCTGCTTGCCTTCGTGGCTCAGAGTGGCGCGGCGGGTCTCGGGGTCAAACGCGACGACCCAGTCGGCGTCAGGACGGAAGCCGATGGTTTCGACCTTGCAGCGCAGGCCGGCCGTGACGACCGTGCGCTGGGTGTTGTCCTGTGCGATCAGGAGGCGGCCGCCTTCTTCTTCGGGGGCGATGAGCTTGGCGAACTCATGGAACGCCTTCACGACCTCGTCGAGCGAGCCGTAGACATCCAGGTGATCCGCCTCGACCGCGGAGATGGAAGCGATGGTGGGCCGGTAGTTGTGGAACGAGCGGTTGAACTCGCAGGATTCGGCAACGAGCAAGCCCGGGCGCCCCTTCATGGGACCGGACGTGATCGATTCAGACCCGAGGCGGAATCCAACAGGCTTGCCCTTGGACCCGAGGCAGCCGTTCTCCAACTGAGAACAGGTCGCTCCGACGATCACCGTTGGGTCCAGGCGGGCGTCGACAAGAATTGTTCCGAGCATCGCGGTCGTTGTGGACTTGCCATGGGTGCCGGCGACGGCGATGGCGGTCCGGCCGAGCATGCACTTGCCAAGGGCTTCGGCGTAAGTCAGCGTCGGGACGCCGCGGCGTTGGGCTTCGAGCATCTGCGGGTGGTCGGGCTTGATAGCGGCGGACGCAATCACGAGGTCGCAGCAGCCGTCGTCGTCGATGCCCGGGAGCCACTGGCGGGATTGATCGAAACCGATCTTCATCCCTTCGCGTTCGAGAAGCTCGGTGGTCTCGGACTCGGACAGGTCGGAACCGGACACGATGGCGCCCCGGGCCTTGAGCATCCGTGCGAGTCCGGCCATGCCGCACCCGCCGATGCCGACCATGTACACGTGCTTGCCCGCGACATCGAAGGCGGGTGGCGTCGAACTCTGCATCCTGCTGGTCACCATGCACAGGGTATCGGATTCCCGCTCGCCGGATCGTGAGGGGGAAACAGAGTGCCCGCTGACCAACAGTCGAGAGCCCAAGACCAGAGCGCGGCTCTTGCCCCATCTCGCTGCGCATCACCCACGGCATGTCTTCTCCCACTTGCCGTAGGACCCTCCGCCGTTTGGCCATTTCAGTCCCGCTACCCTGATCCTTATGAGTCTGCCTTATAAGCTCGCCTGCCTCTGCGACCTTCGCGACAAAGATGGCCGCATTCTCCTCCTGCGGCGCTTGAAGGAGCCCAACAAGGGCCTTTGCTCCCCGATCGGTGGGAAGCTGGACATGACCATCGGTGAATCCCCCGCCCGCTGCGCGCAGCGGGAGATCATGGAGGAAGCCGGCCTGGAGGTCCCGATCGACAAGCTCCACCTCCTGGGGCTCATCAGCGAGGCGGGATACGAGGGCAAAGGGCACTGGCTGCTGTTTTATTACAAGGTGCTCGGACCGGTCTGGGTTGAGCCGCGTGACATGCGGGAAGGGCGGCTGGACTGGTTCGCGCCGGGCGAGATCGAGTCGCTCCCGCTCCCGGACACCGATCGGAAGATCATCTGGCCGCTCGTGCGCAGGCACGAGCAACCGGGCCCGAGCGGCCGGCCGGGGTTCTTTGCGGTTCACATCGACTGCACCGGCGGGGAAATGGTGTGGCGGGTGGAGCAGTCGGAGCGATAGTCCTTCGCGTGAAACCGACAAACCGCATCCCCGATCTATAATGGTGTATGAAGGGTATGGGGAATCCATCGAATCGTGCCCGGACGCTCTTTGGCCAGGGACCCATCGTGGTCCGCATGCTGGCGCTGCCGTTGCTCGTTGTCCTGGCCGTGATGAGCGCCGGGCAGGGAACGACGGGCGGACCGACCGCGATTCCGGCCGTGCGCCAGGCCAGCAACATCGCCATCATCACGATCACCGGTGAGATCAACCAGACGACGCTGCGGAGCGTGGTTCGCCGCCTGGACCTGGCCGAACGTGCCGGGGCCGACGCCGTGGTCTTTGAACTCAACACGCCGGGCGGCGAGCTCATGGCCGTCATCGGGATCTGCAACGCGATCAAGGCCTGCCCGATCAAGAACACCGTCGCCTGGATCAATCGGGACGCCTATTCGGGTGGGGCGGTCATTGCGCTGGCGTGCCGCGAAATCGTGGTGAATGACCCTTCGACCCTTGGCGATGCGATCATCATCAACGCGATGTTCGGGATGATCAACGAACTGGCCGAGAGCGAGCGGCAGAAACTGCTCGCACCGCTCATCGCCGAGCTTGTGGATTCAGCCCGACGTAACGGGTACGACGAGTTGCTCGTGCAAGGGATCGCCAGCCGCGGCGTGGAGCTGTGGCTGGTGGAAAACAAGACCAGCAAGCAGCGGCTGTGCATCACGCGGGCGGAGTACCTCATGCTCTTTGGCCAGGAGCCCGCGGAGGTGCCCTCGTCACTCAGCACCGCCCCGGCCATTCCCGACTCCGAGAAGTCGCCCATCGCCAAGAAGGATTACTCCGACTCGCTCAAGGACTTCCTGCGGCGGTCGCAGAACACTAACCAACGAGGTGGTCCAGGTCATGCGACCAAGCAGGCGCCAACTGGCACGGTTGAAGGAGCCAATCGGTACGTGCCCGCGTCCCCCGATATGGCCGCGATTGCGAACGACGTGACGAGCCGACAGGAACTGCCAACAACCCGGCCAGACCTGAAGCCCGCGGATGCAGGGCAGTGGGCTGTGGTCGAGTACTTGTCGACGGGCACCGGCCCGTTCATCTTCAAAGCCGACCAGATGCAGCGCTACGGCCTGGCGGTCGGCGTGGTGCGCGACGAGGATGAACTGAAGGCTCACTTCGGAGCCAAGAACGTCCTGCGCCTTGATCAGAGCTGGTCCGAGGGCCTCGTCGCCCTGCTCACCTGGTTCCCGGTTCGGGGCTTGCTCGTTGTGGTGTTTCTGATCGCGATGTTCATCGAGATGACGCACCCGGGGCTCATCCTCCCCGGCGGAATCGGCGCGGCGGCGCTCATCGCCTTGATCGCGCCCCCACTGCTCATCAACATGGCCAACTGGTGGGAGATCGCGGCGATTCTCTCGGGCATCGTGCTCATCGCCCTGGAGATCTTCGTGCTCCCCGGCTTTGGTGTGGCGGGAGTGCTTGGCCTGCTGCTGCTCTTTGGCGGGCTTGTCGGGACCTTTGTCCCCCAGGGGGCGTACTTCCCGGATTCGGCGCACGCCCGGAACGACCTGCTCTACGGCGTCGCGACGATGGTCATGGCGGTGGTGACATCGGGAGTCGGGATGTACTTCATCGCCAAGAACTTCAAGGCCTTGCCGGTCTTCGGCCGCCTGGTGCTCAAGGACCCCAGCGCGACGGACGACTCTGGAAGCGACATGCTGGCCGCGATGGCCTCTTCCGCGGGCCCGATCAAGAAAGGGATGACGGGCACGGCGATGACACCGCTGCGTCCCGCGGGCCGCGTCGAACTGCCGGGCGGCCGCATCATCGACGCGGTGGCGGACATGGGGTTCATCCCGGCCGGCGCGCCGGTGCGGGTGACCAGCGTTTCCGAGTTCCGCATCGGTGTTGAGAAGGTCGCGTGAATCGTCCGGACACACGGGCGTGGACGCTCCCGGCTGCGTAATCTCTCGGGCCGGTTCTTGGGAGATTCGCAGTGGATGATCCAATGCTCTATTGGGGACTGGGCCTGCTGGCCGCGGCGTTGCTTCTGGTGGTCATCGAGGTGTTCGTTCCGTCGGGCGGCCTGATCGCTTTTGTGGCCGCGGGCGCGGCGATCGCGGGCGTGTATTGCCTGTTCACGGTCAGCGTGACGTGGGGCGTCATCGGGATTCTGTGCGTGGTGGTGCTGGGGCCGGTCGCGTTCGGGTTCGCCCTGCGCGTGTGGCCGAGCACGCCCATCGGCCGCAAGATGATGGGCGAGAAAACACCGGAGCAACTCGAAGCCGAGCGTCTGAACGAACTCAAGGAGCGCGAGCGGCTGGCGATTCTGATCGGGGCGGAGGGAGTCGTGCTGACAGATCTGCGACCGGTCGGAACCGTGCAGGTCGGATCGGAACGGTTCGAGGCCCTGGCCGAAACGGCGTACATCCGTGCGGGAACCAAGGTGCGGGTGACCGTGGTTGAGTCGAATCAGATCAAGGTTCGGGCGATCACGACCTGAACCCGCGACCGGAATCGTGCCCGCAGCAATCGGCGCCGGACAATACCGAATATACTCCGAGCCACCCAAGGACTCGGAGAACCACTGTCATGAAGAGCCTGTCACGAGTTTCCGGCATCCTCGCCGCCCTGGCGACACCCGCGTTGGCGCACGCCGCGATGCCGACCATCCTGGCACAGGGCGGCAAGACGGGCGGAGCGGGCGGCAGCAACACGGTCATCATCGTGATCGGCGTCGTCGCGATCCTGTTCTTTATCGTGATGATGTTCGTGATCGGCCAGTTCATAAGCCTGTACGTGCAGGCCCTGCTCTCCAACGCCCACGTCGGTCTCTTCGAGATCGTGGGCATGAGGCTGCGGAAGGTGGACATCCGGACGGTGGTCTACAGCCGTATCCGCGCCGTCAAGGCGGGGATGGACATCCCGACCAACGCGCTTGAAACGCACTACCTCGCGGGTGGGCGGGTGCCCAATGTCATCAGCGCCATGATCGCGGCACGCGGCGCGAAGATCGAGCTTCCGTGGGATACGGCCCGCGCGATCGACCTCGCCGGGCGCGACATTCTCGACGCCGTGCAGACAAGCGTGAATCCGAAGGTCATCGACTGCCCGGCGCAGGGCGGCCCCCGCTCGACGATCGACGCCGTTGCGCAGGACGGCATCCAGCTCAAGGCGAAGGCCCGTGTGACGGTGAGGACGAATATCAAGCAGCTGGTCGGAGGTGCGACGGAAGAAACGATCATCGCGCGCGTCGGCCAGGGAATCGTGTCAACCATCGGCTCCAAGTCCAGTCACAAGCTGGTGCTGGAAAACCCGGACGACATCAGCCGCAAGGTGTTGGAATCCGGCCTTGACGCGGGCACGGCATTCGAGATCCTCTCGATCGACATCGCCGATATCGACGTCGGCGACAACATCGGCGCCAAGCTTCAGGCCGATCAGGCCAACGCGGACAAGCAGCGCTTCCAGGCCGAGGCTGAAAAACGCCGCGCGATGGCCATGGCGCAGGAGCAGGAGTTCAAGGCCGAGATCCAGAAGAACAAGGCCCTGGTTGTGCTCGCGGAAGCTGAAGTTCCCAAGGCGATGGCGGAAGCCTTCCGCAAGGGGAACCTCGGCATCATGGACTACTACAAGATGAAGAACGTCCAGGCGGACACGAACATGCGGTCCGCCATCGCGGGCGATGGCAGCGGCAAGGGTGAAGGAAGCTGATCAGGTCTTCCGGACCGGCTTAGTCCTGCCAGACCTTTTCGACGACGCAGTCACGCATCACGACATACGTAGACCCGGTTGTTTCCGTGTGATCGTCGGCATCGACAATCAGGAAGACCGCGCCGCTGCTCGTGTGCTTCTTGCGGTATTCCCACTTCCAGACCTGCGACCCATCGGACAGCTCGGTCTTGCTCGTCGGCGCGCCGAGCACCGCCAGCACGAAGTCATCCTTGGACTTCCCAGGCTCGATCTGCTTGATCGTGTCCCCGCCGATGAACCGGCCGGAGTACACGGTCTTCGAGCTCGACCGGATCAGGCATCCGGGCAGGAACAGCAGCGAGGCGGTCGCGGCGGCAAGAACCAGCACTTTCATGGTCGGACTCCGAAGGGTGGGCATCGGGCGCAGCGACGGGCAATCACCCGACCCCGGCCGACCGGGTGATACGCAAAACCCAAGTCCGCGTTTCACGAAAGTGTTCACTACCGGATGCAGGAGTCCAAGAGTGCCTGAACCCGCTGAACCCGATAGGCCTCGTCGGTGATCAGCGAGGTCGTCCGGACCGTCGGCTCGTGCGAGAGCAGGGGTGGCGGCTCTTGGGCGGCCGACAGGTCGAGGTACAGGTCCTGACTCGCCGTATCTCGAGGGGGCAGGCTCTGCGGCGGGCGGCCGATCCAGAACATCGTGCCCGGGGGAATCTCGGGAATGAGCCCGCCTTTGGATGGTGTGTACACCGACCGCTGGAAAACGGCCGTGACCCCGCCGTCGATGCGCATGAACAAGGCCTCGCCGCGGCCAAAGGCATCCAGTGCGGAGAGTTGAAAGACTCCGTCAAAGCCGGCCTGCTGCCGCTGGTCGACATCCATTCGCCTGATGGTGATGGCCTGTGGCGAGACATCTTCTCGCCCCGGTTCTATGGGTTGTGGCGCGTGCTGAGCCTGTGCGGCCGTCGCCGTCAGAAGCAACAAGAACATCCCAGGCGACCGCACAACGCTTCTCCATCACGAGTTCAGGAGCACAGTAATAACGATCGTCACTTCGCCGCTCGGATCTCGACTGGTCAGCTCGGCAAGCCGCTTTCCCCGGGCGGTCCAGGAGTAGACCGCCGACAGCAGGGGCTCGTCGACTTCGGCCCAGCCGGTGTTGTGGATGCGCTGGCCTGTGGTCGCGAACGAGGCACGGATGACCCTGCCGTTGGCCCCGAACGTGATCTGGATCGTCGGGTTGGCCGGCCGCTTGGTCAGCAGCGTCGTCATGCTCCACGTCGGGCTCTTGGTCTGAATGTCCAGCCCGTCAGCCGCGGCCACCTGGCCGAGCTTGACCTGGAGTGCGGACTTGACGGATGTGCCCACGGCTTCCTTGTCCGCGGGAAGACCAGCATTCGCAGACTGTGCGTTGGCGCCAGAGTTTGATTGCGAGGTCGAAGACGCGGGTGGCGCGTCGGGTGCCGGCGGCGTCGCCTTCTTGGCCTGCGAGAGTTTCGCCCCGAGGTCCGAAAGAACCTGCGCCGCTTCCTGAACCTGGCGAGAGGAGATGAGCGGCGGCGTCGCCTGCGGCGAGATCGCCGGTACTGCTTGCGGTTTCGACGGCGGCGCGGGCGTCCCCGGAGCGGGCGTCATGGCGGCTTGCTCCACTGGCGCGGGCAATCCCTGGTGCGGCGTCTCTTCCTTGAAGCCAAGCCACGAGAGGCCGTCATTGATGCCGTCGTCGATGCCGAGCTTGACGACCGGCTTGGGGGGCTCGGCAGGTGACGGGGTGACTCGGGCCACCCTGGACATCGTCCCGACCGTCGGCACCCGAACGAACCCCGAAGCCGCCACCCATAGCGCGGCGTGCACCACGACGCTGACAATCAGGCCGGAAACGAGCATTCGCTGGCTGGGATCAGCCTTGGGCATAGCGTTTTGGGGAACACCCTGTTCCCCCTGTTTGTATACCCTATGCACGCCAACTCGTTTGGGGCCCGCGCCCACGCCGCGTGGCGATGGATCGCTTCCGGGTCACCGAGTCATAGGAGAAGCACATGCTGAATCGATGGACGATGGTGACCGCGGCCGCCTTGGTTTGCGTTTCCGGGGCGATGGCCCAGACGGCGACTCTGAAAGTCGGTGACAAAGCACCGGCCATGTCGGTTGAGAACTGGGTCAAGGGCAAGAAGGTTGAGAAGCTCGAGAACGGCAAGGTCTACGTCGTCGAGTTCTGGGCCACGTGGTGCCCGCCCTGCATCAAGAGCATCCCGCACCTGACCAAGCTCCAGAAGGAGCACAAGGACAAGGCCACGATCATCGGCGTCGCATCGAGCGAGCGCGGGGCCGACGCCAACAGCAATCTCAAGGGCGTCGAGAACTTCGTCCGCAAGCAGGGCGACAAGATGGAGTACACGGTCGCGTTCGACTCCGATCGCTCGATGTCCAAGTCGTGGATGACCCCGGCGAACCAGAACGGCATCCCGTGCGCCTTCGTGGTCGGTGGTGACGGCAAGATCGCCTGGATCGGAAACCCGCTCGCCCCCGAAGGTGAGATCGACACGCAGATCAAGAAGGCCATCGAGGCGAACAAGAAGATCGGCGCCAAGCACGACTCCGACTCGTCGACGCAGGTCGCCTCGAACCAGGACGGCAAGACGAACTCGTCTTCGGAGAGCAACTCCGAATCGAACAAGTCTTCGCAGCGCCGGTCGAGCTCCGACAGCAAGAAGAAGTCCACGTCGGACAGCAAGAAGAAGACGAACTCCGAGAGCACGAGCAACTCGGACCCGCGGTAACCTCTCATTCGACGGGCATTCGAAACCGCCCCGGCCTTCCGGGGCGGTTGTCACTTGGGATACTCTGTGGGCATGACCACGCTGACCCCGGGACAATGCCGCGTACTCGGCACGATCGTCGAAAAAGCACAGACCGTCGCATCGCAATACCCGATCACCCTCAACGCGCTGGTGACGGGGTGCAATCAGAAGAACAACCGCCACCCGATAACACACTTGAGTGAAGCCGAGGTGCTCGACGCGCTCGACGGCCTTCGCCAGAACAAACTCGTCTCCGAGGTGATGCTGTCGGGGTCTCGCGTGAGCAAGTATCGGCACCTGGCCCGCGAAACGCTCGGCGTGTCCACGCTCGAACTGATCATCCTGACCGAGCTCCTCTTGCGGGGGCCGCAGAGCATCGGCGAGGTGCGAGGCAACGCCTCGCGCATGCACGCCATCGAATCCATCGAGGCGGTGCGGGCAGTCCTCGACGGGATGATGGTCCCGCAAGGAGATCGTCCCGCCTTGATCAAGGAGGTCCCCGCCCCGCCGGGCTCTCGCGGCACTCGGTTTGTCCAACTCCTTTGCCCCGACCTTCATCGTCTCGACGCCCCCACCCAAGCCGTGGCCAGTGAAGGACTTGAGGAACGCGTCGCGGCACTTGAGGAGCAGGTCCGGGCGCTCACCGAGAAGCTGCGGGCCCTCGGCGGGTGAATCCGCGTCCTGGATCACCTCTGAGGGACACTCCCTCTGTGTTGCGATCCATCCTCGCTGTCCGATAGATTCCCACCGCGAGGATTCGATGCCTTCCAACTCGATCAGAATCGTGTGTTTCGACGTCGGCGGTGTGCTGGTCAAGCACCACCGGACGTGGGATTCCGGGTGCATGGCGGCGGGCGTGCCCGTTCGTCCGGGAGCGATGAGCCCCGAGATGGCCGCGCAACGACGCGAGGTGACCACCCAGTACACCACCGGCCGCATCGACTGCTCCCGTTTCTACTCCGAAATGTCACGGGTCATGAAGGGCCTGTACTCCCCGGACGAAGTACGGAAGATCCATCACCAGTGGCTTGGACCCGAGTACGACGGCGTGTCGGCGGTGCTCCACCGGCTCATCAGCGTCAACACGATCGACACGGGCATCTTGAGCAACACCAACGCCTCGCACTGGGCCCGGATGAACAAGACCGAGGTCAAGCCCGCCGAGTTTCCCTCGCCCGCGATGCTTCGCCATCGGCATGCCAGCCATCTCCTCGGCTACGCCAAGCCTGATCCTCGCGCGTTCCGCGAGTTCGAACGCCGAACCGACTACCGCGGGGCGGAGATCCTGTACTTCGAGGACCTCCCCGAGAACGCCGAGGTTGCCAAAGGCCAGGGGTGGATTGTCGAACTGATCGACCACACGGGAGACACGGCGAGCCAGCTCGAAGCGGCTCTCGTGAAGCACGGCATTCTCGAATCGCCTGTCGGTTGTGCCGCGCCCGCACGGTCGCGCTGAGGCTCATCGAGCCAACTACACTTGGCGCGATGACCCGCCGCGTGCCGCTGCCCATCCTTGATGCCGTTTCGCGACTCGATGCGGCCCGGCGCGGACCAGAACAACCCAAGGAGAAGTGTGGCGTCTTCGGCATCTGGGGCCACTCCGATGCCGTCCGCAAGACCTATCTCGGTCTCTACGCGCAGCAGCATCGCGGCCAGGAATCCGCCGGTATCGCCGTTTCGGATGGACGCGTGCTCGAAGGCGTCACGGGGATGGGCCTGGTGGCCGAGGTCTTTGACGAGCGGGCGATTCAATACCTGGAACTCAAGTACCACGGTGAACGCCACACGCGTCACAACCGAAACGGTGTCCATGGCGGTGTGGATGCGGCCACCCTCGGCTGTGTCGGAGAGTTCGACATCTCCGGTCGTGTTGATACCGCTCCGCCACAACCCTCTCGCGGCGGCGTCATCGGCCACAATCGATATTCGACCGCCGGTGGATCGCTCGCGTGCAACGCCCAACCGCTGGTGGAAAGCTACATCGGCGGCCAGGTCGGACTGGCCCACAACGGCAACCTTGTCAACGCCGCGGCCCTCCGGGCGCAGTTCGAAGAGGCCGGGCACCTGTTCCACACAACGAGCGACACCGAGGTGATTATCCACCTCCTCGCGTCCCCGAAGCAGCAAAAGACTGCCGATCCACTGGCGGCGACACTCCGCAGATTGCAAGGAGCCTTCTCGCTCGTGTTCCTGTTCCCGGACCGAATCGAAGCCTGCCGCGACCCATGGGGCTGGCGGCCGCTGGTCGTCGGGAAGACGGAAGACGGTTGCTGGATCGTGGCGAGCGAGACGGTCGCACTGGACGTCAACGGGGCTGAACTGATTCGAGAAGTTGAGCCCGGCGAAATTGTGACCATCGACGACACCGGCCTCCACAGCCGTCGTTTCGCCGAACAGGCCGAGCGCCCCGCCCACTGCGTCTTCGAGCACGTGTACTTCGCCAACCCCGCGAGCACCGTCTTCGGCCAGAACGTTCAGACCGTCCGCGAGGCGCTGGGCGAAGAACTCGCCCGCGAGGCACACGTCAAGGCCGATTGCGTCATGCCGATGCCGGACTCAGGTCGGTCCGCGGCCGCCGGCTACGCGCGGGCCAGCGGCATTCCCTATCGCGAGGGCATCGTGCCCAACCGCTACGTCGGCCGGACCTTTATCAAACCGACCCAGGACCAGCGCAACGCCGCTGTGCGGCTCAAGCTCAATGTCATCGCCGATATCGTCCGCGGCAAGCGCATCATCGTGGTGGACGATTCGATCGTCCGCGGCACGACGACGAAGGCGAAAATGGACCAGATCCGGGCCGCGGGCGCGAAGGAAATTCACCTTCGCATCTCGTGCCCCCCGATCAAACACCCCTGCTTTTTCGGAGTGGACTTTGCCGAGCCCAGCCAGCTCATCGCCCACCGGATGAACGTCGAGCAGATCCGGTCGTTCCTGGGCGTCGATTCGCTTCACTTCCTGAGCCTCGACGGCCTGCTGTCGTGTGTGAACCGCCCCGGCAGCCACTACTGCACCGCGTGCTACAGCGGGGACTACCGGCTCGATATCGAGCACCCGACGACCGAAGTCGCCATCAGCGACCAGCTCAAGATCTTCGGATGATCGTTCACCGCTGGGGCGGGATCAGCCCTCATCTTCCTTTTTCCACTTTTCCCATTCATCATGCTCGTC
The DNA here is from genome assembly GCA_044222195.1 of Phycisphaerales bacterium. Taxonomy (GTDB): domain Bacteria; phylum Planctomycetota; class Phycisphaerae; order Phycisphaerales; family UBA1924; genus JAHBXE01. The sequence continues at coordinate 64,737 of JBGANS010000004.1, forward strand.
AAAGTCGGGCATGTATTCGCGCCCATCCCAATGCTCATCCTTCTCGATCTCCGGCATCTTTTCCTTTTGCTCGGCCTTGAGCAGTTGCGTCACACGTCCGAGGGTGCGCTCGTCAAGCGCCTTTCTCGCCTCGCGAGCCTGCTTGAGCGGGTCATCCGGCTTCTGATCGTCCATCCCGCTCATCATTTCCATGACATGGCCGGTCATCTTGGATTGCTTCTCCTCGATAGCGGACGCCCAGCGGGCATTCGCCGCGTCCGCCTCCCGCCCGTACGTTTCCGCGATCGAGCCAAGCTCCGCCTTCTGCTCCGGCGCGAGGTCGGCCAGGCCCTGCGCCGCCTTGATGGTTTTCTCGACGGCCGATTCCGCGTACACGCGCGGGAAGCTGGCCCTCTTGACCGCCCGGTCGAACGCCTCCTGCTTGTCCGCCGGGAGGAGCGACGTCGTCTTCCGCGTCATCTGGCGGCTCAGGTCCCGGACGCGCAGTCCCATGCTGAAGAACTCGGTCAACGTCTTCTCGATCTGCGTCGGGTCCGCCTCCGGCCCTTCGAGCTTCTCCATCTGATCGAACACGCCGCGCAGCATCTTGTCCTTTGCCACCAGCGCCCGATCAAGCTCGAGCTCATATTGATCAAGCTCATCTTTCAAAGCGGGAACGGAATCACGGTCCAGCTTGATGTCGGTCAGGATCTGGAATACATCCACTCCCTCGCCCGCGATGAACGCGAACTTCAACCCGACCTCCCGCCGCCGCGTGCGTTCCGCCCGTTCGAAATTCGAGGCCTGCTCCGGCGTCAGGATCGCCTTCAGGTCCTCGAGAAAGCCTTTCTCGAGCTTCGCGATCTTGTCCACGAACGACCGCATGATGCGGATGCGGTCCTTCGCGTGGGCCGCGTAATCCTGGTTTCCCCCCTCGCGCATCTTTTCGTCGATGGCATGGACTTCGGCGTCACCTTCTTCGACCGCCTTCTTGAACGCTGTTCGGTAACCCGAATACAGCGCCTTCACCGTCGCCTTCTGATCCGCATCGAGCTTGAGCGCACCGCTCAACCGCTCCACGGAATGGCCGGAGATCGGGCTGGCGAAGGGCCCGGCCTGCGCCACGACCTCCTGGGCCGGTGCGCTCGGGACCGACAGGGCCAAGATCATCGCCGCGCCCGCACCCTGAATCGCTCGAATCCACGCACGCATTTTCATGTCGAGTCCTCCACTGGTACTTCCGTTCACTCGGCATTGTCGCCGGTGACCGCATCGAGTTCCTTCTTGAGGCTGAAGTTCGGCAGAAACTCCGGGAACCGGCTGTGGTCCGAATCCGTTTGGGGGAGCTTCTGAAAGTCCTCGGGCTTGAACATGGCCCGCAGCTTTGCAAAGACCTTTTGTTCCAGGTCATTACGCTCTTCCCGGGCTTTCAACAGCGGATCGTCCGAACCGGGGGCGTTTCGGAGTTGCATGATGATCATGAACTCTTTGGGAACCCGCTCCTGAGTCGATTCAATCGCCGCGGCGTACCGCTGGTTCGCCGCTTCAAGATCCCTCGTGTACTGCGAGTGAATGGTCTTGAGATCCTCCGCCTGGGACGGAGTCAGTTCCGGCATCTCCTTCGCTGCCACGAGCATCTTGTCGGCCAGGGTGCGGGCGTACACGCGAGGGAAACTGAGCGTGCGAAACTCGCTGGTGAGCGCCGTTCTCGCGTCCTCGGAGAGCATGGGCTCGAAGATTCGGACAAACTTCCGGTTCGTGTCGCGGATGCGCGTGCCGACCGAGAAGATGTCAGTCAAAATGCTGCTGATCAGGTCGACGTCGGGCATCCCGTTCTTCTGAAGCTTGAACGCCCGCTGCAGGCTGGCTCGCATCAGCTTCTGCTTTTCAACCATCAGGTGATCAATGGCCTCTTCATACTCCGCAACCGCCGAGGCGAGTTCGGTGCCCTTGGCCGGCGATGCCTTGATCTTGTCCAGCACGAGAACCAGATCGGCACCCTCTCCGGCGACGAACGCAAACCGCATCTGCACCTCGCGTCGCCTCGCCCGCAGCACGGCCTCCAGGGCGCCCTCCTGCTCGGGCTTCAGGATGGCCTTGAGGTCTGTGAAGAACTCCTGCTCGACTTTCTGGTGCTTGTCGGCGAACGAATCCAGCACCTGCATGCCCTTGTTGCCGCGCTCGGTGGGCTCCACCTCTTCAACGGCCTTGAGAGCCTGGTTCGTCTCGACGATCGTCTGCCGGAGCGCACCGCGGTAGCCCTGGTACAGCACCCTCGCGGTTTGCTTTTGGTCATTGTCGAGATTCAGGATCTTGCCGTAACGCTCAAGGGCGGCCGCCGGAATGGGCAGCCCGAACGGACCGGCGATGTCCGTGATGTCCTGACCCGCGGCGGCACGGGCCAGCGCGGTGATCGCGATCATCGCCATGATTCGAACCAGCATTGACGGTGAAATCATGTCAGCTTCCTGATACCCAGTTGCCCGATTGCGGTTGCAGCCTACCCGATCCGGCTTGGCCCACGCAGGTACCATCGCCCATGCCCATCCCGCTCACCCTCGCTCATTCGCCAGATCCCGACGACGCTTTCATGTGGTGGCCGCTGACGGGCAAAATTGAACCGCCACGGATCCCGTGGCAGGCGACCGACCCTGTTTCGCACGCAAGGGCGATCTCTCCTCCGGCGCTTCCGACCGCTCGTTTCCAGTTTTACGCCCTACCCGCGGACATCGAGGCCCTGAATCGCCGTGCCGCCGCTACCGCGGACCTGGACGTCACCGCGCTCTCGGTTCGAGCCTGGGCGGATGTTCAAGATCGCTACATCATCACTTCGTGCGGGGCGTCTTTCGGCGATGGATACGGCCCGCGGCTGGTCGCTCGGGCGGACAACTCCCGGATCAACTGCCACAACTGCCTCCGCCCCCCCACCGTGCGGATCGCCATTCCGGGACGGAAAACCACCGCGTTCCTGATGCTCGGGCTCGTGCTCGGACTGAAGCCAGATTCTCCCGCATCCCGCTTCGTGGAGATGCCGTTCGACCAGATCATCGGAGCGGTCTCGCGTGGCGAAGCCGATGCGGGCCTGGTGATTCACGAAGGCCAGCTCGCATTTGGTGATGCGGGACTCAAGCTCCTGCTCGACGTGGGCAAGTGGTGGAAGGACAAGACCGGCCTGAAACTGCCGCTGGGCATCAACGCTGTTCGGCGTGACCTTGAGCGGCATGGATCTGGAACTGTCGCCCACGTGGCCTCGCTGCTGCGTAACTCCGTCACGCATGCCATGAACCGCTGGGATGAATCGGTCGCTTACACGCAGCCCTTCGCGGAGGAAAACGTCCGGCGCGGCGGCGGTGCCCGGCCGACTCTCGAACGTCTCGACGCCTATTGCCGCATGTACGTCACGCCGGAAACGCTGGACATGGGTGACCCCGGGCGAGAGGCGATTCGCCGGCTGCTCAGCGAAGGCGCCGCGGCCGGGCTCTGCCCGCCCGTTCCGCGCATCGAGACCGTCTGACCCGGGAACTTCCCTTGACGACGCGCATCCAACGGCCAATCATCGATCAGGAGTAGCTCGTGCGTGCAGTGCAGATGACAACTCCGATCCGCCACGATGTGCCGAGTACCTCGGCGTGGCTGTCAGACCGCGCCGGGTAAACCGCCGCGCAGTATCCATTTCATCTCAGTTGAAGAGTTCTTTACGTTTGCCCATGTTGCCATGGCGAGATGCTCGCCCCAGTTTCAGAGTGCGCCCATGACCAAGGAGATTTCCACTTCGCGTCGGCTGGCTCCGGAGGACATCGTCCCCGGGCTCTTCATTGCGATTACGTCGAAGACCCACCAGGTCTTCCCGTTCTGGCTGATCGGCTGTGTCCCTGGGGAGCGTGTCGAGCCCGTGTCGTTCTCGTGCATGACCTGCTCGGACGGCGACCCGCTTCGGGTCCTCGCCACGTGCCTCCCCTTTGTCCTGACCGAGAACGCCAAGGGCTGGACCGAGACGCTGGACATCCGGCTGTGCTCGATTGTCCAGGTCGACGAGATGTTCGCCCTCGAGTTGTTCACGCGCCCGGACCCGGCAGACTCGTGTGATTGAACGGCCCGCCGCGTTTTCCACTGATGTTCGCTAAGCTGTCGCTATGAATCTCATCCGCCAGGACATCGGTGTCGCCGTCTCAACTCCAACCGGCTCGCTGCCTATCACGTACATCATCGGGATCGGCCGCAACTACGCCGAGCACGCCAAGGAACAGGCCGCGGAGGTGCCCACACGCCCCATGGTCTTCACCAAGAGCCCCGCGAGCGCGGGCCTGAACGGGGACGACATCGTGATCCCGAAGATCTGCCGCGACGCGGCGCTGGGCGGAGATCAAACAGACTTCGAAGCCGAGCTCTGCGTGATCATCGGGCGGGGCCCCGGCGGCAGGCTCTGCCGCGACGTCTCGCAGGCCGATGCGTTGAAGTTCGTGCTTGGCTATTGCTGCGGGAATGACGTCTCGGCCCGATGGTGGCAGAAGGAAGGCGCCGGGGGCCAGTTCTGCCGAGGCAAGTCGTTTGATACCTTCTGCCCGCTCGGACCTCATGTGGTCCCGGCCGGTGAAGTCGCCAGTCCGCAGAATCTCCGCGTGCAGTGCCGCGTGAACGGCACAACGATGCAGGATGGGAATACCAGGGACATGATCTTTCCGGTGGCAACCCTGATCGCCGACCTGTCCCGCGGAGCAACGCTTCCCCCCGGAACGGCGATCATGACGGGCACTCCCAGCGGCGTAGGCATGGCGCGCAAGCCGCCCGTATGGCTCAAGCACGGTGACGTCGTGGAGGTCGAGATCGAACACATCGGGGCGATCAAGAACCGTGTCCGCGCTGAGTGATCAGGCTTTCCACCCGCTCCCGAGCCATCGCGGCTCATATCCATGCCGTCGAAGAAACGCGCTGAGTTGCCCCGTGTGGTGCTGGATGTGCCGGATGTTGATGAAGTGCATTTCCAGGCGGTTGACCTTGTACCAGTAAAACCCTGAAGCCCCCGCGAACGTTTGCGCTGTCTCCGCACCCACCCGGTCGATGGCCTTCGCGCGGCAGAAGTCGGTGTATTCCAGCAACTCCGCCCGTTCGAATCGCCGGCTCGGGTATTCCTCGCGAAGTTCCTCGATTCCCTTGGGGTGAATCGCCCGCGGCGTCCACTGGCTCTCGTGCGACGACAGATACAAGTCGCCAAAGCACAGCGCGTGGTACGCCACGTTCCAGAACGCGTACTTCGCGATCGACCCTTCCCAGTGTTCATCCGGGCACTTTTCGATGCAGTCCCTCAGCATCCAGAGCGTCGCCTCAAACTGAGCGGTGATGCCTTGCTTCACGAACTCGATCATGACCCGGCCTCCCCGCGGGTCCGGCAGTACTCCTGCCAGCACCCTCGTACAGCTCGATAGAAACGTGCGGAATACTCCTGACCGTTGTACAAGGCCGAGCGCTCCATCGATGGGCGAAGGGACCGCCGCAGCGCCGCGAGACGATCCCGGTCCACAACCATCGCGGCGGCAATCGAAACAAACTCCGCTTCCGATCGGGCCGCCCACTCCGGATGCCCGGCGGCCCCGAGCAGGCTCGCACCGACACGCGCCGCGTGCCGGTCACCCTGGAGCGAAATGACCGGAACCCCCATGTGCAGCGCCTCGCAGGTCGTCGTCGTGCCGTTGTAGGGAAAGGGGTCCAGCGCAACGTGCACGCGTGAGTAGGTTGCGAGATGGTCGCGGACAGTCGGCGTACCAGGCAAGAGCTCGATTCGAGACTCGTCCACGCCCGCCGATACGAGCCGGGCCACGAGGGCTTCCCGCGCTGATGGGTCGCGCAGCTCCATCGCCTTCAGTACCAGCCGCGACCCGGACACGGCGTTGACGGCCGCGCTCCACAATGCCGCGGTCCGGGCGTTGATCTTGTGCGGCGTGTTGAACGATCCAAACGTCGGGGGCATGCCGGAGGCCGGCATCACGGGCTCGGGCGCATCGACCGGCGGACGGTAGCACAGGAAGCACGGATCGATGCGCAAGAGCCGCTCGGTCGACAAGGCTTCCGAACCGGGCGGATCCGTAATGGAATCAACCAGGCGGTAGTCCACGGCACTGAACCCGGTCGTGTTTGGATACCCGATCGCGTCAATGATGATCGGCGCCGGTCGCGCGGCGAGCGCTGGGAGGCGATTGTCGCCCGTATGACCGCTCGTCTCGATCAACACGTCGATCCGCTCCTTTTTGATCAAGCCATCCAGCGCCACCGCGTCCAGGTGCCCGACTTCATTCCACGAATCCACAGCCGCTTTCAGCCGCCTGGTGATCGGGTCCCCCGTGTCCGGCCGCTCCGAAAACACGTGAGCCGCCGCCCACGCGGGTCTATTCGCGATCAACGCTTCCGCGAAGTACGCCACCGAGTGAGTGCGCAAGTCCGCCGAAAGCCAGCCGATCCGCAGATCACGATCAGGATCGGGGACGGTCGCCGCGGCCTGGCCGATCACCGGATGACGCTGACCGAACTCCCGATGCCTCTCCGCGATCGACTCCGCTGATCGGTCAGTGGCATTGAGCATCAGGAGGTACTGCGAATGCAGCTTCGCGTCCCCGGGATGCAGCACGTGGACTCGCTCCGCGATGTCCAGTCCCTCTTCGGGTCGCCCGGCTTTTTCGAGAGCCATGACGAGATTGAGACTGTGGGTCGGGGAGTTCGGAGCGAGTTCAAGCCCTCGCTGTGCCGCGACAACAGCGCCCGCCGCATCGGCCACTTTCAGCAGGGCCGCCGCCAGGTTGGACCACAAGTCCGGCATCGAAGGATCAATGACGACGGCGCGGCGAAGCTGATCTGCGGCATCGTCGTGCCGTCCGAGGTGCATCAGCACACCCGCGTAGTTGCTGCGGGTGGTCGCAGAGTTTGGAGCGAGCGCCACAGCCCGCGACAGGTGATGCGCCGCCTGTTCGGTCTGTCCCTCCTGCATCAGCAGTATGGACAGCACGAGGAGCGCGTTTACATCTTTGGGCTGCCGCTGCGCCAGGCGGCGCACATCTGCGATCGCCTGTGCCAGCCTGCCTCGCTTGGCATCGTCTAGCGCTCGCTGGAGGATGGGGTTGAACATCCGCTCGTCATCCTATCGGATCGGCTTCGCGTTCAGACTGACGTCGCCGCACACGCCCGCCGCCAGCAGTCGCGGATCGCGCTGAAGTACCTGGTCGCGTATGCCGCGGCGTCGCAGAGCGGGGATTGAAGCATGTCCTGGCGCAGCGAGGCGCGGAGCCGCGTGATTGCGGCCGTATCGCGGATCAGGTCAGAAGCAATCCGGGCGTAGGCCTCCGGTGTGCCGGCGATCCACTCCGGATGGCCGATGGCGGTGAGCAGCGAGGCACTGACGCGCGCCGCGTGCCGATCGCCGAGGAGCGTGACGACCGGCACGCCCATGTAGAGCGCTTCGCAGGTCGTCGTGGTTCCGTTGTACGGCGCGGGGTCCAGCGACACGTGCACGGTGGAATAGAGGGCGAGATGCTCTTCAATCGAGTCAGTGGGCGCCATGATCGTGATGCGTTCGCGTCTGATGCCGGCGGCGGTAAGCCGCTCGAGCACGGCTTCGTGGGCGCAGAGGTCGGAGAAGTCCTTGGACTTGAGTACCAGGCGGGCTTCGGGGACGGCGGCGAGTGCGGCACTCCACAAGGCGGCGGTCTGGGATCCGATCTTGGTGGGCGTGTTGAACGACCCGAACGTCGGCGTGGCGCCGGGCGATGGCGCTACGGGCCCGGGCGCGCCGGCGGGCGGGCGATAGCACAGGAAGCACGGATCGATCCGGAGCAGTCGTTCGGTCGAGTGCGATTCGTACCCCGATGGATCGGTGATGGAATCGACCACTCGATAGTCCACTGCCCCCAGGCCGGTGGTGTTGGGATAGCCGATGCACGTGACGATGACGGGCGCCGGCCTGCTGGTCAGAGCGAGGATGCGGTTGCCGCCGGTGTGGCCCATCAGGTCGAGAAGGACATCGACCCGGGCCTTGCGAATCCGATCGGCGATTGCGTCTGGAGAGAACTGGCCGACGTCTTCCCAGCCGCGGGCGAGGCCTCGGAACTTTGTGGTCAGCGGATCGGGCTTGGGCGGAGAAAGAGAGAAGCAGTAAAGCTCAGCCCAGGATGGACAATGCTCCATCAGGGGTTGGAGGAAGAAGCCGACCGACTGCGTTCGGAAGTCGGCAGAAAGAATCCCGATGCGGAGCGTGCGGTCAGGATTCGGATCGGCGGGCCTGTAGGCCGGGGCGGACGGGAAGACCTCCCCGAAACGACGGTGCATCGCGGCGATGTCCGTCCGATTCGAGTAGTTGATGAGCATGAGGAAAAGCGAGTGAAGGTCGGCCGCGGCGGGGTGCTGCCGGACCGCGGCTTCGGCGGCGTTGAGGGCTTCATTGATGCGGCCGGCGTGGTCCAGCGCGACGACCAGGTTGTTGGCCAGGTGAGCGGAGCGGGGGTCGATCGCGATGCCGCGGCGGGCGGCGTCGATGGCGCCGATGAAGTCGGACGTCTGGATGAGGCTGCTGCTGAGGGTGAGGAGGCCGATGGAGTAGTTGGGGCTGAGTTCGACGGCCTTGCGGGCGTGGGCGGCGGCTTCTTTGAGGCGGTTCAACTGGAGGAGGATGGTGGCGTAGTTGTTGTGGATGTGGGGCGTGGACGGGGAGAGCTCGATGGCCCGGGCGAGTGGAAGGGCGGCCTGCTCGAGCTGGTTTGACTGGCTGAGGAAGAGGGAGAGGAGTTGGAGGCCGTCGAGGCTGGTGGGCTTGATCGCGAGGTAGCGACGGATGGAAGAGATGGCTTCGGGCAGATTGCCGGCTCGGCCGACGGCAAGGGCTCGCTGGAGGACTGGGTCCATAGGGCGGCATGGTAGCGAGGCCCATATGGTTGACCGCGATGGCGAAGAAGAAGGACAAAGACCAGGACCGCGTGATGGAGAACCGCAAGGCGCGGTTTGACTATCACATTTCGGACACGCTGGAATGCGGGATTCAGCTGAGGGGGAGCGAGGTCAAGTCGATCCGGGATGGGAAGGTGTCGCTGACGGAGGGGTACGTGCGGGTGCAGGAAGAGCCGCTGGCGCTGTACCTGCACAGCGTGACGATCGAAGAGTATGGCCCGGCGGGCGGGCGGCAGCACTCGATGGGGCGGACGAGGAAGCTGCTGGCGCACAAGAAGGAGATCGCGAAACTGTGGCGACAGGTTCAGCAGAAGGGGATGACGATTGTGCCCTTGAAGGTCTACTTCAAGAACGGGTATGCGAAGGTGCTTGTGGGGCTGGGTAAGGGCAAGAGTTCGCATGACAAGCGGCATGCGATCGCGGACCGAGAAAACAAGAGGGATATTTCACGGGCGATGACGCGGCGGGATAGAGAGTGAGGGGGAAGAGGGAAGGGACGAAGGCACGCAGGGACTTAGGGACGGAGGGACGGAAGAGCGAAGGGAAGAACGGATGGGGGGATGGAATTGAAGATGCTCAAGATGACAGAGATGGTTTTGAGCATCATGAATTTGGTGGGCAGGGACGGATTTGGGCGCGCGCGTGGGTACGGGGGCCGGGGTGAATCGAGTGGTCGCAGTGCCGATTGAGTTGGGCTTGAAGTGGAGTGTCTGGCGGGGTGCGAGCGAAAATCGTGACCGCGTTGGCGCGGACATTTCACGGTCACGAACTGGGGTGAGCGCGGGGTGGGATCAAGATGATCAAGATGCGCAAGCGCCGGAGTGGGTGCGCGCGGATAGGACGAATTGGTCGTATAGGACGAATACGACCTGTAGATCGAATGGTGAGCTGTTAGATGCCGCGGCCGCTGGCTTTCTGGGCGAGCCGGAGCTTGGCCTGGGCGCGGGCCTTGTCGGCGGTAACTCGCTGGGCTTCGGCGGAGTTGGCGGGGCGGCGGGCACCGGCTTCGCGGAGTTCGGTCTGGGCTTCGGATTCGGAGAGGGATTCGGTGGGCGTTGCGCGTGCCGCGAGGATGGTGAGCTTGTTGTCAACCATCTGGACGAAGCCGTCTTCGACGAGGAAGGACCGGGAGCCGCCCTTGCCCTTGTCACTGTCGGCAAACTGAATCTTGAGTTCGCCGAGGCCGAGCTTGGCGACGATCGGGGCGCGATTGGGGAGGACGCCGAAGAGGCCGTCCCACGCGGGAACGACGGCGGATGTCGCCTGCTCGTCGAGGACCTGAGCGACGGGGGTGATGAGGCGGCAGCGGAAGGATCGGGCGGTGGACATGGGGGGTTCCTGGGAGGGGGCAATGGTAGACGCGGTGGGGAGGAAAGGCAGGCATGCGCAAACCGGGACTCATCCGATGATCTTGCGGCGGTGATTCACATAGTCCCACAGGACAAAGCGATCGACGTCCGAACCGCCGGTGAAGAACACTCGGCCGCGGGTGTGTTCGGCGAGGCGGTGGGCGAAGGAGATGTCTTCGCTGGACTGCCACCAGGAGGGGAGGAGGAAGATGTTGATGGTGATGCCTTCGCGGGCGCAGAGCATGGCTTCGCGCATCGTCGCTTCTTCGGTGCGAGGGTCGGGGGGGTAGAGAAGGTAGAGCATGGGGCCTTCGAAGTGGGCGGTGGGCAGGCCGTCGGTGAGGAGAACGATCTGGCGGTTGGGCGTGTCCTGCGCGCTCAGGAGCTGACGTGAGAGACGGAGACCGTGCTGGATGTTGGTGAAGTGAGGGGGGACCTGGAACTCGGAGATGCCTTCCTTGCTCATGTCGGCCTTGAGGCGGACGACGGGGTTGTGCACGGTGACGGGCTTGGGCATCAGGCCGGGGACTTCGGAGATGTGGCGGAGTTTCGCGAAGCTGTAGAGCTCGATGAAGGAGAGGAAGTCGCCGGGGTATTCGCGGCGGATCAGGCCGTCGAGAGCCAGGGCCATGCGTTTGACGTTGACGTATTGGCCGTCGTGCCGCATAGAGCCGGACATGTCCATGAGCACGGTGGTGGCGCACTTGGGCGTGTTGCGGGTGCGGTGGATTTCGATGTCGGAAGTGTGGAGAGTGACGGAGTGACGCAGTGACGCAGTGACGGAGTGGGGAGAAGGATGACTGCTGGCTGATTCGGGGGACGTCGATTCGTTCGCGCGGTTCCGCTCCCTTGCGGTCGCGGTCCTGAGCATTGAGTTCATGAGTGACTGGGGCACATCCATGTTTGCGATGGAGTCGCCGAACTCGTAGGGCTTGGTGGATTGGAGCTCGACGGCTCCTTCGCCCTGGATGGGGCCCTGGTGTCGGCCGGATCTCGCTGCCTGGAGGGTGCTGAAGATTTCCTGAAGGAGCTTGCCCTGGAAGAGGCGGAAGGCCTCGGGCGAGAGACGGTAGCCTTCAGCGGTTTCTTCGAGGCCCTGGAGTTCGGCCTGCTCGCGGATGTACTGGTTGATCTGCTCGGACATCGAGTTGAGGTTGTCGATGTCGGCCTGCTCGGCGAAGCGGGCGAGTTCCTCCATGTCGATGACGGCGACCTGGGCGTTCTTCATCGCGTCGCGGAGCTGCTCAAGCAGTCGATCGATGGCTTCGAGCTCTTCCTTGATGGCGAGAGCCTTGGGGACATCCATCGCTTCGCGGCCGGTAAAGGCGTACTTGGCCGCGAGCTCTTCGACCTGGTACTTCTCTCCGAGGCGCTCGATGGTGTCGAGGATGGAGGCGGCGAAGCCGGTGGGTTCGTTCTCGCCGCCGGACTTGTACCAGAGCCTTTCGAGATCGGCGATTTGCTCGTCGCGGATGGCCTTTGAGAACGCGTCGCGGAACGGTTTGGGAGGCGTCACGGCGGAAGCGGCCGCGCGGAAGCCTTGGTCGGCTTCCTTTTCAGCGACGGATGTTTCGTAGGTGGAGAGAATCTTGCGTTTGCGCTCCTCGAGCATCTGTATGAGCGAGTCGAGGGAAGGGCCGAGGCCGGCGATCTGGGAGATATCGAGCTTGACGGCGCGGGCGAGTTCTTCGGGGGTGAGGCGGCGCATGGAGCCGTAGCGGAGCATGTGCTCGAAGCCGGCGGAGGCGAGGTCGGGAGGAGTGGCGGTCGGCGAAGGGAAGCTGCGCGGGTCGAACTTCTGGTAGGTGTGGATGAGGCCGCCGAGGGGAGGGCGAGGCATGGGGGATTGTTGGCGGGGTGGAGGGCGGGTACGCAGAGGCGCGGAGATCACGCAGAGGACGCGGAGAGAAAGAATACGTTCGGAATCAACCCTTCCAACGTTTCCTGACACTCTCTTCGCCTCTGCGGCCTCTGCGTGACCTCTGCGCCTCTGCGTACAAACAGGGGGAATACCAAGTTCGCGATTGCGGTGAAACTGGTCTCCCGCGCGACAGTGACTGGGCGTTCGCTATCCTTGTCTCGTGATCATTGTGGTCAGTCCATATCACCTCACGACTCGGGAGCCGGCGGCTCTGGCGGCGATGCTTTTGGCGGACCAAGTGGTGACGATGCTGCCGGCGCCGCTGGAGGGGAAGGAATGGAGCAATGTGCGGGGGGCGGCGGTTCGGGTGCCGCGGTACCTGGAGTTCATGCAGTCGTGGCAGTGGACCGTGCCGCTGTGGAAGGAGAAGGTGATTGTTTCGGGGATTGAGGGGCACGAGGCGGTGTCGGAGTTGCGGGCCGTGTGCGAGCGGATCGACCGCGATCCGAATCTGGCGCCGCTGCGGCTCCTGATGAAGCCGGACTTGTTCGAGGATCACGAGCGGTACCTGGACTCGCTGGCGCGGGATCTGCTCAAGGCCGGACCGGACCCGGGAATTACGGTGCCGGTCGCCGCGGGGCTGGATGCGTTTGCATCGCGGCTGGGTGAGGGCGCGTTTGTGGCGAGATCGGAACCGGTGTCGGTGGTGCAGAAGGCGGAGGCGGCGCTGGGGAAGCAGGCGTTTGCGACGGCGGTGCCGGTGCTGCTGCAGGCGGATGCGGAGCGGATCCTGGAGGCTCGGGAGTTGCTGGGAGAGGAACTGGCGGCGCTACGGGCGGCATTTGATGGCGTCGCTGCTGCGGCTCGGAAGGGAACCGGGGGCGGGCGAGACGGCGAGGCACTCAAGGCTCAGTTGGTCGCGCCGGCGAAGGCCTATGCCGATGCGTTTGAAGCTCATCGCGATGTGCTGCTGTCGAGCGACCCGAATGATGAAGTGCGGATTATCGAGGGCACGGTGATGCTGTCCGCGATGCTGTTCCCGGCGGAGTGCGTGTTTGAATCGAGCATGCGTGCGATGAAGACCATGGGGCCGATGCGGCTCGGTGGTTCGACGGAAGAGGCGAAGCTGAACGGAACGCCGCTGCTGGCCGGCGAGATCGGTGAGGCGGCGAAGGTGATGGCGCTGTATGTGCGGGTGCTTGGAAGACCGGCTTCTTCGCCGCATCGGGCGCGGCGATGACTATGCAACCGGGTGATCCACAGACCGGTCGGATGAACCGGCTCGCGAAGGAGACGAGTCCGTATCTCTTGCAGCACGCGCACAACCCGGTGGACTGGTGGGCGTGGGGCGTGGACGCGTTCGCGGAGGCGCGGCGGCGGGAGTGCCCGATCTTTCTTTCGATCGGGTACTCGACGTGCTATTGGTGCCACGTGATGGAGCGGGAGAGTTTTGAGAGTGAAGAGATTGCAGCGCTGATGAATCGGGACTTTGTATGCATCAAGGTCGATCGCGAGGAGCGGCCGGACCTGGATGATGTGTACATGGCCGCGACGCAGATGACGACGGGGCACGGCGGGTGGCCGATGAGCGTGTTCCTGGAGCCGGAGAAGCTGCGGCCGTTCTACTGCGGGACGTACTTTCCGCCGGAAGAGCGCGGCGGGATGCGGAGCTTTCCGCAGATACTCAGCGCGATCGCGGCGGCGTGGAAAGAGAAGCGCGACCAGGTGGTGGAGCAGAGCGAAACGCTGGCGAACGCGGTGAAGGAACATCTCGGGCAGGAGCCCGGAGCGGCGGCCGTTGGGTTGGCGCAGGTGTCGAAGGGGGCGCAGACACTGCTGCGGATGCTGGATCGTGTGAATGGAGGGTTTGGAACCGCGCCCAAGTTTCCGCAGCCGGTGTTTCTTGAGTTGATGATGGATGTGCGGGATGCGGCGGCGGATGAGGGGACGAAGGCCGCGGCGGATGAGGCGATACGGCTGACGCTGGATCGGATGGCGTGCGGCGGAATGAACGATCAGATCGGGGGCGGGTTTCATCGGTACAGCGTGGATGAGAAGTGGCTGCTGCCGCACTTTGAGAAGATGCTGTACGACAACGCGCAGCTCGGCGCGGTGTATGCGCGGGGGGCGGCGATGTATGGGGATGAGTTCTACGCGCGGACGGCGCGGCGGACGCTTGAGTATGTGCTCAAGGAGATGACGCAGGAGAGCGGGGCGTTTTCGAGCGCGCAGGATGCGGAGGTGGATGGGCGGGAGGGGGGCAACTACCTGTGGACGGTCGGGGATCTGGCGGAAACGCTTGACGATGCCGATGTACGGTTTGCGGTGAAGGCGTACGGGCTGGATGCGGGGACGAACTTCCGGGATCCGCATCATCCGGAGGCGCCGGCGGCGAACGTGCTGTTCCTGGCGCGGCGGCCAGAGGCGATGGCGGAGGGGCTGAAGACGGATACGGCAGGGTTTCTCGCGCGGATCGATGCGATCAACGGGTCGCTCTTTGCCGCGCGGGCGAGGCGGAAGCAGCCGCGGCTGGATGACAAGGTCATCACGGCGTGGAACGGGATGATGATCGGGGGGATGGCGCGGGCGGCGGTGTGGCTGGATGAGCCTCGGTACGCGGTCGCGGCGGCGAGGGCCGCGGCGTTTGTGCTTGCGGCGATGCGGGATGGCGAAGGTCACTTGCTGCGGACATCGCGCGGGCGGACGGCGAAGACGGGGGCGTTTCTGGAGGACTATGCGTTCTTCATCGACGGCTTGTTGGCGATTCATGGAGCGATGAGCAAGGAGACGATCGCGCGAGCGATCGAGGCGTCGGGCGATGAGCGAGTGCGAACGCTGGCGCGATCGGCTCTTTCGATTGCGCGCGAGCTTACCGGTCAGGCTCAAACGCTGTTCGGCGCTCCGGCCGGTGGGTTTTACGACACACGGGCCGAGCAGGCGGACCTCTTCATTCGAGCGCGATCGACGCACGATGGGGCGATTCCGTCTGGTGCCTCGGTCATGCTGGCGAATCTTGTTCAGCTACACGAGCTTGTGGGAAATGGTGGATACCTGGACGGCGCGCGGGCGAGTTTGGCGTCGCTGTCGGGGGCAATTGCAGAGTCCCCGCTGGGTGCGGCGAACGCGGTTCGGTCGCTGTTGAAGCTGATTCAGAGCGGGGCGGCGCCGGACGCCGGCGCGGCCGATGAACCGGAGAAACCGCGCTTCACACCGGTGGAGATCTTCGCAACGGAAGAGCGGATTCACGTTGGCAAGGACCGGCCGGCGAAACTGGGCCTGACGCTGAAGATTGCGCCGGGGTACCACATCAATGCCGCGGAGCCAGGTGAGGCGAACTTGGTCGGGTTGCGGGTGAGCGTAATCAATGGTGGCGGGGTCGCGGCGTTCGCTGACTATCCGGCGGGGGAGCCGTATGGCGACAAGGGCGAAATCCGGGTGCATCGCGGGTCGGTGGACTTTGACGTCGTGGTGGAGCAGACGGGGCCGATCACGGGGCAGCCGCTGCTGGCGGTGACGTTTCAGGCGTGCACGGATCGGGAGTGTCTGGCGCCGATGACGGCGGAGCTTTCTGTCAGTATCGATGCCGCGAACTAGCTTGGAAACGCCGCGGAGCCCGCTTGACCCCCCCACCCATGCCTGCTTTGATTGCTCCCTTCCCGGCGCTGTGCCGGGGCTTTGCCCGGATCGCCTGACCGAAGACTCGGCCACCAGGCGTGATCGTCGGCCTCGGAAACGCGCCTCGGAGAGGCGTGCCACCGAAGATGCCGATACCCCCGCGGGTTCGACCCCGCGTGAGGACGGAGGTTTGTGATGGCCCGTTACACCGGTCCCAAGGTTCGTCTGTCCCGCCGCGTCGGCGTTCCGATCGCTGATATCCCCAAGCACACGGCCAACGAGCGCATCAAGTCGCCCGCGGGCATGCACGGCTATCGCGGCCGGCGTTTGCGTGACTACGGCGTGCGCCTGAACGAAAAGCAGAAGGTTCGCTACCACTACAACGTGCTTGAGAAGCAGTTTCGGCGGTACCTGGCCGAGGCGGCCCGGCAGCCGGGCAACACCGGCGCGCTGCTCCTGCAGTTGCTCGAGCGTCGCCTTGACAACGTGATCCGGCGTGCGGGCCTGGCCCGCACGATCTGGGGCGCCCGGCAGATGGTGGCGCACGGCCACATCCTGGTGAACGGCCGGAAGACCGATCGTCCATCGTTCGAGGTGTCGGTCGGTCACACGATCACGCTGAAGGTGAAGGCTCAGAAGGTCGCGCGTGAGGCGATGGAGTCCATGGCGGGCCACGAAGTCCCGGGCTGGATCGAGCTCAATCCATCGGAACTGACGGTGAAGATCGTCGCGGTCCCGACGCAGGACCAGATTCCGTTCGACGTGAACCCGAACCTGATCGTCGAGTTCTACCGCTGATTCTGAGTGGCACGGGCGGTTTGCTTTGAAGCCGCCTGTGCCGCCGCGTTCGTACCCACGCGCGCCGAGTCTGCAATGGTGCCGCCACGGGCGTCCGCAAAGCCGGAAGCCCGTGCCACGGCCCGCTAGGATCACCCGTGCTCAAGTCCATTCGCAAGCACAACAAGTGGCTGATGGTGGGTTTCGGCGTCCTGCTGATGGTGACATGGCTGGTGCAGCCGACGCTGAATCAACTGAACAAGGCGTACGACAGCCGCGTCGTGGGCAAGCTGGACGGGCAGCGCATTTCCGCGCGAGACATGGCGACGGCATCGCAGGAACTGGCGGCGCTGAAGGACCTGGCGCGGGGGTTTACCGACGCGCTCGGGCTTGAAGATCACGGCGTTGTTCACTGGATGATTCTCGCCCGCGAGGCCGAGGAGGGCGGGTTTGTGGGCGGGGAGCGCGACGGAGAGGAGTGGGAGCAGGTCCTCGCGACGCTCACGATCCAACTCGCGTATGAGAAGTACAAAGACCTGGCGCCCCAGGTCATCCGCATCCCGCAGTTTGTCCAGCCGCTGATGGAAGAAGCGCGGCCGAAGGTCAAGTCGTTTATCGGTAGCGCGGCAGGGCGTCAGCGGCTGACATTCCAGCAGACAAACAAGGCCCTGGCGAAGGCGCGCGGTGTGACCCGGATGATCGAGCGGTACCGCAACGCCGGACGCCTTTCGGACCGCGCGGCGATTCTGAAGGCCCGGGAGTTTCTTGACGCCGCGAAGGTGGATTACGTCTTCATTCCCGCGGAGCGATTGATCGATTCGATCGCCAATCCGGATGATGCGACGATCCGCGAGCACTTCGACAAGTACAAGACGGTCAAGCCCGGCGAGGGTGAATACGGCGTCGGGTACCTGCTGCCGACGCGTGTAAAGCTCGAATGGATGAAGATGGATCGGGCCGCGATCGAAGCCGCCGTGTCGCTCGATCCGGTTGAAGTTCGGCGCCGGTTCAACCAGGGCAAGGCCGCGGGCAAGTTCACGGGAGACTTCGCGGCGGCGAAAGCCGGGATCGAAGCGGAGATGAAGGGAGAGGTTGTCGAGAGGGTGTTCCAGGAAGCCCAGGTAGCGGTGCAGACCGAGATTCTGAAGGCCACGAAGGTGCTGGATCCCGACGGCAAGTACAAGAAGCTGCCCGCGGATTGGGAGGCGCATCGCCCGAAGTTTGAGAACATCGCGCCGGCGGTGGCCGAGGCGGTGAGGCGGACCGTCGGCGTGGCAATCCCGTTGCCGGCCGTGACAGTGAAGGCCGCGGACTGGCTGACGCGCGAGGATCTGCTGGCGCTGCCGGACATCGGGCGGAGCATGATGCGGGCGGGCGGGCTGCCGGTGTCCTTTGATCAACTGGTGTTTGCGACCCGCGAGATCCCGGGCGTCGAGCCGGGCTTCCTGACGATTCAGACCGGTGTGCCGCTGACGGAGACGTTTCTGCAGGATGGGCAGGGCAACCGGTACTACATGACTGTGCTGGCGGTCCGCGGCGAATCGGCACCTGATTCGGTGGACGAGAAGCGCGAGCTGCTTGTCAAAGACTGGAAAAAGATTCGAGCCTTTGAGGGGCTCAAGGCCCGTGAAAGTGAACTACGTACGAGCGCGGTCAACGGCGGGCTGGACGCGATCATCGCGGCGTTCCCGGCGGCCTCGGCGCCGGCGACACCGGACCCTGCGACGGCGGCGGACCCGAAGTACAAGGCCCTTGAGATCGTGAAGAACGTCGCGGTGCAGCCGTTCAACACGCAGGACCAGATCATGGGGACCGAAGGGGTCAACACGAAGGTGCTGGAGGCGGCCGTCAAGCTCAATCCGCTGCTCCCACCGGAGCAAATTCCGGTTGATGGGGCAACTCTTTCGATACCCATCTCCAAGCGGTTGGGCCTGGCGGTAACCCGGATTCTGTCTCCCGATCCGGTGACGATCGAAAAGTACCGGCAGAACGAACAGGCCGTGGTGACGTCCACCCTGCGCAAAGAGCTGAGCGACGCCACACCCAAGCCCGAGGACGATCCGTTCTCCTTCAACCAGTTGCTCAAGCGGCACCGGTACCTCAGCGGCGAGAAGGACATCAAGACGCCGGACGACCTCAAGAAAGATGAATCGGTCCAAGGTTAATCGCCGGCGCCGGAGACGGGAAGCCCGATGCCGTGCATCCTTGGTGAGGCAAACCGGTATCCTGATCCATCAGCGGAGAACTGGAGTCCCCCGTCATGAACACGACGCGTCGTGATTTTGTCCGTATGGCCACCGTTGCAGGGCTCGGCCTTTCCCCTTTGTCGCGGCTGGCCATGGCGGGCGCGCCGGCGGCAGGAAAGTCCATCCTGATTCTTGGCGGCACCGGGTTTCTCGGGCCGGCGTGCACGGAGGCGGCGATCGCCCGCGGGCACAAGGTCACGCACTTCAACCGGGGACGCCTGGAGACGATGCGGAAAGAAAAAGGCCGCCCCAGCGCTGTGCCCGACGGCGTGGAAGTCCTGTACGGCAACCGTGACCCGGAGAAGACCGCCGAGGATTGGAAGCCGGAAGGAAGCCGCGATGAGAAGGCCCCCAAGGGATTGTCGCAGCTCACGGGACACAAGTGGGACGCCGTGATCGACACATCAGGTTACTTCCCGCGGATGGTGAAGGCATCGGCGGAGTTCCTGGCGCCGAACGTCAAGCAGTACGTTTTCATATCCTCGATTTCCGTCTACAAGGACAACAGCAAGCCCAACATGACCGAGGCCGGCGAGCTCGCAGTGCTTGAAGACCCCAAGACCGAGTCGTTCGGCGCAAGCTTCCAGAACTACGGTGCCGGCAAGGCGGCGTGCGAGGCCGCCGCGGAAGCCGCGATGCCCAAGCGCGTGACCAATATCCGGCCGGGATTCATTGTCGGGCCGCGCGATACAAGCAAAAGGTTCATCTACTGGCCGGTCCGGGCCCGTCGTGGCGGCGAGATCCTGATCCCCGGCTCCCCCACTGACCCGATCCAGATCATCGACGTCCGCGACCTGGCCGAATGGATCGTCCTGTGTATCGAAAAGAACACGGTGGGTGTGTTCAATGCAACCGGGCCGGCGACCGAGTTGCCTTTCAAGTCCATGATAGAAGAGTGCAAGAAGGGCGCGGGCGGAGATCCTGCAACCTACACCTGGGCGGACCCGGCGTTCCTCGAGCGTGAAGGCGTGAAGGATGGCGAACTTCCGCTGTGGGCTGCCCCAACGGGCGAGACGGCGGGCTTCCACCGCATCAGTATCGCCGCCGCGCTGGCCGCGGGCCTGAAGTTCCGTCCCGTCGACGACACGGCGAAGGCGACGCTGGCCTGGTTCGATTCCCTGCCGGCGGATGTGCAAAAGGGCGTGAGCGATACGCCGATGACGCCTGAGCGAGAGGCCAAGCTGCTGGAGTCGTGGAAGAAGAACAAGGGCTGAGTCCGGACGCTAGACTAGCCCGCATGCGTCGAATCGTCGTCCTGCTCCTGGCTCTCTGCTCGGTCGCATCGGCCCAGCCTTCGGAGTCCACGCTGTCGCCCTCGGGCGAATGGGTAAAGGTGGCCAAACCGGCGGCCAACGCTGATGCCGAGGTCATGGATCATTGCCGCGCGTTGCTGGCCGAGGGCAAGCCCGGGCAGGCACGATCGATACTCAATCGGTGGATCGATCGGCATGAGCTTGATGAATCGCCGTACCTGGCGGAGGCCTACTTTTTGCGTGCCGACGCGAGGACGGCCGGCGGGAACGAGTACAAGGCGCTGTGGGACTACGAGATTGTCATCAACGAGTTTGCCGCGACTGAGGACTACATCAAAGCCGTCGAGCGGGAGATGCAAATCGGCATCCATTACGTCAACGGCCTGCGCCGCCGGTGGCTGGGCATGCGTCTGATCAACGCTGAGGATGTGGGTGAGGAGTTGCTCGTCCGCACGGCGGAGCGCATGCCGTATTCGCGACTCGGCGAGCGGGCGATCCTCGAGCTCGCTGATTACTACTACCGGACGCGCGATCTCAAGTACGCCGCGCTGGCGTATGAGAAGTTCGTGCAGTTGTATCCCAAGAGCCAGCACGTGGGTCATGCCCGCCAGCATCGTATCTTCGCGAGCATCGGGATGTTTAAGGGGCCGAACTACGACGCCGCAGGGCTCGCCGATGCGCGTGTGCTGATCGAGGAATATGCGAAGGACGACCCCATTGGGGCCCGGCGAGCAAACCTGAGCGATGCGCTGGTCGCCAAGCTGGACGAGTCCATCGCCGCACAGATGCTCGAGAAGGCTCGGTTCTACCTGCGGCGCGATGACCCGGTCTCGGCCCGGTCGACGCTTCGCCGACTCATCAAGGACCATGACCAGAGCGTCGCGGCGAGCGAGGCCCGCCGCATGATGAAGGATCGGCACTGGACGATCCCGGTGGTCGCGGCGCCGGCCGAGGCCATGCCGCCCGCCGCGGCTCCAGACTCCCCCAAGGAGCCAGCGCCGTGAGGGAATGGCGTTTGAGTGCGATGTTCGCCGCCGGCCTGTGCATGTCGGCGATCCTGTGCTCGTGCGCCAGTGATCCATCCCAGGGGTATTCGTTTACCGCCGCGAGGCGAGCTGATACTCGGACCGTTGCGGTCCCCATCTTCGACAACCGCACATTCTCTCACGGGCTCGAAGTGCAACTCACGGAGGCGATCGTCAAGGAGATCCAGCGCAGCACGCGGTGGAGGATCACGTCCGAGCATGGCGCACAGACCATTCTGTCCGGAGCGATTACGTCGTCTACCTTGAAGCCTCTGTCGACCTCGTCTGTCACCGGCATGGTGCTCGAGCAGGGTGTGGAGCTCACGGTCGACTTTGAATGGCGCGATCACACATCGGGTGAAGTCCTCATAGCCCGCAAGGGGTTTTCATCGCTCCAATCGTTCGTCCCGGCCCGGGGCACGGGCGAGCGGCTCGAACTCGGCGAGCACGCGGCCGTACAAGAGTTGGCGCGCCGCATAGTCAACGAGTTGCGGTCGAGTTGGTGAGGTTTGCGGCCCGGCCCGCCGCCACGGACCCACGGACGGCGGGGTTTAGGGGAATCAGCGCTTCAGGTCCCAGTACGGCCTAGCGTTCCTGAGCCCAAGGCCGCGTTTGGGTGAATCCGGGAGGCCGGCGCACCGAAGAATCAAGGACCGAAGGAATACCCCGAATGCCCAGACGGGCCCGCTCAAACCAAAGGACTGACCGAGCCAGCTTTCCCGGGATCATCCGGCGAGCTTCCAATGGGAAGCCGGATGCGCCCAACGGCCAGGGCGGCCCGCCGGGATCGGGGGGCAAGAAGGGTCCTCCAAACCTGCAGCCCAGCCGCGGGATCTTCGGCGTGCTGATGATGGTGCTGCTGGCGGTGTTCCTGTTCGTGATGCTGAGCAACCTGGTCGGGACCAAGTCGACGACACTGGCTCAGTTCAAGACGCAATGGAAGAACGGCGAGTTGAGCGAGGTGACGATCTCGGACGATGCCATCCGTGCCAAGCGGGCGGCGGGCCCCGACAATCCGACCCCGTCGATCGTCACGATCCCGATCAACGCCAACACCAAGGAATACCTGGTCAAGGAAGTCGGAGAGTGGACCAAGGGACAGGTGTCCTTCAAGCCAACGCCCGGCTGGGTCGGATTCCTCTATTGGTTTGGACCGTTCTTCATCCTGCTCGGAATCTTCTGGTTTGTCTCGCGAGGCCTCCGGAACGCATCCGTTGGCGGCGGGATGCTCGGCAGCTTCGGCAAGAGCCGGCACCGGATGATGAACAAGGAGATGACCGGAATCACGTTCGCGGATGTCGCGGGCATCGACGAAGCGAAGGATGAAGTCGGCGAGATCATCGAGTTCCTCAAGAACCCCAAGAAGTTCACCAAGCTCGGCGGACGGATCCCTCGCGGCGTGCTGCTCATCGGCGAGCCTGGGTGCGGCAAGACGCTTCTCGCCAAGGCCATCGCCGGCGAGGCGGATGTGCCTTTCTTCTCCATCTCCGGGTCGGACTTTGTCGAGATGTTCGTGGGTGTCGGCGCCAGCCGCGTCCGCGATCTCTTCAAGCAGGCGAAGGAATCTTCGCCGTGCATCATCTTCCTGGATGAAATCGATGCCGTTGGTCGCAGGCGCGGCGGCGGATTTACGACCGGCGGGCACGACGAGCGCGAGCAGACGCTCAACGCGATTCTCGTGGAAATGGACGGTTTCGCCACGGGTGACGGCGTCATTGTGATCGCCGCGACCAACCGGCCGGACGTGCTGGACCCCGCGTTGATCCGCCCGGGCCGCTTTGACCGCCAGATCACGGTTCCGCTGCCGGACCTCAAGGGTCGCCTCGAGATCCTGCGGGTTCACGCGAAGAAAGTGAAGCTCGGGCCCAAAGTCGATCTCGAGCGGATTGCCCGGCAGACGCCCATGTTCTCCGGGGCCGATCTCGCGGCGATCATCAACGAGGCCGCGATCGCGGCGACGATGCAGAACAAGGACTTCATCGAGCACGAGGACCTGGAAGAGGCCCGTGACAAGGTGAAGTTCGGGCGGGCCAAGAAGTCGCGAGTCCGCGAGAAGGATGAGAACAAGCTGGTGGCGTATCACGAGGCAGGGCACGCGGTGCTGCAATGCCTGCTGCCGGACGCCGACCCGCTGCACAAGGTGACGATCATCCCGCGCGGCGCCGCCGGCGGGGCCACGTTCAGCCTCCCCGAGAAGGACCGCATGGGGTACAGCCTGAAGTGGCTGATCGCGACCATGCGGGTGACTTGCGGCGGCCGCATCGCAGAGCAGCGTGCGATGAACGACATTTCTTCGGGCGCCTCTTCGGACATTTCACAGGTCACTCGCATCGCCCGCACGATGATCGAGGAATGGGGCATGTCGGACCGGCTGGGGTTCATCCGGTACGCCGGCAGCGACACGCGCGAGGTCTTCATCGCCGAGAAGGCGTATTCCGACGAGACCGCGCACCTCATTGATGAGGAGGTTCGGCGGCTGGTAGATTCCGCGTACCGAGACGCCGAGAAAACCCTCATTGACAACTGGGCCAAGGTGGAAGCCGTGGCCGAAGCGCTCCTGCGGTACGAAACGCTTTCGGCCGACGAGGTTCACAAGCTCATGCGCGGCGAGCGGCTCGACAAGCCGACCGTGGGCGAACTTCTGGCCCTGGAATCTCGCAAGCGTGCCGCGAGCGCCGAGCCACCGCCGAGCCCGCAGGCAAGCCCCGACCTGCCACCGGGCACTCTCCCCACGCCCGCGTGATCGGCACACGTGGCTCCGCCCTGCGGCTATCGGTCCTGCCTGAGTTGAGCCGTGTGTGACGCGAACCGATAGTCTCGCGGGAGACGCATCATGAACATGTTTCGAATCGGCCTCTTCGCCGTCGCGGGTGTCGCGGCCGCATCCGCGTTTGCGTTTCTTGGCGGCGGCTCATCCGCCGGCGCCAGCGCGCCCCCGGCCGGTCCTCCGGCAACAGTCACGATCTCCGGCATGGTGCGAGACTTCAGGGGCCAGGGCGAGACCGGCGGGCACGCGGACTTTGAGAACACATCGGTGACGGGGACCGGCAGCTACCAGCAGATCCCCAAGGATCTGCTTGGGTCGGACGGCAAGCCGGAGTTTCGCTCGACGGGTGTCAGCGTCTCCACGATGGCCAAGGATGCGGCCGGGAACCCGATCCTCACGGGCAAGTCGTACTTGAAGGGCCTCCCGGGGGACGTGGCGGCCGCGACTTCTTCATCGCCCTCAGCGATTGTCAAGTCCGCGGCCACGTTCAGCCAATGGTTCAAGGACGTTCCGGGCGTCAATGTGTCCAAGTCGATCCCGCTCACGTTTGTCTACGACACCGCGAGCGGCACGTACGTATTTGACGACCGCACCGATCCGGTGTTCAAGAGCCGCGGCGGCTTCTTCCCCATCGACAAGGACCTGTTCGGTAACTCTCCCGGCGAGTCGCACAACTACCACTTCACGTTCGAGCTGCAAACGTCGTTCAACTACTCCGCGGGGAAGGGGCAGACGTTCACGTTCAGCGGGGACGATGACGTGTGGGTGTATGTCGACGGGAAGTTGGTGATCGACCTGGGCGGCATTCACGGTCGACGGAGTCAGACCATCAACCTGGACCGGATCACCGGGCTGGTCGACAAAGCGAACTACTCGCTGGCCGTGTTTTTCGCCGAGCGCCATGTGACCAGCTCGAACTTCCGGATCGAAACAAATCTCGGGTTGATGTCGGCGGGTGCGCAGCAGCGCAAGATCGTCAGCTGGTCGGAGACCGAGCCGCAGGACTGACGGCGGCGTGCCCCGGTACCCGATCTGTGCTAGATTGACGGCTCGTGCTGCGTCACCGCCTGATCCTGGGAACCCTGCTCATCGCGCTGGTCGTCGGGGTGTGCTTCGCTGACCAATGGATCGAAGGGACGCCGCTGCCCTCGGGCCTTCGTCCGCTATTGATGGGGCAGACCACCGCGCCTCCCGGGGTCGCGGTGTTTGTGCTCGCGGCGGCGCTGTGTATCCTCGCGGCGAGAGAGCTGGCCGCGATCATGCGGGCCAACGGGATCGAAGCTTCGAAGCGGATCACCACGCTCGCGGCGGTCGTGGGTTTGCTGGTGTCGAGCATCGTTCCGGCGGGCTTTTCGGCAGCGACAGCGGCGGCCGTGGTGTGCTCCGCCGCCGTGGCGATACTGCTGGTTTCCCTTGCCTTTCACTCCCGGCGGCGGTCGGTGGAGGGAGTGGTGGCATCGGCGGGGGGCACGCTGCTGGCGTTTGTGTACCTGGGCATCATGTTCGGATTCGTCCTGGCGATCCGGCGTGAGCACTCTGTATGGGTGCTGGGGTGGCTGGTGATGACGACCAAGTCGTGCGATATCGGCGCGTACTTCACAGGTCGCCTGATCGGCCGGCACAAGCTCATCCTGTGGCTGAGTCCGGGCAAGACGTGGGAGGGCCTGGTTGGAGGAGTGCTGACTTCGGCGGCGGTGGGCGCGGGAGGGTTGGCTCTGCTGCGCGGCACGGAACCCGGGCTGCCGGCGGCGTGGACGGGCGCGATCGGCGGCGCGGTTCTCGGGCTGACCGGCCAGTTGGGCGACCTGGTGGAGAGCCTGTTCAAACGGGACGCCGGAATGAAGGATTCTTCGAAGATCCTGCCGGGGTTCGGGGGAGTTCTGGATGTGCTCGATTCGCCGTTGATGGCCCTGCCGGTGGCGTTTTGGTGGCTGCACACGATTCGCACGTGATCGCGGGGTTTGCGCGTGCTACACTGAGGGCAGATGTCACCCTCGCGGAGTTGTCGATGAGCGTCACGGAGAAGTTGCTCCGAGTCTTTCGTGTTGATCAACAGCTTGGCGGTCTGCAATCACGGCTCAAGGCCGCCGAGAAGTTCCTGGGGGATCAGAGCAAGCAGCTCCAGGACATCGAGTCCAAGCGGGACTTGATCCAGTCTCAGCTCAAGCAGATACAGGTCGTCGTTGCCGATCATGAGGGCGAGATGGCCCGACTTGATGCGCGCACCGAGACACTGCGTGAGCAGATGAACTCGGCGAAGACGAACAAAGAGTACAAGGCCTTCCTGACCGAGCTCAATACCTACAAGGCGGACCGCGGGCAGCACGAAACGGCCGCACTCGAGCAGATGACCAAGGCGGACGTCTTGAAGAAGCAGCTGGCGGAACTTGACGCGCAGCGGGCCGATCGCGACAAAGTGCGGCAGGTCGCTGCGGGGGACCGCACCAAGCGGGAAGATGAGATCAAGGACCGGCTCGCCCAGCTGCGGGCCGAACGCGAAAAACTCGTCGCCGAAGTCCCCGCCGACGCCCTGAAGCTGTACGCCGAGCAGGTCCGGACCAAGGGCGATGAAGCGATGGCCCCGGTCGAAGAGCTCGACCGCCGCCACCACGAATACCACTGCGGATCCTGCCAGATGACCCTGCCCATCGAAACGGTAGCGGCTTTGATCAAGAGCCAGGTCGTAACCCGCTGTGTCTCCTGCGGGTGCATCCTCTACATCGAGAAAGAGACCGCCGACACGGTCCAGCCCGCGGCCAAACGCGGCAAGTCCAAGAACGTTCCGGCCCTCTAGCCGTTCGCGGCCCGCGCCCGACCCGGGTACACTGGTGGCCCCTTTGTGACTCCACGCCCGGCGAGGTCTTGATGAATCTGCTGGACATTCTCACACCCGAGAGCATCAGGGCCCCGCTCGCCGCTCAGGACAAGCGCGGGGTCATCGACGAACTGGTTGATGTGCTCGCGGGCATTCGACGAGTCGTCGATGCCGCGGCGTTGAAAGAAGCCGTGTGGACGCGCGAGCAGACTCGCACCACCGGCATCGGGCACGGCCTGGCCATCCCGCACGGCAAGTCACCGGGGCTGCCGGCGCTCGCGATGGCAATCGGGAAGCCGGCCAAGCCAATGGACTTTCAGGCGATTGACGGCCAGCCCGTCAAGCTCATCGTCCTGCTGGCCAGCCCGCCGGATCGCACCAGCGACCACATCCCGGCGCTGGCCCGCATCAGCCGCCTCATGACGATGGACGAGTTCCGTAACAAGATCTACAACGCCCAGACGTCGGCGGAAATCTACGAGTTGATCCGGGTGCAGGAAAACCCGGCCTAGGCTGCGGGCGCGACTGCGGCGTCTAAGGCCTCGCCAAAGTCCACGACTTCGACCGCCGTTTCGTTCAGGCGGGAGTTCAGCAACGGACCGGCCAACCGTGCGAAACGGTCGGCGCCGTCTGTGACGAGCAACTTCACCTTGGGCGAGGCGCCGGGCGGTGCGGTCAGTCCGTGCGCGGCGAGGTCGGCTTCCACGTGCTGTGCCGCCGCCCAGCCACTGTCGATCAAAGGCCATGCGGGCCCCACAACGGCCTGAATGGCGCCTCGCAGCAGCGGGAAGTGCGTGCAGCCGAGGACGAAGCAATCGGGTGAATCGACCCGGTGCAGGTGTGGTTCCAGGTATCGCCGGACCACGGCCTCGGGGACAGGCCCTTCGGTCCAGCCCTCTTCCGCGAACGACACCAGCAGCGGGCAGGCGATGGCTGTGACTCGCGCGGAGGGCCGTATGGTTCTGATCGCCGCCTCGTACGCCAACGACCGAGCCGTCGCCTCGGTGCACAGCACGGCGATTCGGCCGGTCCTGGATGCAGCGCACGCCGCGTCCGCTCCTGGCTCGACCACCCCCACCACCGGCGCGGGCAGGCACTGGAGATCGCGGATCGCGTACGCGGAAGCCGTGTTGCAGGCGATGACGATCGCTTTGACATTCCGGGCCTGCAGGAGTGCAGCGGCCTGGCGGGCGTAGGTCTGAATGGTCTCAGGACTCTTGGTGCCGTAGGGCAGGCGGGCGGTGTCACCCAGGTACAGAAACGATTCACCTGGCATCCGGGCCCGCAGCGCCCGAAGCACGGTCAAACCGCCGACTCCGGAGTCGAAGATACCGATAGGGCGTGGATCGTGTGGCATGGGGAGGTCACAGCGGGAACGGGGACGACGTTCCTTTCATCGGTTCGCGGCGGGGTCGGTTCTTCACCGGATCAGGATGCCCCACGTCAAGCCAGGCAGGGTTTGGCGCGAATCCGGACAATCAACCCACGCCCGCTCCGACCTCTACACTCGCGGCGTGAACGAGATCGTCGCGGCCGTCGAATCCTGCCTGGACCGGTACCTCGGAGAGCGGAGGCTTCCCGACCACTTACTGGACGCGATCCGTTACGCCCTGCTCGGCGGAGGAAAAAGACTGCGTCCGGTGCTGGCGTGGCGGTGCTGCGAGGCCGTTGGCGGGGCCGGTGAGGCGTCTTTGCCGGCCGGGGCGGCGGTGGAACTCATTCACGCCTTCAGCCTCGTCCACGACGACTTGCCCGCGATGGACGATGACGACTTGCGACGGGGCCGGCCGACGCTGCACATTCGCAGCGGGGAAGCCATGGCGATCCTGGCGGGCGATGCGATGATGGCGTTGGCGTTTGAGTTGATTGTGGAACGGGTCAGGAGCGCGGAACTTGCGGACGCCCTGGTGCGGGAGCTTTCGCAGGCGACCTCGGGCATGATCGCCGGGCAGGTGTACGACACACTCGGTGGTCTGCCGGCGGACCTGCCCGCGATCGATGCGCTCCACGTGATCCACCGTAACAAGACGGGGGCCCTGATCCGGGCCGCGTGCAGAATGGGCGCGATGTGCGCCATGGCCGGAGAAAGTGCCGATGCGTCGAAGCTCGGTGCGGTGACGCGGTACGCCGAAGCGACGGGCCTGATGTTCCAGGTTGTGGACGACCTGCTGGACAGTGAGGGGACCCCTGAACAGACAGGCAAGCGAACCCGTAAGGACTCTGCCGCGGGGAAACTGACGTTTCCCGGGTTGATCGGAGTCGAGGCGTCACGCCGGGAAGTGGAGCGTTTGAGCGCCGAGGCGGTGAGCGCGGCGGAAATTCTCGGACCGAGGGGGAAGCCTTTGGCCGATCTTGCACAGGTGATGGCGTCGAGGCGGCATTGAAGAGGATCGCATCGGGCCCGGCTACACTTGTTTCAGAAGAAAGTGAAAAGAGCACGGATGACCGCGATTCTTCCGACGATTCACACCCCCGCCGACCTCCAGAAGTTGCCCGTGGAACGGCTCCCCGACCTGGCCCGGGAGATTCGGGAGGCGATCTGCGAAGCGGTCTCCCGCACCGGCGGGCACCTCGCTCCGAATCTTGGTGTCGTCGAACTCACGATCGCCTTGCACTACGTGTTCGACTTCGGATTCGACCGGCTGCTCTTCGATGTCGGGCATCAGTGCTATCCACACAAGCTGCTCACCGGGCGGACCGGCCTGCTCGCCAAGCTCCGCACGCGCGAGGGCATGGCCGGGTTTCCCGAGCCTCGGGAGTCGAGTTTCGATCTCTTCAGCGTCGGGCACGCAGGCACGGGGATCTCGACCGCTGTCGGGATGGCCCGCGGCGACACCCTTAACGGCGATGGTTACGACCCCAGGACCAACCCCAAGGGCCGCCGGGTCGTGTCGCTCATCGGCGACGCCTCGATCGTCAATGGCGTCGCGATGGAGGGCTTGAACAACGCCGGAACACTCGCCCGCCAGTTCCTGGTCGTTCTCAACGACAACGGCATGTCGATCAGCCGACCCCAGGGGGCGATCGCGCAGTACTTTGACCGCCTCCGCATGTCCCACCTGTATGCCGACTTCAAGAAGGGCGCAAAGAAGGTCCTGAGCCATGTCCCCGGTGGTTCGCTCGTGGGCGGCGCTTACCACAAGGCGGGCGAGGCGACCAAGGCGATGATCGCCGAGAGCGCCTGGTTTGAGCACTTCGGCCTCGTCACGGTTGGCCCCATCGACGGGCACGACATTCCGCAACTCATCGAGTTCCTCACCGAGGCCCGCGAGTTTGACCGCCCGATGGTCCTGCACGTCAAGACCGTCAAGGGCAAGGGCTACGACTTCAGCGAGAAGGACGCCTCGAAGTTTCACTCGCCTCCGGCGTTCAAGCTGGATGAGGATGAGGAGTCGTGCCGGGTTGAACTCAAGAGCGAAGGACGGTCATTCACGGCCGCGTTCGGCGAAGCCATGGTGGACCTGATGGCCCGCGATGCGAAGATCGTGGCGTGCACCGCCGCGATGGCCGACGGCACGGGCATCTCGCGGGTCCAGCCGCTGTTCCCGGATCGCGTGTGGGACACGGGCATCTGCGAGAGCCACGCGATGGACATGATGGCGGGGCTGGCCAAGACCGGCTTCAAGCCTTTCTTCGCGGTGTATTCGACATTCCTGCAGAGGGCGTTTGATCAGGCGTTCCAGGAGGTCTCCCTGCAGGGCCTGCCGGTGCGGCTCTGCCTTGATCGCGCCGGCCTGGTCGGCGGCGATGGCGCTGTGCACCACGGGTTCTGCGATATCTCCCTCCTGCGAACTCTTCCCGGCGCCACGATCATCGCAGCGATTGATGAACCGTCGCTCCGGGCCTCACTCGAGTTCATGCGCGGCTACGAGGATGGGCTTTCGGCCGTTCGCTATCCGCGCGACAATGTCTCCACCCGGCTCGCGGATCGCGACTGCCCGGCGTTCGAGTTGGGCAAGGCGAGAGTTCTGCGTGCCGAGGCACAGCCGGATGTCGCCGTGCTGGCGTTCGGCACACTCGCGATGAACGCCCTCGACGCGGCGGAATCGCTGAAGGACGACTATCGAGTCGCCGTGTACGACGCCCGATTTGCGAAGCCCGTGGACGCCGCACTCATTCGCGACCTGCTCGGACGCCGCATTCCCGTCGTCACCGTCGAGGACCACGGTTTGGTCGGCGGTTTCGGATCGGCGGTTCTCGAGGCGGCACAGGAGCTGGGGCTCGACAGCTCACGCATCACGCGGCTTGGCCTGCCCGATTCCTGGGTTTACCAGGACTCGCGGTCGAAACAACTCGCCGAAGTCGGCCTGGATGCGGCGGGAATCGCGAGGGCGATTCGTGATGCCGCGCAGGAACCTCGGCCCGCGGCTCCGGTAGAACTCAAACCGAAAGAGCGGATTCGGGAATACGAGCCGCGCACGCACTAGGCGGCTGGACAGGAGTCCCCGTGCCCCGAAGCGTTCTCTTGCTGGTCAACCCGGACAAGCCCGATGCAAAGTCGGCGGTAGCCGATGTTCGCCGCATTATCGGCAAACACGCAAAGGTCGTAGGGGAATCCGACGCACGCGTTGGGGCCCCACCACCCGAGACTTCGGGCGCGGATCTCATTGTCGTCCTTGGAGGCGATGGGACGCTGCTCAGCCAGGCCCGCCGGTGTGCCGGGCTCGGGCTCCCCCTGCTGGGGGTGAACTTCGGGAAGCTCGGGTTTCTCGCTGAGTTCGACCTGGATTCGCTGCGGGAACAGGCCGCGACACTCTTCGGGGATGCCCGGCTGCAGGAGCGGACGGTGGGCTTGCTCAACGCGGATGTGACCGCGCGTGGGCAAACCGAGCCGAAGTTTACGGCCAGCGCTGTCAACGAGTGCGTGGTGACGGCGGGGCCGCCGTTCCGCACGATCACGATGTCCATCACGATCGACGGCGAAGGTGGCCCGAGCCTGAGCGGGGACGGCGTCATCGTGTCTACCGCCACGGGCTCGACGGCGTACAACGTGTCCGCGGGCGGGCCGATCGTGGCGCCGGATGTGGCGGCGATGGTCATCACGCCGATCGCGGCGCACTCGCTGGCATTCAGGCCGATCGTGGTTTCGGATCGTGCAAAGATCGAGCTGACGATGGACCGGACCAATCGGGGCGGCACCATCGCCACGGCGGGCACGATGCTGGTGCTTGATGGGCAGCTCGGCGCTCCTCTCTCGGAGGGCGATCGAATCGCCATCTCGATGGATGACCGGCCTGTTCGCTTTGTGCGCAACGCCAAGGCGGGGTACTGGGGCCGCCTGACGGAGAAGATGCGCTGGGGTGAAGCGCCGCGGATGCGCGACGGCAAGTCGTCATCCGCCTCATGATCTCCTGAGCACGACGATCCGATTTCAGGCCAGGCTGGGCCGCACGCCGTCGGAGTGAACCGTGTTCACGGCATGGCCGTTGGAGGGCGCTTCTTCGAAGTGCACCTCCATCTTCTTCTTGTGCTGGCCGGCGAGTATCGTGTAGATGCACGGCACCACGAAGAGCGTGAAGAGCGTGCTGATCGTCATGCCGGTGACGAGCACGATACCGATGCTGTTGCGGGAGGCTGCCCCGGCGCCGGTGACAAGGACCAGCGGAAAGTGCCCGAAGACCGTCGCCGCGGACGTCATGAGAATGGGGCGCAGACGTGTCGCCGCGGCCTGTTTCACGGCTTCGGACCTCGACAGCCCTGATTCCTGCAGATGGTTGGCGAACTCGACAATGAGGATGCCGTTCTTCGACACGAGCCCGACGAGCGTGATCAGCCCCACCTGCGAGTAGATGTTGATCGTCGTCAGGTTGAGGTAGGTGAAGATCATGGCTCCGGTCAGCGCCAGGGGCACCGACCCCACGAGCACGATCAGTGGGTCGCGGAAGCTGCTGAACTGGGCCGCGAGGACGAGGTAAATCAGTCCGAGCGCCAGCCCGAGCGTGGAGACGAGCGATGAGGCTTCCTTGCGGATCTGACGGCTCTCACCGGCGTAGTCGATCGAGTAGCCGGGCGGTATGGTTGCCTTGGCTACATTCTCGAGCGCCGTCAACGCCTCGTTCTTGGTGACCCCCGGTGCGGCGATGCCGTAGACCTTGCAGCTGTTGCGCTGCTGGAATCGCGTGAGCGCGCGGGGGGCGGCGATCGTCTCGAGTCGCACGAACGAGCTGGCGCGGACCAGCCCGCCGTCGGGAGTACGGATCTTGAGATCAAGAATCTGGTCCGGCGTCGCCCGTCCAGAGTCTTCCACCTGCGGGATGACGCGGTAGCTGCGCCCCTCGTAGTTGAATCGGTTGGTGTAGCCGCCCGAGAGCAGCACTGCAAAGTCTCGCCCGACGGCGGCAAGGTCCAGACCGGCATCGGCCACCTTGTCGCGGTCGATGATGATGCGCGTCTGCGGCAGGTCGATCTTGAGATCGCTGTCGGCGTACATGAACTTCTGCGTGCCGTACGCAGCGCCGACGAGTTGCCCGGCGACCTCGGCCATTCGGGCCTCGGGGTCGGAACTGGTGATCATCATCTCGACGTCGAAGAAGCCGGCGCCCGGCAGCGGCGCCGGGCGGACAGGGACCGCCTGCACGCTGGCCACGGCGTGAGTCCCCGCGAAGAGACCGTCGGCGCCCATCTTTGAGGGATCACCCGCGATCATCTGCTCGGTGGAACGGGTGCGCTCGCCCCAGTCCTTCACCTGGATGCCGGCAAAGCCCGAAATGGGAGTCATCGCGACCTGGAAGGAGAATTTCTTTTCCGGGACGGTATCAAAGGCCGCCGCGACACCGCTGATTCCTCTCATCGTCTGCGCCAGCGAAGCATCGGGCGCTCCGTTGATGAACGTAAAGATGACGCCCTGGTCCTCCATGGGAGCGAGTTCGGACTTCGAACCCTGGTAGAGCGGGACCGCCGCCGCGGTGATCGCGGCCGCCGCGACCACGACCGCCCACCGCATCTGGAGCACAAAGCCGAGAGTGCGGGAATACACGCGGCGGATGAAGTCGAAGCGGTGATTGACGAATCGCTGGAATCGGCCCTCGCGCCCGCCGCTGGGGATCATCCACGCGCTCATGATGGGCGAGAGCGTGACGGCGACGACGCCGGAAATGATGACCGCGGAAGCGAGGGTGAAGGCGAACTCACGGAAGAGCATGCCCGTGAGGCCGCCCTGGAAGCCGATCGGGGCGTACACCGTGGCGAGCGTGATGGTCATGGCGATGATCGGTCCCACCAGCTCGCGGGCGCCGAGGAACGCGGACTGAATCGCGGACTTGCCCTCGCGCATGTGCCGCTCGACGTTTTCGACCACCACGATCGCATCGTCCACGACAAGACCGACCGAGAGCACGATCGCCAGGATCGTGAGCAGGTTGAGCGAGAAGCCCATCACCATCATGGCGAGACACGCGCCGATGAGCGAAATCGGCATCGCGATGAGGGGCACCATGACCGAGCGGATCGAGCCCATGAACAGGAACACGACCAGTGCCACGATGCCGATGGTCTCCATCAGCGTGTGGATGATGTCCTGGATCGCGTGCTCCATGTAGTACGTGCCGTCGTAGGCCAGGATCATCGACACGCCGCTGGCCAGGCTCGGCTGCAGCTCGGCGATCTTCTTCTTGAGTTCGCGCGCCACATCGAGCTCGTTGGCCCGCGGCAGGGGCCAGACGCTGAACCAGATGGCCGGCTTGCCGTTGAATCCCGCCTGGCCGCGGGCCTCTTCGCTGCCCAGCTCAACACGGGCGACGTCGCCAAGACGGACGACGGTGTCGTTGAGCTCGCGGATGATGAGATTGCGGAACTCCTCGGCGGAGCGCAGGTCCGTGTCGGTCATCAGGTCCACTTCGACGTCCGGGCCCTTGGTGCGGCCGACGGTCGCGACGAAGTTGTTGCGTTGCAGGGCGAGCGCGACTTCCGCCGGAGTGACGTCAAAGGCGTCGAGCTTGTTGGGATCGATCCACACCCGCATCGCCAGGTTGTGCGGACCCTCGATCCCGACGCGCTGCACGCCCGGGATCGACTGGAGCTCGGGCTGGAGCTCCCGGACCATGTAGTCGTTGAGCTGCGAGAGCGTCAGGTTGTCCGCCGACATCGCGATGTAGAACGTGGCGTAGGGCTTGTCCGTCCGCTGGATGTTGATCCCGGGAGACTCGGCCTCCGCGGGAAGCTCGCTGCGGACCTCGTTGAGCCGGGCCGATATCTCGGCCAGGGCATCGGTCGAAGGGTGATTGAGCCGCAGGTGAACCGTGATGACGCTCACACCGGCCGTGCTCGACGACTCGATGTAGTCGATGCCGTCAATCGCGGACACGGCCTTTTCGATGGGCGTTGTCAGGAAGCCGCGGACGGTCTCGGCGCTGGCCCCGATGTAGGCGGTCGTGATGATGATCGCGCTTGATTCCAGGCGCGGGTACTGCCGGACGGGAAGGCTGCTGATCGACCGCCAGCCCACGGCGAGGATGATCAGGTTGATCACGATCGCCAGAACAGGCTTGCGGATGAATATGTCTGTGAAAGACTTCATGGCGTCTCGACAAGAAGGCGGGGACTACTCAGCGACTGCTCGTGCTCGTGGGCTTGGGCTCGGTCCCATTTCCGGCGGGCGTGGTCGGCGGCGGGGGCGGCGCGGGAAACACAGTCGCACCCTCGTGAAGCTTGAACGAACCCGCCGTGGCGACCGACTCGCCCTCCCGAATCCCGGAGTTCACGATGACCCGATCTCCGAGGTTCGTTCCGAGCGTGACCATGCGCTGGCGGGCGATCCGTGGCGAGGGCATCTGTGGCGAGGCAGAATCACCGGGCGGCGGGGCGCCGCCCGTGGGTGCGGCGGCCGGTGGCGGCGATTCCAGCACAAACACGTGATCGCCGAACGCGGCGCGCCGAACGGCGGTCGTCGGCACCGTCACCACCGGCCGCGCTGGGCCGATAGGAACCTCGACGTCCACGAACATTCCCGGCTTGAGAACATGGTCCTTGTTGGGCACTTGGGTGCGGACGCGAATGTTTCGCGTGACGGGGTTCACCGTCGCATCCATCGACAG
This sequence comes from Phycisphaerales bacterium, assembly GCA_044222195.1. Classification (GTDB taxonomy): domain Bacteria; phylum Planctomycetota; class Phycisphaerae; order Phycisphaerales; family UBA1924; genus JAHBXE01. The sequence goes on from JBGANS010000004.1 coordinate 100,381, forward strand.
CACCGAGATCTGCACCGTGTTGGCCTTGCCTCGCCCGAGGATGTTGGAAGTCGCCGTCACGGTGGTGCCGGGATACACCAGGGGTGTGTATTCCTGCGGGATGGCGAAGTCGAGGTAGATGTCGTCGGACAACTCGTTGAGCAGGACGATGGTGGTTCCCTCGGCGATGTACTGACCGGGGTGGATGTTCCGCATGCCCGTGATCGCCCTGAACGGGGCTTTGAGCGTCTTCTTGGCGATCACTGCCTTGATCTGGTCAACGCGGGCTTTGGCCTGATCGTGCTCGGCGCGCATCTGGGCCATCACCGACTGCTGCCGCTTGAGGGCGCTCTGAGCCTTGTCGAGGTCCGTGCGGGCCTTGTCAACGTCGGATTCCGAAACGGCCTTGGGCGGCGCGCCCTTGTACCGCTCGTAGTTGGCGATCCCCCACTCGACGTTGGTCTGCGCGGTGTTGATATCGGCCTGGGCCACTTCGATCGCCGCGGCCGCGAGCCGCTGTGCCGCTTCCGCCGAGGCAAGGTCGGCCAGTTCGGTCGCGGCATCAAGCCTCAGGAGCACTTGTCCGGGCTCAACGGTCGCGCCGGATTCGAACCCCACTTCGGTGACCACTCCAACGATCTCGTTGGCCAGATTGACCGACCGCTTGGGCACAACCGTTCCGACCAGGCGCCCGGTAGGTTGCCACGTCTCGCTCTTGGCCGCCGTGATGTCGACGAACTCAGGCGGGGCGCCCTGCATGCCCGTTTGCTTCTGGGGCCTGTGCTTCCACCAGTAGATCGATCCCCCCGCGATCGCGATCGCTGCGAGCAGCGCCACGCTCGCGATGATGTGTTTGGCTTTCACCCTATGGTCCCCTTGGCCCGCGAGCCTGCGGCCCGACTCTGCCGACGGTGGCGCCGGCCGATGAGAACCGGGTGTGAACCGGTCCCGAGCGAATGGAAGATATGTTCGATAGTTGAAGTAGTCAAGCGATTGGATACACTCCCCTTGGATGGCCAAGTGCAAACTGCCCAAGCCCGCTGACCCCAGCGCCGCCGCACGCGCGGAAGTCGTCGAACTTCTGTTTGAGTACGTCGACACGCTGCGTGTTCACTTCGAGGCCGTCGCGGAGAAGCACGGCCTCACCTCTGTGCAGGCCAAGGTGCTCATGTTCCTCGATGAAGCGACGCCCATGAACCGCATCGCGGACACGCTCTGCTGCGACCCATCCAACATCACCGGCGTCGTTGACCGGCTCGAGGAACGCGGCCTGCTCGCCCGCGAAGAAGCCCCCACCGATCGCCGCATGAAACTGCTGCATGTCACCAGCGCCGGCAAGAAGATGCGCGACGCATTCGCGCACGCCCTGTTCGCCGATGTACCGGGGATGAAGGGCCTCTCGCCGGCCCAGGTCGCGGACCTGCACCGGTCGCTGGCGAGGCTCTGCGGCCGCAACGGCAAGCATTGAGTTCGGTCGTTACGGGGCGACGCCCCCGTACGCCTTGGGCGAGAGCTTGCCCTGATCAATGACATACAGGCCGACAAGCCAGCCGCCCACCAGGTGAGCATCGACCTTGAACTTTCCGGTCACCATGCCGTACGTGGTCAGTCGCGTATCGCCCGAAACAACATTCGAAAGCCTCACTTCAATTGCGTCGTACGGCGTCGGCGGAATGCCGATGCAGCACCCATCCCACTGGTTCATCATCGACAGCAACTCATCCGTCTCGTTCGACATCAGCGGGAACGCAACATAGCCCGTGATTTCCACCCACTTGTCGTCGAGGGCCATGATCCGCGCCGGGATTGTCTTCTTGCCTTCTTTCGGGGCGTAGTCCCGCTCTGCGGAAACCAGGTGATCCCACGTGATCTTGTACGGCTGCTCTTTGGTGCCCTGCCCGGACACCGTGTACTTCCCATCGACCAGCATCGAGCCGTCCGGCTTCATCTCTACCTTCGCCCCGCCAAAGGGTGCCGATTCCGCGGCCTTCTCGCTCGGGGCCGCGCCGGGCGTCTCTTGTGCCCCTCCGGGAGCGGGTGTTCCAACATCCTTCGTTGGCGCGGCGGCCAGCTTTGCCTCCGCTTCACGCTTGGCCGCCGCGGCGGCCCGCTCACGCTCGATTTCCTCGCGCATCTTGATCAGCAGGTTCTCGTTCTCCGTCGATTGAGCGGGCGCGACCGATGGAGTGGCGTCTGGCGCGGCAGTCTCCTTGGTCTTCTCAGAAACTGAAGCACTCGGGGTTTCGACGACCTTCGGCGGTCGCGGAGAGGCGGGATTGGTCGGAGTTGGAGAGGCCGTATCGAGTGCCTTGTCCGGAGCAATCCCGCTCGCATGAAACTGCACCGCTGGCGTCGACTTGACCATCGGTTCTTCGGCAGGCGCGTTGACCGGAACACTTGCGGGCAGTTCCGGCTTGGCAGCTTCCGCCAACGCCGGAGAAGGCCCCTTCGCGGCTGGCGCCGGCGACGGCGCTGCGGGAGTCGATCCAGACCCGCTGAACTCCGCCGCGAGCATGACCACGGCCGCGATCGCGATCACACCGACGAGCGCCCAGAACATCTTCATTCCGAGACCTCCGAGCCCGTGCGGACGAGCGATCAATGGTAGCAACCGCCCACGAAGTCCCGGAGCGGACCGGGTGCTACACCGTGGGTTTCAGATTCGTCGCGACGGCCGTCCGGTAAGCCATCACGGCGGGAACCAGACCCGCGATCGAAGCCAGCAGCACCGTGGCGACGAACACCGCGAACACCAACGCCATTGGCAACTGGGGTTCGATGACAAGTCCCAGTCGCTGCTTCATGATCGCCGCGACGAGGCTTTGACCAATGACCGCCACCAGCACGCCCGCGACGGCCCCGAAGGCCCCGAGCAGAGCCGACTCGTTGAGCACCAGCGAAAACACCCGCGGCCGGCTGCACCCCAGCACCCTGAGCACCGCGATCTGCCGCCGCCGCTGCTCCATTGAGTTGTACAGCGCCAGCATGATCGCGATCCCGCTCGACACCATCACGGCCGCGGCCATCGCGAGCAGAATCTGATCGATATTGGAGACGATGCCGAAGAGCTTGTCGATTTCCTGCTTGGGCTGGGCCACCGTAATCCCCGGGCGGCGGCGAAGCTGGTCGAAGATCTGCGGCATCGCGGTCGAAACGTTGGAGCCCCGCTGCGTGAACACCCGCAAATAGATGCCGGTGATCTTCCGGTCGGCGTCCACGAGGTCGGCCCGCGTGAGGACCGCTTCGTGATCGTGGTCGTGCTCTTCAACGCTCTCGCCCCGTGCCTTGGCCTCGTCGCGCTCCTTTGCCTCCTCGAGCTCGTGCCGGTCATGGGCGTGCAGGATCCAGGCGCTTTCAATCGTGTTGAAGATCGCCCGGTCGTGGGCGGTGCTGCTGGGCGCGAGGATGCCGACAATGGTGAACGTGTACGCGCTGTGGATGTGCCCCTCGGCCCGAGAGTCGCCTGTGCCGTGTGTCAGCGCGATTGTGTCGCCGAGTTTCAATCCCGTGGCCTTGGCGACCGCCGAACCGAGCACGGCTTCGAAGTCGGCCGCGAAAGCCTTGCCCTGTTGAAAGATCCAGGGCTTGCCGCCGGGGTCAGGAGTGAACTTGGTGAAAAACTCGGCCGTTGTCCCCAGCACCGGGAATCCCTTGTAGCTGTCGCCCTGCTGCGTGGGGATCGCGAAGTCCAGCGGGTACGCGCCGGAGAGCTCAAGGTACTCCGGCCACATGATGTAGTTGCGAGGCGGACGAGCGTAGAAGACGCCGTTGAGAATCGCCCCCATCGGGTCGGTGTCCCTGGACACGAGGAAGTGCATGTTCCCACCGCCGCGTTCAAAGGCTTTCTTGCCGGAATCCCGCATGCCCAGGAGCACGAGCATGAGGGCGACGGCGACGGCGACCGTGACGATGGTCGTCACCGTGGAGAACAACCGTGATGTCATGCTCCGCCGGATGATCGTGAAGTCCGTCATCGCCATGGCTCAGGCCCTCACCTTCGCGCCCGCCAGCTCCGCGAGGGATGCCTTTCTGGCGAACCGCTCACGCATCGCGGGGTCGTGGCTTACGCACAGGAGCGCCGCGTTGCGCTCGCGGCACAATCCCTGGATCAGGTCCATCGCCGCGCCGGAGTTTTCAGGGTCCAGGCTTGCCGTCGGTTCATCCGCCAGCACCAGCACCGGCCCGCACACGAGCGCCCTCGCCACGGCCACCCTCTGCTGCTGCCCCACGCTCAGCTCGCCGGGCCGTGCATCCTGTCGCTGGATCCCCAGTTTCGTGAGCAGCGCCGACGCCCGCGCTCGATGCTCCCCGGACGGGATCGCCGAGAACATCAGCGCCGCCATGACGTTCTCCATCGCAGAAAACCCGAGCAGCAGGTTGAAGGTCTGGAAGATCATGCCGATGCGGCGGCCACGGAAGAGGTCCCGCTTCGCGCCGTGCAGCGCGTGCACGATCTGGCCGTCAACGGTGATCGTTCCGGACAGCGGGTCCATGAGCCCGGCGATGAGGTGCAGCAGCGTGCTCTTTCCCGCGCCCGAGCCCGCCGTCAGGAGCACTTGTTCGCCGCGAGCAAGCTGGAGCGCAGGCAGGTCGATCACACTCGAGCCGCTCTCGTAGCCGAACCGAAGGTCTCGAATGGAAAGGGCTTCGCTCACGCTGGCTCCTTGCGGGGCATTCGCTCATGATAGGAATGGATTCGCAACAACGCGAACCGCCGTCTTTGCGCCGCGCTAGCACATCCTTCGCGCCGCCCCGATCCAACCTTCACACGGCAGCGCCGCCACGCCGCCGGAACTTAGCGCAATCGTCACCCCGCCTGCGCGCACCGCGTACACACCCGCCTCTACCTTCCGCCACTCGTGTCTCGGGTTCCATCAAGGCAAGGAGATCGCGGCGATGCGGCACACACAAAGGCAAGGCGGATTCACTCTCATCGAGCTGTTGGTCGTCATCGCGATCATCGCGCTGCTCATAGGACTATTACTCCCGGGATTGCAGGGCGCACGCGCCTCCGCCCGGGCGATGAAGTCCGCATCAAACGCTCGCCAGGTTGCTCAGGCGGTCACGATCTACACGGTTGCCGAGAAGTACTTCCCCGCCTCGTACCTCTACCCCAAAGACCCCATCACGACCGAATGGCGCCTCCAGGACCAGGTCGAAAACCACCCCACGCCCGGCAACGGCTACCTGCACTGGAGCCAGTTCCTGTTCGACACCGGCTCTCTTCCGGAAGAAGCGTTCAAAAACCCCGCCGCGCTGCACGGAGGCGCTCCCGCGACCAACCCCGGAGGCAACTCCGACAACTGGGAGACGGGCCAGGTCAACGGAACCGGTGGCGGTCCCGGTTCACCTCAGCCCGAGGACCGGCAGGTCAAACGAATGGGGTACACCGGCAACGCGGCGATCTTCCCTCGCAACAAGTTCAACGGCTCCGGGCCGCGCAAGAACATCTTTGTCAACCCCGCCGTCGTTGACGGCAGCCAGGTCGGCCCCTCCAAGACCATTCTCATCTCCGAGTTCATCAGCACCGGAGACTGGAACGTCATCGGAGCGAGCGCCGGCGGCGGGTTTGAGAGCAAGAGCCACCGAGCGATCGCACCCTTCCTCGGCATCTCTTCCGGTTCGGATGTCTACAACGAACCCCCGGGCGGCCCACGGTTCTATTACCCAACCACCAGCGCCATTAAGCCTGTCAACGAGATACCCGCGTTCGCGATCGACACGCCCAATCTCTCGCTGCTCAACTGCCTGGGCCGGTCGCATCCCGGAAAGGGTGGGGACCGGCGCGAAGGCGGGTCTGGCACCTACGCCTTCTGCGACGGCCACGCCGAACAGATGCACGTGAAAGACACGCTCCGCAAGCGCCTCTGGGGCGATGCGTTCTACAGCCTTAGCGGCGACAACAAGATCAAGAAGGGCTGGGGCCCCAACGGAGGGACCAACCCCGACGCCCCGTGAGCTGGGCACCGATGGTGGAGGGAGAAAGACGCCCGCTCGCGTGAAAGCGTGGGCGAGGTGGTTCGCCAAAGGGCGAAGAGTGTGCGGTGAACGGTCGCAACAAGCGCCCGGAGGTATCGCATGGCGTGAGGCGAACAGTAACCACTTTGAGGGAGAATGATTCATGCAACGCATCTTGAGGAACACGATCGGTCTCGCGGCCGCGGCCGGCTTTGCCGTCAGTGCATACGGGCAGCAGCCGACGGTGGTCAATCTTTCGGGCGCGACGCTTCTGGAAAACTTCTTGAAAGCGCCCGCCGCGACCAACGACTATCTCGACTGCGACGGCGACGGCATTGCCGGCATTCTGAACACGGGAATCGACAACCTGACTCCCACGACAACGAGCATCGCGTTCACCTCGGCAGATCGTTGGGTCGTGACCTATCGCGTTTCCGGGTCGGTGGCGGGATACCAGGAGCTGATTGACTTCGGCCAGGTCGCATCCGGCTCGTGCTCGGCTCCGACGCTCTGGCCGGGCAACTTTGTGACCGGCGACGCCGCCCTCGTGAACGCGCCGACGGTCGTGTTCGGGAACACGTCCGCCGGTCCCGTGCAGAACAACAACGCATCGAAGCAATACTACAACGGCACACTCATCTATGACACCTCTGTCGTCCCGAACGTCTTTCACGCGCTGTACACACCTTCCAATGTCGCAGGACTGCCCATCGCGGCAAAGCTCACGGCTCCCAACTTCCTGTCGGCGGTGACTGGAAGCCCCGCCGCGGGCGGATACCGCGTCGATGTCACGCCCGTCGATGTCCCGAGCACCTGGGCCGTTCGAGGGAGCGGAACGGGCAACAGCGCGGCCCTTAACAGGCTTCCCGGACAGAAGGGATACGGACTGAACCCGCGGACATCGGTAAACGCCCAGGGCACGGGCGGCGGTTTTGTTTACAACCTCGCGAATCTTGGTGTTCGCAACTTGAACGTCGGGTCACCGGACTGCAACACGATCTTCGACTCGCAGCTTGCCTTCGCTCCCATCGCGATGATCACGAGCTTCGGGACAGGTGTTCGCCAGATGGACCAGACGGAAGTCAATCACTTCTTTGCTACCGGTCGTATGTTTAACGGTGAGAACCTCGTTGCCGTGACCCGCGAAATCGGGTCCGGCACGCGCAACGGATTCAACAACACCGCGGGAACCGATCCTTCCTTTGGAGTCGGCGACAACGTCGGAGGCGTAGCCCCGCAGGGCGGCACGACCGGCAATACGAATATTGTGGGCAATGAGTACGCCCCGTCCAACAAGATCGGCAGCGGCGACGTAGAGACAACCATTCGAAACAGCCGTCTTGGCATGGGCTACTCAGGAGCGGAACGCTTTACGGTTGCCAACTCCGCACGATACGACCTGGTCGCCGTCCGCTGCAGCATCGCGGGCGGTACGGCCTACACCCGCCCAACGCTGAACAACATCCTCGATAACGTTCCCGGCGGCAATCCGGCTCTGTGGTCCATCGGCGGGCCGGCGATTCTCGCCACTGTCGGCGACCCTCGCAATCAGGCCATGATCGGCGGAACGCCCGGCAATACCAATCCGCGCATGGCCAACACCGAGGCTGCGGCGTTCGTGAACAACATCACCCGCTCGATCGAGAACTTCATCTCGGTCCCCGGCACGCCACAGACTTTCGGCATGCCCGGGGAGTGGGCGGCGACGCTGCTCATCCTGAATCCCGCCCGCAAGTACATCAACGACCCCGCAAACCCGACGCAGCTCATTGTCAATCCCGGTTACAACGCGTCCCTGAGCCCGGGCCTCCTGGGGCCGTTCAGCGTGCTCGACGATGCCCAGTTCCAGAACTTCGGGACCGGGTCGCCGAATCTCGCGGGTCAATCTCCCAGCCGCAAGTCGGGCGTGGGCATCACGTACTCGGACGGCGTTACCAACGGAGCGAACTACATCAACCAGGCCGGCGCGAGCATCGGCTACAACACGACCCTCACCACGCGCAACCGCATCGCCGGCGACTTCAACGGAGACGGTCTGCGTGACCTCAACGACGCCTCCGAAATGCTCAAGGCGTTCCGCCAGCGTAACGGTGGACCCGCGTGGGCCGCTCCCGCCTTCACCGGCCCCACGCCCGGGTCCGGCACTGCGGGCAGTGACGCTGTCATCGAAATCCTCGGCGACTTCAACGGTGACGGCAACTTCGACGCCAAGGATGTCCGCTACTGGGCCGACGGCCTCGCCATCGACCCCGGCACCGGAAAGCTCGACCGCAAGAAGGGCTTCGAAGCGATCGACAACGCCTGGTTCACGCTCACGGGCAGCAACAACTTCTTCGGCACGACCAAGTCCGGCGGCCCGGCGTACGTTGCTGGCGAATCCCGCTTTGACGTCATCGGCTCGGGCGGAATCGCCCGCGGATGGGCCCCCGTCGGCGCTAACGGCGTGATCGACGCCGCGGACGTCGCCTACGTGTCCGCGCAGTTCATTGGCAATCCGTTCGTAGTGGATGGCAACGCCAACTGGAACAACACGGCGGAGGCCGTGGGCTTCGACCTCTCCGGCGACATGACCGGCGACCTCATTGTCAACCAGCTCGATCTCGACGCCATCAACGCCGCGATCGGCGGGGCCGCCTGCTACGCGAACTGCGACAACAGCACCGGAACGCCCCGACTGACGGCGAACGACTTCCAGTGCTTCATCAACAAGTTCGCGGCGAACGACACGTACGCGAACTGCGACCTGAGCACCGGAATCCCGGCCCTCACGGCCAACGACTTCCAGTGCTTCATCAACAAGTACGCCGGCGGCTGCCCGTAACCAAAGCCAGTCCTTGCCTCTCGCGGGCCCGGCGCTCCACTGCCGGGCCCGCTTTTCAATTCGGTACTCCAGCCTCCGCGAGCCAGGCGTCGATCCGCTCGGCGATCTCGTCACGAACCCTGCGAAAGGCGGCGAGCCGCTCGCCCGGACCGCCGGTGGCCGCGGCGGGATCGTCGAAAGGCCAGTACAAGGTCTGCGTCGCGAACGGATAGATTCGAGGGCAAGAATGTTGAGCGCTTTCGCACAGGATGACCGCGTGACGGACACTTCGCTTCCCGAGGTACTCGCTCGAGTTCTTCGACCGCAGGCCTGAGCACTCGATCCCCGCCTCGGACAGGGCCTGAATAGTGAGCGGGTTGACGCCTTTGGGTTCCAAACCCGCACTCGCCACTTCGAACCGATCCCCCGCCCGGTGGCGAAGAATGGCCTCGGCCAGAATGCTTCGGGCCGAGTTCCCCGTGCACAGGAACAACACCAGCGGCTTGCTCGCTTGGGTCATGGGGCGACAGCCTTTCGCGCTGAGATGTCCAGACTCGTGATGTACTCCCCGGGCGTGGACCCAGACGGTAGCCCGGCGATGATCTTCTTATAAAGCGGGTCCTGCCAGCGTGTCATCGCGTCGACATACGCTGGCTTGGGAGCCAGCACAGCCTGCGTCAGTCCCGCCCGCAGTACCATCGCGCGCGACTCCTCCACGAGCACCGCCCCGGCGATGCATCCGATCAACGCTTCCAGGTCTTCCCTGACCGATTCCGGCAACGGCTTGACGAGCGCCAGGTCTGAAATCGCCACCCGCCCGCCCGGCTTCAGAACCCGGGCAATCTCCTTCCACACCCGCGGCTTGTCCGGCGACAGATTCAGCACGCAGTTCGAGATGACGACATCGACACTCGCATCGGCAACCGGGATCGCTTCGATCTCGCCAAGACGAAACTCGACGTTGTCCAGGCCGGACTGCTCGCGGTAGGCAGCGATGTTCCGACGGGCCTTCGACAGCATGTCCGGCGTCATGTCCACGCCGATGACTCGCCCGGTCGCACCAACTTTGGGACCCGCGACAAAGCAGTCGAATCCGCCGCCGCTCCCCAGATCCAGCACGACTTCGCCCGCACGCAGCGATGCGAGCGCCGTGGGATTCCCGCAGGACAGCCCCATGTTCGAACCTTCCGGGAGCACGCGTACGTCCTGCTCTGAATACCCGACCGCGCGGGCCACATCATCCGGTGACAGCACGGCTGGACCGCAGCACCCCCCCCCCGCACCTCCACAGCAGCTTGAAGCGCCTGAATCGCGCGCAATCTTGCCGTAACCGGCACGCACCTGCTCTCGCACGGCCTCTTCTCGCTCCCGCGACACAGCGGTCGCCGGTTCGGAACTACAGCACGAATCCGAGCAGCACGCCTTCGAAGACTTGGGTTCCATTGCGTTCCTTTCAGTTCGCCCTTCCGGGATTCACCGCACTCAGCAGCACGACCCGCCTCGACCACCCGAACAGCACGACTCCAGTTCATCCGCGAGCGCCCGCAGAGTCCTGGACAGATCCGCGAACCGGACCTTGTAGTACACCTCGCGGCCGTTCTTGCTCACCTCCAGCACACCCGACCTCGCCAGCATCGCCAGGTGCCGCGACACGACCGACACATCCACCGAGCAGCACTCGGCCACCTCCCCAACCGAGCACGCACGCCCGCACTTGGCCAGGCACGCGACCAGCCCCGCCCGCGTCGGATCGCACAGCGCCTTGAACAGCTCCGGGTTCAGCAGCGCATCAATCGGCCGGCAGCACGCCGCGGCCTGCTTTGGAGTTCCCGGACGACGTTTGCTCGTTTGCGTCATTGTGCAAGTATACGATCGGTTCTGAGAAAGGTCAAGTTCAGTTGATCACGGGCAGACGGGCGGCCCGCAGACGAGTCCCGCCCCCGGGCCGCCTGAGTCTCCCGTCCGTGCGCCCCGGAGTGACCCCGCATAAACTCTCGGCGTGCCCGACCTCCTGACCCATCTCGCCAACTGGAAGCCGTTCAAAGCCCTCGTGGTCGGCGACTTCATGCTCGACCAGCAGCTCTTCGGCGACGCCGAACGCCTTTCCGCGGACGCCCCCGTTCCCATCCTCCACGTTCGCAATCGCACGGACAACCCCGGCGGAGCCGCCAACGTCTGCCTTGACCTGACCGCCCTCCGAGGCACGGTCACCGCCTTTGGCATCACCGGCGATGACGCCACGGGCGCCGCCCTCCGCCAAGCCCTTGAGTCCCAGCACATCAACACGTCCGGCCTCATTGCCGACTCCGGCCGCCCCACCACGGTCAAGCAAAACCTCATCGGGCTTGCCCAGACCCGTCACCCCCAGAAGATGTTCCGGGTCGACTTCGAATCCCGCGAGCCTCTGTCGCGCGAAACCTCCGACCGCCTCTTCAGCGCTTTCCAGAAGTCTCTCGCGGGCGGCACCGACGTTGTCTGCATCGAGGACTACGGAAAGGGTGTGTGCACCCCCGACCTCTGCCAGCGCATCATCAAGGCCTGCCGCGCCGCGAAAGTTCCCGTCCTGATCGACCCCGCCCGCATCGAGGACTACTCGAAGTACCGCGGCTCAACCGCGATCACGCCCAACCGCACCGAAGCGGAGCTCGCCACCGGGCGGAGCACCGACCACGAGGCCTCTCCGGACCACAACGGCCGCATCGCCCTCGCCCTGATGGACCAACTCGATCTCGATGCTGTCATTCTCACGCTCGACCGGCACGGCGCCCTGCTTCTCGAACGCAAAGGCACTCCCACCGCCATCCCGACGATCGCCCGCGAGGTCTACGACGTCACCGGCGCCGGCGACATGATGCTCGCCGCCATCGCCGCCGCCCGCGCCAACGGCCTGTCCTGGACCGACTCCGTCCGCCTCGGCAACGCCGCGGCGGGCCTCGAAGTCGAAGTCTTCGGCGTCGTCCCCATCCCCATCGAGAAGATTCATAACGAGCTGCTCCTGCGCGCCGGGCAGGTCCACGGCAAGCTCCGGACGCTTGACCAGGCCCTCATCCAGGCGGCCGCACTCCGCCGTGAGGGAAAGAAAGTTGTCTTCACCAACGGCTGCTTCGACATCCTGCACAGCGGGCACGTCACGCTGCTTGAGAAGGCCGCCGCGGAAGGGGACTTCCTGGTCCTCGGCCTCAACGACGACGCCTCCGTCCGTCGCCTCAAGGGAGAGGGCCGCCCGGTCAACTCCATGGAAGACCGGGCCCGGGTCCTCGGAGCCCTCGGCTGTGTCGGTGCGGTGGTGCCGTTCACCGAAGACACACCGATCAGGCTGATCGAATCCCTCAAGCCCGAAGTGCTCGTCAAGGGTGCGGACTATCGCAAAGACCAGGTCGTTGGAAGCTCTTTTGTTGAGTCTTACGGCGGCCGGATCGCCCTGATCGACCTCGTCAAGGGCAAGAGCACGACGGACACGATTGCCCGGATTTCCCGGACTCGCGATTCCTAGCCGAAATGGAGCGGAGGAGACTCGAACTCCTGACATCCAGCTTGCAAAGCTGGCGCTCTACCAACTGAGCTACCGCCCCGGCGGCCGGATAGTACGGGCCCCGCACGCGATCGCCAACTGGCGGCGACCGGCCCCGCAACCCCATCTCCGGCCGCTTCTGCCCCGCCCGGCGCTCGTGCTTGTCCCGAGTTGTAGCTTACGCTACAGTAGTCTCGGCTACACATGTGCCGATACTGTTCCTGGCCCCATGAAACGCGATGCCAAACTCATGACAGTCACCACCGCCGACGCCGGCTGGCGCACCGCCCGCCACTCCCCCTCGCTCCCCGAAGTCCACTCCTCCGTCAGCGTGCCCCACAACGCCCGCCCCTGGCGCAAGATGCTCGCCTTCCTCGGGCCGGGCCTGCTCGTCTCCGTGGGCTACATGGACCCCGGCAACTGGGCCACCGACCTGACCGGAGGAGCCCGCTTCGGCTACACACTCCTCTCCGTCATCCTCATCTCAAACTTCATGGCCATCCTGCTTCAGCACCTCGCGCTCAAGCTGGGCGTCGTCACCGGGCGCGACCTCGCACAGGCCTGCCGCGACCACTTCTCCCGGCCCGTGTCGTTCACTCTCTGGATCCTGTGCGAAGTCGCGATCGCGGCCTGCGACCTTGCGGAAGTCATCGGCTCGGCGATCGCCCTCAACCTCCTCTTCGGTATTCCCCTCCTCTTCGGCGTCCTGATCACCGCCGCGGACGTGATGCTGATCCTGTTCCTCCAGCACAAGGGCTTCAGGATCCTTGAGATCATCGTCGGCACATTGATCCTCACCATCGGCGGTTGCTTCGCCTACCAGCTTCTCAAGGCCGACCTCTCCATCTCCGGCATGCTCCGCGGCATGGTCCCATCCACCGACATCATCACCGATCCCTCCAAGCTCTACATCGCCATCGGCATCCTCGGCGCCACCGTGATGCCCCACAACCTCTACCTCCACTCCAGCATCGTCCAGACCCGCGCCTTCACCCGCGACGATCCCGGCAAGTCCATGGCGATCAAGTACGCCACCATCGACTCCACCATCGCCCTGCTCGGCGCGTTCTTCATCAACGCCGCGATCCTCCTCCTCGCCGCCGGAGCCTTTCACGGCAAGATCTCTCAAGAAGAAGTCGGCATCGAAGACGCCTACCACCTGCTCCCCACGTTCCTCGGCGGCGCCGCCGCGACGCTCTTCGCCGTCGCCCTCCTCTGCTCGGGACAGAACTCCACCTTGACCGGAACCCTCGCCGGCCAGATCGTCATGGAAGGGTTCCTCAATATCCGCCTGCGCCCCTGGGTCCGCCGCCTCATCACCCGCCTCCTCGCCATCGTTCCCGCGTTTATCGTCGCGTGGATCGCCGGCCAGAAAGGCGTCAACCAGCTCCTCGTCCTTTCGCAGGTCATCCTCTCCCTGCAGCTGAGCTTCGCCGTCATTCCTCTCGTGTGGTTCACCAGCGACCGAAAGAAGATGGGCCGCTTTGTCAACCGCCGCTGGGTGACCGTCCTCTCCATCATCGTCACCGCCGTCATCGTCGTGCTCAACGTCTATCTTCTCTTCCAGACCGCCGCGGGCTGGATCGCGCCCGACGTCAAGTGAGGAAGCCATGTACCGCACGATCCTGATCCCACTTGACAACACGCCCGCGGATGAGGCGATCCTCTCCCACATCCGCCCCCTCGCCCGCCAGATGGGCAGCCGCCTCGTGCTGGTTCACGTCGCCGACGGGTTCGCGGCCCGTGCGCAGCAATCTCTGAACCTCGCTGAGTCCGAAGAAATGCAGAGCGACCGGGCCTACCTGGAGCGCCGGCGCGCCGAACTGGCGGCGGAGGGATTCGACGCGTCGTTCGAACTCCGTTCCGGCGAGCCCGCGAGGGAAATCCTCTCTCTCGCGGGCAAGGTCAACTGCGACCTGATCGCGATGTCCACGCACGGCCATGGCATCATCAAGGACTTCATCCTCGGCAGCGTCGCCTCCGACGTTCGCCACCGCACGGACATACCTGTACTGCTGGTCCGGGCAAAGAAGACCTGAACCCGGACACGATCACAGAAGACGCAGATACCAACGGGCCAGACCGTCTATCTGTGCGCATTCGCTCCATCGGGGGCCTGCTTCGCTTCAACTAAAACCCCGCCGCCTCCAGCCACGCCGATGGCTTCTGTTCCAGCGCCAGCGCGATCGTGAGCAGCGACTCCACGCTCGGCAGGTGCGCCCCGCGCTCGATCGAACTCAGCTGGCTCACGCTGATCCCGCTCGCCTCCGACAGGTCGCGCAGCGTCCAGCCACGTTCTGTTCTTGCCAGCCGAACCTGCCTTCCCAGCGATCCCTTGAGTTTGTCCTGCGGCCGCCGCCCGAGGTTCAATGCCTCCGCGGCCTGCGCCAGGCACCGGCGCAGCTCCCCCACTGAAAACGGCTTCGCCAGGTAATCAAACACATCCTGCTTGAACGTCTGCCTCATCCCCTCCAGAGATGGATACCCCGTCACCACGATCACGCACAGCCGCCCCCACCGCTTCCGAATCTCCCCGAGCACTTCCTCCCCGCTGTGCCGCCCCATCTTGATATCCAGCAGCACCACATCCGGCAGTTTGGCCTCCACCGACTCGTAGAACACCTCCGGAGTAGACACCGTCCGAACATCGTGGCCTTCGGTTTCCAGCACGCCACGAATGTACTGCAGGAAGTCCTCATCGTCGTCCAGCGCGATGATCGACAGCGGCGGCGCGGTATCGACGGCCGGCTCCCGCACTTCTTCGTCCCGTTCATGCATCACGCCGGCTCCTCAACAGTGACCACGTTCCCCGGCTCCACCCGCGCGACCTGCGCCGGCGCTGCCTGAACGGGCAGCATGACCTCGAAGACGGCGCCGGGCCGATCCGCGCGGTTGCGAGCCAGGATCAGCCCGCCGTGCGCCCGCACGATCCCCTCCGCCACGGCGAGCCCCAGACCGGTTCCGTGCGCATCCATCCGCGTGCTGGCAAACGGCTCGAACAGCCGTGTCAGAACCTCCGCGTCGATTCCGGGTCCATCATCGGTCACGGTGATCGACACCCAGGCCCGTCCATCCCTGGCGGATACTTCGGCCGCCACTCGTACTCTCCGGCCCTCGTCCAATCCCTCTCCGGGCACGCCGGTTTTCTCCGCCCGAATCGCATCGCACGAGTTCCGCAGCAGATTCACCATCACCTGCACCAACCGGTCCGCATCGCACTCCACCGTCAACTCCGCCGGCACCTCATCCACAATCTCCGCTCCGCCGCGCTCCCGGTCCAGCCGCACCAGCGTCGCCGCTTCCTCGACGATCGTGCGAACCAGCGCCGGCCGCATCTCCGGGTGCCTCACTCGTGCAAAGTCCAGCAGACTGTCCCCCAGGCGTTCCAACCTCCTCACCACTCGCAACATCAGCGCCGCCTGCGGAGCGGGCATGGTCCCACCCTCCGTGTTCAGCTTCTCCACCAGCCCTTTGAGCACCGCGAGCGGCGTATTCAGCTCGTGCGCGATGCCCGCCGACATCATGCCCAGGCTGGCCAACCGGTCCGCATCCTGCAGGTTGCGCCGCGCCGCCTCCAGCAGATGGTTTTTCCGCTTCAAGTCCGTCGCCACCACTTCGAGCTCCGTCAGCGCTTCCGCCAACGCCGCCTCATGCGTCCGCAGTGCCGTCACCGTCCGGTTCCGCGACCGCATGATCTCTCCCAGCTCGTCCGCCGGAATCAGCGAGTCCGCGATGATCTCCTGCTCTTTGTTCCCTTCCTGCACAGCCAAGTCCGCGTCAAGCATCCGCCCGATCGGTCCGTAGACGTGCTGCGGCAACACAAACAACTCCAGCGCCGCGGCCACCAGTGCGTACACCGCGAGCAGCGCCACCGCCGTCAGCAGGTACAACTGCAGCACGGCTCGACGCGACTCCGCAATCCGCACTGTCGCCACCCAGAACTCTCCTCCGTCCCGATCGCCCGGCACAAACGCGACCGCCCCGGCCATTTCTCCATCCAGATACGCTCCGACGGGCTTCCCGGAGTTCGACCTCGCCTGGGAGACGGTCGCCGAGTCCAGGCCCAGCTCTTCCGCCGTGCCGCGAGTCACTCTCGCCTCTGGCACGGTCGAGCTCCAATCCGTCTGCGCCCGCGCCATCGCCAGCCGCAGGATCATCCGCGCTTCGCTGATCTCCGCTTGCTCCACCACTTCCGTGATCGCCGGCCGCAGCGGCACCAACAAGATCGCCGCGAGGCCAATAAAGAACAACGTGTGCAGGAAAAGCACCTTCTTCCGGACCCGCATGCTCCACAAAAAACCGCCGACGCGCCGCGAACTCCGCAGCTTCAGCGGCCGCACGACCGAAGCCGCTCCATCCGAAGCCGCCGAGGAAACCGAAGGGGTTGGGGGTGTAGTCACCATGAATCCAGAGGCCTCTGTCGCGAACCCTACACTGGGCCGTGACCAAGGGTAAGCCAATCCCCATCCCCTCACCCTCCCGGACCCCACTCTCCGCGCGCGAAGCCGCGGCCAGAAAGCTCGCGGACCAGGCCAAACGCTGGCCCGACTTCGGCCTCGCCCCCCTCCTGACCGACGGCCTCGATTCCCGCGACGCGGCCCTCGCCCACGCCATCTACGACGCCGGCATGCGACGCTGGCTCACCCTCGAATGGCTTCTCAACCAGTTCCTCGAACAGCCCCTCTCCACCATGGAGCCCTCACTGCAGGGCGTGCTCATCTCTGGTGCCGCTCAACTCGCCCTTTTCGACCGCATCCCGGTCCATTCCGCCATTGACGAAACCGTTGACCTCGCCAAGTCCATGGTCCGCACCGGCGCGGGCGGCCTGACCAACGCCGTCCTGCGTCGCGTCAGCGAGTCTCTCGGCGATCGCCTCGCACCTTCCCTTCCCCCCGCGGCCCTTGATCTCCCGACCGACCGCCTTCCCCTCTTTGACGGCGGCTCCATCACCCTCAATACCCTCAGCCTCCCCGACGACTTCACCGCCCGCCTCGGCATCGCCACCAGCAACCCCGCCTGGCTCATCAGGCGCTGGTCCGCCCGCCGACCACGCGAAGAGGTGCTCCGCCTCGCCCTTCACGGCCTGATCGCCGCGCCCACGATTCTCAATACCGGTCACGCGGCCGCGCCGCTTCCTCAATCGCTCTCGCCTCACTCCCGCTCTGGCAGCCACGTGTTCAACGGCACCCGCGAAGATCTCTCGAGTCTCCTCGCCGAGCGCCGCGACCTGTGGGTTCAGGACCCCGCCTCGCAACAACCAATCGCCGCCGCCAGTCGCCTTCTCAAGTCTCATCCCTCGCTCATCATCGATCTGTGCGCCGGCCAAGGCACGAAGACCCGCCAACTCGCGGCCACCTTTCCGCAGTCCACCATCATCGCCACCGACACCGACGAGCGCCGCCTCAACACACTCTCCGACTTCTTTGCCGGTCACCCGCGTGTCCAGGTCATCGCTCCCGCCGACATCCTCCTCAAGTTCCATGGCCGCGCCGACCTGATCCTCCTCGACGTTCCCTGCACCAACACCGGCGTCCTCTCCCGCCGCGTCGAGGCCCGCTACCGCTGCGATGACGACCAGCTCAAACGCCTCACCGACATCCAGAAACAGATCATCGCCGACGCCATCCCCATGATCGTCTCACGCCCATCCCGCGGCCGCATTCTCTACTCCACCTGCAGCCTCGAGCCGGAGGAAAACCAGTCCCAGGCCGACTGGGCCGCCCGCTGGCACAACTTCAAGATCGCCGGCTTCGAGTCCCTCACCCCCGCCGGAGTCCCCGGCGGAGACGCCCGCGAATACACGGATGGAGCGTTCTGGGCGCTCCTGACCTAGCTTCACTGTCGCTCGTTCCCACCGCCTGCCGATACCATTGCTCATGTCTTTCAAACTCAAGCGCATCAGCGAAGAGAAGATCCCAGGTACCGACATTCCCGACGTGACCAAAGCGCAAGGCGACCCTGCCGAGAAGCGATGGATGTCCCGCGTCGCGGTCACCACCGCCATCCTCGCGACGCTCGCATCTCTCGCCACGATGTTTGCGACCAACCACCTCAACCAGGCGATGATCGATGAAATCAAGGCCGCCGACCAGTGGGCCTTCTTCCAGGCCAAAGGCATCAAGCTCGCCGTCCTCGAGAGCCGTCTCGAACTCCTCCCAGCCCTCGGCAAGGCCGTCACGCCCGAAGACACCGCACGCGCCGACCGTTACAAGAGCGAACAGGAAGACATCAAGGCACACGCCACCGCGGCCCATTCCGCCGCCGCAGACCACCGTTCCCGTCAGGGCAAACTTTCCAATGCCTCCACGGCGTTCCAGGTTGCCATCGCTCTCTGCGCCGTGGCACTGCTCACCCGCAAGGACATGTTCTGGATGCTCGCCATCGCGGGCGGCGCGGTGGGTGTCGTGTTCTTCGTGATGGGCCTTCTCTAACAGCCCTTCGCAGCGCCGGGATCCCTATTCCTCGTCCCCCACCGCGTCCCGACGCAGCGTCAACACTTCCTTCAGCGCATCTGTGGTCAACTCCGTCAACCAGCTCTCGCCCGACCCGATGATGTTCTCCGCCAGCTCCGTCTTCGCCTCGATCATCTCGTCGATCCGCTCTTCCAGCGTCCCCCGCACCACAAACTTGTGAACCTGCACGGTGCGGTACTGCCCGATGCGATGGGCCCGGTCCGTCGCCTGGTTCTCCACCGCCGGGTTCCACCACCGATCAAAGTGGAACACATGCGTCGCGGCCGTCAAGTTCAGCCCCACGCCGCCCGCCTTCAAACTCACGATCAGGATCGGCGTCTTCCCATCTTTCTTCTGGAACTGGTCCACCATCGCCTGCCGCTGGCCCTGCGGCGTGCCGCCGTGGAAGAACAGCACATCCCGATCCAACTCCTGCCGCAGCATCGCCGCCAGCATCCCGCCCATCTGCCGGAACTGCGTGAACACCAAGGCCGAATCCCCCGCCGACACCACTTCCGACAAGAGCTCCACCATCCGCACGCACTTGCCCGACCTCTGCGGCGACACCAGGCTCGGCTCCGACTCCTTCCACTCCTTCAGATACTGCCCCGGGTGATTGCACACCTGCTTGAGCTTCACCAGCGTGGCCAGCACGAGCCCGCGCCGCTGAATCCCCTCCGCCGCATCCACCACCGCCATCATCTGCCCGACGATCCGCTCGTAGAGCTCCGCCTGCTCGCTCGTCAGGTGGCAGTACTCGCGCGTCTCCACCTTCTCCGGCAAGTCCGCCGCGACATTCGGATCGGTCTTCAGCCTCCGCAGCACGAACGGCCGCACCAGTTCCCGAAGCTGCCGGCTCCGGTTCGCATCGTGATACCGCTCCACCGGCACGCTGAACCGCTTCCGGAACGTCGCCGCCGGCCCCAGGTATCCCGGATTTAAGAAGTCCAGAATCGACCACAACTCGCTCAACCGGTTCTCCACCGGCGTGCCCGTCAGCGCAATCCGCGTTCCCGAAGGCAGCGACCGAACCGCCAGCGCCTGCTTCGTCCCCGGATTCTTGATGTACTGCGCTTCATCCAGCACGACCCGCTGCCAGTGCACCCGCTGCAGCGTTTCCCGATCCCGGTGCGCCAGCGCATACGTCGTGATCACCGCGTCCGACGCCTCCGCGGCTGCCACAAACGCATCCGACTGCATTCTCTCCACACCGTGATGCAGAATGAACTTCAGCTGCGGACAAAACCGCCGCGCCTCGTGAATCCAGTTCCCCACCACCGACATCGGCACCACCAGCAACGTTGGCGGCACGAGCGACTTCTCCGCCCGTATCGCCGCCGCATCAGCGGCTTGCTCAAGTGACGAGGTCACGGATTGACCAAGTGACGCAGAAAGGCCTGGGTCACTCTCTGCCTTCGTCACTCCGTCACTTCGTGCCTCTGCCACTCTCTTCTCCGCCGCCTCGCGTTCCATCACCAGGAGCGCCAGCAGCTGGATCGTCTTGCCAAGCCCCATGTCGTCCGCAAGACACGGCCCGAATCCAAACTTCTCCAGGAACGCCAGCCACGCCAACCCGCGCACCTGGTACGGCCGCAGCGAACCGTGAAATCCCGCCGGTGGCGCCACATCTGGTATCTGCTCGCTCGCGACATGCTCCCCGAAGAACGCGCTCACCCACCCCGTCGCCTCCAGCCCGACGATCGGCACTCCCGAATCTCTCGCATCGCTCCCATACGCCAGGTGGATCGCATCCCCCACCCGCATCGTCCCACCCGGATTCTCCCGGATGAACTTGATCGCCGCTTTGACATCCTCCGGCCGAACCTCCACCCACCGTCCATTGATCCGAACCAGCGGCGTCTTTCTTCCCGCCAGCTTCTCAAACTCCGACAAGCTCAGCGTCGTCCCGCCGATCGCAATGTCCCACGTGTAGTTCACCAGCGCTGAGAGGCCCATCCGCCGACCCGCCGCCCCTTCCACATTCCCCGGCGACAGCGCCGCCACCATCTCGATCGCCTCACTCGAAAGCTTCAACCGCGCCCCCAGCCGCGCCGACGGCTGATCCCACCACTCCGGCGCCTCTACCCCAAACCCCTGCTCCAGCAACACCGGCTTGTGCTCGCGCAGGAACTGATACGCCTGCCGCGTGTGCAGCTCGAGCGAAGACGGCTCCGACTCATCCAGCGCCCTTTCCAGCGCTGTGTACAACCTCGACGCCCGCCCTAGCTCCGCCAGCAGGAGTTCCTGCGGGCTCTCCAGTCGCTTCCCCTCAATGGTCATCGCATCCGCCGACAACAGCCAGATGTCCGACGCATCCACCACGATCCGCGGATTGTCCTGCGACTGAAGGTGAAACGTCAGCGGCCACTCAATCTTGTCGCTCGGCTCCTCCATATCGCTCAGCACCGATGCATTCGGCGGCTCACCCAGCCTCAGCAACAGCTTCCACGTCGAACTCGTCCCCCGCTCCTCAAGCCCCGAGATCCACCGCCGCACGCCCTTGATCACGTCCGTCCGCGACGGCCCGCGGATCGGCACCGCATTCCCGGAACCGAGCAGCCCCGACAGCCATGCCACCTGGGCATCCACCGCCGGGTCCCGCTCCGCAATCGCATCCGAAACCGTCTCCCGGATCAGCGTTTCGCGACACCCAACGTCAACCAGCGCCCCCAGAAAATCCTCCAACACCAACCACGGCCGGTGCTCAAACTCATCCACCACCGCCCTGGCCACGCCCGGCATCGACTCCGCCAGCGCCGCCACCCGACCCGCCGACCCCGCATCACTCATCCACGGATGCCACGTCCCTTTCAGCTCCCCCGTCGCTTCCTGCTTGAGCACCGGCACAAACCGCTGCTGCGCCATCAAGTGCCGCGCCAACCGCGCCGCGCTCGCAAACCACAACACCGAATCCGCCAGCACCACCGGCCGATGCAGCAGCCCCTCGTGCGCCTCATCCCCAAATCGCCCCTCCACCGCATCCATCAATTCCACCGCCCGCCCCGCCTCCACCGCCACCGTCTCTACGTCAAACTCGCCGAGCGTGCTTGTGGACCCTCCACCCGCCATCCCCGCGGCGTGCGCGAGCCGCGAACTCCCAAGCGGCACACCTCCGCTCGCCGGCAGCCGCAATCGAATGGTTTCTGGCTTCCCCCATTCCCCACCCAGGAGTTCCGAAGCAGCCTTCGCGCGCAACGCAAACGGATGTGCCCTCGGCCTACCAGCGAGAGCCACTTCCTTCTCCGAAACGGTGGGCGCGCCGGCATCTCCCGTTCCGACGGACTCGGCACTCCCAACCGCATCGCCAGTCCCCGCTGAGGGACTTCCCGTGCCACGCGTCCCGTTGGTAGCAGTTCGCCCCGGCCCCCCGCGGCGGCCATCAACTTCCCCCACCTCACCGACGTCCAACCCCTCACCCTCCGCCCCATCAACGCCGGCATCCCCCTCGTGATCCCCACCGACCCGAGCCTTGTCCTCATGCACCCCCCGCCACAGGTCCGCCGACTCCCCCCAGACATGGAGTCGCCCCGCCGACCAGTTGCAATGCAAAACGATCATCCCTGATCACCCTTCACTTTCTCAACAAACCCCAATGCCAACCCCGCTCACCCCTCTCCGCCATCCCCACCCGCGGATCCTCGCCAACGCCGCGCCCTTCCGCCAGCCCAGCTCTCCTATCCCCGCTCCGTCACTGCGTCTCTCCGTTCCTCCGCCACTGCCTCAATGAGGGCGCAGGGATTTGAACCCTGGACCAACGGCTTAAAAGGCCGCTGCTCTACCGCTGAGCTACGCCCTCCACACCCCGGCAACCGCCGCCAAGGTACAGAACCCAAGGGTAGGGACCGACCCGCTTGCAGGCGAACGCGGCGGGAACAGACCCGATCGCCCACTACACCTACGACGGTCTCGGTCGCCTCATCCGCAAGCAGAGCCCGTGGCCCACGCTCGACCAGTACGGCCGCGCCCAGGTCCGCACCGAGCACTTCTACTTCGACGGCGTCCGCCGCATCCAGGAAGTCGTCACCGATCCCATCCCGCTCTCCGGCGATGAAGAGCCGATTTCAAGCAAGAAGGAAGCGGAGCTTCCCCCTCTGGCGACCTTCACGCTCACCGGCCGCGAGTACATCCACAGCCCCGGGTACGTCGATGAGGTCGTGGCGGAGGTGGACATCTCGCCGGGCTCCGGTGCCGCGCACGGCGCCGACCGCCCCGCCTGGGTCATCCAGGACGCCAACTACAACCTCATCGCCCTGATCGATGACAACGGGGCCATGCTCCACCAATACACCTGGGACCCCTACGGCCAGCCGGTCCAGATCGATCGCTACGACTCAGGCTCCAGCGGCGCCCCACAACCCTTCGAGAACCGCATCGGACACCAGGGCCTCTTCTTCGACCGCTTCGACGGCGGTGTGGGCAACGTGCTGCTGCCGCAGCTGGCGGTGGATGCAAGCACCGGCCTCGGCGTCAAGGGGCTGTACCAGAACCGCAATCGGTCCTACTCGCCGAGCTTGGGGAGGTTTGTGCAG
This sequence comes from Phycisphaerales bacterium, assembly GCA_044222195.1. Taxonomy (GTDB): domain Bacteria; phylum Planctomycetota; class Phycisphaerae; order Phycisphaerales; family UBA1924; genus JAHBXE01. Next base: position 123,610 of record JBGANS010000004.1, read on the forward strand.
AGGGATCCGAATGGGAGCGGGAGTGCACATGTCGGTTCGGCGCTCTCTCTTGGTGGGGTCGGACGGCTTTCAACCGCTGGACCGCAAATCGACACCGTATATGGCAACGGCGCGAATCTCTTCGCCTTCGCCGGATCCGCCCCGGCTTTTCGAACTGATCCCATGGGGTTGGATTGGCAATGGGACTTTGAGGGCGTGATCTTACCGATGGTTGTGAACATTCTGGACAGCACCCTGCCCATCAGCATGATCAGTCCCCTCGACGCCCTGCTTCAAGGCTACCGACAACTCCGGACCTTGAAGAATCGTGTCAATCGCGAGATTCAGCAACCGATGTACGACAGGGAGGAGGAAGCTGATTGGGCCGTAGACTGGAGCCGCGCTGACAACGAATATGGGCCCCAGACACGTAGTTCCGCGGTGTATGCCGACGTTGAGTCTGCGTTTGGCCCGATTGCCGGCAGGTTCCCGGCCAAAGCGGTGGCCAATGGCAAACGTGCAGAGTCGGCAGCTCGAAGCAGCGGCAAGATGCGCATGGGACGCAAGACCAAGGACGGCCCGCTTGAGACCAGCCATCAGATACCAAGGGAAGGCCGGCGTTTCTACGATGGCATCGATCCGCACAATCCTAATTTAATGATTGAGGTCAAGATTGGTAGCCAAGGAGTAACAGAGCGGATTCGTCATCAAATGATCAAAGACAGAGCTCTTATGGACTCCAGCGAAAAGGGTGTCAAGTGGATTCTGTATGAACGACCGGGCCAACCGGCGAACCGCGATCTGATCAAAGCGCTCGACAACTATAAGATACCATGGGAGAAGGCGCCGTTGCCACATTGACACATGGCCTACCAAGAATGGATCAAGTTCGGGTTGGACCCGGTGCTACCCGCACACTTCTGGTCGTTGTCCAAATTGCAGGCAACAGCCTTTTATACAAAGGTGATGGAAGCCATTCCCGAGCGACTCAGACAACTTGAGGGGCTCATTCACCTGCAGCGGCCCAAACTCAAGTGGCAACCCGACTTCACCGAGGATGCCTTCGCTGTGGTCGTGGAACTCGTCAGGGAGAGCGTACAGACGCGTCCTCGCACACACGCCGAGATCCAAGAACATCGTAGACTCCAGCCTGATCTACTAAGATCCCTCGGACAAGACGTCAGAGACTGGGAAGGCACGGACCGCTCCTATTCGATCGCGTTCGACGCTGGCATCTATTGGGCTTCCGACTTGCAAAGCAAGGAGCCTCGATTTAGGTGGGAAATTTGTAAAGGCAAGAGCAAGTACCTACGAAACCAACCGGTGCTGGTTGCACCCGCTCCATCTCCTCGGCATAAGGCTTGGCGGTTGGAACTAGGCCCCCTCGACAGTTTTGCCACGACCGTGCTTCGAGTCGCTGGCAATGACCCACATCAGCGGACGTGGATGGAGATCTATCGAGAATGGAATCGGATAATCTCGGAATACCAGAGGATATAGACGAGACACGAGTGGCATGACGCCTGGAACCGCCTCGTCAAAGTCTCGGCCAAGTCCTCCCTCAACGCGGCTCTCGCCACCGATGGTTCGCTCCTGTTCTCCGGCGTCGCCGGCGACTGGATCGCCCACTACACGTACGACGGTCTGGGCCGCCTGATCCGCAAGCAGAGCCCCTGGCCCTATCTCGACCCCTGGGGCCGCGCGCAGGTCCGCACCGAGCACTTCTACTTCGACGGTGTTCGCCGCATCCAGGAAGTCGTCACCGATCCCATCTCGCTCACCGGCGATGAAGAGCCGATTTCAAGCAAGAAGGAAGCGGAGCTTCCCCCTCTGGCGACCTTCACGCTCACCAGCCGGGAGTACATCCACTCGCCGGGCTATGTGGATGAAGTCGTCGCAGAGGTCGACATCTCGCCGGGCTCCGGTGCCGCCCACGGCGCCGACCGCCCCGCCTGGGTCATCCAGGACGCCAACTACAACCTCGTCGCCCTGATCGATGACAGCGGAGCGATGCTGCACCAGTACACCTGGGACCCCTACGGCCAGCCGGTCCAGATCGACCGCTACGACACCGGCTCCAGCGGCGCCCCCCAACCCTTCGAAAACCGCATCGGCCACCAGGGCCTCTTCTTCGACCGCTTCGACGGCAGTGTGGGCAACGTGCTGTTGCCGCAGCTCGCGTATAACGCATGAGCCGGACATATGGCGCTTCCCCACGCGCCGGCCCCGGCCGCTGCGGCGATCGCTTTCCCACAAGTACCCGGCCTTTGCCTCCACCACGCGGCGGATTCCCACTTCCAAAGCATCCCTCTTCCTTGCCCAATTGCCCCCTCCCCCACCCCTCGTGTACCCTCCTCCCCCGATCCAGCTTTCTTCCCGTCACCATTCCCCCACCCCCGAGCCCCCACATGCCCCCACGCTTTCTCTTCCTCCTCCTCATGCTCACCGCCTGCGCCTCCACCCGCTCGCGCCAGCAGCCGGCCGCTACTCCTTCCGCAAGCCCGCCAAGCTCCGGAGCCGCAACCGCTCCCGCCACCAGCACCAACAACACCAACAAGACGGCGCTCCCCCCCGACGCCCCCTCCATCTCCCTCGCCCAGTTCCCCTCCATCTCCCCCGACGGCTCCACCATCGTCTTCGCCGCGGGCGGCGATCTCTGGTCGGTTCCCTCTTCCGGCGGCGTGGCCCAACGCCTTACCTCCCACCCCTCCGATGAGGCCCGCTCCGCTTTCAGCCCCGACGGCTCCCTCCTCGCCTTCGAGTCCGAGCGCGACGGACCTCGCAACCTCTACACGCTCCCCATCGCCAAGTCCGCCGACGGCGTGGTCGCGGCGGGCACCATCCACCGCATCACGGTTTCCGATCGTGCGCAGACCCTCTCCGGCTTCTCCTCCGACGGCAAGTCTCTCCTCCTCTACGGCGCCCTCGACCCCTCCATCTTCCGCGGCACACGGATGTACTCCGCCCCCATCTCCGCCGATGCCCCCACTACCCGCCTCACCAGCGCCTTCGGCTCCGCCGCGCACGCATCCGCCGACGGCAAGCTCATCGCCTTCTACCGCAACCGCTTTGACTCCACCCGCCCGCTCTACACCGGTGAAGCCAACGCCGACGTCTACACGTTCGACCCGGCATCCGGCGCGTTCAAGCGCATCACCACCGACACGCACAACGACGCCGATGCGTTCATCCTCCCCGACGGCTCGTTCGTCTTCACCTCCGCCCGCTCCGGCGAAAACAACATCTGGCGCCTCCGCGCCGGCGCCACCGACGGCGACCGCTCCGCGCTGACGCAGGTCACCAACTTCAAGCCGGAAGCCGGCCAGGCCACCATCGGCCACGGCGTCCGCGACTTCAACATGGCCCCCGGCGCCGCCGGCTGGACCGGTGTCTTCTGTGTCTGGGACAAGCTCTACACCATCGACTTCAAGGCCGCCAATGCCACGCCTCGCGCCGTCTCTGTCATCGCCAATCCAGACGCCGCGAGCCTCGACTTCCAGCGGATGAACCTGGCCCGCCAGGTCTCCGACGCCGCACTCAGCCCCGACGGCAAGACGCTCGCGACCATCGCCCGCGGCCAGATCTTCATCCGCAGCACCGAAAAGGACCGCCCGACCCGCCGCGTGACGACCTCCGCCGCGCGCGCCCGCGACCTCGCCTGGACGCCCGATGGCCGCGTGCTCCTCTTCGCTTCCGACGACACCGGCGTCTCCGGCATCTATGCCGCGACCGTCGCCCTCACCCGCGAGGACTTGTCCGGCGAAGACAAGCCCAAGACCGAAGAACCCAAGACCGCTGACAAGCCGGCTGAGAAGCCCGCCGACGCCAAACCGTCAGATGCGAAGACGGAGGATGGCAAACCCGCTGACGCAAAGCCCGGCGAGCCCGGCGCCGACAAGAAAGCCGATGCGAAGACTCCAAAGGAAAAGAAGCCCGACTGGGGAAAGCGCTGGGCCGACTCGATCACCTTTACCATCGCGCCGCTGTCCGTCAACGACCAGGAGCAGCGCAACCCGCTCCCATCGCCCGATGGCAAGAAGCTCCTCATCACCCGCTCTCGGGGCGACCTGGTCCTCCTCGACATCGAACTGACCGGCACGGCCAACAACGCCATCCCCACGATCAAGGGTGAGCGAGTTGTCCTCCCCGGCTGGAACGACGCCGATGCGCAGTGGGCCTCCGATTCGCGTCACATCGTCTACGCTGTTGAAGACACCAACTACAACTCCGACATCTGGCTCCTCGACACGAGCGCGGCCGACGGGGGGACCAAGCCCGTCAACCTCACCCGCCACCCCGACAACGATCGCTCACCGCACCTCTCCGCCGACGGCAAAGTCCTGTACTTCATCTCCGAACGCAACGGTCAGTCCAACGGCGAGGACGACGTCTACGCCCTGAATCTTGACCGCAAGCTCGACGGCCTTCGCCCGTACGAACTCGCCGACTACTTCAAGGACGCCGCGGAAAAGGCCAAGAAGCGCCGCCCCCTCGGCGCTCCGGCCACACCCGCGGGCGCCAAGTCCGGCGACGACAAGCCCGACGCCAAGCCGGAAGCCAAGCCCGAAGAGAAGAAGGAAGAACCAGCGAAGGAAGAGCCCAGGAAGGACGCCAAGGCCGAAGTCCTTACCTTCGATACCGACGATGCATACCTCCGTATCCGTCGGCTGACGACCGATGCCAACGTCGGCGGTCTGCAGATCACCCCCGGCGGCGAGCGAGTGCTCTACTCCGCCTCATCGGACGGTTCGACCCAACTCGTCTCCGTGGACTTCAAGAACAGCGACAAGAAGACCGTCTTCGCCGGCGGCGCTTCAAACGTCTCCGTCAATCTCGCGGGCGACAAGGTTCTCTTCATCTCCGGCGGCGCACGCCCGCCCGGTGCCGCCGCGGCCGACGACGGCCCTCGGCCCACCGGCGGTGAGGCCTACCTCGGCAAGCCCGCCGGCGGCGAAACCGAAAAGCTCGCCATCGACGCACCCGTCACCATCGACATCGCGGCCCAGCAAAAGCAGAAGTTTCTCGAAGCCGCCCGCATCATGGGCAACGGCTTCTACCACTACACCCTCAAGGGCCTAGATTGGACCGCGCTCACGAATCGCTACCTCGACCTCGCCGTTCGCACGCGCACCGACCCGGAGTTCAACCGCGTCTTCATGAACCTCCTCGGCGAACTCAATGGCTCGCACGTCGGCATCTCCGGCGGCCGCGACACTGCCGGCCAGGGCCAGCCCGTCGGCTACCTCGGTATCGACGTCAAACCCGCCCCGGGGGGTTTCGCCGTCACCCGCGTCATCGCGAACGGACCCGCCGACCGCAAGGCCGCCCGTCTCGTCGCCGGAGACCTCATCACCGCGATCAACGGCAAGCCCCTTGCCCCAGCCGCGGATAAGCCTCCCACAACCGACCTCTCCGCCGCGATGGCGGGAACGTCCGGCCAGGAGACTCTCATCCAGGTCACGCCCGTGGCTGGGGGCGCCGCCAAGCTGCTCCTCATCACCCCCCAAGGCGCCGGCGCCGACACGATTGATCGCTATCGCGACGAAGTCGCCCTCAATCGCGCCCGCGTCGAGAAGCTCTCCGGCGGCAAGCTCGGCTATCTCCATATCCGCGCCATGGACATGGCGTCCGTCCGCGACTTCGAGCGAGACCTCTTCGCCGCCGCCGACGGCAAGCTCGGCCTCATCATCGACGTCCGCGACAACGGCGGCGGCTCCACCGCTGACATCCTGCTCTCTTCTCTTACGGCCCCCCGCCACGCGTACACCGCGGCCCGCGGCGTAGACCCCACCAAAGTCGCCAAGGACGCCTACCCCCGCGACCGCCGCCTCATCTACGGCTATTCCCGGGAGATCACGGTTTTGTGCAACCAGAACTCGTTCTCGAACGCGGAGATTTTCTCCCACTCCATCAAGACTACTAAGCGAGGCAAGCTCGTCGGCGTTCCCACTTTTGGCGCGGTCATCTCAACCGGGGCCGCCACTCTCATCGACGGCACCACCATCCGCACGCCCTTCCGCGGCTGGTACCTCCCCGACGGCAAGGACATGGAAAACAACGGCGCCGTCCCGGACATCATCGTCTCGGTTTCGCCCGACGATGAAGCCGGCGGCCAAGATCCGCAGATCGAAGCGGCGGTCAAGGAACTCCTGAACCGGGCCAAGGAACCATGACACCAGGCCCGCGGCGAAGCCCCTGCTAACGACCCGGATCGAGGAACTTCAAGTCCTTCGGCGACGTGCTGCGTGGAAGCCGCTTAGGACGAGCAACCCCGCCCCCTGGGTCACTGACACCCGTTCGCGTAGCTGTTCATGAAGCACTGGAAGTCATTCGCGGTCAACACCGGGAATGCCGTGCTCCCGTCACAGTTCGCGTACGCATCCCCGGCCGCGAACTTGTTCATGAAACACTGAAAGTCATTGGCCGACAGATACGGCGACACGTTGGAGCCATCGCAGTTGGCGCGGCACGTGCACACGAGCCGGGCGATGTTCTTGCTCGGTTGCGCGTTCACGCTTCCCAGCCCGCTTGCCACGTGATAGAGCGAGGGTCGCCCGCTGCCGTTCTCATCGAACCCGGCAAGCCGATAGAAAAACGTAACACCCATCTGCCCGTTCGTCGTGCCGACTTCGGCCCAGTTCGCGCTGCCGGAACCGTACTTCCACACGTGCCCGTTGATGTACCACCCGGTGGCATAGATGGTCGGCGCGCCGAGCCCGTTGGTGTAATCCACGGCCACGATGTCCTCAACCTGTGCATTGATCCCGCCACCCACGGCGGTCCATGTCTGCCCGTCCCACTTCGCCACGCCGGAGGTTGAAACCTGTCCCGCAATCGTGAAGTACCCGCCCGCAAAGAGCGCCGGCCGCCCGGGACCCGGGCCGTCCTCATCGATCACGCGAAGCGCCACGCATGTATGGAGCGCGCTGCGCAATCCGCCCCCCACCGCCTCCCAAGACGATCCGTTCCACCGCTCAAGCCCGGGATCCCAATCCAATGCCTGAAAGAGGCGTTCGGGTTGAGGCCCGGGCCCGTCCTCGTCGAACACCACCAGCGCGAGCGCGCTCGCGGGTATCGCCGTCCACTGCGACCCATCCCACATCATCACCGACGCCGAGTTCCACGGCTCGTTTGGATTCAGAATCACCTGGCCGCTCACCACCAGCCGCCGCGGCGTCGATTCGAGGCCATCATGATCCCAACTCACCACCGAGGAGGTGCGGCCGCCGACCAGGTTCAGCCCCTCGCCAATGGGCGACCACTGGCTCCCGTTCCACCTCGCCACACCCTGGATCGGCACCCCGTCGATCGTCGTGAAGTCCCCGACCGCAACCAACTCCGGCAGCCCCGGACCCGGCCCGTCAAAGTCGTGAACCCCCAGCCCGGTCACCATCGACCCAATGAACGATCCCACGCTCGACCATTGCCCGTTCAATCGCTTCGCCAGCCGCGAAATTGACTGTCCCCCCGCCGAAGGAAAATACCCGCCGACGTACAACGCCGGCGCGGCAGGTCCCACGCCATCCGGATCGAACACCTGCAGAGCCACCGCCAGATCCGACACCCCCTGCGCGGTCGTCGCAAACTCCCTTGACCACACCGGCTGCTGGCACTGGGCCGAAACCTGGCCCGCCGCGATAGCAACCATCAATGACGCCCCACGCCACGCAATTGCGTTCATTCTGAGGCTCCTTGAGATCTCGCAGCTTACATCACCCGCAGCGCAACACCAAGGGCTATTCCGGCCCCGTCGCGGCCGTCAACCCCACCAATCTCAACACCATCTCGGCATGGACGTTGCTCGCACCCTGTTCCTTGCGGATGCACTCCCTCCCCGCCTCCGCCACACGCCGCCGCTTCCCCTCATTCTTGAGCAGGCACAGCAACTCTCCCGCCAGCGACTCCCTCGTCGCCCGCACAATTCCCGCGCCCTTCTCAAATGCCTCCACGATTGTCTTGAAATCCTTTACGGCCGGCCCAATTACGCTTGCTTTGCCCAGCGCAATGGGCTCGATCGGATCTGACCCAAATAAATCTCCAAAACTCCTCCCCACCACGACCACATCCGCCAGCGCATACGCCTTCCGCAGCTCACCGATCGTGTCCAGCAGATACCTCCGCTGATCCGATCCCACTTTGCCCTCACTGCGCCGGACGCACGCCGCCGCGCCGCCCATCGCTGCCGCCGCTTCATCAAACCGTTCCGGCTTGCGCGGCGCGCAGAGGAGCTGCACCGGCCCGAGCTCCCGCTCCACATCCTCCACGGCCCGCACCAGTAACTCTTCTTCCCCCGGCCCCGTGCTCCCCGCCACGATCAGCGGCGGCGAACCCGGCCCTCTCGCGACGCCCATGTCCCGCGCCAGCGCCTCGCTCCCCGCCACCGAGTCCTCGATTCTTGCCGAGTCCCACTTCATCGACCCCGTCACCTTGCACCGATCCGCCCCCACCCCCATCGCCCGAAACCTCGTCGCGTACGCCTCATCCTGCACCGCCGCGAACGCCAGCGACCCAAACATCCCCTTGAGCAGCGGGCGCAGCTTCCGATACCCCGCAAACGACCGCTCGCTCAATCGACCATTGATCACGCACACCGGAATCCCCCGCTCCCGGCACGCCCCGACGAAGTTCGGCCATAGCTCGAGTTCCACCAGCGCCACCGCATCCGGCCGCGTCCGATCAAGAAACCGTTTCACCGCCCACGACGCATCCAGCGGGTACCGCACCACATCGCACATCGCCCCGAACAACTCGCGCGCCCGCTTGATCCCCGTGTCCGTCCCCACGCTCAGGATCACATGCACGCGCCCCACCAGAAGCGGCACCAGTTCCCGCAGAGCGCTCACTTCCCCCACCGACACCGCGTGGATCAGCACCCGCTTGAGTCCCGCGCGCTCCGCCACCGGCGGAATCTTCCCGAACCGCTCACCCCAGTCGCTGCGCTGCTTCCGCGCCCACCACGGCGCCGTCACCCCGCCCACCACCACATATGCCGCGTCCAGTAGGTTCACTCAGCACTCGGTCCTGAGCACTTCAATGGGCAGGCGGGGATTCGAACCCCGAACCCTTCGCGTGTAAGGCGAATGCTCTAGCCGTTGAGCTACCCGCCCGGGAAACTCGCCAAAGTCTACGCCCCCTTCTCGCATCCCCGCCCGGACGACAGAGAGGATTGAACGCAGAGGCCGCAGAGAACGCAGAAGAAGAACAAGAAGCGGAAAGACAACTGAGAAAAGCCGGCAGGCAAGAATGCACTCTCCAGAATCTCTGTTCTCTGCGCTCTCCGCGCCCTTTGCGTTCAACTCCCTTCCCGGCCGCGCATGAACAAGGCACGGACGAACTCGCCCGTGCCTTGCACGATTTCTCGCTCAACTCAATCTCAGTTCGCCAGCCGCGGCCCGCCGCCCGGTCCGCCCTGTCCCGGCTGCTGGATCTTGATCTCGCCGTTCTGCTCTTCAAACTGCCGGACCGCCTGGCCCAGGCTGATCGCCAGCCGCTTGGCCGCGCCCCAGTTCATCACCACGCGCGCGCCCACGGCGAAGTTCAGCATGCCCTGGCCGTCCGGCGTCGGCACCGGCATGTTGATCCCGAAGTCCATCACGATCTCTTCCGGCATCGTGCTCGTCCGGATCGTGTTCGCGTAGGTCGTGTTCATCTTCGACTCGTCGATGCGAAGCTGAATCTGACGCTGGTCCTGGTTGCCTGAAGACATAAGTACCTTTCCTGCTGTGGAAGCCCGCTGGGCTTTGGGTGCGGGGAACGCCCTCGGCGGTCCTCACGTGCCGCGATCCTCGCGATCGGGGGCAAACTGTAGACACCCGCGGCCCCCTTTCCACCCCCATCCCACCCTGCTTCGCCTTTCAGGCCCACGACGCGACTCCACACCCGGACCGGCCTTTCCTGTGGTTACGACGGCCCCTCAACCCACCGCAAACGGGGAAAGTTCGCGCCCACCCGCCCGTGCCTCCACCAGCCTCGCCGCTCGCCCGCCTCGTTCGTACGCCGAGATGAAGGGGCTCAGACTCCGCCGCCGATCCCCACGCTCCCTCCCGCGCCGGAGCCGTGTACTTCCACGCAAACTCCACCGCACGCGGCCGCTGCCTCGTCCCATCCTCACACTGTTCACGCGCCGCTGATCTCGCGGACAACCGCGTCCGGCTGCGGCAGCGGGTTCATCCATCCGTGCCGCGCCGCCACCGGCAGGTCCTTCCTAGCAAATCTCGCGTACCCGGGCGATTCCGTGGCACGGCTCGGCGCCCGCGTCGGATGCCAAAGGTGATACGCCGTGATCGTCTTCACCCCCACGCCCACGCGCACGCCCACCGCGTGCAGCCGCCGTCCAAAGTCATCATCCTCGCACCCGTACCCGACATACTCCTCATCAAACCCGTTCACCTCTTTCAACCGGCCCACCGTCGCCGCGTAGTGCGCCCCGATCACCTTGGGCTTGTGCGGCTTCATCACCATTCCCACCGCCCACCGCGGCAGCATCCGCCGCACGGCCCACTGCCGCTCATACCGCGCATGCCGCTCCGCGAGCGACTCCAGTTCCTTCGCCGGCGCCATCACCTGCAAGTCCACACCCTGAAGAATCCCATCCGCAGTTACATCCTCGGTCGATTCCTTCTCCAGGCACACGCGCTGCCCGAGGATCAACTCCGCTCCCGACGCCGCCAGTTCCGCATGCTTCTCGATCGCCATAGGACTCAGGACAATGTCCCCGTCTATCCCCACGACGAGATCACGCTCCCCCGCCCCCGAGAGCGCCCGCAGCCCGTTGTTGCGGACCTGCGCCAGCCGCGCCACCCCCTGGTGCCGCCGGTACACATACAGCAACCGCATCGATCGCGCCGCCGCGCCGTGCTTGTTCCCTGCCACCGCGATCACCCGCGGCCAGATCTCTCGCACAAGCTCCCCGATCGCCGCATCGTCCGTGTCGCACGTCACCACCACGCTCGCGGGAAGCACACTCTGCCACGACAGCCCGGCCAGGCACGCCGCCAGGTGCCGCGTCGTGTGGGTCGGGATCAGGACATGAATCGCCGGTCGACTCGTCATCGCACGATGATCGCCCGCGGCATCACCAGCACCACCGGGCTCTCTCGGAGCTGCATCAGCCCGGTCAGCGCTGACCGCACGCCCGGCCACGCCCGCTCGCCGACGATCTCGCGCAGTCCCGCCACCAGTTCAGACTGAACCCGCGGCGACTTCACACCAAATCCCTTCATCGCATCCTCAAGAATCTCGGGAAGCGACCGGGGCGCGGGAAAGTCCATTACCGCGTACTCATCCATCTTCAGTTCCGCCGCCAGATCGGTCAACGCGACTTCCAGCCCGCCGATCTTGTCCGCCATCTTCATATCGATGGCCTTCTGACCCGCGAACAGCCATCCGCCAGCGGTCTTCGCCAGGTCAATCCCCTTTCGCCCCTCGGCCACGCGGCTCTTGAACAGGTTGAACGTCCGCGTCATCTTGTCCTTGACCAGCGCCAGCTGATCCGGGCTCCAAGCCTTGCTCGAATCAAAGAGGTCCGCCTTCGGGCCCCGCCCGCGCCCAACGACCTTGATCTTCGCCAGCTCGTACAACCCGCCCAGCGACATCTTTCCGCCGACGACTCCGATCGATCCCACGATGCTCGAAGGGTTCACGTAGATCTTGTCGCCGGCAACGGCAATGTAATACCCGCCGCTCGCCGCCATCGACCCCACGCTCACCCACACCGGCTTCTTCTCGGCCAGACGCTTCACCCCCTGCCAGATCACCTCGCTCGCCGTTGCCGATCCGCCCGGCGACTCGATGCGGACGATCGCACCCTTGATCATGTCCTCGCCGCGGATCTGCTCGAGCGCGTTGCGGATCGTCCGGCTGCCGACCGATCCCTCGCCGCCCATGAGGCCGCCCGCGGACGATTCGCCGTCGATGATCGCCCCGTCGATGTGCACCACCGCGATCGTCGGCTCGGTCGCCTGGTGGCTCGGCTTCTCGCTGAACATTTTCATCATGTTCATGAGCTCAGTCATGGGGTTGCCGCCGCCCATCGCCAACGAGCCCTCGTGCCCGACCGAGATCTCCTCAAACTTCGCTTCAGCCTTGCCCGTGACCGCCTTGCCAAGCCCAGTCAGGTCGATCGAGGAATCCACCAGCCCCGCCTCCTTGGCCTCCTCATCATCCGCCATCCACGCCTTCTCCATCGCGGCGTCCAACTTCGCATCATCGAGCTTCCGGCCCGCCTTGAGCTGCGTCCGCATCGTCGCGTAGAGCGAATCCAGCAGCTGGTTGATGTTCGTCTCCCACGCCTTGCTCGGCGCGCTGTTGACGTACATCTCGTTCGCGCCCTTGTAGTCCCCCACCTGCACCATGTCCGCCTTCACACCGACCCACGAAAGCGTGTCGGCGAGGTACATCTCCTCCATGAACATCCCCGGCAGCGTCACCGGACCGCCGCGCTGGATCAGCACCTGGTCGGCGTACGAGCCGAGCATCAGCTCCGTTGGCCCGTAACCCTCCGAAAAGACGTGCACCTGCTTGCCGTGTGCACGCACCCTCGCAATCGCCGCGCCAAGCTCCTCCACCTGCGACCTCGACAGCTCCGCATCCTTGAGCCGGATCACAATCGGCCCGAGCGCTTCATCCTCGCCCGCGCCCCCGATCGCATCCACCAGTTCCCGTAGCGTCGGCTCCCCGCTCCCCATCAGCCACGACAGCTCCGACGGCTTCGACAGCGGCGCCCCCTTGATCTCGAGCATCCCAACCTTGGCCTGCCCAAGCGCTGCGCTCCCCGCCGCCGCCACCACCACCGCCGCCATCCGTCGAAGACCTTTCATGCGACACACTCCTTGTTGACCAACAGTACGCGATGCTCCACCGCCCGCCCGTGCCCGCCGCTCATTCCAACGATCACAGCCTCAGTCGTACCCCAACTCCTCTAGATCCCCCTCATCCAGCCCGAAGTGATGCCCGATTTCGTGCAGCAGCGTCACGCGGATCTCCTCGTACACCTCATCATCCGCGTTCGCCCCTTCCCACCCGCCCGCCAGCGAGACGATGCCGCGCCGGAAGATGTGGATCATCGTCGGCAGGTCCCCCTGCTCCACGCTCCGCTCCGTCAGCGCTGTACCCGTGTGCAGCCCGCACAGTTCATCCAGCGCTTCCCGATCCCCCGGCGCGATCCCCAGGTCTTTCAGCATCTCCGCCGTCGGTTCATCCAGCACCACCACCGCGATCTCATCCAGAAGCGCCTTCACCTTCGCCGGCAGTGAATCCACCACATCATCCATCAGCGCATCGAATCTCGCCCGTTCCCCCTCGTTCACGCCGGGTCTCCCACCACATCCCGCAGCGCCGCCGGCGGCCTCAGGATCACTCTCGCGATCCGCACGCAGTCCACCAGCAGCCCCCCAAGCCCCACCGTCACGAGAATCGACCCCACCGCGATCAACACGATCCCCAGCGTGTTCAGCACCGCCTGCAGCGGCGCCCCCGCGTAGATCCCCGCCAGCCGCACCAGGTCTCCGATCGCCGCCACTCCCAATGCCGCGGCCATCGCCCGCATTGTTTGCCGGTCCGCGTGCCCCATGCGCAGCACGAGCGACCTCGCCGCCAGCATCCGCGCCGAAGGTCTCAGCAGGAGCATCGCCCCCGCCAGCAGGCCCCCGGTCAGGATCCGCATCCACGCCCGCGTCGGCTGCGCCACCACCGTCTCGATAAACGGACGCAGGTGGTACGGATCGTGCTCCACGTGCATCTTCCAGTACATCGCCACAACGCCCGCGCCGCAGAGAACCCCTCCCGCCGCGCACACGCACTGCCACAGCGGAATCTTCGCGTGCGGCCGGATGAGAACGATCGCGCCAACAACGGACATCGCGCCAAGTGCGGCGCCGGCCCGTCCCCACAATGGAAACCGCACCTCCGACCCGCTGATCACGGCGTAGAGATCAACCACGCGCAGCATCCAGCTGATCAGCGCCGCCGCGAACGCGCCTCCCGCCCACACGATGAGCCCGCCGGCCACCAGTCGTTTCCATCGAACCGGCTGCAGGACGCTCGCGTATGGATCGACGACCGCGAGCACCGTTGCACGCACGGGCGTGCCGCACTCGGGGCACACATCCAGCACCGAAAGCTGCCGGAGGTTGTACCCGCACGAGACGCACGGCATGTCACCCCGCAACCGGCGCGCAACGTCCGCCGCGGGCGCAGGCGAGGTCCCGGGTTGTCCGTTCCGCTCATTCACCCCGCACGCTTCCCGCTCTGTTCGAGACGTCTCTGGACGGGCCGACCCGGCGACACGCACTTCACTCTATACTCCGCCCCCAGCTTACACGGATTGCCATGATCGAAGCCATCGCCAAGCTCCGCGACAACATCGCCAAGGTCTTCCTCGGCAACCCCGCCGCTGTTGAGCGGGTCATTGTCTGCCTCCTCGCCCGCGGCCACATCCTCATCGAGGATGTTCCCGGCGTGGGTAAGACCGTCCTCGCCACCGCCGTCGCCCGCAGCATCGACTGCTCATTCTCCCGCATCCAGCTCACCCCGGACATGCTCCCGACCGACGTCCTCGGCGTGAGCATCTACGACCGGACCACCGGCGAGTTTGTCTTCAAGAAGGGTCCGATCTTCGCCAACATCGTCCTCGCCGACGAGATCAACCGCACCACGCCGCGGACCCAGACGGCGCTGCTCGAAGCCATGAACGAGGCCACGGTCTCGATCGATGGAAAGGTCCATGTTCTCGAACAGCCGTTCATGGTGGTCGCAACCCAGAACCCCTACGAGTTTGAAGGCACCTACCTCCTCCCCGAGAACCAGCTCGACCGGTTCCTGATGCGCACCTATCTCGGCTACCCCAGCCCCAAGGATGAAGCCCGCGTCCTCGATCTTCGCCCGGCCAACCACGCGCTCCCTCAACTCGAGCCAGTCCTGCACAAGTCCGACGTCGTGAAACTCCAGACCGAGGTGGACGAAGTCCGGCTCGAATCTAGTCTCGTCGAGTACATCATCTCCCTCGCCAACGCCACCCGCTCGCATCCGGACCTGCAAGTGGGTCTGTCGCCCCGCGGCTCACTGGCCCTCGCCCAGGCCGCCCGCGCCACGGCCGCGCTCCGGGCCCGCGACTACGTGATACCCGAAGACATCACGGTCAACATCCAGGCGGTGTGCGCCCACCGCATCGTGCCGCGGTCGGGCCTGATCGACGGAGGGTCCGACACCAGCGGCCGAATCCTGGACACCGTGGTCCGATCCCTGAAGAGCCCCGCCTGAGCATCCAGAGGACCATCCATGCCTCGCATCATCCGCGTCGACGCCACCGGCCCCTACAAGATCGAGCCCAAGGACTTTCCGACCGACGGCAAGTCGATCTTCATCTGCGCCTGCGGCCTGTCCAACAAGATGCCGATCTGCGACGGCACGCACAAGTCCTGCCGCGTGACCGAGATGCCGGGCAAGCTCTACCACTACGACATGGCGACGAAAAAGATCGTGAAGGAAGAGATCGACAACGCGCCTCCGCCGGCGCCCCCCACCCCCCCATCGCCGTCGATTCCAGCTCCATAGTTCAGCCATACCGGGCGTTGCACACAAGCTGGTCGAGCACTTCGATGGGGTGCAACGCGCCGACGTTCGTCCCGTCCTTGATCTGGTGACGGCACGACGTTCCGGGCGCGATGACATTCGCACCCTTCGATGCCCGCACCGCGGGAAACAGCGCGAGTTCGCCGATCTTCATGGACAGGTCGTAGTGATCGGCCGTGTAGCCGAACGAGCCGGCCATCCCGCAGCAGCCGGTGTCCAGAACGGTGAGCCGGTCTCCGAGCAGGCGTTTGAGAATCGCCACCGACGAATCGGGCCAGAGTGCCTTCTGGTGGCAATGGCCGTGAAGGATCCAACGCTCATCCGGGGCTTTGACAGCGACCGTCTTCGGATGATTGCCCCATCTCCTTTCGAGGAACTCCTCGACCAGGAAGCTCTTGGCGGCGAGGGCTTCCCGAGACGGCCGCGGCGTCCGCAGTTTGAGTTGCAGCCAGTCGTCCTTGATCGCGGAGAGGCACGAGGGCTCGCACACGACGACGGCGATCACGTTCGGGTCGGCGATGAACGGGGCGAGCTTGTCCAATGTTGAGTCGGCAGTAGTGATGGCGTCGGCGAGAAGGCCTGTTGACATCATCGCGCGCCCGCAGCAGCCGGCGTTGACGAGCTTGACGTTGTACCCGAAGGCCTCCAGCACGCGCTTCGCGGCGAGACCGATGGCGGGCTCGTTGTAGGTTGTGAAACAGTCGGCGTAGAGGGCCACTGTCGGCGCGCCCGGATTGGCGTCGGGCCTGAACTGGAGAGGCCAAGCGAAGTCCGGGATGGATCGCTTTGGCGAGAGACCCAGCACGCGATTCAAGATCCACCTTGTCGGCGCGAGGCGGTTGAACCAGTTGGCGAGGCCGGGAGTGATGGAGCCGATGCGATTGAGCGTTCGCACGTGACCGAAGACTCGGGCCTTGAGCGGGACTTGGCTCGTGGCCTTGTATCGCTGGGCGGTGTACTCGGCTTTGAGACGTGCAATATCCACGTTGCTGGGGCACTCGGCTTTGCAGGCTTTGCAGGAGAGGCAGAGGTCCAGCGTGGCCATCGTATCGGGGTCGTTCCAGATGGCCGAGTCGGACGCACGCCGCGGAGCGTCGTGCCCACCCAGAGCAGGTCCACCCAGTTGGCCGGTGATCGCGAGACGCAGCGCATTGCCGCGGCCTCGGGTGGAATGGCGCTCATCCATCGTGCCCATGTAGGAGGGGCACATGGTGCCGCCGGAGCGCTTGCGGCAGACGCCGGCGCCGTTGCACATTTCGATCGCGCCTTCGAAGCCGTGCTGGTCTTCGTAGTCGAAGTAGGTCTCGGTCGGTGCGGCGTGGACGAAGTTCGCCGCGGGTTTGACTCTGAGCGATTCGACAATGCTCGCGACCGGGCCGGGCGCGACGATGTTGCCGGGGTTGAGCAGGTTGTTGGGATCGAAGATGGCCTTGATCTCGCGGAAGGCTCGCAGAAGTTCGGGGCCGTAGAAGCGTTCGAGAAGCGGCCCACGCACGCGGCCGTCGCCGTGCTCGCCGGACATGACACCGCCGCAGTCGCGGGCGAGGTCCGCGACTTCGACGGCGATCGATTGCATGATGCGGCGGTCGTTGTCGTCGTGGATGTCGATGAAGGGGCGGACGTGCAGGACACCGACGCTCGCGTGTGCCCAGAAGGCGGCGTTGGTGCCGTGCTTCCGGACAATCGTGCGGAAGTCGCGGACGAAGCGGGCGAGGTTTTCGACGGGGACGGCATTGTCTTCGACGAACGTGATCGGCTTGCGGTGGCCCGGCATGCCGTGGAGGAGGGGTTCGCCGGCTTTGCGGAGTTTCCACGCCGCGGCCATGGGCTTGGGGTCTGTATAGGTAGACAGGCTAGCCGTGGGATCGTGCCGGGCGATGAGGGGCTTGAGTTCGGCGAAGCGGGCTTCGAGTTCGGCGGGACCGTCGTGGGCGAAGTACTCCACATAGAGGATGGCCTTGAGTTCACCGGTTCCCGGCTTGGGCATGAGATCGACATAGCGGCGGTATTCGGTGTTGGCCGCGGCGAGGTTGAGGACTGTGTCGTCGAGGAGTTCGACGGCGGAGGGTTTGGTAGTGAGGATCGGGACTGTGGCTTCGATCGCGCGATCGAGGTCGGAGAAGCCGATGACGGCCAGGCCCTTGGCCTTTGGGACAGGATGGAGCAGGAGGTCAGCGCCGAGCGTGATGGCGAGTGTGCCTTCGCTGCCGCAGAGGAGGTGGGCGAGGTTGACTTCTTCGAGGATCGCATCGGCATCGGCTCGTGGACCAGCACGATCCATCGCGGCGAGGACCATGTCGAGGCCGTAGCCGGCGTTGCGGCGGATGGTCTTGGGGAAGCGCTCGCGAATGAGGCGTTCGTGGCGGGTGACGACGTCGGCGACTCTGAGGGTGAGGTCGCGGAGGAACGGGTCGCGGGTGGCGGCGCCGCGGTTGAGTGTGAAGGCAGGAACACCGGCTGGAAAGCCGGTGCCACATAGAAGAGCTGCCTTGATGCCGTGGAGGTTTTCGCTGGTGCGGCCGTAGAGGATGGATCGGCCGCCGGCGGCGTTGTTGCCGATGCAGCCGCCGATGTTGCATTGGCGGCTCGTCGCCGGATCGGGGGCGAAGAAGAGGCCTGACTTCTGCCGCGTGAGTTCATCGTTGAGGTCGTCGATCGTGATGCCGGGTTCGACGGTGACTTGGCGGTTGGCGGGGTCGAGGTTGAGGATGCCGCGGCAGCGGGCGGAGAAATCGATGACGATGGCGCGGTTGGTGCATTGGCCGGCGAGGGAGGTGCCGCCGCCGCGGGGGAGGATGGGGAGGTTGTTCGCGCGGCAGAACTCGACGGCGCGGAGGGCGTCTTCGACGGAGGCCGGAATGACCACGGCGAGGGGCTCGACCTGGTAGAGGGAGGCGTCGGTGCTGTAGAGCATCCGGTCGTGGAGGCCGGTGCGGAGTTCGCCTTCGAGGATGGAGGCGAGGTCGCGGAGATCAGGCGAGTTGGCCCGCGATGCTGGCGAGTTCGCCGGCCTCGCTTTCTGGTCTTCCCTGAGCTGTGGTAGGTGCGTCATGCGTCAGGGGGGAGTGTACTGGCAGATAAGTCGGATAGGTCCTATGGGGTTGATAGGTCGTATCGGTCGGATTGGGCGCGGGGGTTTCGTGAGTGGAGTTGGGAGTGGGTGCATCGTGGCACGGGCTTCCGCCGCGGGCGGACGGCCGGGGAGGGGCGTCGGGGTTGCAGGAAGCGTCCGTGGTGGTTGGAGGTTCCGGCACGGGCATCGGCGAAACGCCGAAGCCCGTGGCACGGGGATCCGTGGAGTGGGTGTCCGCGACACGCGTGTCGGTCGATCGGCCGGATTGCTTTTTGGAGCGCTGGGTTGGGGCGTGCTTGAGGATGGTGGTCGCGGCGCGGCGGCGTTCGACGGGGTTGATGGGGCTGTCGGAGATTGCGGCGAGGCGGTCGATGGCCGCGGCGGCGTAGAGCTTGGCTCGGAGGTCGCGGCGGGCTTCGGCTAGGACTTCGAGAGCGCGGACGCGGGCCTGGGTCGCGGGGTCTTCCCACCAGGCGAAGAGCTCTTCGAGATTGAGGCCGTGGAGGTCGGCGAGTTCGAAGAGGTCGGTTGGGGAGCGGAGGAAGTCTTGGAGGAGGATGTCGGGGTTGAAGGGGGGTTGGTCGAGCTGGGTTTGATGAGTGGACATGGTGGGCTCGGGGTTGTGTGTGGGGAGATGAGGTCTGAGGTGCAGTGTGGCGGGGTTGGTGGGGATTGCAAGGGGGATTGGGCGCATGTCCGCATTTGTGCTGACAAATGACGGACATGATCCCTAAGTCGCGGGATTAGACCTTGATGGCACAGCATTTATGACGTTGCCTAACGGCCCCCAGAACAGGCTGGGGCCAGACATTCTGATCGGACAGTTTTTGCACGCGACTTGGCTACGAATCCGAAAGCGTTAAGGCCCGAGCGGACAATGTACGACGCCAATTCGGCCTAGTGAACCGTCGACGACGTTCCTGCGTCGATTCTCTCAGCCTCAAGGGCCACCGGACCCAGTGCCGAGAACGCTAGGCGGAAGTGCACCTCTTCGCTCACTCGTAGCAACTTGCCCTTCAAGCGAGCGACTGGACAGTACACAGCCGGGAATCCAGGCGCGCCGATCTTGGAGACGCCCGGACCGACATGCACCACTCGTCCTCTCATGGCGGCAGCCCCTAAACCAGAAGGCCGGAAGTGTATTCTCCGCTTGTCCTCTACCGATAGAGTGCTTCGACGACCGTGTTCAAAAATAGTCTCCGCCGCCGTGAAGTCGGCGTTCAGGAAACACAACCCTCCGAGCGTCGCGATGTATCGCGCGTCATCGCGGCCTCGGTTCTCCGCTATTCGAAGAACCGCGATGGCCCGTGGCAGCGGTTCACCACTCGCGACCAATGCCAGTGCGTATGCGACAAACGACCGGTATTCATCTGGATCTGTGTCAATCGTGGGTTGCAAGACACGGATTGCGTCGCTGGCGCGATCTGTCTCAAGGTACAGTTTGCCAAGAAGGTACCGTCCCACTGGCGTCCCGGCCGCACGCTTAAGGAGTGATTCTGCCTTCGCCGAGTGGCCGAGCCATTCGTTGATGCGCGATGAAGTGATCCACAGCCCGTCGCGATCCGATGCCGCACCCAGTCCACGAGCGATAATTTCTTCTGCCTTGGTCACATACGCAGCTTGATCGCCCTCATCTGTTGAACCCTTAGCCCACCCAAAATAGAGTTCAGCAAGACTCTGGTATGAGTACGGGTCATCTCGCCGTTTTTCAATCGCCGCTAGGAATGCCTCCTCACTCTGAACAAGCCATCGCCGTCCGATTTCTCTACTTTCGGCATTGAGAGCAAGCTCCCGAAGAACCACTCCCTTGGTGTGTAAGAGAATCCTCGCTCGAGGATCCATTTCAAGGGCTTGAGAAATTTGAGCTCTAGCCAGCTCTGGCTTGTTCGCTCGCAGTAGCATCCGAGCGTAATGCTGTCTCACATACGCGTTTCTAGGGTCTTTGCGACAAGCATTTTCAAAGTACTGAGTTCTGCCTTCAAGACTTGCGATAGCGTCAATTTGGTGTTCGGACTGAATCATCGCGTCAAACAACATTCGATCCGGGGGGTATGCCAAATTCAATCCATCCAGCATTCGGATTAGAATGGACTCACGTTCGGCGCGATGGACACAACGATTCCACACGATGTCGGCAATCACATGGTGACGACATCGAGCGCCGTAAACCCCCCTACCTGGATCGAGTACTTCGAAGATCACGACGCCATCTAGGCTCGGGCCAATTTCGCGATGTAGGTCTTCCAGGGGGCGACCCGTGATGTGCGCCAACACACCGTCCCGAAGATACCGACGCAAGTTGTATGCTCCGGCGACCGCTGAATAGACATTCCGAGCAAGGTCATCACGAAGCCCTCTGAATTCGTCTTCGATTATCGCGTCAAAGTCTTTGCCTTCAGTTGCTTCGCGCAAAGCCACTAGGAGTTGGCGGTCGTGCTTCTTGCGGAGCACGGTTGCTCGTTCTTCTTGCGTCAGCCCCGCCAACTTGTTCAAAGCGTGATGCTTTTCGAGAAATTCCAGGACACCAAGGATTTCGGCCTCGCTCAGTGGCTCGATCGCATACTCGGTCGCTTTTGGGCGGCGAGACGTACTTCTCCATTCATTCTGTCGATCGCCTAGCAGGAAACACGCCAGTCGCTTGGAGCCATGCAACTGAGCAATAGCCGCCTGCACTCGAACTCCATGGTCAACCGCGTTGTCGATTACGAAATACGACCGCGCTTCGAAGAGCGACGCCGCAAACTCAACGTCGCCCTCGTGCAATTGCGCACCGCGCTTCAACATGAACACTGGCCCAGCTTTCTCGCGAACGAGCGAAGCCGCGACGCTCATCAAAGCAGTCGTCACTCCATATCCGGCTGGGGCAAGCAGAGCTAGCCGTGGCCTACCCGGACTTGGAGACGTAGCAAAATCGAGTAGTTCTTCGAGGAGTTGCTCTTCCACGTCGCGTCGGAAATGGTCCTGTTGGCCTACAACGGACCAGTTTGGAGGGTGGCCCCGCAAGAAGTCCGCTATGTTCGGCGGATCTTGAAATGGCGCCTGATTGACATACGTCCATGAGGCCAAGAGACGCAGAGTGGATGCAGGAAACCGACGAAATGCTGGAACAAGCTCTGACGGGACGGATGACTCTAGCTTCTCAAGGCGTGCGTCCTCTACGGCAAGGCTTCCAAGTTCCGCACTCGCCGCGGCGCTGAAGTCGTCGAGCGTTCCGTCAATCGTGACGATTCCCTGATGAGCGAGAATCTCTTTGTCGATTGCGTCCGTTGACTTTGCTAGCCGGTGTGCCGTCGGAGGCTTGCTCGGAGCAAACTCCTCCTTCATCTCCGCAAGGAGTGACCTCCAATTTGGGTCCCTGTGCGAATATCCAACATAGAAGATATGGCTAGTTGCGAGTTCTCGCTTCAGCAGCTCAAACAACATTCGACGCCGTGATCGAAACTGGGCGTAGTCCGACTCCGTAATCAAGACTTCGGGATGCTCGGTATCGAAAAGGGCGCCATGCAAGTGGACGATCGGGATTTCCAGACGAAGGTCAAAGGAGCGGAGATCGGCCACAGAAGACACCACAACCGGCGATCGCCGGGGAGTGGGATTGAGTTCGAATGATCGCATGATCACTCGGTCGTAATTCGTCGTGTATATGGCCCGCCATGGAAGCGAAATCAGCCATTGCAAGGGCTGCCCGGGCTCGAAGTCCGCAAGTTCGCGCGACAACAAAGACAGAAGTTCGGGTCTTCCCTTGCGGATTTCAACCAGTTCGGCCAGCTTCGTCAAGTCGGGCGCTGGCCCAGCGTCGAATGCCAACTCCTTCGCCAGTTTGTCGGCCAGCTTCAGTGCGTCTGGCATCGGCTCGCCGGCAGAATTCTTGGCGTTGTAGCCGATCCCGGCACCAAGAAAGAGGATCCCCTCGCCAGACTCGAGGACTCTTTTTAGAGCAAGTGGGAGCATTTGAGAATCGTACAGCAAGCAGGGATACCGGGAATGCACCTCGGTATTCCCGGACCCCAAATCGCCAAACTTCCCGCTAGGACCGCGGATTGGCCGAAGTACAATGGGGGTGCTATGGGAATAGGAGCGGTCTTGCTGGAGCGCGGGCTGGTCACCAAGGGCCAGATGGAGCAGGCCATCGCGGAGCAGCGGTCGAGCGGGGAGCGGCTTGACCGGGTGCTGGTGCGGATGGGGGTGGTGTCGCGCGAGCAGGTTTTGGCCGCGATCGGGGATCAGTTTCACATGCCGGTGATCGATCTGGGGTCGGTCGTGGTCGAAGCGAAGGTGCTGGAGGCGTTGCCGGCGAAGCTGGTGTATAAGCAGAACTGCGTGCCGATTTCGCGGAACGAGACGACGCTCACGGTGGCGACGAGCGATCCGTTTGAGCTTTCGGTTTTGGATGAGTTGCGGCTGCTCACGGGGTGCTCGATTGAGCTGGTGCTGGCGGATGAGGAGGATCTGCACAAGTTCATTCGGGCGCACTATGGCGTGGGTGGGGACACGCTTAATGAGATGACGGGGGTTGCGGGAGCGGTAGCTGGGGGGCCGGATCCGGCCGCGGCGGAGGAGATTGAGCAGGCTCAGGAAGCGTCGGTCATCAAGCTGGTGAATGAGATCCTGATCGAGGCGATCAAGGATCGGGCGACGGATGTGCATATCGAGCCGTATGAGCGCGAGTTGATCGTGCGGTATCGGATTGACGGCGTGCTCTTGCGGGCGAATGTGCCGGCGACGATCAACCGGTTCGGCGCGGCGATCATCTCGCGGCTGAAGATCATGGCGAACCTGAACATCGCCGAGAAGCGGCGGCCGCAGGATGGGCGGATCACGTTCAAGCATCGGATGCCGGGGGTGCCGCTGGATCAGTCGGGCGGGGAGTTTGACCTTCGCGTAAGCGTGATCCCGATGCTCTTTGGCGAGGGTGTTGTGCTTCGCGTGCTGAACAAGTCGGCGGTATTGATGGGGCTGGAAGACCTCGGGATGCCCGAGGGGGTGATGAAGCGGTGGGACACGCTCATTAACCGGCCGAACGGGATTCTGCTGGTGACCGGGCCAACGGGGAGTGGTAAGAGCACGACGCTATATGGGTCGCTGAACCGCATCGTGAGCGATGAGGTGAAAGTGATCACCGTTGAAGACCCGGTCGAGTATCACGTTGCCGGGGTCAACCAGATTCAGGTGAACCACAAGGTCGGGCTGGATTTCGCGGCGGGGCTGCGGTCGGTGCTGCGACACGACCCCGACGTCGTGATGATCGGTGAAATCCGCGACAAGGAGACGGCGGAGACAGCGGTGCAGGCGTCGCTGACTGGGCACCTGGTGTTCAGCACGCTGCACACGAATGACGCGGCGGGGGCGACGACGCGGCTTCTCGACATGGGAGTTGAGCCGTTCCTGGTGGCGAGTTCGGTTGAAGGGATCATGGCGCAGCGGCTGGTACGGCGGGTGTGCGAACAGTGTGCGGCGGCGTGGGTTCCGGAAAAGGGCGAGTTGCCGGAGGGCTTTGCCCTGCACAAGGGAGACAGGCTGCTGAAGGGGGCGGGATGCAAGGCGTGCCGGAATACCGGGTATCGCGGGCGGGTGGGCGTGTATGAGCTGCTCACGATGACGGATGAGATTCGCGAGATGATCATGCGGAGGACCAATGCGCACGAGATCGCGGCCGCGGCGTTCAAGAGCGGGGACCTGGCGACGCTGAAGCAGGACGGGTTTGTGAAGGCGAAGAGCGGGCTGACGACGGTGGAAGAGGTTTTGCGGGCGATGTCGGCGTAGGGGGCGGGGCGAGGGATGACACAGAACGCTCAGGGCGCTGGAGCACCGAGGAGGCCGGAGGGTCGGCCATCGCGGTTGCACAGCGCGTAGTATTTGGACGACCTCATGGAGAAGTTTCGATGAGCCCCACCGCTGCTCCGGCTGCACCCGCGTCCAAGGCCCATACCGCATCTGATCGCGTGTTCAACTTCTCGGCGGGCCCCGGGTGCCTGCCGGAAGATGTGCTCAAGCAGGTGCAGCAGGATGTGTGGAACATCGGCGGGTCGGGCGTGGGGATTCTCGAGCACTCGCACCGCGGCAAGGTGGTGGACAAGATCTTTGAGGAGTGCGAGGCGGATGTTCGGAAGCTCGCGAACATCCCGGCGAACTACAAGATTCTGTATCTGACGGGCGGGGCGTCGGCGCAGAATCACATGATCCCGATGAACTTCATGCCGGCGGGATCGACGGCGGACTACATCGTGACGGGGCACTGGTCGCAGAAGACATTTGACCAGGCGGCGAAGATGGGGCCGCACTTTGGGAAGGCGAATCTGGCCGCGACGACGAAGGACCAGAATCATTCGTACATTCCGAGTGATGACCAGATCAAGTATTCCGCTTCGCCGGCGTACGTGCATTACTGCTCGAACAACACGCTCTATGGGACGGAATGGTTCCGGGTGCCGAAGTCACCCGCGGGCGTGCCGCTGATCTGCGATGCGTCGAGCCACTTCTATTCGAGGCCGATTGATCTGACGAAGTATGCCATGGTGTACGCGGGCGCGCAGAAGAACATGGGACCCGCGGGCGTGACGCTGTGCATCATCCGTGATGATCTGATTGAGAAGGGGAGCAAGGACATTCCGGAGCTCCTGCAGTATCGCAGCTTTGTGCCGGAGTTCAGCCGGCCCAACACGCCGCCGGTGTTTGCTGTGTACGTGATGGGCCTGGTGGCAAAGTGGATCATCAAGAGCGGCGGGCTCGCGGCGATGCAGAAGTACAACGAGGGGAAGGCAAAGCTGATTTACGATGTGATCGACGGCTCGAAGTTCTGGAAGGGGCATGCGAAGCCGGAGGCACGGTCGCTGATGAATCTGACGTTCCGGACACCCAACGAGAAGCTGGATGACCAGTTTGTGACCGAGGCGAAGAAGGCCGGGATGGATGGGCTTAAGGGGCACAGGGCCACGGGCGGGATGCGGGCGAGCATCTACAACGCCTTCCCGCGGGCGGGGTGCGAGGCGCTGTCGTTGTTCATGAAGGACTTTGAGAAGAAGAACGGGTAGGAAAGAGTGACGGAGTGACGGAGTGACGCAGCGGCGGAGTGGATGGCAGGGCGGTGATGGCCGTTTGCACTTCTTCGACTGTGATTCGTTCCATGAGGGCGACGGCCGCGGCGGCGGAACGACGGTGGTTGATGCGCTCGCCGCGGTGTGGGGGCTGAATCACGATGACAGGAGTTGGGGGGTTGTGGCCTGTGTAGGGGCCGTTCTCTTCGATGCGCGTGGCGCCGAAGACGGCGACGGCGGGACGAGTGAAGCCGACGGCCATGTGGATGGCAGCGGAGTCATTTCCGAGCACGAACGCTGAAGACTCGACGAGCGCCATGAGCTGGCCGACGGTTGTTGCGCCGACACGGTCGATAATTCGCGGGTCGGACTTCGCGAGTTCAAGCAGAGGAGCGATGGAGGCACGCTCGCGGTCTGTGCCGACGAGGACGGCGGCATCGATGCGGGGGTCGGATTCGAGCATCCAGCGGATGACCTGAGCGAAGCGGTCGGCGGGCCATTGCTTGCCAGTCCAGGCGCTGGTGGGGGCGATGACGGCGAATCGCTTGCCGGCGAGGGCGGGATCGGTGGCGATGCTCTCGCGGTCCTTGGTACTGGTGTAGAGGCGCATGTCGCGAAGGGGCTCGATGCCGGCGAGGCGGGTGAGTTCGAGCATTCGATCCACGGCGTGGAGGTTGCCCGGCACATGGTGTTTCTCGTTGAGCCAGATCCAGCCGAGTTCGCGGGCGTTGGAATAGCCGATGCGGCGCCTAGCGCCCGAGGCCCAGGCAAAGTAGCCGGAGCGGAAGAGACCCTGGCAGTCGAGGGCGATGTCGTAGCGGTTGTCTTGGAGACCCTTGAGCCAGCGGCGGAGGGGCGCGGGGTTGCCACGGCGGAGGGCGGCGGAGATGTCGTTGCGGGGGAAGGGGATGCAGGTGGTGAGGGCGGGGTGAAACCTGACGGCGTCTGTGAAGATATCGCGAACGACCCAGTCGATCCGGGCATCGGGGTGAGCGCGCCGGAGGCTGGAGAGCACGGGGACGGTTCGGCAGACATCGCCGAGAGCGGAGGGGCGTATCAGGAGGATGGAGGTCATGCGGAGTGGCGTGAAAGGGCCGGGGCCGATCTCCCAGTGGTAACGTCGGAGCCGGGTCGAGCGTACCACGCGGCGGGCGGATGGTGCGCCGGTACCATATGAGGCGTTGAGTGTTCAACACAGGAGTCGAGCATGAAGATCGGGCTGAAGGGCGTCGGGCGGGTGCTGTGTGTGGTCGCGGCGTGCGGGGCGGCGGCGCCTGTGCTCGGCCAGCCCGGGGCGTACACCAAGGGCACAGTGCTCATTGTCGACTCCGTGTCGCTGGACAAGATGCTGCCGGATGCGAAGGACAAGGCCTTCGTCAATGCGCTCGGCATGCTTCCGGCGCGGGTGAAGGAACTGCCTCAAGAGATACCGAACATGCCTCCCGAGGCGGCGGGCGTACTGAACACCGTGATGACGTGCATCGGGAAGCCGGCGCGGCTGACGGTGGCGTATGACGGCGATATGCCGACGGGCGGGATGTTTGGTTACGGGATTGCGCTGAGCTTCCTGATTGGCGATGAGGCCGCCGCGGGAGAAGTCCACAAGACGGTGTCCGGGCTCATGGCGGAAACGGGTCAGCGAATCAAGACGACAGGGACACGGTGGAAGGGGATGTCGGACATCCAGGCGGGTGTGGCGGTGATCAGTTTCGGGCCGCGGAAGTCGGCGGATGGATGGCGGTACGAGGTGGTGGCGGGGACGATGAACGATGCGGACGGCGCGGCCGCGGTGCTGCCCAAGGCGGAAGGAGTCGAGCCGCTGCTGCGTGTGCGGATGGACTTTGCGGGGTTGACGCCGCTTCGGGACATGGCGAACCAGATGGGCGCGGGCGGGCCGATGGTGACGCAGGTGATCGACGGGTTCAAAGAGATGGGGCTGATCGGCGAGAACGCGGTCAAGATCAGTTACGTGGCGGGCGTGACGAAGGATGAGTCGGTGACGGTCTCGACGTGGGAGGGCGTCAAGAAGTTTGCGGGTGCGATGCACCTGAGCCAGAAGCCGCTGACGGATGCGGAGCTGGCCGTTGTGCCGTCGGATGCGACGGATGTGTACATGGCGAGGATGGGTGAGGATGGATTTGGGTACCTGCTCGCATCGCTGGCGCAGATTCCGGACGGGGAACAGTTCCTGGATCAGATCAAGGAGCACACGGGGGTCGATCTGAAGTCTGACCTGCTCGATGCGGTGGGCGGAACGGGCGTTGTGTACATGTCCGACTCGACCGGTGGTGGCGGCATGATGTCCGCCGTGGCGATGATGTCGTTCCGGGATCGGGCGAAGGCGGTCGCGGCGTTGAACAAGATCGCGGATACCGCGAACGCGGCGGCGGCGGGCCTTCCGTTGCCCGCCAGGTACATCAAGATCGCTTCGTGGAAGGATGGGGATGCGGACCTGATGACGCTGCGGTTCCCGGGGGTGCCGATCCCGCTCGAAGTGACGATGGCGATGACGCCGAACTGGATGATCGTGTCTCCGATTCCGCAGGGCGCGGTGGCGGCGGCGCGGCAAGCATCTGGCAAGGGCGACGCCGGGCTCATGGCCAACGTGGCGTTCAAGGCGCAGTTCCCGAAGGGCAAGCAGCTTGTGTCGCTGAGCTTTGCGGATACGCCGCGGACGATGAAGGACGGGTACGCGATCGTGAGCATGGCGGGCAGCGCGGTGTCGAACCTGGTTCGTTCGCCGCACGACGATCCACGCGAGCCTGGGATGTCGGTGCCGCTGTACGGGGACCTGGCCAGGGGCGTGAGGGCGAAGGTTGGATACGCGTACTGGGCGGGAGACAACTTGGTGAACGAGACGCACGCGGATCGGTCGGGGCTGGTGGGTGCGGCGGGGTTTGCCTCGTTTGTGCAGAAGGTGGCTCCCGCGATCATACTTCCTGCGGCGGCTGCCGCCGGCGCGTTCCAGGAATCCGGCCTCATGGGGATGAACCCGCGGGACTATTCGGGACGGGTCCTGGCGCGGATGGCGCTGAAGGCGATGCCGGCGGGTACGCTGGGCGCTCCGGAGTTGGTGCTCATGCTGGCGCCGACGGATGCGATGGTGCAGGGGATTGAGAGGGAGATGAAGGAACAGAAGTGATTCAACGACGCGGCCGGTTCGTGACGGTTTGTGCGGTGCTGGCGGCTGGTGTGCAGGCGGCTGCACAGCTGGTGGCTCAACCGTCGAAGACTCGCGACTCGTTCTGGGTGTTTTCGGAAGACCCGGTGGCGTACTGTGCG
Source organism: Phycisphaerales bacterium (assembly GCA_044222195.1). GTDB lineage: Bacteria > Planctomycetota > Phycisphaerae > Phycisphaerales > UBA1924 > JAHBXE01. The sequence continues at coordinate 152,548 of JBGANS010000004.1, forward strand.
TTCGATGCATCGGCGCTACGGAACGCAGATGAGCGCAGCCCGGCGATCATCGCCGCGGGCGTGCGTGGTCTGCTGGATAACTTGGCGTCGATCGAGGGCGGGTCATCCATTGCGGACGAAGTGCTGCGGGCGCGGGTGCTCGGAGACTCGGCCTGGCGTGTGGTTCTCCTGGAACTGGCCGGGGAAACAGTTGAGACCAAGGGGAACGGGTCAAAGCGCGACGTAACGCGGACGTTGAAGCCGAGCAAGTTCGCGGCGGTGATTGAGGTCCTGGCGCCGGCGAAGGACGGGGGCCACGATCGGCTTCTCGCGGCAATCGAGGCGGGGCTCGCGAAGGATGCCAAGGGCGAGCCTCGTGATCGGCGGGACTTGCCTTTGTCGGGCGGGCTCAAGGGCACGCTGTCATCGGGCGGGACCGAGTGGCGGGATGTGTCGTGGGTTTCAAAGCCGGACTCATTCATCGTGGCGTTTGGAAAGGGGACGCTCGAGAAGTATCTGGCGCTCAGGCCTGCGCGGCGGGCGGACTGGTGGGAGCAGCGGGCGACGGTGGACAAGAAGCGAGGGCGGGGCGAGTATGTGTTCGAGGCGTTTGTCGATCTGAGTGCGCTGCGGCGTGGTGTGCCGGATGAGTTTGCGGGCGGGCGGCTGGACAAGCTGGTGCACGCGTGGCGGATCGCGAACGACCGGACGTTCATGGTACACGCGGTGCTGATGGGTGGGAAGGCGAAGAAGGATGAGGGGGCGGAGACGAGCAACATCGATGAGCCTGCGCCGGGCGAGCGGCTGCTGGCCATCGATCTGTCGTGGACTTCGCGGGCGGAGAAGCCGGGGCTTGTTCACACGGTGTCGGTGAGCGAGAGCAAGAAGCCGGAAGGGAAGGCGGAAGGGAAAGCGAAGAGTGATGGGTGGGTGGTGATGATGCGAGCAGGGCTGCCGTCGTGGATTGCAATGGGGCTCGACACGTATGAAGCCCTGGGGCCTGCGGAGTTTGACGCGGTCCGCGGGCGATGGGAGCGGCGAGTGGCGCCGATGCTGGAGCGCATTGTGCCGCGGATCGGGGAGTGGGTATCAGTACGACCCGGGCCTGAAGTGACCATTTCGTTGAAGGCGGCGGAGGGGCAGGATCGGCTCGCGGCGGACTTGCGGGCGCTTTTCTCGACGATGGCGCCAGTGGTGACGGCGGCGGGGAAGGGATGGGGGCTGGATGCGGGTGGCGTTGAGGATGAGTTGAAGGGGCTGGCGTGGAGGGTGGAGGGCGGGAGCGTGGTGACGGAGTGGAGGGAGAGGAAGAAGTAGTCGCGTTCGGTGTGTGGGATCGGCATGCTCGTGACGTGCTCAACGTCGCAAACAGTCGCGCGACCACGAGACTTGAAGTCGAATAACTCCACTTCGACGGCACGATTCGGGGGAAGCATCAAAGGACAGGATTTGGTGGCTTCACGCCCGCCAGAATCGCCGCAGCGTTGGCGAGGACCATCTCGGTCATGGCTTCGCGGTAGCGTGCCGCGGCGGAGCCGATGTGGGGGGTGAGGACGGCGTTGTCGAGGGTGAGGAGGCCTTCGTGGACCTTGGGCTCGTGCTCAAATACGTCGAGGCCGGCGCCGTAGAGGCGGTTGTCTTTGAGGGCGCGGGCGAGGGCGGATTCGTCGACGATGGGGCCGCGGGATGTGTTGATGAGGATGGCGGTGGGCTTCATGAGGGCGAGTTGTTTCTCGCCGATGAGGTGGCGGGTTTCGGGCGTGAGCGGTGTGTGAATGCTGACGGCGTCGGCTTCTTTGAGTCCTTCTTCGAGCGTGACGCGGCGGGCGGCGAGGGGGGCGAGTTCAAAGTCCCAGTGGCGGGAGCGGGCGACGTAGAAAACGCTCATGCCCCAGCCGATGGAGCGCATCGCGACAGCGCGGCCGATTCGGCCGGCGCCGACGATGAGGAGCGTGCGGCCGGTGAGATCGAGGCCGACGAACTCGGTCGGGCCCAGCGGGCCGCGGCGGGGATACTCGGGCGAGCGCGTGAAGCGGTCGGCGGGAATGAGGCGGCGTGCGACGGCGAGGAGGAGAGTCCACGCCATATCGGCGGTGCCTTCGGTGACGGCGTCGGGGGTGTTGGTGACCTGGATGTTGCGTTCACGGCAGGCGGCGAGATCGATGTTGTCGGTGCCGACGGCGAAGTTGCAGACGGCGCGGAGATTGGGGCCGGCGGCGTCGAGGATGGAGGCGTCGACCTTTTCAGAGACCCACGTGATGATGATGGAGGCGCCGCGAACGTGGTCGAGGAGTTTTTCCTTAGGGAGGGCATCCTGGCCGGCGATGCGGATTTCGGCGTCGATCGTCTGGCCGCTCACGGAGGGAAGCTCGATGCGGCCTGGGAGCTTGCGGGCGATGGCGATGATGGGGCGGGGCATTGGGTGATACGGTAGCGGGAGTTCTTGAACGCAGAAGCCGCCACAGGCTCAGGGAGTTTCGAAAGCGGGATCAGGGATGAAGATTCTGACGTGGAACTTACGGCACGGAGGGGGCTCTCGGCGGATGCCGGAGATCACGCTGTCGCTGCTGGAGCATGGGGCCGATGTGGTGGTGCTGACGGAGTGGCGGAAGCACACGGGGGGGCAGATCTGCGGCGTGCTGGCCGATCATGGGTTGCGGTATCAGCACAGCACAGACCCGGGAAAGAACAGCAACGGGGTGCTGGTGGCGTCGCGGACCCCGGTGGAAGTGGAGTCCGAGCAGGAAGGGTTCATGGGTTCGCCCGTCGGGGGAAGGACCTCAGGCGAAGCGGGAGCGGGGCTCGCGGCACATCGGAAAGCGAAGAAGAAGCGGCTGGTGGAGGCGAGGATTCCGGGACTTGATGTGACGGTGATCGGGGTTCACGTGCCGCCGGATGGGCCGGGGTCGGGAAGAGAGGCGGTGTTTCAGGCGGCGGTGAGGGCGGCGAAGGAGCGGCGGGACCAGCGGTGCGTGCTGATCGGGGACCTGAACGCGGGGCGGCACTACCTGGATGAAGAGGGGGCCACGTTCACGTGCACCCGGCTGCTGGGCGAACTCGCCACGATGGGATACGTGGATGCGTGGCGGAAGCTGAATTCCGGCGAAAGAGAGTTTTCCTGGTTCAGCCACGAAGGAAAGGGGTTTCGGATCGACCACGCGCTGGTGTCGGCGAGCCTGGCGGTGCACGTAAAGGCTTGCTGGTACTCGCATAGCGAGCGAGAGCGAGACCTTTCGGATCACTCGATGATGGTGCTCGAGCTGGGGCGTGCGGAATGGAATTCCTGAAAAACCGGCGAAAAAACCGAAGAAATGAGGCCCCCGGGACTTGCTAAGTGAGTTCGGGGGCGTTACAACATGGCCCGTTTCCCGCATTTTCCGCGGGAAAACAGCACCTTTTGGAGGGACCCAATGGTCAAGTCGAAGTCGAAGAGCACGAAGCCCGCCCCCGCGTTCAAGGCCCCGAAGCTGTCCCCGGCTGGCAAGCCGCGCAGCAAGGGTGAGGTCTACAAGGTCCTGGGCGAGCAGACGGGCATCCACCGCAAGCAGGTCGCGGCGGTGTTCGAAGCGCTCGGGAAGGTCATGTCGGTCGACCTGGCGAAGCCTTCGCAGGATAAGCCGAAGGTCTTCCAGGTGCCCGGCCTGATGAAGGTCACGGCACGGTTCAAGCCCTCGCAGCCTGCCCGCAAGGGAATCGATCCCTTCACCAAGCAGGAGAAGATGTTCAAGGCCAAGCCTGCTTCCACGCAGCTCAAGATCCGGGCGCTCAAGGCCCTGAAGGCGATGGTCTAAGCACTTCCAGGTCAATGAGAGTGAGAGATTCACGAGCCCTCGCGAAAGCGGGGGCTTGTTGTTTTTGGAAGGCGCGGAGGAGCCGAAAGACGTTCAGGGCACCTGGGCCGATTCGATTTCGTCGATGGCTTCGCTGAGCTTCGCCAGGGCCGCTTTGTAGAGCTCGACTTCAGACGCGAGCTTCTCTGCATCCTTGTGCTCGATGCACCATCGGAGGCCGGGAAGCGGCCATGAGGCGTAGCCGGAGTCTTCATCGCTGGCCGCGAGGAGACTCTTGAACCAGAGGCGACCGGGGATGCCATCCTCGGTGCGCCATGCTCGTTCGGCGCGGATGATGGCGGCGTTGACGTGGTCGAGAGCGGAAGGCTTGAGCGCTCCCGTTGAGAGGGCGGCGCTGAGGCGGTCTTCGGCTCGCGAGGCCTTCTCGGCGAGGGCGGCGGCGGACTCGGCGATCGGGACCAGGACTGGCGCTAGCTCGCCGTCGGCCTTGTTGAATAGTCCGGCGTCAACGCCGCGCTTGGTGAGGTCGATGAGCTGGCGGCGAGTTTCGGGGCCGTAGCGGGAAAGCTGAAGAGGAATGACCGGGGCGTTGGCGATTCGAGAGGCGACGGCGTTGGTCATCCGGGTCGTCATGATCGCGGGCTCGTAGTCCTCCCCCACGACTTTCCAGTACCAGGGAAGTGTGTCATACGTGGAGTGATACGAGTTTCCCTTGGAGCCGCCGCCGCCGAGGCTGGTGCACGGCATGACGGCGTGGCAGAGGAAGCCGACGTGATCTGAGCCGCCGCCCATGTCGCCGAACTTAGGCTGGCCAGGGAAGACCGAGTCTTCACCCTTGGCGAGCCAGGCATCGAAGACGGTATTGGAGTTGTCGCGGGGCTGCGGAACTGTCTTGGCGCATTCGGTGATGAGGCGACGGAGGGAAGGTGTGGTGCTGGCGCCGAACTCGGGGCCCATGCTGGCCATGTCGAGGTTGATGTAGGCGACGGCCTTCTGAATGAGAGCGTCGCGGTTGGCCTCGACCCATTCGCTGGAGCCGATGATGCCGAACTCTTCTGCGCCCCAGGCGCAGAAGAGGATGGATCGGGAGGGGCGCTGGCCGGACTTGGCGAGCTCGGCAAAGGCATTGGCGGATTCGAAGAGGGCGATGGTGCCGGCGAGAGGGTCGGCCGCGCCGCAGTTCCAGGCATCGTGGTGACATCCGATGATCATCCACTGATCGGGGAACTTGTCTCCCTTGAGCGTGGCGATGACGTTGAACGTCGGGATGATCTTGCGGTCCTGCTGAACCTTGAGGCGCACCTTGAGCTCATCTCCGCCGGTCGTGCGGTAAGCGAGGGGGAGGCCGCCCTGCCAGCCCGCAGGCACGGCGCTGCCCTTCATGCGTTTGAGGATTTCGTGTGCGGCGGCCCAGCCGACGGGCTGGACGGGAATCTTGGGGAGGTCGACTTCGCTGATATCCAGTCGCTTGGCGTTTTCGGTGGCTTCGACGCCGGGAGTGAGAGGGTCGCCGTTGTAGCCGAGCGTGACGATGGAGCCGCGCTCGATGCAGGTGGAGTTTGAGTAGCCGCCTTCGGGATAGGTGATGCCTTTGACGTAGCCGGAGTCGGCGGGGTCGGTATAGATGATGACGCCGGCGGCTCCGGCAGCCTGGGCAAACTTGGCCTTGTAGCCGCGGAAGTTTCCGCCGTAACGGCAGAGGACGATCTTGCCGGCGCAGTCGATCTTGAGTTCGGCGAGCTTGGCAAAGTCAGCCTTGGCACCGTAGTTGGCGTAGACCACGCCGGCGGTGACATCGCCGGAGCCGGAGTAGGCGTTCCAGCCGATCATCTGGTCGGGGAGGCTGCTGAAGGTGTCTTCGGGGAGCATGTCCTCTTTGACCGCGATGGAGACGTGGTCAGGCGATGTGATCTCGACGGCGGCGGAGACAGGGCGGGCCAGGAGGGCCCAGAACTCGTGCTTCTGGACTTCGAGGCCCATGTCGGCGAAGGCCTTGGCCATCTTGTCAATGTTGCGAAGATCGCCGGGGGTGCCGGCGATGTGGGGCTCGCTGGCGAGAAGCTGATGCCAGGCGAGGAGGCTCTCGCGCGTGGGGATCGATTGGAGGCGGGCTTCGGCGGCGATGTAGGCGGAGGTTTCCGCGGCGGGATAACAGGCGGCCGGAAAGGTGGGTTGTGCGGAAAGGGAGGACGAGAGCAGGATGAGGGCGAGGCAGGAGGTGCGCATGGGCGGAGTCTAAGAGATCATCGGTGTCCGCATCGGCACCTGACGAACCGACTTCGGTTGACCGAGCTGGGCTACGGTCATCCATGGACATCATCAATCGAGCGGGTTCTGGAAGTGCGGTGGGGCTGGAGACCACCTTGCTTGTGCATGGCGTGCCGCAGGGGCATGGAGAGCGGCTCGCGCGGGAGCTCGCGGAAATTGTGCGCGGGGAGGGTGCGTTACCGGCGTTTGTGGGTGTTCTGCACGGGCGGGGAATCGTGGGGATGGACTTCAATGAAGTAAATGAACTGCTGCTGGCGGCGGGTGATGAGGGGCCGGGGGTTGCCAAGGCCAACACGGCGAACCTGGGTGTGCTGATGCATCGGGGGCAACATGCGGCGACGACCGTGAGCACGACCATGGAACTCTGCGCCGCCGCGGGGGTTGGGGTATTTGCCACTGGCGGGATCGGCGGGGTGCACAAGGGGTACGGACAGTCGTGGGATGTGTCGGCGGACCTGACGGCGTTGACCCGGTTTCCGGTGGCGGTGGTGGCGAGCGGGGTGAAGTCGCTTCTGGATGTGGTGGCGACGCGAGAAGCGCTGGAAACACTGGGCGTGCCGGTCGTCGGATTCAGGACCGATCGGTTTGCGGCGTTCTACCTGCGCGATGGCGGGTGCGGCGTGGATGCCGTGTTTGAAGATGAGGGGGAGCTGGCACGGTACCTCGCGGCGGAACTGAAGCGGAGCGGGCGCGGGGTCCTGGTGGTGAATCCGATTGCAGAGCAGCATGAGATTGGCAGAACGAACTGGGAGCGCTGGCTGAACGAAGCGGAGACAAAGGCGGGAGGGGCCGCGGGCAGGGATGTGACGCCGCGGCTGCTGGGGGCGCTGCATGAGGTGTCGGGCGGGGCGACGCTGCGGGCGAATCTGGCGCTGGTGCGGGGGAATGCGGCGCTGGCGGCGAAGATCGCACGTGCGATGGGTGGAGCATGAGCGAGCGAACGGGCTTTACCAAGAATCGGATGGAGGCGTTCAGCGACGGGGTGATCGCGATCATCATCACGATCATGGTGCTGGAGATGAAAGTGCCGCACGGGGCACACGGGGAAGGGCCCACGCTGGCGGACCTGAAACCCGTGCTGCCGGTGTTCCTGAGCTATGCGCTCAGCTTTGTGTATATCGGGATCTACTGGAACAACCACCATCACATGCTGCACGCGACGCGGCGTGTGACGGGCGGGATCCTGTGGGCGAATCTGCACCTGCTGTTCTGGCTGTCGCTCATTCCGTTCGTGACAGGGTGGATGGGCGAGAACCAGTTTGCGAGGGTGCCGACCGCGTTGTACGGTGCGCTCCTGCTGGCCAGCGCGATTGCGTACGTGATCCTTCAGAAGTGCATCGTGCGGGTGCATGGGAACGAATCGGTGATCGGACGGGCGGTGGGGTCGGACGTGAAGGGGAAGATCTCGCTGGTGTTGTACCTGGCGGCGATCGGGCTCGCGTTTGTTCAGGCCGGTGTTTCGCAAGGGCTGTATGCGCTGGTGGCGCTGGTGTGGCTCATCCCGGACCGCCGGATCGAGAGAGCGATGACTTCCAGCGAGCCGCGGGGCGCATCCGCCGAATAGTCCGCCATGAGTTGGTCGGGGCGGGACAAGCGACGATCAGGTCTCGTGCCGTCGCATCTGGTCCATGGTCTTGTCGAGTTGCTTCTTGAGTGCTCGAACTCGAAGGAGGCTGCGGACGCGGGTGAGGAGTTCGAGCTTGTTGACGGGCTTGGTGAGGAAGTCGTCCGCGCCGGACTCGACGGCCTTTTCGACGTCGCCGACTTCGTTGAGGGCGGTGATCATCAGGACCGGGATGTCGCGGGTCCTGGGGGAGGACTTGATCTTGGAACATGCCTGGAAGCCGCTCATTCGGGGCATCATGACGTCGAGCAGGATCATGTCGGGCTGTTCGGCTTCGACGGCCTGAAGGGTTTCGAGGCCGTCCCGGGCCGTGCGGATCCGGCAGCCGAGCTCTTCGAGGTAGGCCTCCATGAGTTCGAGGTTCTGCTCGTTGTCGTCCACCACGAGAATGGAGAGCGTGCTGGTGTCAACGTCAATCGGGGTCGTCATTGGGGCTCCGATGGGAGGGTATCAAGGGCGCCGCGGGGAGGGAGCGAAGGAGAATTCAGGTCGGTACCGCCTGGCGACGGATCATGGCTGGGATCGGGCACACGACCTCTGTGTTTGGGTTGGCCAAAGCGAGCCAATGAGGGTCGCTGACGGAGAATTTGGGGTGGGTGGAAATCCCCAAGGGTACTAGCGAATAATACGGGGTCTGTGCGGCGTGTCGGTTTCTGGGTTCTCGATACCGATTCAGGATGGATCAGAGTCCAAGAGAGAGTGGATCCGACCAGAGAATCGGCCGGGTCTTGTCGCTAAAGCGTTGGCTCACAGCCGTTAGCGATAGGGGATCGTCAGCATGCGTCGAGCGATCAAGCCTCGGATAGCATGGGAAGATCGGTTCCAGGCGCCAAACCTGGAGGACCTGCTCTCGGTTTTTGGCAAGCAACAACTCCAACTGATCGAACAGACCCGGGAGTCCATTCTGGGGCTCGGAGAAGTGGTGGAGTCGATCACGTGGCTGGGGATTCCGTGGCGATGGACGCTCGCCTTTCGGGTTGAAGGGTCCAACGAGAAACCTTGGGCGTATCTGGTGCCCCAGCCCGGGAAACCGTTGCTGGCCCTGCCCATGAACGGGGAGGCGGTCGCGTCTCTGCCAATGCGGCGTTTGCCCAAGTTCATTCGCGATGTGATCGTGCTGTCGCCGAAGGTGGCCGGCGTGCACTGGATGCAGTGGGAACTCACCGGCCGCAGCCAGGTTGAGGAGTTGATCTCCCTGGCCAGGCGCAAGCACGAGACGGTCCTGAGCGCATAGGCATAGGTGAAATGGGTAACCTTGACTGGTTGGGGCGGCTCTGTGGCTGCGCCGATCGTGCGGGAATTGCAGGGGGGGGCGGCGGCTTGCCGATCCCCACCATTGAGCGGGTGTTGACGCGGGGTGAACCGGGGCGGGATTCGGAGAGGGAGCAAGGGTGATGCCTGTGCGAACGGCCAGAGTCCTGCTGACGGGTGTGATGTTGGCGTGCGGGTTCGCTACGCCGGCGCTGGGACAGAAAGAGCTCAATCAGCGGATCCAGAGCGCGATCACGGCGTCGAAGCTCGGTTCGGCCAAGGTCGCGGTGAGCGTGAGGGACCTTTCGACCGGGATGGATGTCGCGGACATCGACGCGGATGCGCCGATGAAGCCCGCGTCAAACATGAAACTGCTGACGTCGGGCACGGCGCTGCTGGTGCTGGGGACGGACTTTGCGTTCAAGACCGAACTCGTGATCGACGGGCCGGCGGGATCGGAGCGGCTGGTGATCGTGGGGAGTGGGGACCCGGCGCTCGCGGACCCGTCCGTTCTGGAGCGGATGGATCAGCAGGTTTCGGTCGAGTCGATGATCAAGCAGCTCGCGGGGGCGGTGAAGTCGGCCGGGCTCACGCGGCTGACGGAAGTCGTCGTCGACGACCGCGTGTTCGACCGGCAATGGGTGCACCCGACCTGGCCAAAGGAACAGCTGGACAAGTGGTACTGCGCCCCCGTGTGCGGGGTGAACTTCCACGCCAATGTGCTGTCGGTGTATCCATCGCCATCGCCCGAAGGTCTGGGCCGGCCGCCCGTGGTTCTCCTGGAACCGATGGCGCCGTGGATCGAGATTGAAAACAAGGCGCGGACCGTGGACTCCGGGAAGAACTCTGTCTGGATGTCGCGGTCCGGCGCCGGAGCGGACGCCAACCACTTCACGCTCTTTGGCGAGGTCCGGACGGCGTCGAAGCAGCCGATGGATATCACGCTGACCGATGTGCCGCGGCTTGCGGGACAGCTTTTCGCGGCGGAGCTGGTGAAGCAGGGGGTCGCGGTGGGAGCCGGGGCGCCGTCACGAGATGCGGCGCTGCGGCTGGTGCGGATGGCGGAGGACAGCGACAAGTTTTCTGGGCGCGTGGTCGGCGTGGTGAGTACCCACATGTCGGATGTGATGAGCCGGTGCAACACGGACTCGCACAACCTGTACGCGGAAGCGATGATCAAGCGCATCGGGCGTGAAGTGACCGGGGAGAAGGGGTCGTGGACCAACGGGTCGAGCGTGGTGCGGATGTCCATCGGGCAGGCGTCGAAGCTGGGCCCCCGGTACGCGGCGGCGACGGTGATCGTGGATGGGTCGGGCCTGTCCAAGGAGAATCGGGTATCGCCGGCGACATTTACGCACTGGCTGGATGAGATGCAGAAGGACCGGAAGATCGGCGCGGCGTTCAAGGATTCGCTGGCGGCGGCGGACAACAAGGCCAGCCTGAAGCGGCGTTTCCAGAACGAGCGGCTGACCTGCGAACTGAACGCCAAGACAGGGACGATCGATGAAGTGCGATGCCTCTCGGGGTACCTGACGGACACGAAGTCGGGACGGGTGATCGCGTTCAGCATCATGATCAATGGCCTGAACGAGGCGAGGGGAGAAGGGCCCGAGGCGCTGCAGTGCCAGGAACGGATCGTGGCGGCGATCGATCGGTGGATGGCCGGGAGCCCGTCGCGGGCCAACGCCTCCGAAAACTAGCAATAACACGCAGACGGACGCGGAATCCGACTGGCGCGAGCCTCCGGGAGCCTCACCGCCGGGGGCGGGGCGTACAGTGTCGCCGGGGTACGACTTGGCGAATCCACGACCTTCATTTGCGGAGTATCTGAAGACACCGATCCGCGACCTTGGGTTGCGGATCGAAGGGACGCGCCTCGAGCCGATTATCCAGGAGTTTGTGGCGGAGCTGGAACGCGCGAAGGTTCCGGTGAAGCCGCGGTGCTACCTGTCGACGGAATGGGGCGTGCCGTTTGGGACCATTTCGATCGGGATGCCGTTCTACCTGGCCCGGCCGGACTTGACGGAACTGCACGCCGAGCGCGTGGGGCACGTGGAGGGGTTCAACCGGGCGGACATCTTGCGGTACTTGCGGCACGAAATGGGACACGTCGTGAACTACGCGTACAAGCTGTACGACCGCGAGGAGTGGGTGAAGCTCTTCGGCGCGATCTCGCAGCCGTATCTTGAGGAGTACCGGCCGTCCCCCTTTTCAAAGCGGTTCGTGCGGCATCTGCCGGGGTGGTACGCACAGAAGCACCCGGACGAGGACTGGGCGGAGACATTCGCGGTGTGGATGACGCCGCTGGCGAAAGGGGACAACGGGGCGGCCAAGTCCTGGCGGGAGGAATACACGGCGTGGCCCACGGCGCTCGCGAAGCTGGAGTATTGCGATCGGACCATGCTGGGCCTGAATGCGGAGCCGGCGCCGGCGGTCACTGAGGAACTCGATGAAGAGGTCGGGCAGGTGCCGTATTCGCTGGACCAGTTCTACCAGAACCAGGCGAGCGGCCAGGAGCCGATGCCGAGCGGGCTGGCCGGGGCGCTGCGGGCGATCTTTGAGGATGTTGAAGGAAGTGAAAGCGGTGCGCCGCGGATACGGGCTTCGGAGTTGCTGAAGAAGATGGAGCCGGAACTGCTGGATGACGTGTTCCGGTGGACGGGCCACTTTCCGGAAAAGACGCGGGTGCTGGTGCGGCACTTGGCGCAGTTGGCGGACCAGCTTGATCAGGTCTATCCGGCGAGCCAGGAGCAGAGGGCGCGGGTATCGGTGACGACACTGGTGACGGCGCTCGCGATGAACTACGTGCACCGAGGGACCTACCTGGCCTGAGCCGCGGGGCGGGTCGCTATGCGACCAACGACCAGTCGATGTTTCGCCAGTCGATGCGCGGGAGCGGACGGTCGATGACTTCCAGATACTTCTGAGAGGCACCGGTGTTCAAGATGACGGCGGTGTGATTCGATGCGGCGAGGCCCAGGGCTCGTTCCCTTTTGAGGGCGCCGATGCACGCGGCGGATTCGGGGCAGAGGGCGATGCCCTCGAGTTCGGTGGCGAGCCGCATCCACGATTGGAGTTGATTCTCGTCCAGGGCGTACGCCGCGCCGCGAGAAGCTCTCACGGCATCGAGAATCATGAAGTCTCCGACGGGCTTTGGGACGCGAAGGCCGGAAGCGGCGGTCCGCGGGTTGGCGGGGGCTTCGCAGAAACGCTCACCCTTGTCGAAAGCGGTCGCGATCGGGGCGCAGCCGTCGAACTGGCAACTGATGAGTCGCGGGCGGCCTGAGGTTTTGAGCCAACCGAGAGTGTCAAGCTCGTCGATGGCTTTCCAGATTCCGATGAGGCCGGTGCCGCCGCCCGTGGGGTAGTAGATCGAGTCAGGGAGCGACCAGTCGAGCTGCTCGGCAAGCTCGAGGCCCATCGTCTTCTTGCCTTCGAGGCGGTAGGGCTCCTTGAGCGTGGAGAAGTCAAACCAGCCCATGCGAGAGACGCCTTCACGAACGATCGTGCCGCAGTCGTTGATCAGGCCGTTGACCAGGAAGGTCTTCGCCCCGTACAGAGCGGCTTCGGCGCGGTTGACGGCGGGGGTGTCTTCGGGCATGAAGACGAAGCACTTCATGCCAGCCCGCGCGGCGTAGGCGGCGAGGGCGCCGCCGGCGTTTCCAGCGGTCGGAATGGCAACGCGAGTAATGCCGAGCTCCTTGGCCATGGAAACAGCGACGGCCATGCCGCGGGACTTGAAGGAGCCGGTTGGAAGTTGAGATTCATCCTTGATGAGGAGACGGGCGACACCCAGGTGGCGGGCCAATCGAGGGCAATCGAGAAGCGGCGTCATGCCCTCGCCGAGCGTGACGATGTTTCGATCATGTTCGACGGGAAGGAGCTCGCGGTAGCGCCAGAGCGAGTTGGTGCGGCCGGTGAGGTCCTTGGGAGTAACCGTGGCGCGGACCCGGTCGAGGTTGTAGCGGACCCAGAGGGGGCGGCCCGCATGGACGGTGTGGATCGCCCGCGCGGGGAACCGGGTCCCGTCGATTGCTGATTCGAGGTGGGAAACCAGTGACGGCATGCGCCGAGCGTATCAGGTTGCCGCGCGGGGGCGGCGGCGCTTGGGGGCCTGCTGGGCTTCCTTGTAGCGCTCCATGGCGAGATCGAGGAGCTTCTGGATGAGGTCGGGATAGGCAACGCCCGCCGCGGCGGAGGCGACGGCAAACTCGCTGGCTTTTTCGAGGTAGCAACTGGCGTTGACTTCGATGACGTAGATATCGCCGGTCTGGGTGAGTCGGAGGTCGACGCGGCCGTAGTCGCGGACGCGGAGCGCGCGGTAGGCGTCCAGGGCGACTCGCTGAAGTTTGGCGCGGAGCTCGTCGGGGATGTCGGCGAGGATCGACTTGGTGCCCTTGTACTCGACGCTGTTCTTGTCCCACTTGGCGCGGGAATCGGCGACGTGGGGGGCGCCTTCGGGAAGTCCGGAGAAGTCGAACTCGATGGGTGGGAAAGCCTGGGGCTCGCTGTTGCCGAGGACGCCGACGTAGAACTCGCGGCCCTCGATGAACTCTTCCACCAGGGCGGAGTCGTTGAGTTTTTCGTGGATTTCGACGACTTTCTTCATCATCGACCCGGCGTCGGTCACGAACGACTTCGAGTCGATTCCCATGGAGGCGTCGAGGCGGAGGGGCTTGATGAAGAGGGGCATACGGAGATTGCCGCCTGTTTCAAAGCCTGCGTTTTTCGGGAAGACCGCGAAGCGCGGGTAGAGAATGCCGTCGAAGGCGAGGAGTTTCTTGGCGAGGCCCTTGTCCTGGCGGAGGAAAATCTCGCCGGCGCCGCCGCCGGTATGGGGCAGGTCGAGGAGGTCGAGCAGGCCGGCCACATCGACATCGCCGAAGGGATCGTGGCTGAACATCTCCATCAGGTTGAAGACCATGTCCGGGCGTGGCTGCGTGAGCCCCGCGACGAGTTTGTTGATGTCGGCGTGGACGGCCAGGATCGTCGGGGTGTGGCCCTTCACTGTCAGCGCGGCGCTCACTTGTTCGACGACGGGGTCGAACGTCTTGGCGCCTTCGCGCTCCAGGTAGGTGAGGATCGTGACGTTCATACAGAGACTGTTTCGGGCCTACGCGGCGACGACATGAGTATCTTGGCCGCGTGCAGGGCCGGGGCAAGCGGGTGCGCGAACATTCTGGCTTGCGGATCGGGATGAAGAAGCGCTCACACGAGGCCGAGTTCGGCCCATCGCGCGGCGATGCGATCCTGCACATCGTCGGTCATGCGGATGATGGGTGGCCAGTCGCGGACAGGCTGGCCGTTGTGGTCATCGCCGGGCATCTTCGGGGTTGCGTCGAAGGCGACACGCCGGCCGCAGAGGCTCATGTGGCGATCGCGATCGGGGGCGGAGTTGGCGAGCCAGTGGAAGAACGCATCGTCGAGGTTGGCGAGGTGGGCCTCGGGACCGAGGATCACGGTGAAGCGGGGAAGGGCGGCTTCGTCAGTCAGACCGCCGAGGGCCTTGATCATGCGTCCGCCATCGCCGGGGGAGGCCTTTGAGATGCGAACAAGAAGCCACCACCCGCCGAGCTCGCCGGGGATTTTGGCATCGAGGACGCCTGGAATCTGCCGGATTCTGGTCTCGGCGGCGCGGGCGGTAGGACCGATGACGGCGTTGATCGGGCCGGCGGCGCAGAGCTGCGCGGCGAGTGGATCCAGGGCGCGGTGGGTCTCGGAGTCCAGGGACTTGCGAGTCGCATCGAGGCCGAGTTTGCCACCGGCGCCAAGGAAGGGGGCGGCGTGGTCGAGGATGTCCAGGGGGCCGCGGACGAGTTCAGAGTCGCGAGCGGGAAGACAGTGCTCCCCCACTGCTGTGAGGACCGCGGGGGCGTCGTGTACATCGACATCGTGATCGACGACGACGACCGTTTTCGTCCATGACATCTGCCCCGCGCCCCAGACGGCGTGCATGATGCGGCGGGCTTGGAGGGGGTATTCCTTCCTGATCTTGATGAAGGCGCAGTTGTGAAAGGCGCCAAAGAGGGGAAGGTCGTAGTCGATGATGTCGGGGATGATGGTCTTGAGGAGGGGGAGGAAGAGACGCTCAGTGGCTTTGCCGAGGTAGTAGTCCTCTTGCGGCGGGAATCCGACGATCGTGGTCGGGTAGATGGGGTCCCGGCGATGCGTGATCGCGGTGACTTCGAGGAGGGGGTAGCGGTCGGGCAGGGAGTAGAAGCCTGTGTGGTCGCCGAAGGGGCCTTCGAAGACTGCGCCGGGGCCGAGAGTCGTGCTGAGTGCCGAGGACTGAGTGCTGAGTCTGGGATCGAAGCCGGGGTGGCCGGACTCGTTGCTCACGTAGCCCTCGATCACGATCTCGCTGTGGGCGGGGACTTGGAGGGGGACGGTCTTGCAGGGGACCATGGGGATGCCGCCGCGGTTCAGGAATCCAGCGAGGAGGAGTTCGCTGATTCCTGGAGGCATGGGTGCGGTCGCGGCGTACGGGAGCACGCTCTCGCCACCGAGCGCGATGGCGACGGGCATGCGTTCTCCTTTTGCCTTCCAGCTTCGCCAGTGGCGGGCGCCGTCGTGGTGCATGTGCCAGTGCATGGCCATGTGCCGCGGACCGAAGAGTTGGACTCGGTACATCCCGATGTTGTGGGAGGGCGGGGCTGGGTTGCCGAGGTCGTCGGCGTGGATGGTGTGGATGGTGCCGAGGGTGATGTAGCGGCCTTGGTACTTGGCGAGCCAGTCGGCATCGTCGCGAACGCCGGGAATGCCTCGGTTGATGTCGGGGGGGTAGCCGACGGATGCGAGGTCGCCATCAAGGGGCCAGCACTTGATGATGGGGAGGCGGGTGAGATCGACCTGGTCGCCGGTGAGGACGACTTGCTGGCAGATGCCGTGGCGGACTCGCTTGGGCGGCATATTGGCGAGTTCGAGGAGTTCGGGGAGCTTCTGGAGCTTGGCGATGAGCGTGGGTGGGGGCTCGGGCTTGATGAGCTTGGCGAGGCGGTCGGCGAGCGATTCGAGGCCTCCCGGGGTGTGACCGGCCTGAACCCCCGGCCCGGCATCGTTGCAGCCCAAGGCCATTTCCACTCGGCGGTATGAGCCCCAGCCGTTGATCAGGACGGGGATGTCGGAGCCCGCAACGTTTTCAAAGAGAAGGGCCTTGCCGCCGAAGTTGTGGTGACTTGGGTCGGTGCGGCGGATGGGGCCGGAGGGAAGACTTGGTGCCAGGGACTTTGAGACCCGGTCCGCGATGGCGGCGATTTCGAGGATGGGCGATACTGGGGCGGATACGCGGCAGAGCTCACCGGCTTTGTCGAGGGCAGAAACGAAGTCTCGGAGAGTTTCGTACATTGTGGCAGCGTATGTCAGAGCAGCCACCCATGCCCCCACGTCGTGCGCAGGACTTCGCGGAGGTCCGGGACTGGCCCGGATACTTCAGTGCCGTGCTGGGCAAGCCGGCACGGGAGACCCTGATCGCGGCACTGGAGGCCTTTGAAGGAGATCGAAAGAAGCCTGGGCTGGCGGTGGACCTGGGTGCGGGAGAAGGCCGCGACACGCTGGAGTTGCTCAAGCGCGGGTGGAGAGTGGTGGCCATAGACGGGGACCCGCAAGCTTTTGGGCACTTGTGGCCGCGGGTGCCCGAGGCGGATCGGCCGAGGCTGACGACTGAGGAGGCGCTGTTCGGCGATGTCCGGATACCGGCGTGTGACTTGTTGAACGCGAGCTTTGCGTTGCCGTTCTGCGAGCCGCGGGACTTTTCGGGGTTGTGGGGCAAGGTGGTGGCGGCGATCAAGACCGGGGGGCGGTTTGCGGGGCAGCTCTTTGGAGATCGGGATTCGTGGGCAAAACTACCGGATCGGAGCCACCATTCGCGGGAAGAGGTGGAGCGGATGTTTCAAAGCTTCGATTTCGAGATGATGAAGGTGGAGGAGAAGGATGAAAGTCCGGACGTGCGGAATCCCAAGCATTGGCATGTGTTTCATATCGTGGCGAGGAAGAAGCAGGACGACCGAGAAACGGAGCTGATGTGAGCACGATGACGACACGCGGGATGGGGGCGTCGAGCGAGATGGCCATCGACCTCAGCGACGTCGCGAAGACGTACCGGGGAAAGGTGCAGGCGCTGCGCGGGATCGCGATGCAGGTGGGGCGTGGCGAGATCTTCGGGTTGCTCGGGCCCAACGGGGCGGGGAAGAGCACGCTCGTCAAGATCCTGATGACAGTGATTCGGCCGACCAAGTGCCGCGGCACGATGCTGGGACGTCCCGTGGGCCACAAGCCGACGCTGGGGCGGGTCGGGTACCTGCCGGAGCATCACCGGTTCGCGGAATACCTGACCGGGGAGCAGGTCATTGATTTCTACGGGGCGATGACCAATGTGCCGCGGTCGGACAGGAAGAAGAGGACGGGGGCGCTCCTGGACCTGGTGGGGATGACCGCGTGGGGGCGGAAGCGGGTGAAGAGTTACTCGAAGGGGATGAGGCAGCGCATCGGGGTGGCGCAGGCGTTGATCAATGATCCCGAGCTGGTATTGCTGGATGAGCCGACGGATGGCGTGGATCCGGTGGGGCGGAGGGACATCCGGAACATCCTGACGCGCATCAAGGAAGACGGGAAGACCGTGTTCATCAACAGCCACCTGCTGAGTGAGCTCGAGATGGTCTGCGATCGGGTGGCGATCCTGGTGCAGGGGACGGTGAGATCGCAGGGGACGATTGATGAACTCACCAAGGATCAGCAGAGGTATGACATCGAAGTGGCCGTCAGCGGGAACTTCGATCGCGGCATGGAAGAGTCGATTGTGAGGGCCCTCCCTGCCACGTGGCTGGGGGAAGGCGCTCCGCAGCCCCTGCTCATGGGGTCTGCGATGCCAGAGGGAACAGTGGCCAAGAGGGTCGGCTGGAGAGGCATGTTGAGGTCGGGCCAGGATATTGAGATCCATGGCATGGCGATCAGGGTGGCGACCACGGACGCACAGCAGATCCAGCCGGTGATCGATGCGCTGCGGGCGCGGGGCGTGGTGATCAAGGCGGTGCGGCCGCATCGGCCGAGCCTTGAGGACCTGTTCATGCAGGCGGTGACGGACCCGACCTCGGGGGAGGTGCTGGCGCCGGGGGCGGCGAACATGAAGGGTCGGAAGGCGGCGCCGCCGACGTCGCCGGCGACATCGCAAGGAGCGCGGCCATGATGAGGCAAACGCTGGCGCTCTTTGTTGATGCGTATCGCGAGCTCAACGCGAAAAAGATGTTCTGGATCACGATGGGGCTGAGCGTGCTCGTCGTCGTGGCCGTCGCATCGGTGGGGATCAACACTCGAGGCGTAACGGTGCTGTGGTGGACCATCGACTCGAAGGTCGCCAACTCGAGTCGAATGACGGCCCCGACGTTTTACCGGTTCATCTATGCCTCCTTGGCGATCCCGCTCTGGTTGACCTGGGGAGCGACGATCCTGGCGCTCATTTCAACGTCGAGCATCATCCCGGACTTTGTTTCGGGCGGAGCGATTGAGTTGTCGCTGTCCAAGCCGATCGCGCGGCTTCGGCTGATCCTCACCAAGTATGTGACGGCCTTGACGTTTGTGGCGCTGCAGGTGTTGGCGTTTTCGGCGGCAAGTTTTGTGGTGATCGGAGTTCGAGGCAGTTCGTGGGACCCGTCGTTGTTTCTGGCGGTGCCGATCATCCTGCTCTTCTTCAGCTACCTGTACGCCGTGTGCGCACTCATCGGGATGCTGACAAGGTCCACGATCGCGGCGGTGCTGTTGACGATCCTGTTCTGGTTTGTGGTGTGGGGGGCGCACACGACGGAGCAGATGTTCCTGTTCTTCAAGCTCGGCAACGAGATGAAGCAGGACAAGATCGCGGCGTACATCGAGACGTTGCAGGCGCAGCGCAAGTCGACGCAAGAGCAGGCCAAGGCCGAGAATCGGGAGGTTGATCCCGCGGTGATTCACGTCAACGACACGGCGCTCGAGAAGCGGCAGAAGCAGCTCGAAACAGCCAGGAAGGACGGCGTGTGGCTGGTGCGCGGGCACGCCATCTCGTACGCGGTGATGACGATATTGCCCAAGACCAAGGAGACGGTGGCGCTCCTTGATCGCTATCTCCTCACTCAGAAGGAACGGGAGCAGTTCCGCGGCGACGACAACGAGCCGCCGTTCGCGATGAACGACGATGAAGTCCGCATCAGCCCCAAGCAGATGGGCGAGCGGCTTGAACAGGAAATGCGGTCCCGCAATGTGACCTGGATCGTGGGGACTTCGTTGACCTTTGAAGTCGCGGTCGTAGGGCTGATGGTGTGGTTCTTCCGGCGGCGGGACTTCTAGTACTGCGAGAGTTCCCGACCGCGGTCGCGTGCCGCCTTAATCGCCCGCACGATGGCGTCTTTCACGCCCGAGTGGTCGAGCACGTCGATGGCGGCCTGCGTCGTGCCACCCTTGCTCGTGACTCGCTGACGCAGGTCTTCGGCGCTGGCGGGATCTTCCAGCAGCAGCCACGCCGCGCCCCAGATTGTCTGCTTCACGATGTCCGCGGCGGCCTGGGGCTCGAAACCGACTTCGCTCGCTGCCTTGGCCATGGCTTCGGCGAGATAGAACACGTACGCCGATCCGCTGCTGGCGACGGCCGTTATCGCATCCATCATGGACTCGGGGATATCGATGCAGGTGCCGACGCTGCCGAACACACGACGGCCAAAGTCGAGGTCCGCGGGAGTTGCCCCCGGGCCCGCCGAGAGTCCCGTCATGCCATGTCCTTCCGTGACGGCCAGGTTCGGCATGGCGCGCACGACGCGGCAACGACCGCCGAGGTCGCGGCCGACACGTTCAGACGGGCACCCCGCCATGACGGAGATGACGAGCCGGTCCCCCACTGCTCCGAGTTCCGAGGCGAGAGCGGCGAACATCTGCGGTTTCACGGCGATGACCAGAATCCCGTCGGGGGCCACCAGTTTCATCGCCTCGCGCGCCGACCCAACGACGGTGCAGGAGTTGCGTTCGCGGAGCCCGGTGTGCTTGGCCGCGTCCGGCTCGGCGATCACCACTTGATCGGAAGCGATGCCGATCGTGCTCTCGTTGTCCCACAGGGCGCGTGCAATCGCCTTGCCCATATTGCCGCCGCCGAGAATCGCGACTCGCTTGCCAACCATGCCGACAGCCTATGACGGGCGGGCCTCTCTCGCCGTATGCTTGTGCCCATGTCCAGCTTCTATCAGCTCGACTTTGAACGTCCGATCCGCGACCTGGAGCAGCAGATCGAGGCCGCGGAGGCCCGGTTGAAGGCCGTGGGTGCCGGTACGGAGATCGTGGGAGTTCCGCCCGGAGTGGTGGCAAACCTGGAAGAGATAGAGGCGGTTCCCGCCGCGGACCTTCCGGGGCACATCGAGGCTCTGAAGGCGAAGCTCGCGGAGATCACCAAGAAGCTCTACGAGCATCTCTCACCATGGGATACGGTGCGGGTCGCGCGGCACCCGCAGCGACCGCAGACGCGGGACTACATCCAGTTCATGTGCAAGGACTTCTGCGAGTTGCACGGAGATCGCCGGTTCGGCGATGACCCGGCGATCGTGACGGGCTTTGCTCGCCTGGATTCGACCAAGGTGCTGATTGTGGGGCACCACAAGGGACGCAACACGCAGGAAAAGATCGCGTGCCACTTCGGGTGTGCGCACCCGGAGGGGTATCGCAAGGCCCTCGCGAAGATGCAGATGGCGGAGAAGTTCGGCGTTCCGATTGTGACGCTGGTGGACACGCCGGGGGCCTATCCGGGCCTCGGAGCCGAGCAGCGTGGCCAGGCCGAAGCGATCGCCGTGAACCTGCGGGAGATGAGCCGGCTCAAGACTCCGATCGTTTCGGTCGTGATCGGTGAGGGCGGTTCGGGAGGGGCGCTGGGGATTGCTGTAGCGGATCGAGTCGGGATGATGCAGTACGCCTGGTATTCGGTCATCAGTCCCGAAGGGTGCGCGGCCATTTTGTGGAAGACGGCCAACGAGCAGACGAACACCGCAGCGGCGAAGGCGCTGAAGCTGACGGCGAAGGACAACTTGAGCCTGGGAATCATTGACCAGGCCGTGCCGGAACCTCTGGGCGGAGCACACCGCAATCCTGCCGCGGCGGCGGAAGTTCTGAAAGCATGGATCCTGGAACAACTGTCCGGGCTCAAGGGCGTGGGGTTGAACGAGCTGGTCGAGCAGCGGTACCAGCGGTTCAGGAAACTTGGGTCGTACCAAGAAACGGCGGAGGAGACCCTGCCTGCGGAAGAATCCGCGTCCGCTTGAGCGCTGCAATCCAGGAACCCCAATAGCCAGTAGGGAGGCGTTTTGACCTTGGTGGTCGCATGACCTACCGTTGGCACCTTTTCGGGCAGCGGTCTGCTCGCACGAGTAGAAGCCGAACAGGTGTCGCCGGGAGGGATTCTCCGTGCCCAAGCAAACCGCCAGGAAGCCGGCCCCGAAGGCCGCGGCGAAGACTGCGGGCAAGGGTGCGGCCAAGCCTGCCCCGAAGAAAGCGCCCGCACCCAAACCGGCCCCGAAGGTGGTTGTGAAGCCCAAGGTCACCGGCCCGAAGGCTTCGGCGGCCAAGGCGCCGCCGCCGACGGACCCAAAGAAGATTGTCCGCAAGGGCATCACGATTGTCACGCCCAAACCGATGCGCAAGCCGGCTCCCAAGCCGTCGGCGATCAAGATGCCGATGTTGGGTTCGCCGTTGATCAAGCCCGGGGCCGTTCGCAAGCCGCTGATCGCGTCGGGCCCCAACGCGCCGCGGCCCAAGAGCCTGGGGACTGGTGACGGCAAGCCCAAGAAGAGCCCCTTCGACAAGCGGGAGCTCGCCAAGTTCAAGGCGATCCTGCTGCGCAAGCGTGCGGAGCTGGTGGGCGATGTTTCCACGATGGAAACCGAGGCGCTCAAGGGCAGCTCCGGCTCGCTCTCTCATCTGCCGCAGCACATGGCCGAGCAAGGCTCGGATGTGTACGGGCAGTCGTTGTCGCTCGACCTCGCCGCGGCGGATCGTCGGTTGATCAAGGAGATCGACGATGCGCTCGTGCGGATCGAGAAGGGGACGTACGGGGTGTGCGAGCTGACGGGCAAACCGATCCGGGCCGAGCGGCTCGAGGAACTGCCGTGGGCGCGATACTCGATCGAGGCCGCGAGAGAGATTGAGCGTCGCTCGACGATGCCATGAATCCCCAGAGTGCGATTCGCAGCGGCCGGGCGTGGGCGGTGCTGCTGGCTGTTGTGTTTCTCGGGCTCGGCGCGGACCTGGCGAGCAAGTCGATCGCGTTTGCGACTATCGCGCCGCAGCCGGTGAAGATTGATCGCGAGGCCGTGCTCGCCGCGCAGGCACGGGGCGAGAGCCTTGGCCGACTGATTCCTTCCAACATGGATGCGATCCATGTCGTACCGAGGGCGCTCGACTTCACGCTGGTTCTGAATCCCGGGGCGGTGTTCGGGATTGGCGCCGGGAAGCGATGGTTCTTTGTCGCGTTCACGCTCGGGGCGATGGGGCTGGCGGTGTGGATGTTTGGCGCGTGGACGCGGGGGCGCGACACGTGGGCCCACGTGGGGATCGGGTTGCTCGTGGCGGGCGGCGTGGGAAACCTGTACGACCGCCTGCTGTATGGGTGCGTGCGCGATTTCATTCACCCGCTGCCGGGAGTCGTGCTGCCCTTTGGCTGGACCATGCCGCTTTCTGGTGGGCGCGAGGTGTGGCCGTATGTTTCGAACATCGCCGACCTCTGGCTGCTTGTCGGGATCGCGATGCTGATGTGGTTCCTGTGGAAGCAGGGGTCGAAGAAGAAGAACGTAGACCCGCAGAGCGGGACGGACGCCTAGCGGGCGATGGGCATCTGGCGCAGCCGTGCGCGGATGCTGTCCAGCAATCCACGGACTTCCTGCGCCATTCGTGAGTTGGGGAACTGATCGATGATCTGTTCTCCCAGCTGCGCGGCGCGATCCCAGCGGCGGTCCTGAACCGCGAGCTTGAACTGGACCCCGAGATTGTCGCGGGCCTTTCCGATGACGCCGCGGGCCACTTCGCGATACGGACCGGCTTCATCCTCGGTGAGGTACGCGTCGAGCTCCTTGAGCATGTCCATGGCTTCACCGATGCGGTCTTCCTCGGCGGCGAGGAGGAAGCGGCGTTCGAGGTCGGTTTTGTAGAGCAGCCGGGCCTGTTCGACCCGATGCCGGAGGCCCTCGACGCGCGGGGAGTCGGGGTAGAGGCGGCCTATGCGAGCAGCTTCGATCGAAGCCTGGTCCCAGCGGCGGGACACGATCAGGTCGTCGAGGTGGGCCATGGACTCGGTGACCTTGCGCTGCACGGTGTCGAAGCGGGCCTGCTCGATACGGGCACGGAACTCTTCGGCGTCCGATCGGTAGCCGAAACGCTCCGCGAGTTCCTTGACCAGCACCATCGCCGCATCCCAATCTTCCGCGGCGATGTCTTCCTGGATGGCTTTGCGAAGCAGGTCGCGATCGTGCCGGCGGTAGAGAACTCGACGGGCTTCATCCGAGAGCGAGCCCTGTTCGACGAACTGTTCCATCGAACGGGCGAGGTCAGCCATGCCGGACGATTCGCCGGGGGACTTCCTGGCGCGGGCGATGAGAATGAACCCGATGGGCGCGACCGCGATGGTGATGATGAGGCCGAGCCCTCCCACCGCCATGAACATGCGTCCGGCGTCGCCGATCTTCGAGCCGTAATAGACCATTCCTCCGCTGAGGGCGGCGGCCGTGACAAGGCACGCGGAGAGCACGACGGAGTTGATAACGTCGGGCTTGCGGGGGGGCGTTGGTGCTGGACTCGGGCTCATGTTCATTCTGCCAAACTCGGCCGCAGGGACCGTATTGCGTGGTGGCGTCAGCTCCCGGGGGTGGGATCGCCGCAGTTTCGGGAAACCGGGACGAAGCAGAGGAACTTCATCCCTCCTTCGCCGGCCTTGAACTGGTGTTCGTGATCCGCGGGTACGAAGACCGCATCGCCGGTGCGAACGGGCCTTTCAGCCCCATTGAGGAGCACGGTGCCGCCGCCGGAGACGATGTATACCTCGTGCTCGTAGTCGTGGCTGTGGCGAGGGGAATGGCCGCCCGGCTCGACGATGAACTGTCTCATAGAGAAGTTCGGGGCGTTGTGCTCTCGTCCGACCATGACCGCCATTTTCACACCCTTGACGCCCTGCATGTCCACGGGCTTTGGTGTCGCGGCATCAAGGTTTCGAATGACGCCCTGGATTCCCGAGGATTGCTGCATGTCTCGCTCCGCTTTGCGGGCACCGGCCGCGGTCCATTGTATAGTTCGACCTATGCGGCCAGAATCTTCCAAAGATGCGCCGGGAACCGGTGCCCGTCCGGCTGGGGCGCGGGTTGAAGGTGTGACCTTGGGGCCCTTCGATACAAACTGCTACATCGTCTGGGGTGCGGGCCGTTCGTGCTGGATCATCGATGCGAGCTTTGAGCCTCTGGAGCTCATTGAACGTGTGCGTGCCCTGGGCCTCAGTCCGGAGGCGTTGATCCTGACACATGCGCACGTGGACCATATCGCAGGGGTGAACGCGGTATTGCAGGCGTTTCCCGGGCTCAAGGTGTTTGTACACGCCGCGGAGAAGGAGTGGCTGGCAAACCCGATTCTGAATCTGAGCGCCATGATGGGGCAGCACGTGAAGGCACGCGGGCCGGATGGGCTGATCAAGGACGGCGATGAGTTGACCCTCGGCGGGGAGAAGTGGCGGGTGCTGCACACACCGGGGCATTCGCCGGGCGGCATCACTCTCTCCAACGCCTCGGCAGGGATCGCGATCGTCGGTGACACGCTCTTTGCCGGTTCGATCGGGAGAACCGACTTTCCGGGGAGCAGCCACGTCATGCTGGAAGACTCCATTCGGACGAAGCTGTACACACTTCCCGATGAGACCAAGATCTACCCCGGGCATGGACCAGCGAGCACGATCGGGCGCGAGAAACGGAGCAACCCGTTTGTGCAGGGGTGACACGGGTTACATCACGGGGCCGAGGCCATAACAGCGGCGCCACGTGCTGACCTGCCCCAGGTGCATCATCATGTGCGCGCTGGTGTAGAAGATCATCGCGGCCCCGATCGTCGGGAGACGTTCGCGCATCGCCTCACGGGGGTTTGGTTTCGCGAAAACCGCGTCGTCAACACTCTTGATCAAGTCGATCGCGCCCTTGTGAGCGCTCGAGAATGCGGACATGACGACCTCCATCTTCGGGTAGATCGAGCCCGTGACGTCGTCCTTGCACTCCTTGCCGGCGGCGAACAGTTCATCAAACCCGACCGGCGCGGCCAGATGAGAGCCGTCGAGCCCCAAGGTCGTGAGCCAGCGGGACGGGTAGAGGGCGAGATGCCCGAAGTTGAACGCCGCGTGATTGGCGTGGATGAGCGTGCCGTTGACGGTGGGCTTGCGGGCGAAGATCTCGGGCTTGACGTCTTTGACGAGCAGCTCGGAGAGGCCCAAGCCCATCTTGAGGGGAGCGATAATTGACTCAGCGAAGACACTCATGGGGCACTCCTTGGGACCGCCTCCGCGTGGGCCGGCCCTTGACGGTGGTATAGGCGTCCCGACGGACGCCTTCCTTTCACGACCCGATGTATCGGGCGTAGATCGAACGGGCGAGTTCGGGCTTCTGCGTGCCCTTGATGATGGCGCGGCCGTCGGCGAAGACGGTGATGCCGATAGCCTCGCCGTCTTCGCCCCGATCGTTGTTCAGCGTGCCGCGGACGAGGAGCGTGGAGAGGGCCGTGAACGTTCCGTGTGGATCGAGTCGAGCCTTGATCGAGGCGAGATCGACCCCTCCGGATTCTCGGGTGGGTGCAACCTGCACGGAGTGCTGGCCGCACAAGTATTCGGTGAGGCGTTCGTGGCCGCCGTCGAGGAACTCGAACTTACGGAAGGCGCAGCACGGGCAGTCCGGGCGGCGAGCCTTGGCAAGATCGGTTCGACGGATTCGGCCGGTACTGAGTTCAACATCCGTAAGCGCGTTACCGGGCGCCGGGTCGGCGTGGAGGAGAAGTCGGAGCGCATCCGTTGCCTGAATCGCGCCTATGACGGAGATGATCGGGCCGAGAACGCCGGCGGTATCACACGTGGCGGCGGTTCCCGGAGGAGGCGGCTCCTCAAAGATGCAGCGGAGGCAGGGTGTGGCGCCGGGAATCACCGTCATTGCCATGCCCTGAGTGCCGACGGCGCCTCCGTACACATAGGGAGTGCCGCGATCGACGGCGAGGTCATTGATGAGGTAGCGGGTTTCAAAGTTGTCGGTACCGTCGAGGAGAATGTGAGCGCCCTCGCTCAGGCGCCGGGCGTTGCGGGAGGTGAAGTCCGCGACGATGGCATGGACTTGCACGCCGGAGTTCACAAGGTGCAGACGGCGGCGGGCCGCTTCGGCCT
The DNA here is from genome assembly GCA_044222195.1 of Phycisphaerales bacterium. Taxonomy (GTDB): domain Bacteria; phylum Planctomycetota; class Phycisphaerae; order Phycisphaerales; family UBA1924; genus JAHBXE01. The sequence continues at coordinate 178,850 of JBGANS010000004.1, forward strand.
TGGGCAACCCCGCGGCGGCGTCGGATTCATCGAAGAGGCATTGGCGCTGGAGATTCGTCCACTCGACGATATCCCGGTCGATGATGGTCAGGGCACCGACTCCGGCCCGGGCGAGTTGGTCCGAGATGGCACACCCGAGCGCACCGCAGCCAACCACGAGCGCGTGCGAGCGGGCCAAACGCTTCTGGCCATCCTCTCCCCAGCCGGGGAGGAGCATTTGCCTGTGGTAACGGGCGAAAGACATTGTTGCAACAATACGGTGTAGATTGAAGCCATGAAGCCACCATCGCCCTGGACCGCCCCATCGCCGCTCCCCGCCAGGTTTGAGACTCGCCGGCTGGTGCTGCGCTTCTGGGAAGCTTCCGACGCCGCCGGGATGCTGGAGGCGGTGAACGCGGATCGCGAGTCTCTGCTGCCCTGGCTGGATTGGGCACGGACGGACAACCGTAACGTCGCGGAGTGCACCTTCAACATCGAGCGATTCCGGCGAGAGCGGGAAAGGGTGAACCCACCCTGCGACACCTACGCGATTGGCATCTTTGATCGGGTGACGGGGAAGGCGGTCGGTGGGACCAGCCTGCACCGGATGGACCTCGCATCGCATCACAGCGAGGTGGGATACTACATCCGGGCCGACCGCCGCAAACAGGGATTGTGCACGGAGGCGGTCGCGGGGCTGATTTCGTGGGCGTTCACGCCTCAACGGGCCGGTGGATGGGGCCTGCGTCGCATCGACATCTTCTGCGCCGGCCAGAACAAAGCGTCCCAGGCCGTGCCTCGCAAGCTGGGCCTGCGGCAGGAAGTTCAGCAAACTGGAAAGCGTTGGGTAGAGGGCTTTGGCTGGGATGACACATTGGGGTGGGGCGTGCTGGCCGACGAATGGGACATCGGGGCGGGTTCGCTCAGGCGCGCTCAAGCGTGACTTCAACGAGTTCTGGAGGAACTCCTATTCGGACAGGGCAGATCGACATGCCGACGCCACGCGAGACGATGACCGGGAACGACGGCCCTTGTGCCCGTCCGCCCGCGTACTTGGAGCCGTGATCGCCGGGAACGTACAGCGGTCCGATGAGTGGAACGCTGATCTGGCCGCCGTGAGTATGGCCGCTGAGCATGAGGTCCACGCGACGGTTCCTGCTCGCTCCGCCCTGCACCCTGGACAGTTCCGCGGCGTCGGGATTGTGGGACAGCACAACTCGCGGCATCGAAGGCGGAACGCCGGCGAGGGCGGCATCAAGATCGACGCGGTGGCACAGCAGGTCTCCAACCCCCGCGATGCAGAGGGCTTCTTCGGGCGATTGGCGCACCAGGCGACGTGAACGGGCCTCGAGAAAGACCCGGGAGTTGTCGACCATGTGGACGCCGAGCGCCTGGAGGCGGAGCGAGATCAGGCCGCGGGCGTTGTACCAGTCGTGGTTGCCGAGAACGCCCACGGTCGGGATCCCGGCATCGAGAATGGGCTTGAACAGATTGGCCGCGGGGTCGATGTAGCGGGAACCCGCGTGGACGTAATCACCGCCCAGCAGGACAAGGTCCGGCTTGAGGTCCACGGCCTGCGAGACGGCCTGCTCGATGAACGCCGCCGGCATACGGGGGCCGAGGTGGGTGTCGGCAATGAACACAGCCCGCAGGCCGTCGAGTGGCTTTGGCAGGTCGGCGATCGAAACGCGATACCGGCGGAGTCTGAGTTGAGCAGGCTCGATGATGCCGCCGTAGCCAGAGACACCGCTCACGATGAGGGCCGCGCCGGAAAGGGGGGACTCGATAACGAACCTGCGGCGCGCGAGGTCGACTCGCGATGCGTCGTGGCGTGGCGGCCGAGCGGCGAGGCGCCTTCGGACGTGCAGCACGAACCTGACGAGAATGAGCGCGAGCGCCGAACCGGCGGCGCACGCTATCACGCCGCGGGGCGCGTGGTACACGCCCCAGTCGCGTGTCAGTGCCTGGAGGGCCACCCAGAAGGGGCCCAGGAATACATCCAGGGCGTTCGAAGCGGGCTTGATGGGCGGCAGCTCCGATAGCCGGGAAAGACCCGCGTCGAGATGATCGGGCGGGGCCCAAGCCAGGGAGTGAACGACAAACGCGAGCGCCGTCAAGGCGAGCCAGGCCAGGAGCCACCGCGCTCGTCGGCGGGAAGGCACCTTGGCGTCACTGGACATTTCGCGGCTCCCTGGGTGGCTACTCGTACGCCGCGTTTCATCGACACGTTCGACGGTCGGATAACGCATCTGGAGAGACCATCGGGTTCCGGTGGTACGGGCGGGAGCGTCTATCCGGGAGGTGAACGAGGGCGAAGGGTGGGACTCGCTCCGTGGAAATGGCATTTCGCCGGGCTGGGTGTAGTTTCGAGGTGACCGCCGTTTGTTCAATCGAAGACAAGGAGAAGAGACGTGAAGATCGCCGCACTGTCAACCATCGCCCTGGCCTTCGCCGCGACCTCGGCCAGCGCTCAAAGTTTCAGCGAGGGCTTCGATGGGTCGAGCCTGCTGCCCGCGGCGTGGACTTCGGTCAATACAAGCGTGAACGGCCCCGGGACGAGCCCCGACTGGGAGCAGACCCCGGGCAGCGTTTCGGACTGGCTGCCGCATTCGGGCGCCGGTTATGCCACGATCGGGTACAACGCCACCATCGGCATGGGGGACATCAGCGTGCACCTGGTCTCGCCGGTCGTGAACCTGCACAACGGCGACCAGATTTCATTCTGGACCCGAACGTGGAGCACGTCGTACTTCCCGGACCGAATGGCGGTGGTGTTCAACACCAACGGCTCGACGGATCCTTCAAGCTTCACGAACACACTGCTCACCGTCAATCCGAACCTGACGACGACCGGCTATCCGACGCAATGGACGCAGTACACCGTCACGATCAGCGGGCTGCCGGAAGAAACCAACTCGAGCGGGCGCTTCGCGTTCTGGTACAACCCGACCGAAGGCGGCCCATCGGGTACCAACTCGGACCGGATCGGCGTTGACGATGTGAACTTCACTGCGGTCCCGGCTCCGGGCTCCGTGGCCCTTCTCGCGATCGGCAGCCTGCTCTCGGCCCGGCGCAAGCGGTAAGTCACTCTCCTTCAGCACCAGAGGGGCCGGCAACCGTGCCGGCCTTTTCTGCTGCGCACGCGGTCTGGGCGCGTTCATACAATGACGCCCACGCATGGCACCCACACCCGCGTCACCCGCTCCCACCGCACCTGTCTCCATCGCTGCGTTGGGCGGCGATTGGGACTACTCCCCGGCGCCGGAAACGGCGAAAGTTTCTATCGCCGACCGGTATTCCCACTTCATCAACGGAAGGTTCACCAGCCCCCGCAAGGGGGAGTACTTGCCGACCGTCAACCCGGCGACCGAACGTCACCTCGCAGAAATCGCCCAGGGGTCGGACGGAGATATTGACGCGGCCGTGAAGGCCGCGGCCGCGGCTCAGCCGAAGTGGGCGGCACTCAGGCCTTCGGAGCGAGCGAAGTACATCTTCCGGATCGCCCGGCGAATCCAGGAGCGGGCGCGCGAGCTGGCCATCCTGGAGACGATGGACGGTGGGAAACCCATCAAGGAATCGCGGGACGTTGATGTGCCGTTGGCCGCGGCTCACTTCTTCTATCACGCGGGGTGGGCGGACAAGCTGGCGTACGCCTTCCCGGGCCGGACTCCCAGGCCGGTGGGCGTGTGCGGACAGATCATCCCGTGGAACTTTCCGCTGCTGATGGCGGCGTGGAAACTGGCGCCGGCCCTTGCGTGCGGGAACACGTGTGTGCTCAAGCCCGCGGAGACGACCTCGCTCACGGCGCTGAGGCTCGCGGAGATTGTTGAAGAGATCGGTCTCCCGCCGGGCGTGGTCAACATCGTGACGGGAGACGGCAAGACCGGCGCAGCGCTGGTGAACCATCCCGGTGTTCACAAGATCGCGTTCACGGGGTCAACCGAGGTCGGCAAGCGTATCGCCAAGGCCGTTGCGGGCACGGACAAGCGATTGACGCTCGAACTCGGCGGCAAGAGCCCGAACATCATCTTCGACGATGCGAGCATCGACCAGGCGGTCGAAGGGATCATCAGCGGGATCTACTTCAATCAGGGCCACGTGTGCTGCGCCGGGTCGCGGCTGTTCGTTCAGGAGAGCATCCTCGACGAAGTGACGACCAAGCTCCGCATCCGGCTCGCCTCGCTTCGCGTGGGCGATCCGCTGGACAAGAACACGGACCTGGGCGCCATCAACTCGCGGCCGCAGCTCGACAAGATCAGGCACTACCTGGCTGTCGGACGCGATGAAGGGGCGATGTTGCACGAGGTCAACGGCTCGCCGCTGCCCTCGAAGGGGTACTGGTGCCGTCCGAGCTTCTTCACGGGTGTGCAGCCCAGCCACGTCATCGCCCGTGAAGAAATTTTCGGGCCGGTGCTCGCCGTATTGAGCTTCCGAACTCCGGAAGAAGCGATCACTCGTGCGAACAACACGCCGTATGGCCTCGCCGCGGGTGTTTGGACGGACAAGGGAAGCAAGATCTTCGAGATCTCAAGGCAACTCAAGGCGGGCGTTGTGTGGCTGAATACCTACAACCGGTTTGACCCGGCTTCGCCGTTTGGCGGGTTCAAGGAAAGCGGCTTTGGACGCGAAGGGGGCGTCCAGGGGCTCAAGGCCTATGTGAGGCTTTGACAGCCGATTCCCTCACTGAATCGCTTCTGCATTTGGACCGATAAACCTCCACGCGGATTGCCGCGGGGAGGCTTTCATGAAACTGCTGATCGTCGCGGCGTTCGCCGGTTCCGCGTTTGTCGTCGAGCCACCCGAACACGGACATGCGCCGGCTACGGCCCCGGCGTCGAACGCGCAACCTGAGAAGCCGCACGCGACCGAGGCGCCGCCCAAGAAAACGGAAAGTTTGAAGTCGGACCTGCCGGCACCACTCCCACCGCGGCTCCCGGCGCCTTCCGCCAGTTCGGCGAAGGACCCGCTCGCCGCCCGGCGCGCCGATGAGGCACTGGCGCAGCTGAGGGAGGGAAACGACCGCTGGGCCTCGGGCAATCCCACGCACCCGAACTCCACGGCGCAGCGGCGCCAGGAAGTGTCCGATGCGGGGCAGAAGCCCTTTGTCACAATCCTCACCTGCGCCGATTCGCGGCTGCCGGTTGAACGAATCTTCGACCGCGGCGTCGGGGACGTCTTTGTGGTCCGAGTTGCCGGGAACATCGCGGGGGACTCGGAGGCCGGCACGATCGAGTACGGCGTTGAACACCTCAAGACGCCGCTGCTGGTCGTCATGGGCCACACCAAGTGCGGTGCGGTGGCCGCGGCGACTTCCGGGACCGAAATTCATGGCAAGGTCGCGGGAATCGTCGCGAGCATCAAGCCGGCGGTCGAGCGGGCTATGAGGAACAACCCGCGTGCCACGCCGGACGACCTGGCGCGGCTGGCGGTCAAAGAAAATGTCTGGCAGAGCGTGTACGACCTGCTGAAGGCGAGCGACCTCTGTCGCGAGAAAGTGGCGGCGGGCCAGCTCCGGGTGATCGGGGCGGTGTGCGACATCACATCCGGCAAGGTGGAGTGGCTTGGGGAGCACCCATGGCAGTCGGAGCTGCTTGATGCCCTCGAGGCACGGGGCGCTTCAACGGCGAAGGTTGAAGAACATTGACCCGGGCGACGACTCCCTGTGAAGCGGGCTAAGCCCCCAGGGCCCTTCCGAGAGCATCGAGGCGGGACGCCCACATTCGTTTCACCCTGGTCACGTCGTCGGCACTCTTGAGTTTCTCGTGCTGGAATGCGATTTGCGTCTTGGGCGTGCCCGACTTGCCCGTCTTGTCGTAGAACCCGATGGCGACTCGGGTGCCATCGTTCCAGGCGATTCTGACTGACTTGTGGGGCGTCGCGGTCGTCACCGACAATTCATCTTTGAGCCACTTGGTGCGTTGCCGGGCGTCGCTCACGGCGGCATAGGCCACCTTCATGCTGACGGGATAGGTGCGGCTGACGCTGGCTGAGAACCCGTCCGCGACCTGGTGCTTGACTCGAAGGCCTTTGGCCTGTTCATAGCCAACGGTCACCATTTGACACCACCAATCACCCACGCCGTGCTTCGCGCCGACGAGGGCCGCGATCTCCTTGTGCGACATCTTCGATGCCTTGTCCTTGTCGAGCGCTTTGCACCACGCGGACCAGTTCCGGCCGGTCGCTTTCTCGACGGCGCCCGAACTGATGCCGCCCCACCGCTCACCCTCGCTCGATGCACGCTTCGCTGTTGCCCGACTGTTCGTAGCCTTCTTCGCCATAGGGTCTTCTCCGCACGACAAGTCCTGAGGCGTTCAGCCTACCATTGCGGCCCTGTGCCGTTGGCATAGGCATCCCGCCTATACGGCTCCCAGGGGTCCCATTGAGAGGCGTGCTATTCGATGACCGCCACCCGCGAAATCCAGTTCCGCGAAGCGCTCCGTGAGGCGATGAGCGAGGAAATGCGTCGGGATGACCGCATCTTCCTGATCGGCGAAGAAGTCGCCCAGTACAACGGAGCGTACAAGATCTCGCAGGGAATGCTCGACGAGTTCGGGCCGAAGCGGATTATCGACTCTCCTATCTCCGAGAACGGGTTTGCGGGCATGGGAATTGCCGCCGCGATGTACGGCCTGCGGCCCATTGTCGAGTTCATGTCGTGGTCGTTTTCACTGGTCGCTGCGGACCAGATACTGAACAACGCGCCCAAGATGCTCTACATGTCCGGCGGCCAATGGGGTTGTCCGATTGTGTTTCGCGGCAACGACGGCGCCGGTGGCCAGCTTGGCTCGACCCACTCGTGGTGCGTTGAAGGGCTGTATTCCAACGTACCCGGCGTGAAGATCGCGATCCCGAGCTGCCCCTTCGACGCCAAGGGCCTGCTCAAGACGGCCATCCGCGATGATGATCCCGTGTTTTTCCTGGAGTCGGAGCGGATGCTCGGCGACAAGGGCCACGTGCCGGAGGCGGAATACACGATTCCCTTCGGGCAGGCCGAACTCCGACGCGGGGCGTGGGACGCTCACGCGGACTGCACGCTCGTCTCGTTCGGACGCCCGGTGAACTTCTGCCTGGACGCGGCGGACGAGTTGCTGAAAGAGAACATCTCGTGCCACGTTCTGGACATGCGGACGATCCGGCCGCTCGACATGGATTCGGTCATGCGAAGTCTCAAGCAGACCGGCCGGATCGTCGTGGTCGATCAGAGCTGGCCATTCGCCAGCGTGGCGAGCGAGGTCATCGCCCAGGTCTGCGAGCGCGGATTTGACTACCTCGATCATCAGCCGCTACGGGTCAACAGCGATGACGTCCCGACGCCCTATGCCAAAGCGCTCGAGGCGGCCTTTCTGCCCAACAAGGGCAAGATCATGTCGGCGGTGAAGAAGACCCTGGGACTGCTGTAGACTCCAGCACGCAGCTTGCGAGGAATGTCGATGCCGATTGAAGTCACCATGCCGCGGCTCTCCGACACCATGGAGGTCGGCACCGTCGTCAAGTGGAACGTGAAAGAAGGCCAGTCCGTCAAGACCGGCGACGAGATCGCGGACATCGAGACGGACAAGGCCACCATGCCCCTGCAGTCGTTTGACGATGGCGTAGTGGCAAAGCTCGCCGTGCCGGAAGGACAGACGGTCAAGGTGGGACAGGTGATTCTTGTTCTGGCCGCGGCCGGAGAGAAGGTTGACGGTCTCAAGGCCAGCACCGGAACGTCCGTCGGCGCGCCGGCGGCGAAGAAGGCCGAGTCGGGTTCAACGGTCACCCCGAGCGTTCGCGCCGGCGGCGCGGCCGTCGCCGAACCGCCGCGCGCCGCTTCGAACGGCGCATCCTCTGTCGTGGAGCCCCGGGGCCGCATTTTAGCCTCGCCGCTCGCGAGGAAGATCGCCGAAGAGACCGGGCTCGATCTCACTCGGATTGAGGGCACCGGTCCCTCCGGCCGGATCACCCGTAAGGATGTCGAAGCGGCGATCAGCACCAGCACCCCTGCGGGGGGGATGCCGACGACACCGATGAAGCCGGCGGCGAAGGCCGCGGTGGCGGGCATGACGGCCGCCCATGTTCCGCCGACGCCGGCGATGATGGTCCCGCCGCCCGGGCAGATGCTGACATCGCGGCGGGTTGCTCTCTCAAACATGCGGCGGACGATCGCCAAGCGGCTGGTCGAGTCCAAGACCACGATCCCCCACTATCAGGTCACGGTCGAAGTCGAGATGGATGCCCTGCTCGCCCTCCGCAAGCAGCTCAACGACCAGCTCGAGTCGCAGGGCGTCAAGCTCAGCGTGAACGACTTCCTGGTCCGCGCGTGCGCGTTGGCCATGCATCAGCATCCGTTCGTGAACAGCCGGTGGGTGGAGCAGAACGGCGAGGTGGCCATCGACATCGTCGGCGACGTCAATATTGGAGTCGCGATCGCGCTTCCTGAGGAACGCGGAGGCGGTCTCGTCGTCGGAACTCTTCGCAATGCCGACTCTCTCGGCCTTCGGCTCATCTCGGCCAACACCAAGACTCTGGCGGAGAAAGCCCGGACACGCGGCCTTACCGTCGAGGAAATGTCCGACTCCACCTTCACCATCTCCAACCTCGGCATGTTCGGCGTGGACCACTTCACCGCCATCATCAACCCACCGAACGCGGCAATTCTGGCCGTCGGTGCCGCGATTCAGAAACCGGTCGTCCGGAACGGCCAGCTCGCGGTCGGCACACTGATGTCGATGACGATGTCGAGCGATCACCGGATCGTGGACGGCGCGATGGCGGCTCAGTACCTGGCGACCGTGAAGCAAATGCTGGAGAAGCCGGCGTCGCTGCTGGTCTGATCCATGCGATCCCGCGTCGCACGCCGACTCCTGCTCGCTTCGTTCGTGATCATTGTGCTGGTGGTCGTGTGCTGGCAGGTGCTGCCACGTCTGGGCGTATCCATCCCGTGGTGGGTTCCGGTGATCGGCTTTGTCGTCATCGCGCTCTCGGCGCTGCTGGCGCCGGGCCTCAGCGAATCTGATGACGAGGACGATCCGGACGGCCCGATTCCGTTCCGCAAGATCGAGGATGAAGGCGAAGGCGTGAGCGCAGCGGATCGGGAACGATTTGGTTGATGCGGCCGATCGCGCGAGCGGTCGAGAAGTCTCGATTGCCTGCGCCATCGACTCCCGGTGCGCAGCTCAGCGTTTGCGCTGTGCCGATCGTTACCGTCCCAGCGGCCTCGGATTACTCGCTACCGCGTTCGCGATCGGGTTGATCATCGGCCGGCGGCGGACGGTCAGGACGTCGGCGCCGTCCATGCCCGGAGTGCGGGTCATGCCCTCACCCAGATCCACGCCGGGGCCTGACGTTGCCGGCGTCGCCGCGCCAAACTGCGACTCCAGCTTTGCCTGGAGCTTCAGGCCCAGTTTCTGCTCGAGCAGGGGGCGGACAATCGATGCCGCCGTCTCCGGCGTCAGGTGCTGGTCCGCGGCGATTGTCGAGATGATGTGGCGCCACGCGGCTTCGGTCAGCAGCCGATCAATCGATTCGATCGCTTTCTCAACCCGCGGCCGGAGGATCGTCTGCAGGTATTCCTGGAAGTACGGCAGGTCTTCCATCCCCAGCTTGGGCGCGTGTCCGTTGCCGCCGTTGACGCCGTTTGTTTCGTTCGCCAAGTCCATGCTCCACGTGGGCCGTGCCGCCGGTTTTCGCCGCGCGGATTCCCATAACCATTCATGCCCTACGTTGGGTGTCTGGGCAAGTATCGCGTGTGGAAAGATGGGAAAGAGAGCCGAATTGGGGTCGAATCTGCGCGGGGTTTCCCGCGTAGACTTTCGCCGGAGCCCCCGTAGCTCAGTTGGATAGAGCAACGGATTTCTAATCCGTCGGTCGGCCGTTCGAATCGGCCCGGGGGTGTTGGAGCGATTGACCTCACGGGCTTTTCCGGCCTGGTCATCAGCATCCCACTTAGAGCCATCGCGATCTTTGCTCTTGACAATCATCGTACGAACCAGTACCCTAACAAATACCGCAATGTGACCCTTACGGATAGCGATCATGCCCGCGGCCACAGCCATCCAGGAACTCGCCAAAGTCATTGAGGAGGCATGCTCTCGCCGCGTGGTGGAGGCTCCGCCACAGGCGACGGGATGGGCAGGGATAGACGAGGCGTTGGGGAGAGGCGGACTGGGGGGCTTGGCCCGGGGCGTGGCTCACGAGTGGTTCAGCGGCGACGTGGACAGCCTGACCCCCGGCTTCCCCAAGCAGGCCGCGTGGCTCCCTCCGCTGACCGTCATGGTGCACCTCGCCCGCCAGGTGGCCCTGGCGGGCCACGCCGGGCCCATCGTCTGGATCGGGCGTCGGTGCTGGCCGTATCCGCCCGTGTGCGGCGAGGCGGTGCTGGAGCGGTCCATCTTCGTCGATGCCACGAGCCTCAATGAACGGGCGTGGGCGATTGATGTGTCGCTGCGTTGCCCCTCGCTCGCGGCCGTGATCGGCGATGGAACCGCCCTGAACATGTCCGCGACGCGACGTCTCCAGCTCGCGGCGGCTGATGGCGGCGCGCTCGGACTCATCCTCCGGCCACCCCAGGATCTCCGCCAGCTTTCCGCCGCTCACACGCGATGGAGCGTCGCCCCGTCCGTGGCCCTCTCTGCGTTCCCGCGATGGACGATCCGCCTCCTTCGCTGCAAGGGGGTGCGGCTCCCTGAAATCACCACATGGACTCTCGAACTCAACCATGAAACGGGCGCTCTCGATCTGGTTTCCGATGCTGCCGATCGATCTGGCTCGACGCCGGAGATCGCGGGAGCGGCAACCGCCTGATCGCGGGTGCCTCTTCCTGATCTCCACCTCCTCCCGCGGCCAGATCGTCTCGCATTGCTGCCCCTTGGCGGCCACGCACGGCGTTCGCCCCGGGCTCAACGTCACCCAGGCCCGGGCGATCCTGCCGCCGAATCTCCACGTCCGCATCGAGCCTCACGAACCGGAACGGGATGCGAAGGCGCTGGCCGCGCTGGCGGTCGTGGCCCAAAGCCTTTCTCCGATCACCTCCGCGGATCCGCCCGAGGGCCTGCTCGCGGATGTCTCCGGGTGTGCCCGTGTTTTTGATGGCGAAGCAGGGCTGCTCCGCGCTGCGCTCAGCCGCTTCACCGATCTCGGATTCCATGTACGTGCGGCGATTGCACCGACGTACGGGTGTGCCCAGGCGGTGGCCCGATATGGGCACAGTTCGATCGTGCCCGATGGAGGCCAGCGCCAGGCCCTTTCGGCCCTGTCGATCCGCGCCCTGCGGTGTGACCCGAAAACCGACGAGGCCCTGCGGGAGGTCGGGCTCGACACGGTCGGGCAGGTGCTGGCGATTCCCCGATCCGTTCTCCCCTCCCGATTCGGCGATGAACTGATCTTCCGCCTCGACCAGGCCCTCGGGCACGCGATCGAGACGATCGACCCTGTCCATACCAGCGATCCCATCCGCGTCGAGAGAATCTTCGATGGCCCGACCGACCAGTTCGAGGCGATCACGCTCACGGTTCGCGATCTCCTCTCCCAACTTCACGGCCATCTCCAGCAGCGAGAGAGCGGCACGACGCGAATGACCCTGCGGCTTGAACGCTCGGACACCGAGCCGCTCGATCTTCGCTTTGCTCTGAGTTCTCCCACCCGGGATCTCAAGCATCTGTGGTCGCTGGTCCGGCCGCGGCTGGAGAAAGCCAATCTCGGTTTTGGCGTCGAAGAAATCTCGATCACCTCGACGCGGACGGTGCGGATCGAGCATAGGCAGAAGGAGTGCTGGCGTAAGGAGGAATCGCGCGAAACGGAGGCTTCGCGTGCCGCGTGGCTGGACACGATGGTGAACCGGTTCGGGGCGAGGGTGAAACGGGCGGCACTGGTGGAATCGCACGTGCCGGAAAGGGCGGTGCGGGGTGACACGGCTACATGTTCGCAGCGCCACAGGGCCACAGGAAGAACCACCGAGGCACAGAGAGAACGTCCTGATGTCGCCCCGTGGAAGTGTGGTGCCGTGGAAGTGTCGCGCCCCTCCCTCCTGCTCCCCGACCCCGAACCCGTCCTTGTCACCGCGCTCTCTCCCGACGGACCCGTGATCACGTTTCGCTGGCGGGGCGAGGATGAGCGAGTGGTGGCGTGCCGCGGGCCGGAACGGATTGAGCCGGAGTGGTGGAAGGTCCGCGGCGGCGGAGATTCGGCCCGCGACTACTTCCGCGTTCAGGACACGCGGGGGCGTTGGCTCTGGGTGTATCGCGACGACACGGGTTGGTTCGTGCACGGAGTGTGGTCCTGATGCCCGAAGACCCTCCCAATCCAAAGTTCACGCCGCATCCGTTCAAGAAGCACTTCAAGATCAAGGCCTGGGAGGGTGGGTGCGGGTATGGGTTGGCGCCGGGGGCACCCGCGGCGGACCCCGGCCCATCGGCGCCGCTTCGCTTTCCATCCCCGTCGGAGGTTCGGCACGCCTCGGAGAGGCGTGCCACCACGGATGCGCCTGCGGCGGAGCGTCGGGGCGGCCGATACGCCGAGCTCTGCGTCACCTCCAACTTCACGTTCCTGACGGGCGCGAGCCATCCGGACGAGTTCGTCGAACGCGCGGCGGAACTGGGCTATCACGCCATTGCGATCACGGATAGGAACACGCTCGCGGGGATCGTGCGGGCGCACACGGAGGCAAAGGAAAGGACAATCCCGCTGATCGTGGGGTGCCGGCTGGTCCTCACGGAGCCGGAAGGGCTGCAGATTCTGGTCTACCCCTGCAGCCGCGGGGCATACGCGTGGCTGTGCCAGCTCCTGACGCTCGGCAAGCGGCGGGCGCCCAAGGGGGAGTGCCACCTCACGCTCGATGATCTGGCGAGCCCGCATCCCGATCTTGTTGCTGTTGCCATCCCTCCTGCGGGAGCGAAGCCGCCACGGATGACACCGATGAACGCGAATAGGACGCCTCTCGCTACGGGCTTTCAACTGGGATCATCCGTGTCGTGTGCGGCGGTCTTTACTCCTTCCTCCGCTCCTCTGCACGCGCTGCGAGATATCTTCGGGGACCGACTCTCTCTCGCTGTCTCCCGCCGCTTCGGACCTGACGATGATGCCGAGTTCGCCCGACTCATTCGCCTCACCGAAGACACCGGCATACCACCCGTCGCCGTCAACGATGCCCACTATCACATTCCCGAACGGCGACCGCTACAGGATGTCCTGACCTGTGTTCGCCATGGATGCACGATCGAGCAGGCGGGCTTCCGTCTTCACGCCAACGCCGAGCGGCACCTCAAACGCCCCGATGAAATGGTCCGCCTCTTCGCCGCGTGCCCAGAGGCCATCGAACGCACCATCGAAATCGCCACCCGTGCCGCGGCGTTCAATCTCGATCAACTTCGATACGAGTATCCGGTCGAGCCCTGCCCGCCGGGGCAATCGCCGATCCAGTATCTCAAGGACCTGACGTGGGCCGGGGCCGCGAAACGATATCCGCAGGGAATCCCCGCCAAGACGCGCCGGCAGGTCAACGAAGAGCTCTTGCTCATCGAGGAGCTCAAGTATGAGGCGTACTTTCTCACGTGTGCCGACATCGTGACGTTCGCGCGATCCAAGGGCATCCTGTGCCAGGGGCGCGGCGGCGCGGCGAACTCGGCCGTCTGTTACTGCCTGCAGATCACCGAGGTTGATCCCGCCCGGTTCAGCCTGCTCTTCGCGAGGTTTGTCAGCCGCGCCCGCGGGGAACCGCCGGATATCGACATCGACTTCGAGCACGAGCGGCGTGAGGAAGTGATTCAGTATCTCTACGCCAAGTACGGGCGTGAGCGGGCGGCGCTCACGGCCGAGGTGATCTCGTACCGCGGCCGCTCCGCCGTCCGCGATGTCGGCAAGGCGATGGGGCTCAGCCTCGACACCGTCGATGCGATGGCCAAGAACCTCGGCGGGTGGCACGAGACGATGAACGAGGACCGCGTCCGTGAGATCGGGCTCAACCCGCGCGATCCCACCATCCGGCGCGTGCTCGAACTCACCAGCCAGCTCGTGGGTTTTCCGCGGCACCTTTCCCAGCACGTGGGCGGGTTTGTCATCACGCGAACGCCGCTGTCGGAGCTCGTGCCCATCGAGAACGCCGCGATGGAGGACCGCACGGTGATCGAATGGGACAAGGACGACATCGACGCGATGGGGATGCTCAAGGTCGATGTGCTGGGCCTGGGCATGCTCACGTGCATCCGCAAGGCGTTCGAACTGGTGAAACTGCACAGGGGACGGGATCTGACCATCGCGACTACGCCGGCGGAGGACCCCGATGTCTACGCGATGATCCAGCGGGCGGACACGGTCGGGGTTTTCCAGATCGAGTCGCGGGCGCAGATGTCGATGCTGCCGCGATTGAAACCCAAGGAGTTCTATGACCTGGTGATCGAGGTCGCGATCGTGCGGCCGGGGCCGATCCAGGGGAAGATGGTGCATCCGTATCTCCGCCGTCGCAACGGCGAGGAAGCGTTCTTCTATCCCAGCCCGGAGATCGAGAAGGTCCTGGGCCGCACGCTTGGAGTGCCGCTGTTCCAGGAGCAGGCGATGCAACTCGCCATCGTCGCGGCGGGGTTCACGCCGGATGAGGCCGATCAGTTGCGACGTGCGATGGCGGCGTGGAAGCGCAAGGGCGATCTGATCTTCCGGTTCGGGCAGAAGCTCATCGAAGGGATGATGAAGCGCGGCTATCCGCGGGAGTTTGCGGAGCGGTGCTTCGAGCAGATCAAGGGATTCAGCGAGTATGGATTTCCCGAATCCCACGCGGCGAGTTTTGCGTTACTCGTGTACGTCTCATGCTGGCTCAAGCATCACGAGCCGGCCGCGTTTGCCGCGGCGCTGATCAACAGCCAGCCCATGGGGTTCTACCAGCCGGCGCAGATCGTGCGGGATGCGAAAGAGCACGGCGTGATCGCCCGCGAGGTTGATGTGAACTTCAGCCAGTGGGATTGCACGCTGGAGGAAGAGAATCGCCCTACGGGCATAGACCGGGCCCCTCTCGCCATCCGCCTCGGCATGCGGCTGACTGACGGCCTGCCGGAAGAAGATGCCAGGAAGGTCGCCGCGGCGGTGCATGTCCACGGTCCTTTCCGAACCATCGAATCACTCTGGAGAGCGAGCGGGTGCTCGTGCCGGGCCCTGAAACGGCTGGCGAACGCGGACGCGTTCCGCTCGATGGGGATCGACCGGCGCGAGGCGTTGTGGTACGTTCGGCCTCTGCGCGATGCGCCCCTGCCGCTCTTCGAGGGAGCCCCGGAAGTGAAGGAGCCCGAGGCGCCGCTGCCGCGCATTTCGCCGATGCGACAGGTGATGCAGGACTACCAGAGCGTGGGACTCTCGCTCAAGTCGCATCCGATGTCGTTTGTGCGTGGCGACCTGGATCGAAGGGGCGTCATCGCCGCGGCGGACCTGCGGGACCAGAAGGGCTTTCCGAGCGGGCGCGAGGTCACCGTCGCGGGGATCGTGCTCAACCGGCAGCGACCGGGGACGGCTTCGGGCGTGGTGTTCGCGACACTGGAAGACGAAACCGGGATAGCGAACCTGGTGATCTGGAGCACAACGTTCGAACAGTACCGGCGGGTGGTCCGGCTGAGCACGGTGCTGCTGGCGCGCGGGAAGGTGGAGCGGAAGGACGACGTCGTTCACATTCACGCGAAGCACCTGGAGAGCCTGGACGACCAGATGAACGAACTGACGTTTGCGTCGCGAGACTTTCACTAGGGAGTTGCATCGCGATCGGCGACTACCACGCTGTACATGAAGTTGCGCCACACGCAGTCCATCGTCTCGAATCCCGCGTCGGTCAGCATGCGGAAGTGACTGGTCAGCGGCTCGTAATGATCGTGCGCCGCGGCGTGGGCTTCGAGGCTGGCGATCTCTTCCTCCGAGCAGTGACCCGGCTGGCGACAGAACGCCAGCCAACCCGCCCAGAACGCCTTCTGGGATCGTTCGGTCGCACCGAGCAGCTGATCAGCCATGCAGAACGAGCCGCCGCGGGCAAGCCAGCCGTGAATCCGAAGGTAGAGAGGCGACTTGTCCCGCACGTGGTGAAGGCTCATGCAGGACGTGACGAGGTCGAACGCGCCGGCGGGCAGCGACAGATCCTCGAACCGTGCGGTGATCGTTTCCAGACGACCGCGATCAACGCCCTGCTGGTGGGCCCTGGCCGCGGTGAGCGACGTCATTTCCGGCGCGGCGTCAACGGTCACGATCGTGGCGATCGGGCACGACGCCGCCAGGCGGAGCGTCAGGTTTCCGGTGCCGCAACCGAGTTCGAGAATTCGCTTGGGCGCCGCCGGAAGATGCGACATCAGCCGGTCGATCATCTCGTCGTACCGAGGAACGGCGCGGCGGATGAGCGAGTCGTAGGACTCGGCCATCTTGCCGAAGAACTCTGAGGCCGTGGGAGCTGGATCGGGCACGGCGAAGGCTACGCAGCGCTCTACCGCAGCGGGTTGTTGAAGTGCGATTCCTGGATGGGCACGAGGGCCTCGAGGATGTGCTCGAGAACCCGGGCGGGTGAACCCGTCGCGTCAACATCCTTGATGATCGCTTTTGGGTAGTACTCGAGCACGGGGAACGTCTCCTCTTCGTAGACCTCCCACCGCTTGCGGATGACATCTTCCTTGGCGTCGTCGACCCGGTTTTCCTTCAGCGCCCGCTTGCGGAGGCGCATGATCATGTCCTCCTTGTTCGGGCACATGAGATGGATGATCTGGAGCACGCTGAGGTGCTTCTCGAGGAGCTTGGCCTGGGCGACGTTGCGGGGGATGCCGTCGAGCACGAGGAGGTCGACGTTTGGCTTGTAGCTGCCCAGGATCGTCCGCGCGTGCATGTTCGTGTGCCACATCTTGACCGTGGCATCATCCGGAACGAGCAACCCTTTGCTCGAGTACTCGATGAAAATCTTGCCGAGGTCCGAGCTGGTATCGAGCGTTCGGAACACTTCGCCGCACGACAGGTGATAGAAGCCCGGGACGTTGCCCAGGATCTTGCCCTGGGTTCCCTTGCCCGAACCGGGCGCGCCGAACAACAAGACCGTCTGGAACCGAACACTCATGCGGGCCTCCGCGGCGGAGTATACGTCGAGGTTACACGACCTCAATCGGCTCGAACGGATGCGGACTTTGCGCGTACTGACAGGTCAAGTCCCGGCCAGCAGTGCGTCAAATAGGGATCCGGGCAACTCAAATCATCGGCCCTACTTCTTTCCGGCGCCCTCGGTCTCCAGCAGCTCCCGCATCATGTTCGTGGGCATCTGGCGGTACTCGTGGAACTCCATCGTCGAGCTCGCGCGGCCCTGGGACATGCCGCGGAGCGAGGTGGTGTACCCGAACATTTCTGAGAGAGGAACCTCGCAGGTGACGAGCTTCACCACGCCGCGATCCTCGGTGTCGAGAATCATGCCTCGGCGGCTGGAGATATCGCCCGTGATATTGCCCAGGTAGTCGTTGGGCACGGTCACCACGACCTTCATGATGGGCTCAAGCAGCACGGGACCGCACTTTTCAGTCGCTTCCTGCACGGCGAGTCGGCCGGCCTGCTCGAAGGCGATCTGAGAGCTGTCGACGGGGTGGGAGCTGCCATCCACGATCGTCGCCTTGACGTTGATCATGGGGTAGCCCCACTTGACGCCGGTCTTGATCGTTTCGCGAATGCCCTTCTCGACCGAGGGGATGAACTCCTTAGGAATCGAGCCACCGACAACCTCGTTGACAACGGCGATGTTGTCCGCGAAGTCGACGTCCTCTTCCTTGGCCTGGGCCGCCGTGAATGGTTCGAGGTTGATGGAGCAATCGCCGAACTGGCCGCGGCCGCCGGTCTGCTTGACGAACTTGCCGCGGACGTACTCGGCCTTGCGGGTGATGGCCTCGCGGTAGGACACGCGGGGCTTGCCGACCTCGACGTTGATCTTCATATCGCGGACGAGCTTGGTCCGGATGATGTCGAGGTGAAGCTCGCCCATGCCGCTGATGATGGTCTGGCCGGTTTCATCGTCGAAGTGGAAGCGGAAGCTGGGGTCCTCGCGACGGATCGTCATGAGGGCCTCGGACAGCTTGCGCTTGTCTTCGGAAGTCTTGGGCTCGATGGACATGGAGATCACCGGCTCCGGGAAGACCATCCGTTCCAGGAGGATCGGATGGTCCGGATCGCAGAGCGTGTCACCCGTGTAGCTGCGCTTGATGCCGACGACGGCCACGATGTTGCCGGGCCCGACGCTATCGAGCGGGATCCGGTTCTGGGCGTGCATCTCGTAGATGCGGCTGGCGTTCTCGCGCTCGCTGTTGCCGGGGTTGAGCAGGCGGGTGCCCTTGGCGAGCGAGCCGGAGTAGATACGGATGTAGGTGAGGTCGCCGTGCTGGTCGGATACAACCTTGAACACCAGGGCCGAGAACGGCGCGGCATCATCGTGCGGACGGCTGAGCTTTTCTTCGAAGTCGCGAGGGTTGGTGCCCTGCACTTCTTCGACCTCGGCCGGGGCGGGCAGATACTCGATGACGGCGTCGAGAAGCAGCTGAACGCCGATGTTCCTGAGGGCGGCGCCGCAGAGCACGGGGTAGCACTTGCGGGCGATGGTGCCCTTGCGGATCGCGGCCCGGATCTCATCGTTGGTGATCGTGGACTCGTCGGTCAGGAACTTCTCGGCGAGAGCGTCGTCCATCTCGGCCGCGCCTTCGACGAGCTTGTGCCGCCACTCCTTGGCCGTGTCGGCGAGATCTTCGGGAATGTCTTTCTCGGTGACGACGGCGCCTTTTTCATCGGCGTCGAAGTAGAAGGCCCGCATGCGGACCAGGTCGATGATTCCCTTGAAGGAGTTACCCTGGCCGATCGGGTACTGGATGGCGATGCCGTTGGCCCCGAGGCGTGTTCCGATCGTCTTGAACGAGAAGTCGAAGTCGCCGCCGAGCTTGTCCATCTTGTTGACAAAGCACAAGCGGGGGACGCGATAGCGGTCGGCCTGGCGCCAGACCGTTTCAGACTGGGCCTCGACGCCTTCCTTGCCGTCAAACACGGCGACCGCGCCGTCGAGCACGCGGAGCGAACGCTCGACTTCGATGGTGAAGTCCACGTGCCCCGGCGTGTCGATCAGATTGATCTTGTATTCCTTGCCCTGGTGTTCCCACGGGCAGGTCGTGGCAGCCGACTGGATGGTGATGCCGCGCTCCTGCTCGTCCTGCAGGAAGTCCATGGTCGCGGTGCCCTCGTGGACCTCGCCAATCTTGTAGGTCTTGCCCGTGTAGAACAAGATGCGCTCGGAGACCGTGGTCTTGCCGGCGTCGATGTGAGCGCAGATTCCGATGTTTCGAATGTGGGATAGGTCGGTGGCCATAAGTCTGTCTCTGATCAAACTCGCCGTCGTGTTGGCGGCGGGGGGTGGGGTGTCGGTTCTGTCGGGCTTGATCGCTTCGAGCGTCTCGCCGGAAGTGGCGCCGCTCAAAGTGCTCGCGTGTCAGTCGGGCTCCGCGGGTAAGAAGCGATGCGGAGCGATCGCTCTCACCCGGGGCCCGGATCCTCCTGGGAATCCATGGGCAGGCTCCAGTGCCGCCTAGGCGGCTGTGAAGGCGGGCAAACCCCGCCAAGACGGTAAGTTTAGACGTACCCCGGGAGGGGTCAAGAACAGTGGTCAGGGGCTGTTCGGGGCAGGTCGACTGGCTGGATTTCAGGTGCCGTTCGCACTTGACTCGACCGCCGCACGATCGGCGGGTGAAAGGCGTTTGAGTTCATCAAGGCGTTGCAAAGAATCGAGCCTGAGCAGGGTTTTGGCGACCTCGCGGGCGGCCTCCATTCGCCCGGCTGCGATCATGGCCTTAAAGGCCTGAAGCGGCAAGGAGAGGCCATGCGGATCGAGTTTCGCTCCCGCCTCCCACGCTTCGATGGCGCGGTCCAGGTGGCGCGGGTCTCGCGTGGCGGCATGTTCCGCGGCTTCGATGTTTCCCAGCAGCCCCCAGGAACTCGCGGAGGGCCGACGGCGGACCAGTTCTGTCGCCTGGTTCAGAGCGGCCTGAGCCGCAGTCTCGGACTCGGCCGCAAGTCCCATCGCACTTGCAGCGGCGGAACGTTCCATCAAAACTCGAATCAGAGCTTCGCGAGTGGCGAAGTGACCCTGGGCGAGTTCGACCGCCCGGTAGAGGGACGAACTTGCCTCTGAGGTGACTCGGAAGGAAAGCTGTACCAAAGCCCTGTTGAGCTCGCCGTCATTGGTTGCGGGTGCGGTTCCGGTGGCCCGCGCCAGGTCTGAAGCAATATTCGGCATGGAGTCGCCGGGCATCCACACCTTCCGCCCGGAAGTGACTTCGTCGAGCCGTGTTCGGAACTCGGCCATCGGTCGCATCTGATCCGCCGCTTCGCTGAGGGCGAGCTGCCAAAGCGATGTCGGCGCCACACCGAGCCACGCCACGCCGACAGCGGCTCCCACGAGCAATCCCGGCGCGACCATCGCGCGATTGGCCCGGCGAGCCGGAATCACCCCACCCGCGCCCGCCGCGCCGAGCACCATGCACATCCACGCTGCGCTGGAATCCCAGAGCGGAGTCACCTCGATTTGTCCATGGACGGCCGCGACCAACGCCGCGATGGCGAACACGCTGGTGGCTGCCCGAGAAACTCGGAGAAGCGTGAGCACGGCGATAGAAACACCGACCCATCCGGCGAGGCCGGCAAGCCGAGCAGCTGCCTGCTCCGGGCTGCCCAGCGCGCGTTCAACCCACGTCGAAACGAGGACGGGCGCGACGGCAGCGGCGAAGACGATCCAGCCCTCCGTTCGGACTCCTCGGGGTGAATCGACCGAAGCGGCCGGCTTGGCGAGCGCGACGCCGCCCAAGCCGTACACCCATCGCATCCACAGCGCTGCCCAGAGCACACCGAAGACGCCGAGCCTTGCGGCGAAGTCAAAGAACACGCTGTGCGGGCTCGAGACTTCTTCGGGGCTCAGCGCCGGCTTGAGCCGCATGTAGGCATCCTTGAACCCATCCGGGCCGGTACCGAAAAGAGGGGCCTCGGCGAAGGCCCGCGTTGCTCCTTCCATGTAATACCATCGAAACAGCAGGCTCCGATCGCCAAGGTGTTCGCCAAGCAGTCCGCGGGCGACGACGGCGAGCACGGTGCCGACCACGATCGTCACCGCGATCATTCCGGCGGCCCGAGTTGAGACTCTCGCGAGCTTCCGCTTTCGTGTCAGTACCACGACTCCGCTGATCAACCCCAGGCCCAACACCGCCGCCGCGGCTCCGCCCTTGGAGCCCGCGAGCACCAGCGCACCGCACGCCACGAGTGCCCCGATGGTGAGCAGGCCCGCCCACCCGTCGGGGATCCGGCGGAGGATCCTGGCTTCTCGCCACCCCAGCACCGCGCAAGCGTACAGCGCTGTCATGCACGCCGCGGCGAACGTCGCGTAGACGTTGGCCAGCCCGAACCAGCCCGTGGCCTCGGGTTGATTGAGCCTTCGCTCGAAGTTTCGTGCCGACGCAGAGTCGGGCGTCCACCCTTGAGCCGCCAGGAACGACTCGCGATCCTGGTTGTACCTTGCCACGGTCATCGCGTGCTCGTGAAAGACCTGCACCGCGCCCTTGGCGGCGAGCATGACGATCAGCCCAACGGCGGCGGCGAGGGTGACCCGCTTGATTCGCTCATCGCGGCACACGTGCATGGCCGCCAGTCCCGCGGCCATCGCGGCGCTCCACGTCGCCCCGATTCGGGCGTCGTCGATCGACCCGGTGCGGATGGCGAAGGCATGGACAGACGCGCCGATGCACCCAAGCGTCCACAGAAGAACAGGAAGCCACAGGACCGCTGCGCCGGCCAGCACCTCGCCCACCAACGCGACGCCACACCCCAAAAGCATGACCGCGTCCACGCTCATCGATTCGGCGGGTGTCAGGCCCGTCACAGGCAGCATTGTCCGCCCGGGATCGATTCCCCAATAAGGAAACGGGTCTGATGCAATGAGGCATCGAACGAGCACGCACACAATGACCAGAAACCAACCGCCCCAACGAAGCAGTTCTGAAACTCGGGTTGGCGATGTGATACCCAGCGGCGGCGCGGTGCCGGATCTCTGAACTCCTGTTTCGCTCGAAGCGATCACCGGTCGCCGCCTTCACGCGGCCGCGTTCGCGAGTACTCGAAGATTCCAACGAGCATGAGCGTGACACACGTCTGGATGCCGACGAGCACGGCCTGCCAAGGTTGGAGCGACCCCAGGACGATCCCTGATAACCCTGTGATGGCGGTCAACCCGTAGATGACACCTACGGCCGAACCTTCCGACAAACCGAGGCGCACGAGTCGGTGCGACAGGTGCTGGCGGTCACCGACGAAAGGTGACCGTCCCTGGCTGATTCGTATCGCGCACACCGACAGGAAGTCGTAGATGGGCACGGCCAGCACCACAATCGGCATGAACACTCCATACCACCCGCCGGCAAGCCCAACGCCTTCGCCGTGGTAATACGTGGTGCGGACGGTCAGGAACGCCAAGAGAAACCCGAGCACCAGCGACCCCCCGTCACCCATGAATATTCGTGCGCCGCCCCGACTCGGCCTGTAGTTGAACACAAGAAAGCCAAGGCAGGCCCCCACGATCAGTGCGAGCGTCGCGCCGACGAACCATTGCCCGTTCAGAACTGCCGCGCCGAGGAAGCACGCACCCGCAATCGCCGCGACGCCGGATGAGAGTCCATCCATGTTGTCGAGGAAGTTGAGGGCGTTGGTCACCACGAGAAACCAGAGCACCGTCACCGTCATGGAAAGCCACGGCCCGCCCACCCGGGCATCGAGCATCATCAAGAGGCGTGTGTCGGGGTGAAGCACGACGATCGCAACTGGCGGCACAGCCATGATCGCGAGCTTCACCCACGGACCCATGGGCCGGCGGTCGTCGATGAGTCCGAGCACGTGCAATGCTGCAGCACACAGGAGCACAAGCACCGCGAGCGGCGCCTGGGCTCGAATTCCCGGCAGCTGCTCCCGGAGACTCGTCAGCCAGGATGGATCCCCGGACCCGGTCTCAATCGTCACGAACCGGGCAAGCACCAGTCCCACAATCATGGGAGCAACGATCGACCAGAAGATGGCCACGCCGCCCGTATTCGGAACTCGCCGTTGCGGGGCCTTCACCTGCCCGGGCACGCCGGCGGAATCAAACGTCCGAAGCCGATGCCCCAAGCGGATCATCACGGCCGTCAGCGGCAACGAGATTGCCGCGGCGACGGGGACCAGGAGCAGGCAGAGCCAAATCATCAAGAGAGTCTAAGACGTCGCGGCGTCCGGCGCACCGCATTCGGGGCACGACGATCCGATCGGAAGCCCTCTCAGGCTGTATCCGCACCTTGGGCACTCGTGCACGCTGGGACTGCGCCTGCGAAGCCCCATGAGCGTGGCGAGCGGCCAAACGGCCCAGAGAACGATGTACAGGACTACGACCACGCCCGCGAGCTTGAACGCCCGCAGCGGCCACGGACCGAGCTTGTCGATGATCGTCGGGTTGTCCGGCTTGATATTGCCGATGTATCCGTAGTTGACGTGCCACGTGAGATTCACGGCCGTCACGACGCCTGCGAACGCGAAAGTCCACCCAAGCCCGACGAGGAAGTCTCGGAAGGCCGGCCGGTACTTCCGCACGATGATGTCGTACGTGGCGGATCCGATGATCATCGTGTGAGAGATCCAGAAGAACCAGAAGTTTGGCGAGAGGTAGCCGAGTTTCAGAATTGGCGTAAAGAACGCCTGCGTGGACAGACCGATACCCCAGAAGTACAGCACGGTGCGGAATCGCCGCTTCTGGGTGATCATGGCCGCCGCCGCCACAAACGCCGCGAGATCGCAGAGTTGCAGCGGCAGGCTCTCCATCATGTCGAAGTTGCCGGGCCAGCAGTACCACGCGGTCTCGCCGATCTTGTAGGCAAGCACGGCCCAGCCCCAGCACGCGCGAAATCGAAATTCATCCGCCGGGTTCTTGAGCCGCCGCCCGATCAGCCAGGCGCCCGCCATGGCGAGGATGCACGACCCGGCCATGAGCAGGTGGTACAGCGTGAAGGGCTTGAACTGCTTGCCCCAGTCGAACGCTTCGGCGAGACTCGGTCCAATCAACAAGCGCTCCTGTTCAGCTTTCTGTCCTCAAGCCCCGGCCTTCTCATGCCGGAGCTGCCCGCACGCCGCGGCGATATCCCGCCCCCGGCTCCTGCGGATATGCGCGTTCACGTTTCTCGCTCGCAGAACCTTCTGAAACTCCAACACGTCTTCAGTCCGGGGCCGCTTGAACTCGAGCCCGGCCACTTCGTTGTATCGGATCAGGTTCACGTTCGCCCGCAGAGTCTTGGCAACCTGGGCCAGTTCCGCGGCGTGCTCGGGCTTGTCGTTCACGCCCCGGAGCAGGGTGTATTCCAACGTGATCTCACGCCCCGTCTTTTGAAACCACTTGTGGCACGCGGCGAGGAGGTCCTTGATGGTCGTGTATTCGGCCCAGGGAATCAGTTGCCGCCGCAGCTCGTCATTGGGCGCGTGGAGCGAGAGCGCGAGCGTGACGGGGAGGTCAAACTCGTCGGCGAGGCGTTCGATCGCTTTGGGCAGGCCGACGGTGGAGATCGTGATCTTGCGGGCCGAAATATTGGTGGCCCACGCCGCGGTCAGAGTGCGGATGGCCCTGGTGACGGCGGAGAAGTTCGAAAGGGGCTCACCCATGCCCATGAAGACGACGTTGGTAATGCGCTTGATACCGTCGAGAGCGCCGAGGCGCCAGACTTGCTCGACGATTCGGCCGGCGGAAAGGTTGCCGTCGAGTCCGCCGAGGCCGGACGCACAAAAGCGGCAACCCACAGGACACCCGACTTGCGAGGACACGCAGGCCGTGCGGCGGGGCGTGCCGTCGGAGCCGGGCTCAGGGTCGGACGGGATCATCACGCATTCGGTCTGGCGGCGGGTGTCGCCGGCAGGACCCTCGACCACACCGAGCACTGGCTGCCCCACGACTCGAAGCCGCGACGCGAGGCCTGTTGCCTCCTCCTGCGACTCAGAGTCCTGGACAACCGACTGGATGCCCCTTGCGTTGTTTGCCTCCGCGGCACCATCCCACTCGATCAGGAGTTTCTGCGTCCCATCGGTCGCGGATTGATGTGCCACTGTCCGCCCGGCCAGGAAGGTCATCTCCTTTGAAAGAACTTCACGATCGAGGGCCGAGAGGTTCGACATCGCTGCGGGATCAACGGTTTTCTTGGTGTACACCCATTCGAGGATCTGGGCCGCGCGGAAGGGTTTCATGCCGTGCGAAGTGCACCA
Organism: Phycisphaerales bacterium; assembly: GCA_044222195.1. Taxonomy (GTDB): domain Bacteria; phylum Planctomycetota; class Phycisphaerae; order Phycisphaerales; family UBA1924; genus JAHBXE01. The sequence continues at coordinate 204,077 of JBGANS010000004.1, forward strand.
CTCTTTGAGGGTGTCGGGGGTGTGTTCGAAGATGTGGTTGGGGGGGTGGAGCACGGGCAATCGTAAGGGTCTCATTACGCCAACACTTCACGCGTGCTGCAGGGACCCGGCGCACGGTCAAGAGGCTCGTTCAGTACGTTCCCTTGACCTTACGAGTGGCCGCCCAACGCTTGCCTTCGCCGGCTACCCCCGCTTCGCACTCACCGTCAGCGCGACCCCCCCATACCCCTCCGCCGTCACTTTCGCCTTCCCAACCCTGATTCCCCCCGCCGCGGGCTCGATCCCCTGATCTCGCATCAGCCGCTTCAACGCCGCGGGGAGAGCGAACTCGACATCCTCATCGAACACATCCCGCGCCTCGATTGTCGCTCCATACCGCTTCACCAGTTCGCGGCAGATTCCCGCCACCAGGTCCTCCGGCGCGGATGCGCCCGCAGTCAGCATTACGGTGAGATCACGACCGGTGGCCTCTTTGGAGGAACGCCTCTCCGAGATCTGCGGGGCAGCCGCGCACCCCTCAAACCACTCCTCCTTGAGTTCTCCCACATCATCGAGCAGATAGGCCCTCGCCCCCACGTTCTCGGCGATCTCCGTCAGCCGCACCGAGTTGCTCGAGTTCTTTGACCCTACGACCAGCACGACGTCGCATTCGGGCGCGATTTGCCGGACCGCGTGCTGGCGGTTGGTCGTCGCGTAGCAGATGTCGCTGGAGGGAGGTTCCTTGATCTTCGGGAACTCATTCTTGAGTGCGTCGATGATGACGGCCGCATCGTCCGTCGAGAGTGTCGTCTGTGTCAGGTAGACAAGCTTTGCGGGGTCGCGGATAACGAGCCCGGGGATGTCGGCGGGTGTCTCGACCACCTGAATTGCGTCCGGCGCTTCCCCCCGGGTCCCCACCACTTCTTGATGGTCGGCGTGACCAACCAGCAGGATCTGGTACCCCTGCCGGGCGTAGCGGACCGCTTCCGAGTGCACCTTGGTCACAAGCGGACAGGTGGCGTCTATCGCCGTGAGCCCCCTGGCGTCGGCGTGGCGACGAACCTCCGGACTGACCCCGTGCGCCGAGAACACAACTATCTGTCCCGACGGGACTTCGTCCAAGGAATCCACAAAAACGACGCCTCTGTCCTCAAAGCGGCCCACCACGTGCTTGTTATGCACAATCTGGTGGTACACATAGATGGTTCGGCCGGGAAACAAGTTCACGACCTGGTCCACCACGTCTATGGCCATGGCCACGCCGGCGCAAAAGCCGCGGGGGTTGGTGAGGAGGATTCGCATCGGTCGGCAATGGTAGAGGCCCCGGCGATTCCGACTGAGGCCACTCTCCGCTGCCGAGGCTTGATCGGGCGCTCAAATCCCCCTGTCGGCAGGCCGCGGCGGTGGCACTTGCGGGAAACGATTCGGTATACTCGAACCGGCGGGAAGTCTCCCGCGGGGCGTCGCATGAGCTGGGAGTGCGGATGGGAAACGTGAAGCCTTGGCAGATCGTGGTGATGGTGATAGCGGTGGTTGCGGTGGCGGCGTCGGCCTACTTCACCTTTGCGAAGGGTGAGAAGGTCAAGTTTGCCAACGAAATCACAATGGTTGATGTGAACACGGGCGACCTGTTTGCGTTTCCCGTCGGGCGCCGGCAGGCGGTGGTGCCACCGGAGAAGAACCCGGAAACGGGAAAGCGCACGTTGCTTTCCGTGGACAAAGATGCATCCGGCAAGTGGATTATTCCAGGGCGGGAGATCGCGGCTTTCCTGCCGACGATCGAAGGCGAGCACAAAGCGATCACCGACGCCAAGAGCGGCGAGGTTCGAGTCAACAACGAGAAGCCCAAAGCGGGCCGATGAGTGTGGGAGCGATGCATGAACAGGCAGGCGCGCACGTCACAGCTGAGCCATAAGGGTTTCACCCTCATTGAGCTGCTGGTGGTCATCGCGATCATCGCGATCCTGATTTCACTTCTGTTGCCGGCCCTCGGCAGCGCCCGGGAAGTCGCTCGCCAGGTGGTCTGCTCCGCCGCGACTCGCAGCGCAGCACAAGGCCAAACGGTGTACTCCTCGAGCAGCAAGGACTACTTCGCGGGACCGACGACCACGGGCTACAAAGGGCTTGTCGGCCAGGCCGGGAACACCGCGTACATCAACGATACTTCTTCCGAGACTCCAACCTCCACCATGGACTGGATCAGCCCCACGATGGGTGAGTCGATGGGGCTGTCGACCAATCGGGCGCGGCGGACGGCGCAGATCTTCAACAAGTACGGCTGCGCCGCGGCGAGAAACTACAACGCCCGGGTGTTCAATCCCGGCATGACGGATGAGCAATCCTTCACGGACATCATCAATCTCGAAGGAATCAGGCAGATCAGTTTCATGTCACCGGCGGCGTTCCACTACTACCCCGGCACGCTGCCCTCGGCCGAACGCACGCGGCTCAATGCCCTTATGGGGAACCAAGCGCCCATCGGCTTTGATACGCCCGTCAGCGTCAAGTCCGGATACAAGCCGCGGTTCGATCTTGTCGGAACAGACCTCAGCAAGAAGATCATCGTCGCGGATGGGACTCGCTTCCTGGCGGCGCAGGGTGGCGGCGCGGTGCTCGACTTCGACATCGACTGCACGCCGCAGTTCTACGGGTCCTTTATCGACCCGGGGCCCATCTTTCACGGGAGCGCTGCGTACGGGCGCGGAAGCAGCACGTCCGCCGCGCCCGGAAGGCACCTGCTGTCATTCCGGCACGTGGGAAATCGGATTGACGTGGCGTACTTCGATGGACACGGAGGCTCGGTAAAGATGCAGGACGCCTACACCGATGCGGCGCCGTGGTATCCCAGCGGCAGCCGGTGGAACCCGGGTGGCGTTGGAACCCCTGAAGCCACAGCGTATTACAACACGCCGGGCCGCAGCCCCAACATCCCGTAGCGTGATTTCGAGTTCGCCGCTGCAAGCCGAACGCGACTTCAACGCAGTCTCGACGTGAATCCGCTACACTTCCGCCCTCAGGAATCGGCGAGGGAGAGACAAGCCGCGGCCTCATACGCCGCAACCCAAGCCGATGCCGTCGTATTCCGTCTCCCGCGGGGGAGCGGTGGTTGTCCGTGCTCTCGCCAAGGGGCGGTGCTGTGACCGCTGTCGCTCAGCCCAGCAACAGGAGCGGAAGCACGGGACCAAGTGGCTTGGCAACGTCGCCGGGCCACCGAACACGGTTTGGATGGGCCCTTGAAGAAAGAGGAAGAGATCATGAATCGCACAAGGAAGGCACATGTTTTGTTCGCCGGGCTTGTAGGCTGCTCGATCACGGGCGCGGCCTCTGCTCAGTTGGTCGTCCTATCGGATGACTTCAACTCGTACACCAACGGAACACTCGTGCCGCAGGGCGGCTGGACCACGACGGGAACAGTCTTCACGACCCCCGTACAGGTCGCGGGCGGGGCCGACAAGTACGTTCAGTTCGGCACCAGCGGCGAGGACGACTACAAGGTGTTCTCGTCCCCGGTCACACTGAACCCGACCGATTCGCTCGAGACGCGCGTCGACATCAACGTCAGCGCGGCGACCGCCACCGGCGATTACTTCACGCACCTCTCGAACCCCGCCGGGACCACGGCCAACTTCTACCAGCGCGTGTTCGCTCGGAGCTCGGGCGCGGGCTTTCAGCTCGGACTGGTTGACACCTCGGGAACCGGGAGCACAACGACCTGGGGAACAACGGTGCTGGCGTTCAACACGGCCTATTCGCTCAAGATCGTCTGGAACTTTCTCGCCGGCGCCAACAACGACACCTTCACACTCGATGTCAACAGCGTCAACTATCTCAACCACACGTGGACATCGACAGGCATCGCGGAGCCGACCACGCTCGCCGCGGCCAATCTTCGCCAAGGCGGGGCAACCACCTCAGCGACGCTGCAACTCGACAACCTGAATATCACCTCGGTGCCGGGCCCCGGCAGCGTTGCGTGCCTCATGTCCGGCATGATCATCGCCGGCCGCCGCCGTCGCAGCTAGCTGGCGGGTCTGCAGCACTCCAAGCCTTTGCCCAGCCGCAGCGACCGCTGCGGCTGCGCTTATTTCAGGACCGCTACATTCACGCCCGCGGGACGTGGGCGCGACCGCCGAACACGGCACCGCGGATTCCAAGCCGACCATCGAACCTCCGTCGCGAATGCCGGAATCGGTAGTGTGAACTCGGCACGAGCGATGCTGTCGGAAGTTGGACGTGCCACGCCCCCTGACGCGGCCCGCCCCGAACGGCCCACCGCCGTCGAGCCCGCAGTCTTCGCGCATTCTTCGCCGTTTCTTGCTGTGAAATCGACGTAGCCGCCTTCGCCTCCCGGTATCTTTCCCGCCTCAGGAGTCGGCAGGGAGAGACAAGCCGCGGCCACTTTGGCCGCAACCCGGGCCGATGCAGTTTGTTACCGCTCCCGTCAGGGGCCCCCTGTCGATTCGCCGACGCGTGCCCGTGACGAGGGCATCACACGCGCCTTGTTCACAGGAGAAATGAGACATGAGGAAGATTGCCATCGTGCTGTTCGCCGGCGTTGCGGCACCCGCGTTCGCTCAGGACAGCCTTTTCAATGTCGGAAACCTGGTTGTTTCCCAGATCAACGGATCGACGAACGCATCTTCCGCTGCGGTGCTACGGGAGTTCACCACTGCCGGCATCGCCACCGGGGACAACGCGTTCCTTCCGACGGTGACGTTCGGCGCCCATCGCCGCGTGACGGTGTCCGGCTCCGCGACATCCGAGGGACACCTCAATATGACACCGGACGGTTCTGCCCTGGTGTTCCAGGGCTACGACTCCGGCACGGGCGTCGCTTCTATCGCCAGCACAACCTCCGCCGTCGCCAATCGCGTTGTCGCACGAATCGGGATGGACCTCAGCATTGACTCAACCACATCCCTGACCGATGCCTACTCCGGCAACAACATCCGCTCCGCTGTCATGGACGGGGCGAACGTGTATACCGCGGGGCCCAGTATCGCCGGCGGCGGCGGCGGCGTAAGGAACGCACTCTTTGGCGCGACTGGCACCACCACCGACGTTTCCGCCACCAGCTTCAACGCCCGCGTGGTGAACATCTTCAACAGCACGATCTACGCGAGTTCGGCCTCCACCGGCGCGTTCGGCATCAGCTCCGTCTCGGGCGGAACGTCGACGCTGGTCATTCCCACATCTCCATCGGGCACCGGCAACCCCAGCTCCTACGACTTCCTGTTCTTGAACCCGACAACGTGCTACGTCACCGATGACCGCACGGTCGCCAACGGCGGCGGCCTCCAGAAGTGGACAAACAGTGGCAGCGGTTGGACCCTGGCCTACACCCTCAGCGCTCAACTCACGGCGGGACTCCGCAGCATCACTCTTGACCCGGCCACCGGCACGTTCTACGCCATTAGCGCCGATTCCCAGACCAAGCTCGTGTCCGTGGTGGATACCGGCGCCGGCTCTACCTTCACGACACTCTTCACATCTGCCTCCGGCACCAACATGCGAGGCGTCGAGTTCATTACGGCACCCGCCCCCGGTACGGCCATGCTCCTCGGTCTCGGCGGCCTTGTCGCATCCCGGCGACGCCGCTCGTAATACCGTCAGATTCCGCTCTCTTGTTCCCCGTCGCCGACCGCTCACCGGAGCGGTCGGCTTCGTTGTTGGGCGCGCCGAGGCGTTGACGTTGCGAGGGTCCGCATCCGGCGGCAGCAGGATCCACCCCTCATCCCGTACTCTCTCACCCGCGGTATGCTCCTCCTCCTTGGAGCCTCCAATGCCCGACCTCTCATCCGCCGTCCTCACCAAGCTTGATCAGAACGAGAACGCCGCCATTCAGCGCTGGATGGACTGGCTTCGCATCCCGAGCATCAGCACGGATCCCAAGTACAAGGATGACACGCGCCGCGCCGCTGAGTGGTGCGCCTCGCATCTTCGCACATCGGGCTTCGAGGCGTCCGTGGTTCCCGCGTCTGACGGCATGGGCAAGGACGGTCACCCCATCGTCATGGCCCACTCTCCCGGCGCGCCGGACTACAAAGGCCCGCACGTCCTTTTCTACGGGCACTACGACGTGCAGCCCGTTGATCCCGTGAACCTCTGGGACAGCCCGCCGTTCGAGCCCGTTCTCAAGCCCGCCGTCCCTGGCGGCCCGGGCGAACGCATCGTCGCGCGAGGGGCGGTGGACGACAAGGGCCAGGTCATGATGTTCCTTGAAGCCATGCGGGCCTGGAAGGAAGTCACCGGTGAGACGGCGGGCGGTGTGAAGATGACCATCATGATCGAGGGGGAAGAGGAATGCGGCTCGACCAGCCTCCCCCACTTCGTTCAGGAGCACAAGAGGTCACTGAGCGCGTGCGACTTCTGCCTCATTTCGGACACGGGAATGCTGTCCCGCAAGCAACCGGCGATTACCTACGGCGTCCGCGGCCTCGCGTACACCGAGATCACGCTTCACGCCGCGGACCAGGACCTGCACTCGGGCCTCTGGGGTGGGCGGGCGCCGAATCCCAACAACGAGCTGACCAAGGTGCTCTCGCAACTGTGGGACAAAAAACGCCGCGTCACGATTCCGGGGTTCTACGACGATGTTCGCCCGCTTTCGAAGGCTGAACGGGCCGCGTGGAAGAGACTCAAGTTCAACGCCGCCGCGGCCCTAAGAAAAATCGGGCTGGGCAAGGCCGCGGACATCGGTGAGGATGGCTACACCGCGATGGAGCGCGAGTGGGGTCGGCCTACGGCCGAGGTCAACGGCATCTGGGGCGGGTACACCGGCCCGGGTGCCAAGACGGTGATCCCCGCCAAGGCCAGCGCCAAGGTCAGTTTCCGCCTCGTCGCCGACCAGGACCCCCCCAAGATTGCGAAGCTGTTCTTCGCTTGGCTGAAGAAGCACACGCCTCCGGGTTGCAGATGGGAACTGACCGATCACCACGGCGGTCACGGCGTGACGGTCGACATCAAGTCGCCCTACCTGACGGCGGCCGCGCGGGCCATTCAGAAGGCCGGAAAGACCAAGCCTGCCCTGATCAAGTCCGGCGGTTCGATCCCCGTTGCCGGCCTGCTCAAGGCCAAGCTCGGGCTCGAGACGATATTCATGGGATTTGGGCTGGACGACGATCGCGTCCACTCGCCCAACGAGAAGTTCGAGCTCGATTGCTACCGGCTGGGGGCCCGGTCTCACGCCATTTTCATTTCAGAGCTGCTCGGGCAGCGGTAGTGCGCGAGGAAAGGTTCAGGCGGCCTTGGCGGGCTGTGCGCTTCCCTGCCCGACCACCTGAACGTGGTTATTGAGGTCTTTTTGCGCTTCCAGGGCCGCGAGCTGTTCGGCGTAGACCCGCCGCAGATTCGCCGCTTTCCGGCGTGTTTCGTGCATGTGCAGCTCGACCCGAACCGCCGCGGCGATGGCGTAGCAGACCGACAGGGCCGTCGCACCGGCGATAGTCCCGATGACCGCCCAGGCTTGCCAGGGAAGAGAAGACATGGGTTCGTCATCGGTTGGCGAACCTCGGCCCTTCAGTCCTTGTAGAATTGGGGCGGAATCGGACCGGGGCGATCCCCAATCCGTTCCTTCGGGGATCTTGCTTGAAGACAGGTCGAACACGAGCGAGGATGGCGTGGTGGCAGGTATGGGCGGTCTTGGTTTTTGGGTGCGTTCAGGCGACCGCGAGAGGCCAGGAGTCCGCGGTTCAAGAAGGCAGCCAGGGTGAGGTCGCCATCGCCCGCGATTGGGTCGGCGCCGGTGGTGTGGTCCGTCCGGGCGAATGGGCCGGCATCCAGCTCCGCATCAACGACAGCAATGACAAGCCGCGCGAAGTGGTCATACGGATTCCCACCGTCGACCCCGACGGCGACAAGCCGCTGTGGGAAGGAACGCTGACGACCAACCCGGGCGTCAATCAACCCGTGTGGGCGTACCTGCGGCTTCCGGCGACATTCAAGACGAACGACCCTATTCGCGCGTTTGTCTACGCGGCGGTTGAGGGACCTCCGCTGGCACCGGGGCTTCCGCCGTCGGTCACGGCGGGGCGGCAACTGGGTTCGACCGTGTTCATGGCTCAGCGAGTGCTCACCACGAGCGAGGGCATGCTTGGGATCGTCGGCAACAGGAAGATGGGTCTGGGCCGGTACGCCGGCTCGGGCAATCACACTTCGTTGCCGTCCGCGCACGAGCGGTGGGAAGTGATCGACCGACTCGATCCCGAGACTCTGCCGGACCGGTGGATGGGGCTCATGCAGTTTGAGGCGCTCGTCTGGAACGATCCGCCTCCGTCGGCCCTGGGCACGGAGAAGAGCCAGGCGATTCGAGAGTGGGTCACGCGCGGCGGGCACTTGGTCATCGTCCTGCCGCGTCTCGCGCAGACCTGGACCGATGAGGCAAACAACCCGCTCTTCGATCTTGTGCCGCGGGTCGGCGTCCGGCGGCGCGAAGGGGTGGACCTTGAGCCGCTGCGACAACTGGTGACCTATCAACTCAAAGAAGCGGCGGACGCCCGGAACAGCCTCGACATGCCGGCCAACGAAGTGCTCCAGACGTTCGTGCCACTCCAGGGAGCGACATCTCGCGAAGCCATGTGCATCATCGCGATGCCCAAGCCCGCGGAGAGCGGGGAAACCGAGTGGCTCGTCGGCCGACGCCAGGTCGGGCTTGGCCTGGTCACCGTGATCGGCCTCGACGCGGGCAGCCGGTGGATGGACGCCCGCGCGCTGCCCGATCCAGAACTCTTCTGGCATCGCATCCTCGGCCGGCGCGGCCAGATGCTCGCCCCAAAGCCCTCGGGCGACATCACGAGCAACTACGCCCTCTCCCGCGCTCCCGCGACGGTAGACAACAGCATCGCTGACCAGATCTCCAAGCAGACGCTTGCGGGGGCTGGGGTCCTTCTTGGTCTGGTTGTTTTCGTCGTGTATTGGCTGATCGCGGGGCCGCTTGGGTACGCGGCGCTGAAGAAAACGGGCCGGCAGCGACACGCGTGGGTTGGATTCGTGTTGGCGGCCGGGCTGTTTACCGGCGTGGCGTGGGGCGGCGCGGCTGTCATTCGACCCGCGAAGACCAGTGCATCACACCTGACCATTCTCGACCACGTGTACACGCCCGAGGGCCAGAGCGTCCAGCGTGCTCGTTCGTGGATGAGCGTGCTGATCCCGCAGTATGGCGAAGCCGCGTTGGCGATCGGCGATCCATCTCAACCGGGCACGCGACGATTCCACAATCTGCTGTCGCCGTGGGAGCACGAACGGCAGTCGAGCGCCGGCTTCCCCGATGCCCGAAGCTACCGCATCAACAGCCGCGCACCGGAGGCATTCACGATTCCCGCCCGCTCAACGGTGAAGCAGTTCCAGGTGGACTGGGCGGGCGGGCCGATCTGGAAGATGCCGCGGCCGGCGGCGGATGCATCGGGAAAGCTCATGGAGATCACGGCGGAGCCTGTGGAGCGGGGCGGCGTGGTTCAGAGTGTGGCCCTCACCGGCTCGCTGGTGCACGACCTCCCGGGGCCGATTCACGAGATGCTTGTAGTGGTCAACCTGGGCCAGAGACCCCTGAGTCGGTCGTTCAGCAACCTTGGCGCCTGGAGAATGACGTCGGACGTGTTTGTCGCGAAGTTGACCAAGGACTGGGATCCCGGCACGCCGCTCGACCTGGCCCAGGTGTTGAAGACCACCACGTTCAGCCCCGGAGACAAGGCGACTCAGGGAACGAATCCATCCGGATACTTTGGAACGCTGCTGAGCGAACTCGCCAAGGACACTGACCAGGTCGGAGGCGCTGCGGGCTCAACCAACCTGAATGTGCTGGTGACCAAGATGTACGCGATGACCTTCATGGGCCAGATCGAGCCGCCCTCGCCGGAAAGCAGCAGCAGCGGGTACCAGGGCAAGCCGCTGGCGCGCCGCCAGGCGACGCATGGCTTTGATCTCTCCGCGTGGATGACGCAGCCGTGCATCATCATCGTCGGGTATGTGGGTGGTCGCACCGGCGAAGTTGGACCAAGCCCGGTGCCACTCAGCTACAGCACGGGCGGCGCTTATCGAACCGTTCCCACCGATGGCTGCACGTTCATCCGCTGGGTGTATCCTCTGCCCACCAAGCCGCCCACCTACGGCACATCGTCCGATGCCGTCGACTCCAAGGGCCCGCCCGAGCCGAGCCCCGAAGACCCGACCTAGTTCCCGGAGCCTCCCCAGTGCCGATGGTCGAAACGATCAACCTCACCAAGCGCTACGGCGAACTTGTCGCCCTGGACAATCTCAACCTCTCCATCGAGGAGGGCTCGTGTTACGGCTTCATCGGCCCTAACGGCGCCGGCAAGACCACGACGATCAAGATCCTCGCGACGCTGCTGAAACCATCCAGCGGCCAGGCCCAGGTCAATGGGCTGACCATTGGATACCAGAACCGCCAGATCCGGCCCATGATCGGCTACGTCCCGGACTTCATGGGCGCGTACGAGGACATGGTCGTCACCGAATACCTTGAGTTCTTTGCCAGCGCGTACAACATCCACGGGCCGCAGCGCAAGAAGGTCGTTTCCGACGTCCTCGAACTGACCGACCTCACCTACAAAGCCACGGCCGAGGTCAACGGGCTCTCACGCGGCATGCAGCAGCGGCTGTCGATTGCCCGGGTCCTTTTGCATGACCCGAAGGTCCTGCTCATGGATGAGCCGGCTTCCGGACTCGATCCTCGTGCCCGTATCGAAATTCGCGAGCTGCTCAAAGAACTCAAGCGGATGGGCAAGACCATCCTCATCTCGAGCCACATCCTGCACGAACTCGCCGAGCTCTGCAACGTGGTCGGGATCATCGAACGCGGCAAGTTGCTCTTTTCGGGTACCGTCAAAGAAGCCCTGGCCCGGGCCAAGCTGGGCCACATCATCCACGTGGGCGTATCCGATCGAGCCGCAGCGGCAGCGGAACTGCTCGCCAAGGTTCCCGGAGTCAAGAAAGTCGCTCTCGTCGACGCCGACACGACGGGCACGCCCAACGGCCAGACTCGCGCCCAGTTGATCCACATCACGTTTGAAGACGCCGCGGCCGGCGGGCGGAGCTACACGGACATTCCCAACATCCTCGTCAACGGCGGATTCAGGATCACGCGGTTCGGTGAAGAGGCGGTAAACCTGGAGACGGCGTTCATGCGGTTGACGAAGGGGATGGTGCAGTAAAGTTACTTCAAAGCGGCCCCTGCCATGGGTCGGAACCATCGCAGCGGTCGGCGCCGGTGCGGCCCGGCCATCCAATCCGTATTCAGCGAATCGAGTTCATTTCGCGCGATCCCCCCCACCGCGATCGCAGTTCCTTCACTTCGTTCCTACCCTTCCGCCCCCCTCAGGAACACCCGCCATGCCCGACCGCATCACACTGCCCGCGGACTCCAACCAGGCCCTCGGCCTCGGCCAGTTCGCCGTTGACTTCATGAACGGCTCGCCGGACCGCGCGGGCGCCCCCGACCCCCGCGTCCTCGAACGCACCAACATGTTCCACACCGATGCGGTGCTGTGCGGCGTATCGGCGATCGCGCTGGGAACCAACGCCCCGGTCGTGCTCCGGCAGGAAGCCACCCAGTACCGCGCCTCGGGAACGGGACGCGATGGCGTCCTCGGCTCGAACAAGTACCCCGCCGTCCGCCCCGGCGTCCCTGTCTTCGGCTCTGCAACGGACGTCATGGTCGAGAAGGCGATCGTTGCCAACTGCTGCGCCGTTCGCGAGTGGGACAGCAACGGCACAAACTTTGGCTACTCCGCTGAACGCGCCCACCACCGCGCCGGCGAGTTCGGGCATAACGACTTCTATTCTGTCCCGCTCGCCGCGGCACAGCTCATGGGCAAGGACGGCGCGTACGCCCTTCGCGGGATGGTCCTGACCGACGAGATCCGCGGCCGCCTCGCCGAAGTGTTCTCTCTCAAGACTTACAAGATTGATCACGTTGTACACGGGGCTATCGCCTCGGCCGCGACGTTTGGGGCGATGATGGGAGCGACGCCGGAACAGATCGAGTCCGCCATCGGCATGGTGGTCGCGCATGCGATTCCGTTCCGGGCGATCAGGGCCGGGCACCAGCTCTCTGATTCCAAGGGAGCATCGGCTGCGATTTCGACCGAGTTCGCCATTCTCGCGATGAAGCGGTCCATGGCCGGGTTCATCGGACCCAAGGACATCTTCCGGAACCCGGAAGCGATCTGGTGTCTTTTCGAAGGCAAGGCTCGCAACGATGACGCGATCAAGAAGGGCAAGAAGTCGCCGTTTGACCTGGTCCTCAGCCGCGCGGGAAATGACTTCACGGTCATGGGCATGCACTTCAAGCTCGGCTTGTATGAGCATCAGTCCGCCGGCGCCCTCCAGGGCCTCATCGATCTCCTCCGCAAGAACCCCTCGCTGCTCTCGAGCAAGGGCACGCCCGGCGACCGCATCAGCAAGATCGTCGTCCGCGCTTATGAGCCGGCCTTCGGCATCATCGGCGACCCGCACAAGCGCGACCCGCATACGCGGCAGTCCGCTGACCATTCCATGCTGTTTCTCGTCTGCACCAAGCTCCGCAAGGCACTCGAGCTTCACAAGGCCAAGGGCGAGACGCAGGTCGGGCATCGGCTCGACTGGAAGGAACTGATGCTCGGGCCGCACGACTTTGACAAGGCCGCGATCAACCACCCGGTGACGCGGGCCCTCATGGCGAAGATGACCTTCGAATGGGGCGGTCCGGAATATGACGCGAAGTACCCCGACGGCATCCCGACCTCGATCGTCATCACCGATGATGCCGGCGCGGCCCATGACTCGGGCCTGGTGATGTACCCGGCGGGCCATGCGAGGAATACGACGGCCGACCTGAAGGACATCCTGAACCACAAGTGGAAGATGCTCGGGGCGCTGGCGTTTGAGAAGCCGGAGCCCGTGATCGCACAGATTTCCGGGCTTGAGAAGAAGACGCCAGCGGATGTGGCGCATCTTTACAAGTTTGACATCCTGGATCGCGGTCGATTTGAGTGAGTGGCTGTTCTGCTCCCGGCCCAGCCGAGTCCGGGACTTCCCGACCCTTCATGTGTGACAATTGGGTAGACTGGCCGCATGCGCGTCACTCTCTTGTTGCTGGTACTTGTGCTCGCCGGGTGCAACACGCACACGAATAGCCGGGTCGAAGCCCTTTCCCTCCTGCACAAGCCTCTGAACCCGGCCCCTCTCACCCTCGAACAGCGCATCAAGCTCGAAGACAACCTGAGGGCCGCCCAATCCGCCTTCGACCAAGACCCTTCTGAAGACAACACCGTCTGGCTCGGCCGTCGCCTGGCCTATCTCGGGCGCTACAACGACGCGATTGCGGTGTACTCCCGGGGACTCCAGACGTTTCCCAGGTCCGCCAAACTGCTGCGCCACCGCGGCCACCGGTACATCACGCTTCGTAAGCTCGATGAAGCGATCACGGATCTTGCGCGGGCTACGGAACTGACCACCAACCTGGCGGACGAAGTTGAGCCTGACGGCTCTCCCAACGCCCGCAACATTCCGCGTTCCACGCTCAAGTCCAACATCGCCTATCACCTGGCCCTCGCTCACTACCTCAAAGGAGACTTCCAGAAGGCCGCGGAGGCGTGGTCATCGCGGCTCAGCCTGTTTCGAGGCAATGACGACCAGATCGTTTCCGCTTCCTATTGGCTCTACTTGTCGCGGAAGCGGTCTGGCGACCACGCCGGCGCGACGGCGGTGCTTCGCGACGTCCGCCTGGACATGGATGTGATCGAGAACCACTCGTACCACCGATTGCTGCTGTGCTTCAAGGGGGACCTCAAGCCCGAGGAAGTGGGCGAAGGGGCCGATGCACTCGCCAACAGCACGATCGCGTATGGCCTGGGCGTTCGCAAGCTTCTGCAGGGCGAGCCCGCGGCCGCCAAAGCGGACTTCGAGCGAATCATCGCGACCGAGAACTGGGCTGCGTTTGGCTACATCGCTGCTGAAGCGGAACTTGCTCGGACGCTTGGCAAGTAGGGGCGGGGCACGTCATGGCCGGCTACTCGGGCACACCACTTCCCCAGAAACTCGGCATCAAGCCGGGCTTGCGCGTCGCCGTCATTGATGCCCCGCACAGTGCCATGCCGGTCATCGCGGAAGTCGCCGGCACAGGACCGGTCGATCTCAAGTTCAAGGGGAGAGACCTGTACGACGTCATCGTGCTCTTTTGCGAGAACCAATGGGTTCTGAACGGCCGCTTCGAAGCGGCGAAGTCGCGCATGGCCCAGAACGGCGGGCTCTGGATCGCCTGGCCCAAGCAGTCCAGCGGCGTTGAGACGGACCTGAACGAGAACATCATCCGCGACATCGGGCTGGCGGCAGGACTTGTCGACAACAAGGTGTGCGCGATCGACGGCACGTGGTCCGGGCTGCGACTGGTCATCAGGTTGGAGAACCGCATTGGGCCTAAGTCAATGCCGGCGTCAAGGCGCGGCAATCCGACGACGAAGCCCGGCAAAGGGGCGAAAGACTGAATCACGATCGACTGGCGTCGGCACCGTTCCGGGTACTTACACTGCCACCTCTTAGTGATTCGATGGTGTAAGCATGGATGACGCACTCGCACGCATTGCCGCCCTGCTCCGCTCGGCTGCCAACATCGTGGTACTCACCGGCGCCGGCATCTCGGCCGAATCGGGGCTCAGAACCTTTCGCGGCGCATCCAAGGCTGATCTTCCGCAGACCATGCAGGCCCTGTGGAAAGAGTTTGACCCCATGAAACTCGCCACGCCGGAGGCGTTTGACGCCGACCCGGCGGCCGTCTCGCGCTGGTACGACTGGCGACGGCTGGGGTGCCTCGCCGCGGAACCGAACCCGGGACACACCGCCCTGGCGGAACTGGAGCGCAGCGCAGCCGCACGGGGTGGCCGCTTTGTTGTACTCACGCAGAATGTCGATCGCCTTCACCAGAAGGCCGGCAGTAAGAACGTGGTCGAGCTCCACGGCTCTATCATCCAGTGGCGGTGTACCAGTTGCGAAACCAGGACGACTCCGGGGCCTGAACCTCTTCCGAACTTTCCAATGCGGACTGTCTGTTGCCCTGACGATAGGGGCGCGGTCCTTCGGCCCGATGTCGTGTGGTTCGGCGAGCCGCTTCCCTTCGACGCACTTCGCGCCACTGATCAGGCGCTGCAGGACTGCGATATTTTCATGTCGATCGGCACGAGCAGCGTAGTTCACCCGGCGGCGAGCTTCATCCAGATCGCCGCGGAGAACGGGGCTCACACTGTTGAAATCAATCCAGAGCCGACGCCTATCTCGCGGATGGTAAACGACTCCATTCGCGGCACGTCGGGCGAGGTCCTGCCTCGCATCGCCAGCGCCGTGCGCTGAGCGCGGTTACACATTCGTGACGAGCACAATCCGCATCCATCGCTACACTCGCGCCGAAGGAGCACCTCATGAGAACCACGTACATCGCTTCCTCGGCCGCCATCCTTGCCCTGCTCGCCGGCTTCGGGCTTCGGCCGGCACCTGTCGACAAGCCTCTCGTGTCCCTCGCGGGCTCCCACAGCCTCGTCGCCAAGCCCCGCGTTGAAGTCATCTCCGACGCCACTCGCTGGGAGGCGGTGTGGAAGGAACACATGGGCGAGAAGCTCGAGAAGACCGCTCACGGCTTTGACGTGATTCCCCACGTGGATTTTTCACGCTGCATGGTGTTCGCGGCGTTCGCGGGCAGCAGTAACAACGGCGCCGGCTACGAGGTTGTCGAGGTCCTCACCCGCGACCATCAGACCGTGATCCGCTATGACCGCACCGGCTTTCAGACCGCTTCATTCGACGGGGCGGACCACGGCGTAAAGACATCGGACTACGGCTTTGCTGTGCTCACCCGTTCCGCTCTCCCGCTGACTCTTGAGGAAAACACTCAGAGTCTCATCGGAGGACCGCCGATTTGGACTGAACGTCAGAAGATGCCGGCGCTTCCAGCGTTCAAGCCGGATCCGCAACGCGGCAACTGAGCTCGGGCCGCGCTCGGCCTCCAGTCGTGCCTGTCTCCCGTTCGTGACAGGGCGAGTCGTGGGTTCATTCCTTCGCCGCGCCCGCGAACGCCACCGGACTCCTGTACCCATCCTTGTCGTATGCCCGCACGCCAAAGAAGAAGTTGTCCTTGCTCTGCCGGATCGTGGCTTCCGACTTGTCTCCCACATCTTCAACGTGCTGCCACGTTGCCGACGTGGTGTCTCTCCACACGACTTCGTACCCCGCGACATCCGGTTCCGGCGACTTGTCCCATCGCAGGGTGGTCCAGTATTCCAGCTTTGCCGTGATCACCCGCACCTTTCCCGGCACGGACGGCGCGTTGGCCAGGTGAACAAGGGTCGCCGCGTTGAGTTTGGCCACATTTGCCAGGTAATCACAATCGACGAACTCATGCAGGTCTCCGAACTGCACTTCCTTTCCATCCACGACTTCCTTTCGGGGCGTCTGATGCTGGTGCCGGTAGTCCTCGTGGACCTCGGTGAACCGCACGGCGGTAAACCCCGCATCGTTGAATGCGCTGTGGTCTCCACCACGTAGAAACCGGTCCTGCCGGAACACCAGCATGGGTCGGACGACGGTCTTCTCCCTGTCGGCTACCTCAGCAATGTATCGCGCGAGTTGCCGGCTCGTCGAGTCGCACTCGGAGGAAAGGCTGCGGATGGATTGCAGCTTTTCGGCGCTGGGGTTTCTGGGGATTGACTCGGAGAACACCCGAATCAATGTAGGGGTCCGCATCGACGGGTCGCCGCCCGGTCCCATCGAGTCCCCCACGATGTCATTGCTGAGTACGCCGCGAATGTCTTCTTTCCTGGCCGCGGCTTGATCGGCGTGATACCTCGCCCCGAGCAGGCCTTGCTCCTCGCCGGCGGTGCAGAGGAACACAATCGTCGACTCGCAAGGTTTCCTGGCCATCGCCCGGGCAATCGCCATTACCGCTGTCGTCCCCGACCCATCGTCATTGGCGCCGGGTGCGTCGGTGTTCGGGTCCATGACATCCGAAGGCATCGAGTCGTAGTGCCCGACGACGTAGTACCGCCGCCCCGCGGCTTCGGGCATGGTCCCCGGCAGCACCGCAACTACGTTGACGAACGTGGCCGGCTTCGACACCCGTCCGGTGACCGGCGGCTCAAACTCTTCGAACGAGACCTGCAACTTGCCCGTCGCATCGCCGTTGTACGACTCAAACTCCGACTTCATCCAGGTCCGAGCGGCCCCGATGCCTCGAGTCGGGTTCGTCGGGTCCGACAGCGAGTGCCGCGTCCCGAACGAAACCAGTTTCTGGTTCGTGGCTTTCACGTAACCGACGTCGATGCCGGACATGACGTCCTTGGCGGTGGGTGGCGACATGAGCGAAAGGAACACCAGCGGCAGGTGGGTGATCATGTCAGGAGTCTAATCCGCTGTGCCCCGGCCTGTTCCCGTTTCGCAGTTCTGGGCGTCGGACCGGGGCAAGGGAGCCGCGGCTCACTACCATGCTGCCATGCCTACGCACCCGTCCACCGGATCCCCCGCCTCCCGCCTTCGGGCTGCCATGAACGCCGGTTGCGTTCCCATTCCCGGCGCCTTCAACGCGTTGTGCGCCCGTGCGATCGCCAAGGCGGGCTTCCAGGCCTGCTACATCTCCGGCGCGGCCACCAGTGTTTCCGCCGGCGTGCCCGATGTGGGCGTCCTTTCCCTGGAGCACTTCTGCCGTGTCATCCGCGAGGCTGCCGACGCCTCGGGCCTGCCGGTCCTTGCTGATGCCGACACGGGCTTTGGCGAGGCTGAGATGGTCCGGCGCACGGTCATCGACTACGCCCGGGCCGGAGCCGCGGGGCTTCACCTTGAAGACCAAAAGTTTCCGAAGCGCTGCGGTCACCTTGATGGCAAGGAACTGGTGCCCCTTGACCACATGGTTGAAAAGGTGCAGTGGGCGGCGAAAGCGGCACGGGAAGTGGGAGCGAAGGGTTGGGGCCTTGCGGAGACACCTGGCAAGGACCGGTGTAACTTCATCATTTGTGCCCGCACCGACGCTCGCTCAGTCGAAGGGCTTGACGCTTCGATCGCACGGGCGAAGGCCTACGTTGAGGCCGGGGCCGACATGATCTTCCCCGAAGGGCTCACCTCCGAAACGGAGTTCGCAACCTTCGCGACCTCCCTTCGCGCGGCAGTGCCTTCATCTCTCCGCCCGTTCCTCCTCGCCAACATGACGGAGTTCGGCAAGACACCGGTCATCCCGCTCTCCAAGTTCGCGGCAATGGGCTACTCGTGCGTCATCTACCCTGTCAGTCTTCTTCGAGTCGCGATGGGGGCCGTCACTCGCGCCCTTGAAGCTCTCAAGACCGAAGGTTCCGTCGAGTCACTTCTCGGGCAGATGCAATCGCGGCAGGAACTCTATGACCTGATTGAGTACAAGCCGGGCATTCCTTGGGAGTTCCCGACGCGATAGCCGCTCCTTCCGCGACAGCCTTTCCTCGATCAATCCCTTCAACCTTTTCACCTCTTCCAGGTACACGTTTCCCATCGGCTCCGTTGTGACAAAGGTCCACGCGATCTCAAAATCCCATACGCTTCCTGATCAAGACAATCCGCTCCACATCCGGTTCTGAGTCTCCTCGGCACGCCGTAACTGCGTTGCTGTTTCCCGCCATCCTCCTCGCTGCTCTCGCCGCCTCAACGACGATCTGCTCGGCCTGGGCCCTCGCCGCGTGGCTTCCGCACGACCACCTGCTTCGACGACGGAATGTCATTTCTCAGCCCGACCCGAAGCATCCCGGCAAGTTTCTTCCCACTTACATCACCACCTACCAATTCTCACGGTCCGGAATGATCCGCCTTGCCTGGCAACCGGGCCTTTCCCGAGGGTGCCAGCTTGATACCGACCTTTCCCCACGTTCGACAATCGCTCTCAAGCTTCCCACCGTCAACCAGGATCGCTCCTGGGGGCGGCTGCCGAAAGTCCTCGGATCTTCCAACTACGGCACCGTCCCTGCGGGCGGCCAGGACGCCCGAGGATGGCCTTTCCTTGCTCTGTGGTGCCATCTTGACGAGGCCGCGCCGTCGGGCCACACCGTTCGTGGCGGTATCACTCTGTCCTCGGCTTCTGTCACGACGGGCGCCGCCCGGGTGCTCCCGTGGCTGCCCATCTGGCGTGGGCTCATCCTGAACATGCTCATCTACGCGGCAGCTTGGCTGGTCGTCATCCTCGTCTACCGCCGGCTTCGAGCCGCGGTTCGCCGCCGCCGCGGCCGTTGCCCGCGTTGCAACTACGACCGGCGCAAGTCCGCCGGCCCGTGCCCCGAGTGCGGCGCACGCTCCCGCCTGCGCCGTGAAGACGTCGCCCTTGGTCACCCGCACGTCGAACGCTCCGCTGGAGAACGCCCCTTCCCATGATCTCCATCCGCCCCTCCACCGCCTCCGACCTCGCCTTCATCACCGCCACCCTCACACGAGAGTTCGGCTCGACCCAGATCTGGTCCCGTCGCCGCGCGTTCGAGTGTGTCGGTCTCCCCACGCTCATCGCCCTTGACGCGGGCACGCCAGTCGGTCTCTCGGTCCACCGATTCGAAGCGGACGAGTGTGAACTGATCGCCCTTGTGGCGACGAACCCCGGCGGCGGGGTTGGTTCCACGCTCCTCGAATCGACACGCCGAGCCGCGGCCAATCGCAACTGCCGCCGGCTGTTCCTCACGACGACGAACGATAACCTGGATGCCCTCCGGTTCTACCAACGCCGAGGAATGAAGCTGGCCGCTCTGCATGCGGGCGCCATGAATCACGCCCGCTCCATGCAACCCTCCATCCCCGTGAATGGTCATTACAACATCCCCATGCGGGATGACCTCGAGCTTGAGTACATCCTGCAGTAGACCGGCACCGGGGCGCTCCGGTTCGCTAAACTCGGCACATGAAGCGCCCTCGCTTCCCCCGCATCCTTGCTTCGTTCATCCTGGCCTGCGCTACCACCATTGCCGTCGCCTGGGGACTTGCCCTGTGGGTGGCTGTCCAGAACGGCCGAGGCGTCGTAGCCCGGGATGGAGACCACCTTCAACCCTGGATCATGCGCATCGCGCGCACAGGCGCCGAACGCATCATCTACTTTGAAAAGGGTCGCATATACAACCAACCAAACGTCGGCCCGGCGAACGGCAGTTCGTCCGCGGTCTCGTGCTGGTCGTTCGCCACATCCACTCGCTCGAACCCGAAGTTCACTCGCGGCGAAGTGGCCCTTCCCGCCGCGATGACGGCCGAAATGGACCACCGACCGCGCACTGCGTGGGGCATCGCCGAAGATCGGCGTGGGTGGCCGTTCCTCGCGTTCGCCAGCACAATCGTTGGCGTGACCGCGACCGACGTGCCGCATGTCTACAACGTGCGCGGCGGAATCCACATCGAACCGAACACCAGCTCAGTCAGCTATACACGAGCCGAAAGCCTCGCTGACATTCGGGTGCTGCCTATGCGCGTGATTCCCAAGGGAGCGATCTTCAACACATTGTTCGCGGCGGCCGCCTGGTATCTGATTCTATCACTCTCGTCATGGCTCACGTCCGCGATCAAGCACGCCCTTCGCACTCCGGCCGGCCATTGCCCCAAGTGCAACTACGACCTCCGAGGCGACCTCGCATCCGGTTGCCCGGAGTGCGGGTGGAATCGAGGTGATTCCGTTCGACCAGAAGCACGGCATTCTTAGGTTCGATGGTCAGCAAGCCGCCTCAGGGAACGTCGACAGAACCCGGGCCCGCTCCAAATCCGCTAGGCTCCGGTGTGCCGCCCACCTCTCCCCCACGATTCGCCCGCCTGGCTCCACTGCTGATTCCCGCGCTCACCGGCACGATTCTCGTTTCGCTCCTCCTTGCCCTTCACGGCTTCTCTCCCGAACTCCGCAAGGATGAACACTTCTACTGGCCCGCATCTCTCCATTTTTCACATCGTTGGCTCCCGTCTCTTGAAGACCTGCGCACCTACCCCGCCCCGACAACGCCTCTTCCTTTCCTTCTGTTCGGCGCGCTCGAGCACCTCACGGGGCACGGCCTCATTCTCGGTCGGCTTGCCAATGCCCTTCTCGCCCTTGGAATCTCGGTCGCCATCTGCGGTCGCCGTGACCTGCACAGCCCGCGGCCGGCGTTGTCCGCACTGGGCCTTCTGCTGTTCCCGTACTTCCTGGGCGTCTCCGTTTTCCTCTATACCGACACGCTCCCGACGGCCTTTGGGGTCATGGGGATCCTTGCCTGGATCCATCGCCGCCACGCGCTGTCTGCACTTTGCATGGCGATGGCGATCGCCTGTCGTCAGTACATGGTCGCCTTTCCCGCAGCGCTCGCGGCGTGGGGTTTCTGTTCCGCATGGCGATCCGGCGGTGCCAGTCAGGTCGTTCGCACGGCCGCGTCGTGGCTCCCTCACACACTTGCCGCCGCGACACTTGGACTGTGGTTTGTGCTCTTCAATGGTCCCGCGCCGGCCGCCGCGGCACAACAGTTCGGAGTGTCCACCTCCGAGCCCGCCCGTATCCTGATTCGCAACTCGCTCTACTCGCTGACCTGCATCGGAGCGTACTTTGTCGTAGTCGAAACCGCGCTCTTCCGCCGCGGGGCCATTCTCAGCGACCTGCGCGCGCCCCGCACCACGGTCGCCGCGATCATCCTGGCCGCTCTCTTTTGCTTTGTCCCTCCGCTGCAGAACACCAACCATCCCTTTCCCGAGATGGGCTACCTCGACCGCGGCGCCCGGGCGATGTTCGCCGACGTCCCGCGAATGGTCTTGTTCTGGGCGTTTGCCGTGCTCGCCTTGGCAAGGCTCTCTCCGAGACACATCGCCTTCTGGCTGCTCCTCGCCAACGCCGTCGTCATGGCGAAGTCTCACATTGGCTGGGACAAGTACGCGATGCCGCTGCTCGCGATCCTTTGGACGCTTCGATCACGAGATTGGCTCGACCCCGCCATGCCGCCACGCCAATGACACCGCCACCGACGGGGGCCTCGGCACCCGCACCACTCCGCGGCGCTGAGAACCGCTCGCGCGCTTATCCCGCGAGTTTCGCCAGCAGCTTCACGGCGGATTCATTCCCGAGGGCTTTCGAGTACCGAGCGTACTCGACCGCTTTCTCGCGATTTCCAGCTCGCTCGAACGCCACCGCCGCGTCGTACGCCAGAGAGCCGTCCATCGGCGATGCCAGGAACGCCTCGCCCATGATGGTCGCGGCGTCCGCCGGATGCCCCTGCATGCCATAGCACTCGGAAATCAGCCGGGCGACGGCCGGCTCCTTCCTCTGCCTTGCCTCGATCGCCCCGAGCACTCGCAGGGCCTTGTCCGGCTCGCCACGGCGCTTGTGCGCCCGCGCTTCGATCAGCCTCCACTCGGTTGAGTCCGGCTGAAGCGTTCTCGCCTTGGACACGTGCTGCAGGCTGACGCCCGTGTTGTTTTCGCTCAGGGCGATGTCCGCCAGTGTGCCCCAGATGAACGCGTTGTCCGGATCGAGGTGTGCCGCCCGGAGCAGGTTCGCCTTGCATGCCTCGATGCTGCCAGTCTTGCGTTGGGTCTGCGCCAGGGCGACCGCGAAGTCGGGATTCTGCGGGTCGGCCGTCTGCGCCATGGAGAGGTGCTCGAGCGCACGCTCCAGGTTGCCCGACTCCCTCGCCGCCACTCCCGCCCCGAACTCGATCGAAGCGTCTCGCGGCCCGATGGCGAGCGCCTTTTCGTATTGCGTGTACGACTCTGCATATCGCTTGAGCGCTGCCAGACATTCCGCCCGCGCGATCCGCACCGCCTGATCTTCCGGGTACTTGACCGCCGCGGGAATGAGAAGATTCTCCGCTCGTGACCACTGCCCACTGGCCATCATTTCGCGAGCTGAGGCAACGGTCTCTGACGCCGCCACGGAGGCCACCGAGGCTCCGTCTCTGGCCGCTGAAGCCGGAGCCGGGCTGGACTTCCACACCCACACGATGCCGCCCAGCATGACCATCAGGGCCACAATGATCCCGCCGCTCAGGACCCCGCTCGGCCGCCGCCCTTCTTCATCGGAAGACAGCATCGGCCCGGTCGGAATCGGCGAGCGGTTCCAGCGGCGGGCAACATCCGACAACGATGACTTGGCGCGTCCCATACCTCCGTATCGGCACGACTAAACTGGTGTCTCTATGACGGATTCAGCGACACAGCCCGGCGGACCGACACCCGCACCCCCCGCGCGGGCGGAGTTACCCAAACAGTACAAACCCACCGACCACGAGAACCGGATCCGGTCCAGATGGGAGTCTTCTGGGGCGTTCCATCCGGACCCCGAGAGGGTGATTCGGGGCGAAGCCAAGCCCTATTGCATCGTCATTCCGCCACCGAACGTCACCGATCGCCTGCATCTTGGTCACGCGCTCAATAACACGCTCCAGGACGTGCTTATTCGTGCGCATCGCATGATGGGCTACGAAACCCTGTGGATGCCCGGCACCGACCACGCCGGGATCGCGACGCAGGCTGTTGTCGAGAAGCGCCTCCGCAAAGAGGGCAAGCTCAAGGGCCCATTGCGCGAATCCATGAAACGCGAAGAGTTCATCGCCACGGTCCAGGCCTTCAAGGATGAATACGAGGCGACGATCACAGGCCAGCTCAAGGCCATGGGGTGCTCGTGTGATTGGGAGCGGCAGCGGTTCACGATGGATGAGCAGTGTGCAGCGGCGGTCTACGAGGCCTTTTTCCGGCTTTTCAAGGACGGTCTGATTTATCGCGGAAAGCGTTTGGTGAACTGGGACCCGGTGCTGCAAACGGCGGTGGCGGATGATGAGTGCTACGAGGAAGAGGTCGATGCGCAGTTCTATTACCTGCGATATCCACTGGTGCACCCGCACGGCGCAGTAACGAATCGCGAGCTGGCCCGCGGCAAGACGGGACCCGAGGATGCAGTGCCGGTCACATGGTCGGAACTGCGAGCCCGCGGCTGGCCGGGGCACATCGACGCCGAGCACCAGGATGAGAAGGAAGCCTGGGTGACCGTCGCGACGACGCGGCCAGAAACGTACCTCGGCGACACCGCGGTGGCGGTGAATCCGCGCGACCCGCGGGCCAAGGCGCTGCGCGGCCTGAATGTGGAACTGCCGCTGGTGGGTCGCATCATCCCGATCGTGGAGGATGACTATGTGGTCTTGCCGGCAGCGATGCAGGCCGATCCCGAGGCCGCGGAGAAGGATCCGAAGGCGAGGTTTGCGACGGGCTTCCTGAAGGTGACACCGGCTCACGATCCGAATGACTACGAGATCGGAATCCGGCACAAGCTTGAGAAGATCAACATCTTCGCTCCCGATGCGTCGATCAGTGACAAGCACGGGTGGAGCGATGTCGGCGATGCGCACATCCTGGTCGGAAAGAAGCGTGAAGATGCGCGGAAGCTCGTGGTGAAGGAGTTCGAGGCCCGCGGCCTGTTCGAGCGTGCGGCGCCCTATCGCCACAGCGTGAAGCACTCCGATCGGTCGAAGGCGGTGATCGAGCCCTACCTGAGCGATCAGTGGTATGTGAAGGTGACGGACGAGAAGATGCGGGGATCGGCGCTGCGTGCAATGACACCAGACCAACGCACCGCCCACTCTTCCAGCGGAACCGCGACCGTCAGGGAGCGGACACCAAAAGCCACCAAGGACGACGCCTCATCGAGTGCCGCATCCGACGGCGATCTCTGTTTCTATCCATCGCGCTACGCCAAGACCTTCGAGATGTGGCACGAGGGGATCCGCGACTGGTGCATTTCGCGGCAGCTCTGGTGGGGCCACCAGATTCCGGTGTGGCGCTCCGGGCCGGTGTGGGTCGGCAAGCCGGACCTACTAGGTCGGTTGCGTAACTGGCAAACAAGCGGCCGCTTGGCTTTCCGCTACGAATCAGACCCTTTGAAAGTCGCCGCGATACTAAGAGAACCACATCCGAATCCGCAAAAAGCCGCTTCAATTTCAGACTTTGATCACGCGAAGGCACAGGAACCAGCGACGTTCTTTGTCTGCCCTCGCAACCTAGCTGACAAGGAAGTGGTCCATGCGATCGAAGCTGCCGGTTTGCAGCGCGACCCCGACGTCCTCGACACCTGGTTCTCCTCCGGCCTCTGGCCGATCTCGACCATGGGCTGGCCCAACGACACGCCGCTGCTGCGCGCCTTCAACCCGTCCTCCACGCTCTGCACCGCCCGCGAGATCATCACGCTCTGGGTTTCGCGGATGGTGATGTTCAATCGGTATCTGATGCCGGACAGTGGGTCGGCTGACCCGTCGCAAGCGACCGGAGGCGCACCCTCTGGTGGTCGGCAGGTTCCGCTCCCTGACGGTCGCGGTTCCGCAGGATTGAATGAGAATGGTCGCGGAACCGGCCCTCTCCCCTTCCGCGATGTCTTCATCCACGCCCTCATCATGGATGGCGCTGGCCAGAAAATGTCCAAGTCCCTCGGCAACGGTGTGGACCCGCTCGACATCATCGAGTCCCACGGTGCCGACGCCATGCGCTTCGTCCTCTGCCAGATGACCACGCAGACCCAGGACGTCCGCATGCCCGTCAACAAGGGCCCCAACGGCAAGAACACCAGCCCGAAGTTCGACATCGGACGGAACTTCTGCAACAAGCTGTGGAACGCGAGCCGGTTTGTGATGGGGATGCTGGAGGGGGAGAGCGAGACAGCGAAACAGCGACTCAGCGAGACAGGGAGGGCAGGCAAAAGAAGCCTGATCGATCGTTGGATGCTGTCGCGTTTGGCCGCGGCGGTGGAGCAGGTGGACAAGGCCTTGGCCGGATACGAGTACAGCGAGTATGCGCAGACGCTCTACGACCTGATGTGGCGGGACTTCTGCGACTGGTACCTCGAAGGGATCAAGCCGACGGTCGCCGCGGATGCCGGTCAACGGGCGGTGCTGGCTCATGCGATGGAAGCGATCGTGCGGCTGCTGCATCCCGCCGCGCCGTTCATCACCGAAGCGATCTGGGAGCGACTGAAGGAGATCGAAACGGCGCTCGTGGCGGGGATTGAGCTGGGGCCGTCGCGCAAGGGCGGGCTATTGGCGACGGCCGGTTGGCCGCGCGTGGATGGTTCGCTGCGCGACGCCGCGGCCGAATCACAGTTCGAACGGCTCCGGTCGCTGGTGACGGCGATCCGCGAAGTGCGGGCTCAGCACAACGTGCCGCCCAAACGCCGCGTCACGCTCCACGTTTCCGCCGCGTTCTCCCGCGAAGAGACCTCGCTCATCGAGACTCTCGCGGGCGTAGAGGGCATCACCACCGACAAGGCGCCGGCCGACTCCGCGCCGTTCTCCTTTGGGGGGGCCGAACTCCGCCTCTCCAATCTCGCCGACGCTGTGGATGCGGAAACCGAAAGAGCCCGCCTGGAAAAGACCATCGCCGATGCGAGCAAGACGATCGCGACGCTGGAAAACCGGCTCAACAACCCCGGTTATGCCCAGAAGGCCCCGCCCGCCATGGTTGAACAGACCAAGTCCCAACTCGCAAAGGCACAGGCGGACCGCGATGCCGCGGCCGCATCGCTCGCCAAGCTTTAAGGGCAGGACACCGGTTGATACCCGAAGCGCGTGACTCCGATTCGTTGCCGGTGCAAGGTGCGGCGAAGACCCAACATCGCTGGCCGAAGGTACCCGACACCCGTTCAACTCGTTCGAGACGGGTACCCGAGAGCCGCGAACCGCGGGCGGCAGCCCTGGTGAACTTGGTCGCGGTATTACTCGTTCCCGCCTGTGCCCCCACTCCTCAACGTTCCTCACCGTCGCAGTTTCGCTCGCCCAGCGTCGTTGAAAGCACGGTCCCGTGGCAGTTTGAGAGCGCCGACGGCGCCCTCATACGCACCCGTCACTACCGACTGTTCACAACCGACGCATCCTCACTCCGCCACTCTCTCCCCGAGTTTCTTGAACTCGCATTGAACCAATACACCTCCGCGCTCGCCACACCCGCACTCCCGCGACCGGACCTCAAACTCGACACGTTCCTGATGGCCGACCGTTCACAGTGGTCCAGCCTCACCCGCCAGATCATGGGAATCAACGCGGGGCCCTATCTCCGCATCCAGAGGGGCGGTTTCAGCTCCGGCGGCCGGGCATTGCTCTTTGCCATCGGTCCCCGCGACACGCTCGCCATTGCCGCGCATGAAGGCTGGCATCAGTACACACAGCGCGCGTTCAAGGACGAGCTTCCCGTCTGGCTCGAGGAGGGCATCGCGGCGTACATGGAGGGTTTCACTTTCGATGCAGGGTCGTCCGGCCCCAGCGGCGAACCCATGCCGGTGTTCAAGCCCTGGGCCAATCCCGAGCGCTTTGAGCAGCTCGGCGCGGCGGTCAAGGCCGAACGCGTCATGCCCCTGCGTCAGCTCCTTGACACGAGCCCCACCGCGCTCCTCGCCTTTGACACCGACACGGCCCTGACGTATTACGCACAGACATGGGCCCTCGTTCTCTTTCTTGTTGAAGGGCCGGGGTCAGCCTCGTATGCGCCATCGCTCTCCCGCATCCTTCATGATGCCTCCTCAGGGCGGCTGCGCCCCGCGATCGATCGACGCCTTGGCGCTGGTGCATCACAGCTCCTTGCCCGCGAACGGCGCGGGCCGGAGCTTTTCTCCGCCTACTTCACGTCCGACCTCGCAGCCGCGGAAGTGGCTTACGACGGGTTCCTTCGCATGATCGCCCGGGGGTCGAAGGATCGGATCCTGATGGGTGTGCCGCCGTACGAACCCCACGCACGGTGAGCGACATTGATCCGTCCGTCGCGAGAGAGCGATTCGGCGCGCACGTGCGAACGTGCGCTTTCCACCGGATTGACGGTTTGTCTTTACCCCGAGTTCCGCTGTCCTACTCGCCGATGGGACCGCTTGGCGCCGCCATGCTCGCTTCTGGCGATGGTGGCACGCCGAGGTACGTCAGGCTCCGCTCCAGCACTCGCCGCACGACCGGGCCCGCGGTGTGAGAACCGAAGTGCTGCAGCTTGGGCCGCAGTTCCGGACCCGGGTCGTCGATGACGACCAGGCACACAAGTCGGGGATTCTCCGTCGGTCCAGCGGCAATAAAGCTCGAGTTGAACTGCTTCTCGAAGTAACCCTTGTTACCTGCGGGCTTGCGCTTTCCCTTGGGTGGCTTTCCAAGCGCGATCTGCGCGGTTCCTGACTTTCCAAAGATGGCGTACCGCCAGTGCGACTCGGTCTTGTCCTTCTCGGCCATCCGCTTTTCCATCTGCGCCGCGGCGAGCGAGAGCACCTCCCGCACGGACTGGGCGACGTCATGGTCGACGACCCGATGAAACATCTCCGGACGATCCGGGAACTCCGGGGCGGTCAGCCGTGCCACCGGCAATGTCCCCGCCAGTGAGCCCTTTCTCGCGAAGATACAGAACGCCCGTGCCATCTGCACCGGGGTGACGGCGACTTCCTGCCCGAACGAAACCGACGTCTGCGTCCACTGCGTCCACCGGCTCCGCGGCGTCAGGATTCCCGGTGTTTCAGCCGGCAACCCGACGTTCGTTCTCGACCCGAACCCGAAGCTGACCACGGCGCTTCGCAGCTGGTCGCGGGAGACCCGCAGGGCGCCTTGAGACATCCCGATGTTCGAAGATTGCAGCAGAACATCCCGCCACGAGAGTTGGGCGAACTTGTGCACATCGTGGATGGTTCGGCCATATGGGGTCGTCCACGAACCCATTCCTGTCGAGAGCGTCTCGCTCTCGCGGACGCCGCCGAGCTGCGTGACCGCGGCCCACACAAACGGCTTGAACGTCGAACCCGGTTCGTACACATCTTGCACGCACCGGTTCCGTCCAAGCGCCGGGTCAATCTCCCGCATCGGATCGGCGAATATGGTGATGTACCGCTCGCCACTTCCGCCGCCGCCCGACCCATCCGCATTCGCCCAGGGGAAAGGAACGGCCTCCGGGACGTGCCGGACGACATCCGCCATCGCAAGGATCTCGCCCGTTATCGAATCCATCACGACCAGTCGCCCACCCGCGGCATTGTTCTCGTACACGCCGCGGACCAGTTCCTCGGTTGAGAGGCGCTGGATCTCAAGGTCGATCGAAAGCCGAAGGGGCGCGCCTGCCGCCGGGGGCGAATACGAGTCGGGCTCCATCCACAGGGGTCGGCCCACTGAGTCTCGAACAAACGAAACCTTGCCGGCCTGACCCGTCAACGCCTTGTCGTGAGATCGTTCCGCACCGCTCTGAGGCTCCGGCAGTGCACCAAGTTTTCCGATGATCGGGGCGACCGCCGAGCCGCCGGGGTATTCGCGTACCAACCGCGGTTCGAGATGCACGCCCTTGGCCTTGAGCGCCCGAACCGCGTCGGCGGCTTCCTCGCTGACGACACCGCTCACACGGACGTACCGGATCAGGTGAAGGGCAGGTTCTTGAGCAACCTCGTCATCTACCGAAATCGTATCGGCGGGCACTTCAAGACTGACGCCAACGACACTTGCCGCAGGCTCGGGCTTTGGTTCCAGTCCCACGATCGATCCCAACCATCGGCGGACCGAGGGGGGGGCGGGCGCGGGCTCGGGAGGCATGAGGGCAGCGCGCCGTTTGTTTTCCGCCATCGACAGGAGGATCTTCTCACCAAACTGCTCGGCGGGAATGCCCATCGCTTCGGACAGCCGGTAGATCTCTGCGTCGCACTCTTGGGCCGGAAACTCCGTCGGATCGATGAACACCTGCCAGCCGAACTGAGAGGTGGCGAGCGGCCGACCGCGTCGGTCCTGGATCGGGCCCCGCTCGGCGCTGACGCCCACCGTGGAAATCCGGGGCTGAACCTGGTCGACGAGTTTGGTCCCGGGTGCAACCTGGAGTTGCACGACGCGGGCGATCATCACGATCAGGCCAACACTGACGAGGCCAACGATGGCGCGGGCGGAAATGTCGACGGTGTTAGGCCTGGAGGCAGGAGAGTCGCTCACCGGTCCTCCTCCCGGTGGAGTGCGACCTGCGGAGGACTGGCCGTACCCCGCTCACCCACCAGCGGCTTCATGGGATTGATGCGGGCAGCCATTTCCAGGACACGTTCGGGATTGACGCTGGTAGAGATGGCCGCGCGGACACGTGAGGTGTCCTGGTCTATCCGGACGGCCCGGAGGCGGGATTGAGCGAGTTCGTACGCCGCCTGTGTCCGCATCTGGCGGACGGCCAGCAGCGCACTGGCGCATACTCCCAAGGACACAATGAGAACCGCCAGCTTGCCGAACACGATTGTCTCCTGCCCTTGCGTTCCAGGAGTGTCCGGTTAGCTCCGCTTGGCCGGGATCTTCAGCACTGTTCCGGCCGAGATCGAATCCTCATCGTCAAGCTTGTTGAGCTCGGCGATTTCCTGCCACCGGCGCGAGGTGCCAAGCGTCTTGAGCGAAATATCGCCGAGCGTGTCGCCCTGGCGAACGGTGTAGCTGGCGAGTTCGATCTTGGGCTTGCCCCGGTCGGCCGGTGCGGCCTTCGGCGCTGCGGGCTTGGCCTCGCCCGGCGCGGGCTTGATGATCTTGACTTCCGGATTCTGACCGTTGCCAGACGCAACCGCGCGCCCGAGCAAGACCTCTTTGGACGGGATCTTGATGCTTGAACCGACGCGGATGGTCCCGGCGTTGTCCATTCCGTTGAACTTCGCGAGCTGCTTCCAGAGATTGCCCGTGCCGTAATACTTGTTGGTGATCTGAAAGAGCGATTCGCCGGACTTCACCACGTGCGTCTTGAGCGGCTCAATTGGGCCGAGATTGGGATACACGATCTTGGGGTTGGCCTGCGCGACGGGAACGCTTTTGGGCTCCGACTTGGGAAGTTCGAAGGACCATGAACCATCCGGGTTGCGGACCAGGTTTCCCCCGTTGTTCCGGATCGCATCGTGCAACGTGCCGTCGGCCGTGCGAATCGGGTCGCTTCCAGCGGGAGGATTGACAGGCGCGCTGGTTGGCGTGGTCCCTGGCGATTGGACGCCGCCGCCAACGGCTATCGGGGCCGGGGGATTGGCCGCAGGAGGGTTGGCGGCAGAAGGATTGGCGGCGGGCGGACTTGCCTGCGGCCCCAGGATCAGCTGCAACGCGGGGTCGTTGGTCGGGGCCGTTGCGATTCGAGACTCGGCCGCCGGTCCCGGCGCGGGTATCGGGGCGACTGACACCGGTGGCGTCTCGGGCTCGACCTTCGCGATCTTGGCTTTCCGGGCGCCGGAGAGGTGATCGCTGATCAGCACTCCCACAAGAAGGACCAGGGAGAAACCGACGATGAGTGCCAGCTTTTGTTCACGCGTCACGCCACGCATCCTTGCGAGGGCCCCGTGAGGGGCGGTTTTATTGTCGGGCCGGCCTTGGCCCGGACGAATCAGAATAGCAATTCCCGTCTCGGCCCGTCGGCCGAACCGGAACTCACCCTGCCAACCGAATCGTTCTCAGCTTGGCCGAACGAGACCTCGGATTGGCTGACACCTCGGCCTCCGACGCTTCCACATGACCCTTGCCGGCCGCGGCACCCTTTGCCACCAACGCAGCAAAGCTGGCCTTCACCAGCCGGTCTTCGAGAGAATGGAACGAAACTACCGACACTCGCGCCCCTGCATTCAGCCACGCCCGTCCGACCGACCTCCCCCGCTCGATGCCCGCCAACAGTGCGCCCAAGCTCCCGAGCTCGTCGTTCACGGCGATCCGGAACGCCTGAAAGGTCTTGGTCGCCGGGTCGATCGCGGTGTTCTTCCTGCCCACGACCGATCGCACGATGTCCGCAAGCTGGCGCGTCGTGGATATCGGCCCGGCGAGCCGGGTTTCGACAAGTTTTCGAGCCACTCGCCCCGCGGCCGGTTCTTCGCCGTATTCCCGGATGATTCGGGCAAGCTCGGCTTCCGTGCCGGACGCGATCAAGTCCGCCGCGGAGACCGGGGCTGAGGGGTCCAGCCTCATGTCCAAGGGGCCGTCTTTTTGGAACGAGAACCCCCGTTCCCCGGCGTCCATCTGGTTGGAAGAAAACCCGAGATCTGCAAGCACCATGTCGGCCCTGAGGTCGGCTTCGATCATTTTCCGCGGGATGTCGGCAAAGTTGCCCTGCCATGACAGGACTTTGGCGAGGGGGTTCGCCGCGGCAACCGCCTTCGCGGCGTGAATGAGGTTGCCCGCATCGGCATCGTTCAGGACGACCGTTCCACGATTCAGTCCGGCGGCGACGAACGCCGCGTGGCCGCCAAGCCCGGCTGTGCAGTCCACGAAGGTCTGGCCCGATTGAGGTTCCAACGCAGCCACGACCTCCTGAAGGAGTACCGGGATGTGACCTGGAGCATGGGAGGGTCTTTGCACGCGCAAACACTACCCGCCCTCCGGCTACACTGCGCGCATGACCAGACTGCTCGCCCTTGCCGCGTCGGCGCTCCTTGCCGGGTGTTCGCCGGTCACCATGACGATCACCCTATTTGCGGACAGTTCGAAACTGTCCGAGACCACCGTGCAACGAGACAAGGCAACCCGCGATGCAAAAATTGCCATGATCGACGTCCGGGGACTGATCTCCGAGAAAGTCGAGGCTGGATTTCTCAGCTCGGGAGGCAGCTCGGTGGATGAACTGACCGCCCGGCTGAGAAAGGCCGAGGACGACCCCCGCGTCAAAGCGGTCATCATCCGTATCAACTCTCCGGGCGGCACCGTGACCGGCAGCGACATGATGTACCGGGAAGTCCGGCGCTTCGCGGAGGAGAGCAAGAAGCCCGTGGTGGCCTCCCTGGGCGAAGTCGCCGCGAGCGGGGGCTATTACCTCGCCCTGGCGGCAGACCGCATAGTTGCCGAACCCACGGCCATCACGGGCTCCATCGGCGTCATCATGCCCACGATCAACATCAGCGAAGGATTGAACAAGATCGGGATTCACTCCCGGTCGATCAAGTCCGGCAAGAACAAGGACCTCGCCAATCCGCTCGAACCGATGCGGGATGAGCAGTACGCCGTCTTGCAGGAAACCGTGGACGAGTTCTACGCTCGATTCAAGGCGCTGGTCGTTGAGCGACGAAACCGCCCCTCAGGTGTCGGCACGCGGTCGCTCGACACGACCCGCCTCGACGACCTGACCGACGGACGGGTGGTGACTGGGGTCCGGGCTGCAGAGTTTGGCCTGGTCGATCAGACCGGCGGGGTGTCCGATGCGTTCGCTCTGGCAAAGGGATTGGCGGGCATTGATGCCGCGGCGTTGGTGAAGTACTACCCCGAAGGTGGTGAGCGGCCCAAGACGGCGTATGCAACCGCGCCCTCGCCTGGGGGCACCGAAGTCAACCTGGTGCAGATCCGCGCGGGGAACATCGGGCTCTCCGGCGCAGCGGGATACGCGGGCGCGTACTACCTCTGGATGCCCCCGGGTTAGTGCAGAATTCGCTGAACTCATGAACCCTCGCGCGTACCTGCCGGTAACAGGTGCATCGCACCACCCTGCGGAGACCGACATGAATACTCGCCGCGCGTTCACCCTGGTTGATATCGCCGCACTCTGCGCGACGGGGGCATGCCTGTTGTGCCTGGCGGCGACCGTCCTTGGGCAGCAGCCAGAGGCTCCACGGACAGTTACCAAGCAACTCAAGGACGCCACCCAGGTTCGCGGCCTCCATCAGGCGCTGATTGTTTTCGCGCAGAACAACAGCGATGCCTACCCATTGCCTTCCAAGTTCGACACCAACGACAACACCGTGGCCGACCGCGGCTCGCTCAAGGACACCACCGCGAACATCTACTCCATGCTCGTTTTCATGGGCATGATCTCGACAGAGCTCCTTGTCAGTCCTGTAGAGAAGAACAGCAGTATCACGGTGTACGACCAGTACGAGTTTGACACACCGAAGAAGTCGGTGAGGCCTGCGATGGCGCTGTGGGATCCCGCGTTCGGCGTGGACTTCAGTGAGGGACACAAGGGCCACGCCAGCTACGCTCATCTTCAACCGTCGGCTGGCCGCGCCCCGCGGTGGAAGTCCACCAGCAAGTCATCGGCTCCCGTGATCAGCATGCGCGGGCCTGAGATTTCCGGCGTCGTGCACAACGACGATGGCTCGGTTACGCCGACGTTCGCCAACCCGAAGTCGAATACATTCGCGATGTACGATGAGGATGCGAGTTGGTCGGGCAACGTCGCGGGAGCGGACAATGCCGTCATCTTCTCGAAGCACACCCTCGCGGTCGGCAAGAGCATCATGAGCGATCCCAAGGCCCGGCAATACACCGATGCAGAAGGGAAGTCGTGGCCCGACCTGTGGAACTTTGACGAACCGGACGATCCCAGCGCGGCCAACGACTTCCTGGGCATCTTCGTGAGGGCCGGGACAAAGGCGGCGGAGTTTAAGGCCATCTGGGACTGATACCCGGCGCAGGCCTGCCATCGGCCCGGCAGCGGCTCCGCCAAAGGGCCTTCCTGGCCTCCCATCCAGCCCGGCAGGCCCGCAATAACTCCCGCTCCACTGAAGTCAACGCCCTGCCTGTCCGAAATTGGGATAACCCGAATTCGACCCCTCGAACACATGGTGGGCTTGCGTGAGACGCCCACGGGAAGATCGGTACCGCCCGAGCGGCACAGGATTGTGTGAATGGATCCGAAAGCCCTCGACAAAGTGCTCAACTGCCCCTCTCTCCCCAGCCTTCCCGGCGTGGCGATTTCGATGCTGGAACTGATGCGGCAGCCGTCCTGCACGGCGGACAAGGTCGCTGATCTCATCCAGAACGACCCCGCGCTGGCATCGAAGGTTCTTCGGACCGTCAACTCGAGCTACTACGGGCTCAGCAAGCCCTGCCCCACCATCTCGCGTGCGGTCTCGTTCCTCGGGATGAACACGGTCAAGTCCCTGACGTTGGGCCTCAGCCTGGTTGACGTCGGCCGGAGCACCGATGCCGGGTTCGATCTCGCGGCCTATTGGAGGAGGTGCGTGTACGGCGCCGCCGCCGCCCGGATCATCGCCCGGCACAGCCGGATGTGTGACCCGGACGAGGTGTTCATCGGAACCCTGCTCCAGGACGTCGGCATGCTGGCCTGCTACGCGGCACTCGGTGTCCAGTATGCCGCGCTGATCTCCAGCGCACCGGCCCACGAAGACCTGGCGCCGCTCGAACGCGAGCACTTCGGATTCGATCACGCGGAAGCCGGGGCGCGGATGGCCGAAAAGTGGCGGCTGCCGGATCACATCATCGCCTGCACCCGATTCCACCACCGGCCGGAAAGCGCCCCGGAGGTGCACGCGCCCTTTGTCCGCGTGGTGTCCACGTCCACCGATGCTTCCGCCTGTCTGACGGACACAACTGTTCCAGCATCTCTCGCATCCTTCCGGCGCCGGATGCGCGAGTGGTTCAACGTTGACACCGCCGCCTCAGACGATCTGCTCCATCAGACGACCGGGGCCGCGAAGGAACTGGGCAAGCTCCTCGAACTCGACACCGGGCAGCCCCCGGACGTCGGAGCGATCCTCGCCGAAGCCAGCGAACAACTCCTCCACCACCAGGTGGACATGGAGCGAACACAGACGGAACTGACGCGCCAGACGGTGACCGACGCCCTGACCGGCGCGGCCAACCGAAAGCACTTTGATGTCTCGATGCAACGGGCGTTTTCCGAAGCCGACCAGGCCGGAACACCTCTGTCTGTGCTCTTCGCCGATGCCGACAAGTTCAAGTCGGTCAATGACACGCTCGGCCACCAGGCCGGGGATGCCGTCCTCGTCGAGATATCCCGACGGTTGCGCGAGGGCGTGGGCAGTGACGGCACGGTGTGTCGTTACGGGGGTGAGGAGTTTGCGATCATTCTCCCGGGCGCCGGCCTGGACGCCGCGAGGGCAATCGCCGAGCGGCTGCGCCAGTCCCTCGAGGCCCGGCCGATCGACATTGCTTCGCTCGGCGTGAGCGCCCGTGAAGTCCGCCAAACAATCAGCCTTGGTGTGGCCTGTCTTTCGAAGCCTGCTTCCTCGTTTGCCAACTGGGAAGCCCTGGTTCACGCGGCGGACGAAGCCGTGTACGCCGCCAAGAAAGCGGGACGCAACCGGGTGCAGTGCGCTGGCGATGCCACTATTCCCGCGCCCGCCCTCGCGCCGATGCCGACGCAAAGACCGCAATCGCCGTCGGCCCCTCGCACGGTCGGGGATGCCAACGGCAAGAGCCTGATTCTGATTGTCGAAGACGATGCCCTCTCCGCCAAGATGCTCGACGTGCTGTTGACCCGGCACGGCAACTTCCAGACCGTCATTGCTCGCTCAGCCGAGGACGCTCTTCGCCTGCTCCACGGTGGAAGAAAGGACCCCGCGATCCGGCCAGCACTGCTGCTGGTAGACCTGAACCTGCCCTCTATGTCGGGCGCCGACTTCATCCGAGCCTGCCGGTCTATGCCGGCGCTGTGTGACCTCCGGTTCGTCGTCATGTCGGCGTGCGCCGGTGCCGACGAACGCAGGGACATCGACAGCCTGGGAGCTCTCGCTTATCTCGACAAGGCCGACCTCTGCTCGGACATCGTCGGGGCTCTCAAGCGGTTGACAGACGCGGCGAGGCCGAATGCGGTCGCGGCCTGATCGGCCCGGCTGCCGGCGACCTACTCGTTGCCCGGCCAACCCGCGGTGACAAACTTGCCGTCACGATGGAAGACGATTCCGTCGGCCTCGATCGTGCCGCCACGACGCAGGTCGCACACCATATCCCAGTGCAGCCCCGAATCGTTGGTATTGCCGCTTTCCGGGTATCCCGCGCCGACGGCCGCATGGAACGTCCCGCCGATCTTTTCATCGAACAGAGTGTTCCGGGAAAAGTCCTTGATTCCGTAGTTGGTGCCGATGGCGATTTCGCCGAGGTTCCGCGCGCCCGGGTCCTGGTCGAGCATCTTGATGAGAAACTCTTCGTTCTTCTTCGCCGAGGCATCCACCACGCGGCCGCCCTTGAACACGAGCCGCACGCCCTCAACCTCGCGGCCTTGGTACACCGCGGGGAATGTGTAGTTCACATGGCCATCGACGCCCTGCGGGCCGGTGAACACTTCACCGTCGGGAAAGTTTTCGGTTCCCGCGCAGTTGATCCAGTGTGACTTGGTGGGATTGACATCCACCGTAAGATCCGTGCCGTCATGGCCCTCCATGGCGGGGGCCCGGAAACGCAGCACCTTCTTGTCCTTCAGGTAATCGCACACCCGCTGCTGCCGGTCCTGGATCTTCATCCACGCCGCCACGGGATCGGACAGGTGGAGCAGGCCCGCGCCGTAGACGAAGTCTTCGTACGCGCGGAGCGACATCTCCGCATCCTGAGCGGAGCCGTTGGTCGGGAAGAGCGTGCCGCACCACCGCATCTTCCCCTCGGCCGCACGCTCCATGAACCGCTTCATGATCGGCTTCCTCGAAGACTGAAGCATCGCGGCGCGCTTCGGATCCACCTTTCCAAGGAACTTCGTATTCAGGTCCGCCCAGAGACCGATGTGGACGTCGATCGTCTCGACGCGGTGCTTCTCAATCGGAGAGATGAACTTGAGCTGCTCTTCGCTGCCGTGACTGAGCATGAGTTCCTGGAGTGACTCGGACCGGGTGGTCCAGTAGGGATTGCCGCCCGCCCTCACCACCGCCGCGTAGATCGCTTCGATCAGCGGCATCGCGACGGGTTCGGCGTGGATCTGGACAAGATCTCCGGGCTTGACGCGGGTGGAGTACCGGACGATGACATCGGCGAGCTTTTCGACACGGATATCGGCCATTTCGGGGTCCTCCCGGGGTGGGCACTATAGAGTCAATCCCGGCCGCGACGGCGTTTCTTGGCGGAACTTTGTACGCTTACGGGCGTACCACTCGGGGCCGCCCTGTCGGTCATCGCGGCCCTACGCTTTGCCCTTCCGATGTCGCACTCTTGGGGAGTCACCATGCGTCCGATCGAACGAATTGTTGTCCTCGGCGGAGTTCTCGCGGCGATCCTCATCAGCCTCGCCGGACGGGTGGGAGATTCCCGTGCGTTCGCGGCCCCCACCACGGTCGCACCTGGCCCGATGAAGTTCGGAACGGTGGATGTATTTGTGGTCGCTGAAGCACTGATGGAAGCGCCCGAACTCAAGAAAATGCGTACCGACGCCGTGTCCACCTGGCAGGCGAAGTCCGATTCGATCAACAAGGAACTCAAAGAGCTGGACACCGACCTGTCCATCCTGCCGCAGAACGACCCGAAGGTCCAGGACATCATGAAGAAGGTCGAGATCAAGCGGCAGGATTACCAGAAACTGGTGCAGGATCGCATGGCCGATCTCGAGCGGATCAACTCCACGCAGCTCATTGACGCGTATGGGAGAATCCGGGCCGCGGCCGAGAAGGTCGCGGCGCAGCAGGAGTACACGCACGTGTTCTCAAGCCGCGAGTACGCGCGGCAGATCACCACGACCTCACTGTCGCAAACCCTGCAGGAGTTGCTGGCCCGGCCCATCATCAACGGGGGCCAAGTCGACGACTTGACCAAGGCGGTTCTGGCGGAGTTGAAAGTAGCTCCGAAGTAATCGATGGCCTCGCCTAGCGACGGGCCGTGCGGCGCTTCGCGATGACGACCTCCGGCGAAGCGGGCGCCGGCGGCGGTGCGAGCAGACTCGGAAAGAGCCGCTCGGCGTCAACCCAGTTGCCGATGTCCGCCCCGCCGCGAAGCTGCCAGAGCGCGTGGGCGATGGCCCCAGTCAGCGCGCCGGTCACTTCCACGGACTCGGGCCCGCCCGCCGAAACCCAGACGCGAGCCTTGCCACCCGGGCCACGTTCACATCGAATCGCAGGCACGCGGACGGTCGGCGGCGGCGTGCCGGGGGCCGTCGAGCTCTTGACTTTGCTGGATCGAACTTCCGCGGCCATTCCCGCCTCCTTGGCTTCAAGCCTTGCCCGGAATACGCACGGGGAAAATGGGCGCAACAGGACTCGAACCTGTGACCTCAGCTATGTGACAGCTGCGCTCTAGCCAACTGAGCTATGCGCCCGAGAGACGGCTTTCGCCGTTGGCCACAAGGATAGGACCCGCGTCCCCTCCTGTCATCACCGTGGACGGACTTCCCTGTGGCTGGGGAATGAGTATGCTGATACGCATGCCACCATCAGATCCAGGCCGATCGTTCGCCTATCAAAGCGACATTGGCTACGAGCGCAGCCGCATCCACGCCGCCGCGATCTACTGCTCCGACGGCCGAGTGGGTGAGCACTTTGACGACTTCCTGCAGGTCGGATTGAAGCTCCCTCGCTACGACCGCGTCGCGCTCCCGGGAGGCCCGGCTTGCCTCGCCGGGCACCCTCAGGCTCACCTTGA
Source organism: Phycisphaerales bacterium (assembly GCA_044222195.1). GTDB lineage: Bacteria > Planctomycetota > Phycisphaerae > Phycisphaerales > UBA1924 > JAHBXE01. Next base: position 243,247 of record JBGANS010000004.1, read on the forward strand.
AGAACAAGGCGTTGTCGATGAGTTGCAGTTTCTCGTCCAGTTTCACAAGTTGACGCGCATCGTGCTCATCGCCCACCAGGGCTGTGCGTTCTACGCGTCGCGGCTGGAACTCAAGGAACCGCGGCTGGAGCTGGTGCAGAGAGCCGACCTTGTCCGGGCGACCGCCTTCGTTCACCGAGTAACCGGGCTCGACTCAATCGAGGCCTACTTCGCTCGACTGGCTGAGGGCTCCATCCGGTTCGAACGGGTCGACGTCTGAATCACGCGGCGGAATCCTTCGTGGCCAGACGCAGGATGTTCGCCTGCGTCATTTCATCGCCACGAAGCTCGCCAGTGAGTCGCCCCTGGCACAACACGAGAATACGGTCGGAAAGGGCCAGCAACTCGGGCATCTCGCTGGACACGAGCAGCACCGCGGCTCCACGATCAGCCGCCTCGCGAACGAGGCGGTACACCTCCGCCTTGGTGCCTACATCGATTCCTCGCGTCGGCTCATCCATCAGGAGGACTTTCACGTCGGGACTCATCCACCGCGCGATGAGGAGCTTCTGCTGATTGCCGCCGGAGAGAGCCCCCGGTGCGATGGCGGGATAGGCGGCCTTGACCTGGAACTCCTTGAGGCGGGCGGTGGTGAGCGACTTTTCCGCTCGAAGGCTGCGCACGCCCGCTCGGGCGAGACGCGGCATGACGGGCACCACAATGTTCTCATCGCAGCCCAGCTGGAAAAACAACCCCTGGAGTCGTCGGTCTTCCGGCACGTACCCGACGCCGGCCCGAATGAGGTTTCGTGGGGACGACGCGTCGATGCCGCGCCCTTCGACCCTCACCGTCCCGGTGGCGTGCGCATCGAGGCCGAAGATGGCATCCAGCAGCTCCGACCGGCCCGACCCGACGAGGCCGCCCACGCCGACGATTTCGCCGGCCCTGACGTTGAGAGAAACTCCGGCGAGCTTCCCGGGAGACGCCACGGAGGCGACCTCGAGCACCGTTCGCTCTGACGCAACGTGGGGCTTGCCACCATCAGCCAACGCACGAAGCGCGGAAGCTTCATCGATTCCCGGCGCGCGTCTGTCCCGCCGCGACACCGCCTCGATTTTCCGCCCGATCATCTGTTCAACCAGAACGCTTTCATTTATTTCAGCGATGCGAGAAGTGCCGATGAACTTGCCGTCACGCAGGACCGTGACACGGTCGCAGCAGGCAAAGATCTCGCCCATGCGATGAGACACGTAAATGATCGTGAGGCCCTCGGAGGCAAGTTGGCGAACGATCTTGAGGAGGCGCTCGGTCTCCGCGATGGACAGGGAGCTGGTGGGTTCGTCAAAGACAATGACCCGTGCCGCGTGCCCGGCGGCGCCCTGCTTGCCCTCATCCAGCGCCGCCGCGATCTGCACGATCTGGCGGTGACCGGGTGAAAGCGAGCCGAGGGATGCGGTGGGCTCAATGCCGGGCTCGATTCGCGCCAGCAGTTTGGCCGCCCGACGGTTCATGGCGGCGCGGTCCACGATGAATCCCGCCTTGCGGGGCAGATCGTGGAGACAGAGATTCTCAGCGACGGTCAGGTTCGGACATTGGGCGAGTTCCTGGTGAACGATGCGCACGCCCGCCGCGAAAGCTTCGTCGATGGATCCCGCGGCCAGCGGCCTTCCATCGATCGTGACCGTCCCGTTGTCCTGACGGTGCAGTCCGGCAATGACCTTGCCCAGTGTGCTCTTGCCCGCCCCATTCTCGCCCATCAGGGCGTGGACCTCGCCGGCGAGGAATGAGACGGACACATTGTCGAGGGCCTGAGTGATGCCGAAGCGTTTGGAAACGCCTTCAACGCGAAGCAGCGTGGTGCCGTGCGGGTCGCTCGCCATTCGTGCTCAACCGAACAGAACGAGCAGGACCTTTCGGCCTTGCTCGTTGGCATGTTACTCAGATCTCAGCCGCCGCTCTTGGGCGTCCCTTTGTCTTCGCCGAGCCACTTGGACCACTGCTTGCCGTATTCCTCGGCGTTCTGCTTGGTCACGCGGACCAGTTCCGCCTTGACGACGGGCTCGCTCGGAGTCTTCTTGTTGACGATCTTGTCCACCAGCAGGCGGACCGACTCAAATCCCCACTCGTAGACTTTTTGCCCCAGAAGCACCTCGACCTGACCGTTGCGGACGTACACGAGTTGCTGGCGCAAGGCATCAACCGCCACAACCTTTGCTTTGCCCGCTATGTTGTCGAGCGCATTGTCGGTGAACAGCGGCCATCCGCCGACCATCGCCCAGCCCGTGATGTCCGGGTTCGTTCGCTGGACTTCCTCAAGCTTTGCCACGGCATCCTGCGCCGTTTCCTTGTGGTAATACGTGTCCTTGATCTTGATATTCGCGTGCTTCTTCAGTTCATCCTTGACGCCCGCGACTCGCTTCTGGAGGTTCGGCGCCGTCTGGTTGCCCGCGAGGATCGCGACAACGCCCTTGTCACCCATCGCCTTGGCGAGTTCCACGCCCACCTGCTTGCCGCAGGCGAAGTCGTCTGTCCCGTAATAGGCGAACCGCTTGCTCTCAGGGGCGTCGGAGTCAAAGCAGACGACTGGCACTCCCTTGTCGACCGCCGCGTTGATCGCAAGGGTCATCGTCTTGGCGTCTGAACAGCTCACCGCGATGCCGTCGGCGCCGGCCGCGACCAGCCGCTCCATGTAATCCGCCTGTTTCTGAGCATCTTCAGACGTCGGTGTCTGCCAGTCGATCTTGATCTCGACGCCCAGCTGCTTGCCGAGCTCCTTCGCCGCGTCGTTGGCGCCTGTCCGGGCCGCAAGGAACACAGGATTGTTCTGGCTCTTGGCGATGAGCCCGATCGTGATCGTTTTCGCTTCACGCTCGCCGCCGGTCAGTCCGCCCAGCACACCGAGCATTCCCGCCGCGGCAACGCACGCCGCGGCCCTGATCCAACCACTCGTCTTCATGTTCGTTTCTCCCACTTTGGCGTCCTGGTTGGACGCGACAGTTTGACACTCGTTCCTGAATCCTACCCGCGGCCGGCCGTAAGCCGTTGTTTGGCCTGATCCACCACTACGGCGATGATGATGGCCAACCCAATGATGATCAGCTTGTAGTTCGAATCGATCCCCAGCACGACGATGCCGTTTTCGATCAGTTGGATGACCACAGCGCCGAGCATCGCCCCGAAAGCCGAGCCTCGCCCGCCGCTGAGAGATGCCCCGCCGACGACCGCCGCGGCGATGACGTCGAGTTCATACCCAGTTCCCGCGTCAGAGGCGACCGCCCCGTAGTAGCCCAGGCGGATCAGGGCCGCCAGTCCCGCGAGCAAGCCCCCGACGGTGAAGAGCACAATCTTCACTCGGCCAACCGGAATGCCCGCGTACCGACCCGCGGTTTCATTCCCGCCTATCGCAAATGTCCGCCGTCCGAACACCGTGCTTCGGAGCACGATCGCGCCCGCGAGCGCCACGGCAACCATGAACACCATGGGGACCGGGTTGACTCCGCCGAGGGACTTCTTGAAAAAGCCGAGCGTCAGCGCGGATGGGAAGTCGCCGATCGATTGCCCCTTGGTGACGACAAAGGCAATCCCCCGGTACACGGCCATACCGCCGAGGGTCACGATGAACGGGTGCACCTTCAGCCCGACGACCGCCGACCCATTCACCGCGCCGCACGCCGCCCCCACGCCGCAGCACACGACAAACCCCAGCGGCAGCGCGACCGCGAGGGAGGCGTCCGGCCCGAGGGCGTGCATGACAAACGATCCCGCGACCGCTGCGACGGCGTACACAGAACCGATTGACAGGTCAATCCCGCCGGAAATGATGATGCCGGACATGCCCACCGCCATGATGGCAATAAAGCTGGAAACCGTGGCAACGCCGACCAGGTTCTCCTTGTTGAAGAACTTGTTGACCTTGATGATCCTGCGCAGCACCGGCGCATCGCCCGAATCGAGCAACTCGAACCCGTCCGCTGCCATGTACGATCGCACGCGCCCATCGGGCGACTTGACTTGGAACCCGCCATCGACGGTGACAAGACTGCCGCCCTCGGGCACGCTGACCCGCTGGGTGCGGGTGATCGACTCGGTGGCCAGCGAAAGTCCGAGCATCATGAAGAGGATGACGACGATCAGCCCCGACTCCTGGGCCGACACGAGCCGGACCCACCTGGAACGGCGGGGAGCGAGGCGGGTGGAGCGCTGGCTTGATCTGGAATCGTGAGTCACGGGTCGGCAAGTCTACCAGAAAGCCCACCTTGGCCGGCCCGACGGGACCTCAGAGAGCCATCGGACGCTTCAGTCGATGGTCTGGACCCGACTACTCCGGGTTGGATCGATCAGGTTCACGTTCTGGGGGTTGGTGTTCGGAGCGCTCTGCGGGCTGCGGAAGAACGTGTCATGGATGTTCTCTTTGAGGAACTGGGCGTGGCCGTCCGTGAAGACAAAGTTGGCCCCCGTGACGCCGTGATTGTCGACCTTGGCGTATCGACCAGCGGACGGTGCGCCGGCGAAGATGGAGGCGGGTGTCTGGGCCCCCGGTGAAGTCGCCCCCGCGCCATACCACGCTTTCGTGCCGACGTCCGCGCAGTCAGTTTCGTCGCCCCAGAGGGGTGCGGGGTTGATGATGTTGGACTCATCGGTCTTGAAGCCGGCGATATAGAGGTAACTGATGTTGTAGTGAATGACGTCCTCTTCCTTGCCAGGGGCCTCCGGCTTCTTGATCTTGCTGGTGCCCGGGTAGTTCAGTGTGTTCCCGATGTACGGGTTTCCGAAGTATCGATCCTGCTTGTCGGACGGGCAGAGCAGCACTCCCAGACCCTCGAGGTACGGTTGCATCAGGGGCCCGCTCGGCGAGGGCTGCCCGTTGGGCAGCAGGTACGGCGAACCCGTCAGCGAAGCGTTCCCCCAGCCCACATCAACCCCATCCCCGATTTGACGGAGGCTGAAGAGCCCCGCCACCCCTCCATACACGTTCTGGTTCGAGTAGATGTTCCCCGGCGTCTGGGCTCCCGGCACCGGCATCACCGGATACCAACTCCGGTTCTCGTTCGCGTACAGCGTCAGTGCCAGCCCCATCTGGCGGACATTCGCGAGACACTTGCCGATTTGCGCCGAAGCGCGAGCCTTTCCCAGCGCCGGAAGCAGAATTCCGATCAGCAGCGCGATGATCGCTATCACCACGAGCAACTCGATGAGTGTGAACCCGCGACGCAGCTTCGTTTTCATGAAAGGCCCTTCGATTCCTCTGCGCTCTTGAACACACATCCCCGCCGCGCCGAGTGGTTCAAGGTACTCTGCCGAACGCAACATGGTCAAGGTCGAGATGGCGACTTCCGCACGGTTCAATGGGCGTTTCACGCCGCATAACTGAAAAGGAGGAATACGCCCTATCTGCCGTCAAAACGCGGCGGATTCCCGCGTACTGGCGCGGCCCCCGCCACCCGCTCGCCATTCCATGGAGCAGCGCCGCGCCTCCGATTCACCTTGGATTCCCGGCCGTTTTCATTATCATCGGCGGCAGACACGGAGGGGCTGCGGGCCGGGCCCACCCCACCACTTTCCACCGTTTTCCGTGCTCGCCGGCGGCGGGCCACACTTGGGAGTACACACGATGAAGACCGTTCGACTCATTCCCGCGGCGGCGCTCGCCGCTCTCGCTGGCCAGGCCTGTGCCCAGCCGGTTCTCGACGGCATACGTGACGATGCGTTCTACGGCACCACTCCGTTGTGGTCCCAGAATCAGCCCACGAGCTTCGGAGACAACTCCGGCGCGGTCTGTGACAACACAACCGTCGGTACGCCCGGCGCCGTGCAGACCGGCCTGGAGGTGGTTGTTCCACTTGCCGCGATCGGCAACCCCACCCTGGCCAACCTGAAGTTCACGGTGTTCATCAACGGTGGCGGACACGACTTTGTCTCGAACCAGGTCCTCGGCGGTGTTCCCGGGGGGACCGCAAGCCAGGGAACGGCCAACCTCGGCGAGCCGCGGACGATTGACTTCAGCACCATCGCGAACAACCAGTATGTGACCGGCATCTCAAGCACATCCTTCATCCCGACGGTGGACGGCAAGATCACCACCACGCCGTTCCCCGGCGACGGTCCGGCCTACGGCCCGATCAAGGCGACACAGACCTGCCGCACCGGATTCGGCGATGCCACGCTCGGCGCACCCGGCCAATGCAACGGATCCGAGCTCGATGGCGTGTACGCCGTGGTCAACGGGACCAACCTCCATCTTCTGATCACGGGCAACTTCGAGACCAACGGAAACAAGGTAGAAATCTTCTTTGACTCAGATCCGGCCGCGGGACAGAACCAGATCACACTGAACAACCCCACAAACTCGTTCGGTGGCCTTCAGCGCATGGGCCCGAATGCTGATCCGCAGGCCGGACCGGTGGGCCCAGGCCTGAAGTTTGACACGGGCTTCACGGCGGATTACTGGCTCAGCGTCAACTGCACGTGGGACGGAGGCACGAGCACCTTCACCGGCTACGTGGACTACGCCCGGCTTGGCGATGTGTCGGCCCCGGCCGATCCCGGCGTGGGCTACTACGCCGGGTCCTTCGGCGCTCAGACGGATGGCACCCTGACCGGCGGCGATCCGGCGCCCGCTCCCCAGGGAATCCGCGTGACCGTCGACAACACGAATATCGCCGGCGTTCCAGGCGCCTGCCCGCCCCCTTCGGGCAACCCCAACACCGCCAACGGCTCGGAGATCGACTCGGTCTACGGCCGCATCTTCAACGGGAAGCTCTACCTGCTCGTGACCGGCAACGTCAACAGCAACTTCACCAAGCTCAACCTGTTCTTTGACGCCATCAGTGGCGGCCAGCACCGCCTCCTGCTCAACAACCCGCAGATCGACGTTCAGCCCTTCGCCGACATGTGCGACGACGGCATCAATGCCAACGGTCTGACCTTCGACAAGAGCTTCGACGCCGACTTCTGGTTCTCCTACGGCAACGGAAACGTTGGCTCAGGTTCGCCGCCAAGCGTTCAGCAGTACGTCAACGCCCTGGTCCTTCGCACCGACGGCATGCGCGTCGACGGCAACGGCTTCCCGCTTGATTACGGCGCGTACGACGGCGGCGACAAGGCCACCAATCAACCCGTGCCCTTCGACGGACCGCTCCTCGAGCCCCAGCTCCTCGATCAGCAGCTGCTGACCAACTTCGCGCCCCGGTTCGCCGGCGCGGCCGTGCAGTTGACCCCGGCGGCCCCCGTGCCGCCGCCGGCCGGCAAGTTGAAGGTTGCCTATGACAACTCCAACACGGCGGGGGTGACCGCAGCTTCGGCCGCGGGCGCATCGAGCGTCACCACCGGTCTCGAGATGGAGATCGACCTGGCCGAGTTGGCCTGTGTTGAGAATCTTCCCGCGACGTGCCCCACCAATCCCAGCACGATCACCAGCGTCAAGGTCGCCGGCTTCCTGAGCGGAAACGACGCCAATGGCAACAGCGCTGGCTACACGTTCATGTCCAATCAGGTCATCGGCGGCCTTCCAACCGCTGTCGCCCCCGGGGCGCCACGCACCGTGAACTTCTCACAGATCGCCGGCAATCAGTACGTGGTCGTTACCAACGCCGGCCCCAACAGCTGCTACGCCAACTGCGACGGGAGCACGGGAGTCCCCGCGCTGACGGCCAACGACTTCCAGTGCTTCATCAACAAGTACGCCGCGAACAACACGTACGCCAACTGCGACGGGAGCACGGGAATCCCCGCACTGACGGCCAACGACTTCCAGTGCTTCATCAACAAGTACGCGGGCGGCTGTCCGTAACGCGGATCAGTTGAACTTCGAATCGCGCCGCCCGCCGTATCGGCGGGCGGCCTTCTTTTTCCGTACGCTGACCAGACCGGAGGCCCCAATGAGAATGCTCATCGCCCTTGTTTCCCTCTGCATCGCCGCGACCGCCGGGGCCCAGCAGATGGCGCCCGAGTCTTTGCCCCAGGGCTTTATCCTGATCGTCAAGGACAAGTCCGGGCAGTCCAGCACCGAATCGCCCCTGTACCTGGCCTCCAACTGGGGCGGGTGGGCTCCCGGCGACAGCTCCTACAGGCTGACCGCACGTTCCGACATGCGCTGGCAGATCATCATCAAGCCCCCCGCCAAGGATGCGCCACCGCTGGAGTTCAAGTTCACGCGCGGATCGTGGGAGATGTGCGAGGTCGCCGCGGACCTTTCGGACATTTCAAACCGCCACCTTGCGCCACTCGACTCCGCGAAGGTCGCCGCCGACCAACCGCCGACGATCGAACTTGAAGTTGAGAAGTTTTCCGACCAGCGACCCGATTCCCAGGCGAAACGGGCGATCGACCCCTACCGGTCGGTCAAGGTCACCGGCACGGTCAAGCGGCTCTCCGTTGTGGGAGGAGGAGTTCCCGGGCAGTTCCGCGACACTCTGGTCTGGCTGCCGCCGGGCTATGACGATGCGGCAAACGCGGGCCGCCGATATCCGGTGCTGTACATGCAGGATGGACAAAACGTGTTCGAGCAGATCCCCGGCGTGCCAGGCGAGTGGCACGCGGATGAAGTCGCGACCGAGCTAATCGCGGCAGGAAAGATCGAGCCGCTCATCATCGTCGGCGTCCCATACGCAGGCGCTCAGCGCATCGCGGAGTACCTCCCGGTCGCGGGATTCGGAGATGTAACCCCAGGCGGCGAGGCGTATGTCAGGTTCCTGATCGACGAAGTGATTCCTCGCGTGGACCGTTCCTTTCGCACCGCCGCGGGAGCAGATCGTCGGGCCATCGGCGGCTCCTCGCTCGGCGGGCTGATCAGCCTGTACGCCGCCGCCAGGCACCCCGACGTCTTCGGGCGGGTGCTCGCGGAGAGCCCATCGCTCGTCCTCGGCAAGCGCGATCTGGAGCAGGAACTGTTCAGTTCCGTCACCGCCTGGCCATCACGCGTGTACATAGGGATCGGCGGCAAGGAGTCGGCCGACGCCGCGATGAACGCGTCGCTCGTTGCCGCGGCCAAGTCGCTCTTTGCGCGGCTCGAGACCGCAGGTGTCGCGCCGTCGCATCGGAACATCTTCATTGATCAAGAGGCCGTTCACAGCGAGACGGCGTGGGCGAAGCGATTGCCGCAGGCGCTCAGTTTCCTGTTTCCGACAGCTCCGTCAGAGCCGCAGTGAGGCCACTTCGGCGTGCTCGGCGCCACCTGGCCGCAGCGCGCTGCTCATCAGCGCAATACGCTCAACGGGAAACGGTGGAAGGTACATGCGCTCCTCGAGTCTCGCCACCCGGGCATCATTGGCGAATCTGCACAGCGTAAAGTGTGGCAGAAACCGGTCGCCGGCCTTCGCACGGGGAGAGCGGGCGAGGCGAACGGCGAGTCGGCGGTGAGCCTCCAGGAGGACGCCGGGCGCATCGGTTTCCATCGCCACCAGCCTCGGCCACCCCTCGTCGGGCAGCATGATCACCCTCGTTGGTTGCAGGACGAAGGGGCCAAGTCCAGCGACCGAACGCGATACCGATTCTGTGACCTCATCGAGTTCGCGTGCCGCCGTATCTCCAATGAACAAGAGGGTCATGTGGACCTGGTCGATGGGCGTCTCGCGGCACTCCGGCCACCGGTTTCCCTTCAACGGCCGCATGGCAGCGAGCATCGCTCGGCATGCGTCCTGCGGCGGGTAGACAGCGACGAAGAGCCTGAGCGGCCGAGCGCTCACCGTGCAAACCGCTTCGTGGACAGGAACTCGATCGGAAGGTCCGATCGCCCCATCGTGGCCAAGTCCGCCAGCGCTTCTCCCAGAACCGGCGCAAACTTGAACCCGTGACCACTGAAACCACAGGCGAAGACCACGTTCGGGTGCTGCGGGTGCCGATCGATGATGAAGTGCCCATCCGGAGAGTTGGTGTACATGCAGACGCAGGTTTTCACTGTCGGCCCCGCGGCCTTGGCGAGGTACCGGCCCAGTACCGATCGGAATGTCGCCTCATCATCCGGCGTCACAGTCTTGTCGAGCGCGTGCGGCTTCGTCTCCCGCCCGGGTGCGTGCAACGCCAGCTTGAGCCCCCGGTCACCCTCCATGATCGGGAACCCGTAGTGCAGCCTGCCGGGCCCATCCCCAACCGCCCAGCACGGAAATCCACCGCCGCCGTGCTGGCCTTCAAACTCCCGGGGATGCGGAGGCATTACCCAACCCAGAACTTGTCGCGTGACCACGAGCGGAGCGCCCGTATCAGACACCAGCTGCGAGGTCCAGGCACCCGCGGTGACTATCAGACTGCGGGCTTGGTGCGTTCCCGCCGAGGTGGTCACGGTCACGCCCTTGGGCGTTGCAGACCAACCGAGCACCTGTTGGGACTCGAGGAGCATCGCGCCCTTGTCGCGCGCCCGGTCGGCAAGCGCTTTCACCGAGGGTTCGGCGAGTACAAACCCGGCCCGGGCCTCAAACAGGCCGACGTGATCATCCGGCACGTTGAACTGTGGGAACTCCGCCGCCACCTGGTTCCATGACAGCGTTCGGTGTTCAACGCCGTGACGCACGGCCGAGTCGAGTGTACCGCGAATCAACTCATCCTCCGGGCGCCCGATGTACACCATCCCTACTTCATGCAACAGTCGCAAACCCGACTTCGCTTCGAGCTCTCTCCATTGGCTATACGCCCGTTTCAGCAGCGGCACATAATCGGGATGCTCGTAATACGCGATCCGGAATATCCGCGTTCGCCCATGGTGCGACCCGCGATTGTGAGCGATCGTGAACTGTTCGAGCCCGAGCACATCGGCCCCGCGTCGGGCGAGGCTCTCGCAGGCCGCGGCACCGAAGGTCCCCACGCCGATCACGATCGCATCGTGCATGGCGGTCCCCGTCAGTAGTTGGGCGTCGGCGCCCGGAAGCTCGCGAAGTCGATCGACCTGAAGTACGCGATCGTCTTGGCCAGCCCCTCGCGCAGCGCGATCTTGGGCTGCCAGTCCAGCTTCGCCTTCGCGAGCGTGATATCCGGCTTCCGCTGCGTCGGATCATCCTCGACCGCGGGCTTGTAGACGATCTTTGACTTGGATCCCGTCAGCTCCAGGACGATTTCGGCAAGCTGTTTGATCGTGAACTCACCCGGATTCCCGACGTTAACAGGCCCCACAAACTCATCCGGACCGTTCATCATCCGGATGATCCCTTCAATCAGGTCGTCCGCATAGCAGAACGAACGGGTCTGGGATCCACCGCCGAATATCGTGATTTCCTGGCCGAGAAGCGCCTGGCGGATGAAGTTGCTGACCACCCGCCCGTCATACGGGTGCATCCGGGGCCCGTAGGTGTTGAAGATCCGCACGACGCGGATATTCAGCTTGTGCGCACGGTTGTAGTCAAAGAACAGCGTCTCCGCCGCGCGCTTCCCCTCGTCATAGCACGCCCGCGGCCCGATGGGATTCACACTCCCGCGATAGCTTTCAGGCTGCGGGTGCACCTCGGGGTCGCCATAAACCTCGCTGGTTGAGAACTGCAGCACCTTCGCCCGGCAGCGCTTGGCCATGCCCAGCATGTTGATCGCGCCCATCACGCTCGTCTTCATGGTCTTGATGGGGTTGTACTGGTAGTGGCCCGGCGCCGCCGGACACGCCGCGTTGTAGATTTCGTCCACCTCGAGCGAGATGGGATTCACCACATCGTGCCGAATGAACTCAAAGTTCTTTCGGCCCAGGAGGTGCTCGATGTTGCTCTTTTGGCTGGTGAACAAGTTGTCGAGGCAGATGATGTCGTGCCCCTGTTCCACCAGGCGGTCACAGAGGTGCGACCCGAGAAACCCGGCCCCGCCAGTAACGAGAATGCGCTTGACCTTGTGCATGCGGGTAGAGGGTAGCGACCCCCGTCTGACCAAGCCCACTCCCGGCTCCGCTACCGGCTGAGAAACTTCGCGTAGCCCCCCATCGCGGCCAACGGCTCGTGCCGGGGCTTCCAGCCCAACCCCTTTGAGGTCTCGGTCATGTCCGCGCAGGTGTAGTCCTGATAGAACGCCCGAACTTCTGCGGGCATTTCGAAGAACTCCGTCGGCCGCTCCTGCGCCGACAGCCCAAGCGCTCCGCGAACAGCGTCCGCCATCTGGTTGAAGCTCGTGGCGACGCCCGACCCCAGGTTGTAGACGCCGGGCCGGGGCTTTCTCTTGCCCAATCCTGCCGCGGCGAGGGTGCACTCTACCACATCATCAACGTACACCTGGTCGCGAGCCTGGGAACCGTCCGCAAATAGCCGAGGCCGCTTTCCGGCCAGCATCTGGCGGGCTAACTGCCACACCATCGACGCCATTTTCCCCTTGCGTGCTTCTCCCGGCCCAAACACGTTGAAGTAGCGAAGCCCGACCACCATCGGTTCACGGTCTCGCCGTTTCTTGATTCTTTCGCTGTACCGCCGGTGCTCGCACTCCATCAGCCACTTCGAGAATCCGTACACGTTGTTCGGCTGGCCCGCGGCAGACAGCGGGAAAGGCTTCCGCTCCGCGGTCTGTGGCGGCGTTCCATAGGTCGCGGCGCTCGACGCATATACCAGCGGCGTCTTGGCTTCGTCGCACGCCTCCAGCATTCCGGCAAAACCTTCGACGTTCTCCCGAATCATCGAGGACTCGTTCGACACCGTCGTGTCGGTGATCGCCCCGATGTGAAACACCGCATCGGCGGGATACTCCTCGAGCACCTCAGCAAAGTCGGCTTCCGCCGTGGAGAGAGCCAGCATCCCGCCATCAAAGGGGCCGAGGCCTCGTCGTGCGCACGCCTCAACGATGTTGGCAAAGGACCCACTTCGCAGCGAATCCATCACGAGCACATACGGTCGAGGAGTCCGCGCCAGCAACGACGCGACGAGGTTGGACCCGACAAACCCCGAGCCGCCGGTCACAATGAAGGTGGGTCGCTTAGACATGGGCGGGATAGTAGGAACCCGCCGTCATCGTCACCATTCTCAGACTCGCGCCCGTCACACCTTGCCACGCCGCACCAGACCGCGGAGCAACGTGATGACGAACAACACGAGGAACAGGACAAAGAGCATTTGGGCGATATTCGCTGCCCCGGCAGCGAGCCCGGTGAATCCGAACAAGGCCGCGACGATGGCCACGACGAAAAACACGAATGCCCAGTACAACACGTGATGCCTTTCATGAGAGGTCTGGACCGGCGCCAGCACCGGCCCCAGCAAGTTGCCCTCGCCGCCCTTTCACTTTCTGTCCCACGCGGGCTTCCCGCCCGAATCCAAAATGACGGTGCGTTCCCCGTTGCGTGTCAAGGAACGCGCGAGCAGATAGCTCCCCCCGAGCACATGCGTTGTAGACACGGAGACTTCGACGGTGTCCCCCGGTTGTGCGGCGAGCTTCTGCTTGTCCATGTACCAGGCCGGCCCGAGCAGAACGAGCTTCTCCTCCATGCCTTCCCGGATCTTGATGGCCTTGGCAGGTTGAATCCCTCCGTCGAAAGCAACTTCCGTGACCTCGGTCACCCGCCCGCGGAGCGTCCGTTCCGTACCCGGCTCAATCGAAGCGATGACCGGACCCTTGACAGACCATGCATCCGAGGTGCTGGCCGCCGCAAGCGGCACCCGCTTTGCCGCTTCGAACTTCGGGGTTGCCACCTTGAATGCCTCGTACACCCCGTTCGCTCGGTCGCCGCGCCCCAGGTCTTCGACTTTCGCAGGCGTCTCCGGACTTGCCAGGATCATCTCCTTGGAGGCATCAATCCGTACCATTTCATCCAGAGTCACCGAGCACACCGACCAGGGGACCAGGCGCTTGGTATCGCTGATGCCGAGGAACGCCTGGTTCGGGTCGATCGATACGAACGCGATGTCCCCCGACCCCCGCTCCAGGATCAGCTCATGGATCTTTCCACATTCCTCTCCGCGGCAATCCACCCGAACGCCACGGAGAGTGCTGGCCAGGATGTAACGCCAATACGTCGTCGCCGAACCGCCCACGGGCTTGGAAGTCTTGAGGGTCCACGCCGGGAGGCCCTCGCTGTCCCGCAGCCGGAACTCCCGCCCCGCTGCCTTGATCTTCGTGGCTACTGAAAGCTGATCCGGATCGCGCGCGAGCGCAAGCGTTTCCACCTCGACGTGATCCCCTCGCATCGGCGTTACAGCCCCACCGGCGATGAACCACGACGGACCCAGCGCCACCCTCTTGACCGATCCGTCCTTCGCCGTGATCGTCACCTGCGTGTGCTCGCCAAACGAAGCCCTTCGCACACGTTCCACTTTCGAGACCTCGCCTTCGACATGAGCGGGCTTGGCGCTGTCCAGGCTTCCGGAATAAGGATCCGCCTGGTTCTGGCCCAGTTGTTCCGACAACCGGTCCCCCTGCCCTTCGCGCGATTCAACCATGGCTGACCACGACTTGGCAGAGAACTCCGGAAGTCGTTCGATTTGCGCGTGCGTCGCGGAAAGCACCAACCGCTCGCCGCCCGACTCCCACGAGAACGCTCCGTAGGGAATCGCAACGGCACGCCCCCCCATCCCGAGCACCGTTCCCGTCTTCACCACCAGGAACTCGATGGACCCCGTGCCTCGGTCGACAATCGCGTCCGACGCCGCCCCCACTTCCTCCGCCGAACCGTTGACGACTTTGCGACCGTCCAACCAGCCGCCCGCTCGGAACTCGAGCGGAGGTCGGGCGAGCGATTCCGCGGGCTGAGACGCCACAATCAGGTGCGCGCCCGACGGCAGTCCAGCCGCGGCGACGATCAAGGAGAGCAGTGCAGCGCATCGAGCTTTCATGGACCAACCTCCTGTCCCGTAGGGGACCACGTTCGCCAATCGAGTCCTGTCGAAAGGACTTCCCGACGTCTATGCCGGTGCAGATGAGATTCAGGTGAAACGGCTCTCATTCATGGGTCGCAGATCAGAGGCCACAGGGCGTGCATGTATACTCTGTACCTGTTCGATCACAAGGAAGGGCGCCGATGAGAGTGCTGATCGTCGACGACAACCCGAAAATGGCCGCGGCACTCCAGAAAGGTTTGCGCGAGCACGGCATGGCCCCCGACGTTTCGCACACCGGCTTTGACGGTGAAGAAGCGGCCGCTACGGGTGTGTACGACTTGATCCTGCTGGACCTCATGCTCCCCGACCGAGACGGCGTGGAAGTGTGCAGGAACCTGCGCCGCCGCGGCGTAAAGTCCAAGGTCCTCATGCTCACGGCGCTCTCGACGACGGCCAACAAGATTGACGGTCTTGACTCCGGCGCCGACGACTACCTCACCAAGCCATTCGAGTTCGAAGAACTGCTCGCGCGTGTGCGGGCGCTCCTCCGTCGCGGCGATGCGTCCGAGTCCAGGTTTCTTCGCTGCCAGGACCTGGAACTGGATCTCTACACGCGCATCGCCAAGCGTGCCGGCCAGTCCGTCGAGCTGTCGAACAAGGAGTACGCACTTCTTGAGTACTTCATGCGAAATCCCAACCGCGTGCTCTCGCGGACGCAGATCGCGGAAAAGGTGTGGGACATGAACTTCGAACCCGGGAGCAACGTCGTCGATGTGTACATCTCGGCGTTGCGCAAAAAGCTTGATCGCGGGCACCAACAGGGTCTGATCCACACTATCAAGGGCGTCGGCTACCGGTTCGGAGTTGTGGACCCGGCCGAATGAGAATTGCCGCCAACACACGCTGGATCACCTCGCGCGTTTCGCTGCGGCTCAAGCTTTCGTTCTGGATGGTGCTCATTTGCCTGGTGCTCGAGTGCACGCTCGCGGTCGTCGTACTGCTCTACCAGCGAGTGGCCACGGATGCGTACCTGGAGGCGCGCGTCAAGACCCGGATCAACTTCGCCAGCGATGGCATCGCCAAGCACGACCTCCGCGTCACGGATGAAGACCTCGCTCGCATCGCCAGCGAACTGAACCTCTTCGCCGTCAGCGACCGCTTTCTCATCACGCTCTACCGGTCAGATGGGAGTGTGGTCGCTTCAAACGTGCGCCCCGCCGCGCCGGGAGACCAACTCGCCCTCGACAAGACTCCGGCCGGATCCGGCACCGTGCTCCTCAGTTCGCCCGTCGCGGAACGATACGGCAGCGCCCGATCCAGCGCCTCTTGGCGCCTCGCCCTGAAACCCCTGCGCGACTCCGAGGGCCGCGCCTTTCGCCTCCTGGTCGGAAGCAGCGACGCATCGTATGACCAGATGATCGGCCTCACCTATCGGATCGTCGCGCTCACGGTGATCGCCGGAGTCGCCGCGGCAGGCCTCGCCTCGTGGTTGATCGCGGGCCTGGCCACGGCTCCGCTCCACGAGCTCCGCCGCCTCGCCGGCTCCCTGTCTCCGGAGGGCATCGACCAGGACATGGTCATCTCCCCCTCCTCGTTGTCCTCCCAGGAACTCGCCGCACTTCGCAAGGAGCTCGAGGTCGCTCGTGCCCGGCTCCGACAAGCTCTCAACGCTCAAGATCGGTTCATTTCAAGCGTTTCGCACGAGCTCAAGACGCCGATCGCGGTCCTCCTCACCGAAGCCCAGACGATAGACGCGCGAACACTCCCCGATGAACCCCGCAAGTTCGTCCAGAGCGTGACCGAGGAAATGCGCCGCCTCGGACGAATGGTTGAGAGCTTTCTCACCCTGACTCGCGTCCGTGGCGGCATGCAGCTGGTCAGCCCGGACCGCTGCTCCATCAATGATGTTGTGATCGAAGCAGTGCAGAGCTCGGGCAAGATGGCCCGGCAGTACGGCGTGTCCGTCGTGCCCGCTCTGGCGGATGCCGACGTCAACCCCGTAATCACCGGCGATTCTGAGCTGCTGCGGGTCATGATCGACAACCTGATCCACAACGCCGTTCGATTCAGCCGCGAGGGGCAGCGCGTCGAGGTCTCTGTCGTGCCTATCGATGCGACGTGCCAGGTCCGCGTTCGAGACTTCGGCCCAGGTGTCCCCGAGGACCTCAAGGACCGCCTGTTCGAGCGATTCGTGCAGGCCCCTGGCGAAGCCGCGCGTGGGCGGGGCCATGGCCTGGGGCTCTCCATCGCGCAGGGAATCGCGGAGCTACACGGCGGTCGCATCGCCGTACACAACATGACCGAAGGCGGCGGGTGCGAGTTCACCGTTTCGCTCCCGGTACCGAGCTCGACGGGCATCGCAACGGCGGCGCCGGGTGCCACAGCCGCTCCGACGGCGGCCCGTTGAACCCCGGGATGAACCGCGATTCATCTCGCCCGTAGCCCTCATCTCACGCCTGTGTGGGAATCATCCAGTCATCCGCGACGCTCTTCGCGCGGGTTGAGGATGGCCGCTCTGTTCACAGCCCTCGCCATGCTGTCTGGCGCGCTCACCGTCGTGTGCGGGTACTTCGCTCTGCACTCGACCGCTCCCGATACGCTCCCCTGGTGCGTCGCCCTGGCCGCGTGCACCTTCGCATGCGCCATTGCCTGTCTCAAACTGATCAGCGCCCACGCGGCCGCCGCCGTGTTCCGTGCGAAACGTGCCGACCTTCCGACCGGTCGGCGTGCAGCGAACGCCGATCCCGATGAGCCTTCATCGCATCATTAAGACCTGTTTCACACGTGGTTCACACCCGCGAGGGAACCAGCACGGATATCCATCGACCGGACTTCGACGGGGTATCTCTGGAGTGAATACACATGCACACCGCTCGCGTGGCCACAATGTCCTTCATCGTCCTGTGTGCCTCGACGTTTCCCTCGGCAGCGCAGGGCCTCCCATTCCCTGCGACCACCATCGATCCCGGATTCTCCGGTGACTGCAAGGCGATCGGCGACATAGACGGAGATGGCAAAGGAGATGCGATCGTCGGGGGGAGCGCGTTGTACTGGTACGAATCCGGAGCCGGATTCGCGCGCCGCACGATCCGCTCCCAAGTCGTGAACAAGGAGTTCACCACCGACATGCAGGCCGCGGATGTCGATCATGACGGAGACATCGATCTCGTCCTTGGCGACGGCGGCGGCCCCAACAATGTCCTGTGGTTCGAGAATCCGCGCGTGAACCCCCCGGCCGGTCACGGCAGCGATCCTCGGGTCCAGGCCAACTGGACATTCCACGTGATCGGTTCACACGGCCAGACCGTGCACGATGTCGAGGTGGCGGACCTCGATAACGACGGACGGCTCGACGTCGTGACCAGCGGGCACGGATTCACCCGGATATGGAAACAGAACTCTCCGACATCCTGGACGCAACGGGATCTCAGCTCTATAGCCGGGTCGGGGGTTTCGCTCGGCGACATTGATCGGGACGGATTCCGCGACATCGCTACGCCGGCGGGCTGGATCCGCAACCCGCACACGATCTCGACCGGAACTTGGACTTTCTTCCCGATCAACCAGGCGACCAGCGGCGATGAGTGCCTCGTCGTCGACCTCAACGGCGACGCGAGGCCCGACATCCTGACCTGCGATGCTCACAACCGCGGCCCGGTGGTGTGGTTCCAGGCGCCTGCCACGCCCACCAGCGCGGCGTGGACCAAACGTACCATTGATCCTTCCATGGGCGCACACCATCCCGAAGCCGCGGACTTCGACCGCGACGGGCACATGGACATTCTGATGGGTCTCGAACTTCAGGACCTTTCCATATATCTCAACTCCGGCGCGGCAACGCCCGCGTTCACCAAGCTTCAGCTCGCCACGCAGGGCGGCCATAACGCCCGTGCCGGAGATCTCAACGGCGACCAATCGCCGGACATCCTGGCCTGTGACTACATCGGGCACCCGCCCGTCCGCGTCTTTCTGAATCAGAACGCCCCGGCTCCGTGCCCCGCCAACTGCGACAACTCAACGTCGTCTCCGCGGCTGACGCCCAACGACTTCCAGTGCTTCATCAATCGCTTCGCGATCGGTGATCCATGGGCCAACTGCGACGGCTCAACGGGTCTGCCCACGCTGACGGCCAACGATTTTCAGTGCTTCATCGATCGCTTCGCCGCGGGGTGCCCATGAGCCGCGTCAGCCGAACCGCCCGCTGATGTACTGCTCCGTCAGCGGCTTGGCAGGGTTCTGAAAGATTTTGGCGGTCTTGTCCATTTCGACGAGTTCGCCGAGGTACATGAACGCTGTGTAGTCCGACACCCGCGCGGCCTGCTGCATGTTGTGGGTGACAATGATGATCGTGACACGCCCCTTCAGTTCGTGCATGAGCTCTTCGATCTTTCCTGTCGCCACGGGGTCCAGTGCGCTGGTCGGCTCGTCGAAGAGCACGATCTCCGGTTCAATCGCCAGCGCCCTGGCGATGCAGAGCCGCTGCTGTTGCCCGCCGGAAAGGTCGTAGGCCAGCTTCTTGAGCCGGTCCTTGGCCTCATCCCACAGGGCGGCGCCGCGGAGGGCCGCCTCAACCCGGCCGTCGAGTTCGCTCCGGGACTTGAGCCCGCGAAGCCGCAACCCGTACGCCACGTTCTCGTAGATCGACTTTGGGAATGGGTTGGGCTTCTGGAACACCATCGCGATCCGCATGCGCATCTCGATCGGGTTGATCTTCCGATCGACGATGTTCACTCCTTCAGGATTCAGGATGATCTCACCCTCGTACCGGTTGTTCGGATACAGGTCGTGCATCCGGTTGAAGCACCGAAGCAACGTCGTCTTCCCGCATCCCGACGGCCCGATCAGCGCCGTCACGTGATGCTCCCGGAACGGCAGCGACACACCCTTCACCGCCTGGTGCGTGCCGTAGTAGAAACTCAAGTTCCGAACATCCGCCTTGATCTGCGCCGCGCCGGGAACCGGCGCCTGCGGAGCTCGAACATCAGGCGATGGAGGCCGAACCGTCGCGGCCACAGCAGGCGGAGCCACGCTCACCGGGGTTTCCGGCCGCGCCTGCCTGCGGGTGGGGGGTTCCATGCCGACACTCCCGGTCACCACTTGATCCTCCTGCGGACCCGGTGCCGCACCAGAATAGCGACCGCGTTCAGACTCAGCGTGACGATCATCAGCACCAGCCCCGCGGCGGCGGCATTTCGCAGGAAGTCATCTCCGGGCATCGAGACCCAGTTAAACATCTGGATGGGAAGAACGGTGAACTGCGACATCGTCCAGTCGAACGGCTGCAGTTTGAAGGCCGGATCCAGCACCACCGGCGGAGCAGGCAGGAACGCAATATAGGTAATGGCCCCGATGGTCACCAACGGAGCGGTCTCCCCGATGGCTCGAGAGATTCCGATGATGACCCCCGTCCCGATGCCCCCCGCCGAATAGGGCAGCAGGTGATGAATCACGACCTCCAGCCGCGTGGCTCCCAGCGCGTACGCCGCCTCCTTCACATGCTTCGGAATCGCCCTCAGGGCCTCCCTCGTCGCCACGATGACAATCGGCAAGATCAGACACGCCAGTGTCAGGCCCGCGGCCAGAATGCTCTGGCCGAGGCCAAACGCATACACAAACAACCCCAGCGCCATCAGCCCGTACACGATCGACGGCACGCCCGCCAGGTTGGTGATGTTGATCTCGATAATCGTCGTGAGCCTGCTCTTCCGGGCGTACTCCTCGAGGAACACGCCCGCGGCCACACCCAGCGGCACCGCCGTCACCGTCGTCACCAGCATGACCAGTAACGAGCCAACCAGAGCGGAAAGAATCCCCGCCTTCTCCGGGTGCCGGGACGGGTACGACGTGAGAAACGCCCAGTTGATCCGGCCGATCCCCTGGATGACCAGGTTGGACAGCAGCATCGCCAGCACCGCGAGCACCACGATCGCGCACGTCCATCCCAGGATGTTGAATGCCGCATCCTTGCGCCGACCTCGCACGATCATCTGCTGCACGTCCAGCATCAATACTCCTGCCGGAATCGCTTCCGAATGTAGTGTCCCAGCAAGTTGAACCCCAGGGTCATCACAAACAGCGTGACTCCCGCGGCGAAGATCGACTGGTACCCGATTTGCCCGTGCGGCAAGTCCCCCATGCTTACGCGGACGATGTACGCCGTAATCGTCTCGGCCGACCGGAACGGATTGAGCGTCATGTTCGGCTGTTGCCCGGCGGCAATGGCCACGATCATCGTCTCGCCCACAGCCCTCGCGATCGCCAGCGTATAGGCGGCACCGATGCCCGAGAGGGCCGCGGGATACACCACTCGCAGCGATGTGGTCAGCTTGCCCGCCCCCATTGCGTACGACCCTTCCCGAAGCAGCATGGGCACAGACCGCATGGCGTCCTCTGAAAGCGAGCACACGTAGGGGACGATCATGATCCCCATCACCAACCCCGGGCTGAGCATGTTGAACGTTGGCAACTCCGGAAAGAGGTGCTTCTTCAGCAAACCCGTGACAACCTCCACCGCGAAGTAGCCGAACACCACGGTCGGCACGGCGCTGAGCATCTCCAGCACCGGCTTGATGATCTCTCTCAGTCGCGCCGGTGCAAACTCGCTCAGCCAGAGCGCCAGAATCGTTCCCACGGGCATGGCCACCGCCAGCGCCACCGCCGTGGTGACCAGCGTGCCGCACAGAAGCGG
The DNA here is from genome assembly GCA_044222195.1 of Phycisphaerales bacterium. Lineage (GTDB taxonomy): Bacteria > Planctomycetota > Phycisphaerae > Phycisphaerales > UBA1924 > JAHBXE01. The sequence goes on from JBGANS010000004.1 coordinate 264,616, forward strand.
CAGGATCCCGTACCGCGGCTCGTCAAACTGCGGCGTCCACATCGTGTCCGTCGCGAACGTCCAGAACGATACCTTCGCAAAAAACGGCACCGACTCGGACACAAGGATGTAGACGATCCCCGCCGTGATCGCCACCGAAAAGACCGCGGCGAGCATCAACAGCACTTCGACCGACGCCTGAATCGGGCGCGTCCGGCGGACCGGGCGCAGCCGAGCCCTGAGCCCATCGCCACCCCCGGCCAGGTTCGTCGGAACGGTGGTCAACATGCCCTCCGGGCCCAGCCTACCAAAGTGGGCCTACTTCTTGTCGGAGGGAGTTTCCGCCTTCTTCGGCTCTGCATCGCCGCCACCGAGGGACTTGCCCTCGGTCACGGTCTCTCGCTTGAGAATCTCCTCGATCGTCAGACCGACCTCAGCGTGCCCGCCGAACACCGTGCCCACATCCAGCTTTGCAAACCGTTCTGCGACAAGGGTGTACGAGCCCGAGGGAAGCGGCACGTACTTCACCTCGGCCGAAAGCTTCGCGGCGTTCTTCAGGTAGAAGTCGACAAACTGCTTGACCTCTGGGCGTGTTTCCGCCGCTTTCTTGTTCACGTAGATGAACAGCGGTCTCGACAACGGGTTGTACTTTCCGGCGATCACATTCTCGGCCGTCGGCTCCATCGCCGGCAGCTTGTCCTTCTCCCAGTCGATCTTCACAGCCTTGAGCTTCTTGGCATGAGCCGCGTAGTACGCGTACCCGAAGTACCCGAGAGCGTTCTTGTCGCCCTCAACACCCTTCACCAGGATGTTGTCGTCTTCGCTCGCGGTGTAGTCGCCGCGGCTGGACTTGGCCTTGCCGACAATCGCCTCGGTGAAGTAGTCGAACGTGCCCGAGTCTGTTCCCGGCCCGAACAGTGTGATCTTCGCCGCCGGCCACTCGGGACGGACCTGGTTCCACATGGTGATCTTGCCCTGCGCTTCAGGCGCCCAGATCTTCTTGAGGTCCTCAACGGTCATCGTTTCAGCCCAGGTGTTGGCCGGATTCACCACGACCGTCAGAGCATCAAAGCAGATCGGCAGTTCGATGTACTCGATCCCCGCCGCCGACGCCAAGTCCATCTCGGCCTTGAGAATGGGACGCGATGCATCGGAAACATCGATCTCGCCCCGGACAAACTTCTTGAATCCCCCACCCGTTCCGGAGCTGCCCACCGTGACCTTCACAGCGCCCTTCACCGACGCCTGGAACTCTTCGGCCACCGCTTGAGACACGGGGAACACCGTGCTGGAACCGTCAACTTTGACGACCTTGGCCTGACCGAACGCCGCCCCTGCGAGCCCCGCGATCATCGCCCCCGCCAGAACCGCACGAGTGAGAGTTCCCAGCATTCGTTTCTCCAACCATGGTTGTTTGGGCTGTCACCACGACGATGACAGTCTGTTTCGACGCGGGATTATCGCGGATCGTGCCGCCACGCGGGGTCCGCCCGGCGCTAAGATTCCGTGAAACAACCGGTGAGACGGCCCATGTCCAACAGCGGGCTACCGGTCCGCCCGCCCGACCGGCCCGATTTCGATGGGGGATGAGGTCCGGGACTTCACCATCTCCCCCGCCTCAGGCCGAAACTCGGCGATCAGGTCCGCTTCTCTATCCTCCATCACATCAGTCCCACCCCTCACCCGTGACCGACGCAGGTCCAGCTCGAACACGAACCCGGGCCCAGGCGGCAAGTTCCGCATCGCCGCGGCGGTCGTGGCCTTGTCAAATCGCCACTCCGCTATCACCTTGCCGCGCGGATCCTCAAGGCGAATCAGAAACTCTCCGGCAACCTTGATGGGCAGCTGATAGTTCGCGGCATCCCCCATGACATACACGACCACCATGGACGAATCCCGGTACCGGTTCGCATCCGTGTCGGTGAACGAACCGTCCGCGGCTGTAATCAGCTTTGCCGGATGAACATCGGCGGGTTGTCGCTGTCGGGGAGGCGCATCACTCACGCACCCCGCGATGGTGACGCTCACCGCCGCGATCAACGCCGCTGAGCCTGATCGAACATTCATGGCTTCTTTCCGGGCCTTGCTTCTGGGGGTCCGAATGGCTCTGGCTTGAGCACCGGCCCGTCATGATCATCGTCAAACCCATTCCGTTTCAAGGCATCGCGGAGCGCTCCGGGATTGTCCAAGGCATCGATCTTCTGCTCGCTCAGGTGCTGGAGCCGCTCAACACCGCCCGGCGCATCGTTGTAGATCACCCGCGGCGTCACGATCATCAACAACTCGGTCTTGGCGTCCGTCTTCTGCGTGGAGCGGAACAGAGAGCCAAAGACGGGCATGTCCCCCAGCAATGGAACTTTGGTGCGACGTTCATCCTGCGTCGTCTGCATCAACCCGCCCAGAACAACGGTCTGCCCATCTTTGACGGTCACGGTCGTCTGCAGCGTTCGCTTGTTGATCACCGGCGCTGCGAAGTCTTCCGATATCTGCGTCGTACGCTGGCTGAGAGTCTGGATTTCCGGAATCAGGTCCATCCGCACAAAACCGTCCGGGCTGATCGACGGCGTTACGTTGAGCTTGATCCCGAGGTCCTCTCGCTTCACATCGGCCACGGTGCCGCCCTGGGGCGTGCGCTCGACGCTCTGAACGATCGCGATGTTATCGCCGACGTTGATCGTCGCGACCTGGTTGTTCCTCGCCACGATGTGCGGGCTCGAGAGCACCTGAAGCTTGCCCTGCGCTTCGAGCGCGCGCAGGATGAGGTCAAAGTCATTGGTCGCAAAGGTCAAGTTCGGCACACCCAGCGCCGTTGCCACGCCCGCCCCCGCCGCGAGCCCGGCAAAATTGAAGCTGCTCCCGCCGATATTCTTGAGCCGCAAGTCCGAACCCCACGTGTTCGCACTGTCCACCGTCACTTCGGCGAGCAGCACCTGGATCACCACCTGAGGCGGAGCGGTGTCCAGTTCACGCACCATCTTCATCACGGCGTCGATATAGCGCGGCGATGTCGACACCAGCAGCCGGTTGCTCTTCTCATCGCCGACCACCGTCACTTCCTGCTCGAGTTGCCGCATCGCCGACCCGGATTGGTCCGGCCCGAGCAGCGACCGAGTCAGCCCCGACTCGCCCTTGAAGTAGCTTTGCAGCGTCGTTTCTATTTCCTTGGCCTTCGCATTCCGCACCGCGTAGATCTGCTGCGTCCGCTCCTGCGCCTCGATCCCGTCGAGGTCCGTCACCAGTTGCCGCACTCGCCCAAGGTACTCCTCCGTTCCAGACACGATCAGCGTGTTCGTGCGTGCATCGATGGCGATCGACAGCTCTTGTCGCTCGTCCGGCACCGGCGTCATCGTGCCCGGGCCCTCCGGCGCCGGCCCCACTTCACCGCCCGGGAGAGTGCCCGCGGGCCCTTGTGTCGGCACCAGCACATACTTGTTCCCCTGCTGACGCAGCGTGAAAATGTCCCTCAGCAGGTCCGACATCTGACGCACATCCGCATTCTTCAGTGTGAACTGTTCGATACGGCGAGCGCCCGCGGACGTCGTGTCCAGATCGTCGATGATCGCCTTGATCACCTCCATGACCTCGGGCGGTGCCTTGACCATCACCGAGTTCGTCCGCAGGTCGGGCGTGAGCGCCACCTGCTCTCGGATCGCGCCGTCAACTTGGGCCTCGGTCGGCTTCCCACCAACCTGCCCTTGCACCACCTCGGCCACCTTGTCCCGGAAAAACCGGATGTTCGTCGCCTGGCGTGCCGCGATGTCGGGCTGGCCGCTCACAGTTCGCCCGGCGATGACGCTCTGGATCAGCTGCACCACTTCGATCGCATTCGCCGACTTCAGGCTGATCCGGCGGATGTCCTGCGCGGTCGCGATTCCAGAGTTCTCCAGACGCGCCACCAGCGAACGCATCTGCTCGATGTCGGTGTCCGTGCCGGTCACCACCAGCGCGTTGAGCCTCTCGTTCGGCAGCACGCCGACCGAATCCGTTCCTCGCTTCTGATTCTCTTTCTCCACATACAGCTGGCGAATTGTCGCCGCGACGTCGGACGCACGCCCGGACTTGAGCTGGATCACATCGGTCCGCGCCGCCCCCGCGATGGCGAGGCTCCCCTCGGACAGCGTCTTCACGAGTTCTTTGACCAGCTGCAGGTTCTCATCGCTGCTCGCGACGATCAGCAGATTGCTCGCCACATCGCTCTCGATGCTGAACGTGTCCATCGGGCTGCGGACCTCGCCCGACCTCTGCGAGGCGGCGATCCGCTCTTTCATCAGCTTGTCGATCTTGGGCGCCAGCTGCGCCACGTTCGCCCCCGTCACCGGCACCACGTGCAGGCCCACGGTGGAGTTGGCCTGCTCCGTATCCAGGGCCTTGAGCATCGCCTCAAGAATCGAAAAACTCTTCGGGCTTGTCGAAACCACCAGGGAGTTGGTCCTCGCATCGGCAGCGATGATCAGCCGGTCCTCATCCTTCGCCGATGGATCCTCCTGGCGCTGCCGGAACAGCCCGCCCACCATCGCCGCCACACGATCCGCGGCCGCTCTTTGCAGCGGGAACACCCTCACTGTGTTCGCCGCCGACGCTGCTTCAACATCAAGCATCGCGACCAGCTCTTTCACCACCTGAATGTTCGCCGATGAGCCGACGACGATGAGCGCGTTGAGCTGCGCCTCGGGGGCAATGACCAGACCTGAGAGCGGTGCGAAGAGGTCCGCCTCGACACGATTGGCCGGATCGTTCATGTCGCGTCCGGCCTTGGCCATGCGCAATCGTCCGACCTGCTTCTGCAGGCCCAGCGCCTCAGGAGTGAGGCTAAGCCCCTGGACCAGCACCTGGCGAAGCGTCGTCGCCAGCGTCACGGCGTCCGCATTCTTCAGTGAAATCAGCGTCGGCTCGATCCACTTCGCCGCCTGGTCGCTGTCAAGGTCCTTGATCACGATCTCCACCAGCGCCACGGCCTCTTCCCGACCCGCAACCACCAGCGTGTTGGTCCGGTCGTCCACAGACACGGCGATCTCGCCCGCAAGAGCGCGGCCAGTGGCCGTCGTCGGAAGGCCTTGACGGCGAGTGCCTGGGAGACGTCGCAGCGCCTCACCCTGCCTGAAGAGGTCATCCACGACGCCCTTGGCCCGCGTCGCCGATGCATTCGAGAGCGGGAAGATGCGAACAACAACCGCGTCGCCAATCGGAAGCGTGTCCAGCGTCCTGATCACTTCCAATATCGAGACCACGTTGCTCTCTGTCGACCCCACGATCACCGAGTTGGTCTCATCATCCGCGATCAGGCGAATCGGTTTCGCCAGGTCGAGCGGATGATCGCCCTTTCCAATCGCGTTGTTGGCGATCGAAAGCCGGCGAACCTGCTCCGCCAGTGCTTTGGCCGGGCCCGTCTGGCTCGCCTGTGCATCAGGCTTGAGCATCTCAGTGAGCGTCTTCACGACGCCCGACGCCGAAGCCATCTTCAATCCAACAATTGCGACCTTCTGCTCCGCGTTCACCGGATCGGCGTCGATGGCCTTCACGAGCGACCGAATCGCCTCGCCGTCCTGCGGACCGGCCACCACCGCTATCGCCCGCCGACTGTTCAGCGTCACGATCGTCACCGGCTCGCTCACAACCCCCGGGCGGTCTCCCGGTTGCGCCTTGGTGACACCCAGCCCCTCGAGCTGCTTGCGAACATCCTCCGGCGAGTTGTTCACAATGTCGATGATGGTCACGCTCTGACCAAGCAGGCCCAGCGGCCCTTGCACCTGCTTGTCTTCCGGTTTGATCCTGACGCCGCTGTCCAGTTCCTTCACCACTTCTTCGATCTGGTCGTAAATCCGTTTGCTCGCCGCGATCACGAGGGAGTTGCTCGTCCGATCCACCTCGATCGACAGAACCTCGTTCTGCTGCTTGGCCGCTTGGGCAAACGTCGTTTCCAGAGTCTTGACCAGTCTCGCGGCCGGGATGTTCTTCACCACCAGCACACGCACCGTTGCCTGCGAGATCGCTCCCTGCTGCTGCAGCACCTCCGCCAGCGCCTTGATCTGCGCAAAGTCTCGTTCCTCCGCCCGGATGATCAACGAGTTGCTCGTGTCATCGCCCACGATGACCGTCGCCCGGGGCCCCGCCCCCTGGCCGCCCGACACGCGCTGCCCTACAAAGAGCTCCCGTACGCTCGCCGCGATCTGCGTTGCCTTGCCGCTCTTCAGAGGCAGCACGTGCGCCTCGGCGTACTTCACAAAGTCCGGCACATCGATCTGCTCCACCATCGACTTGATTCGAACCAGGTCTTTACGGCCGGCGAACACTACCAGCGAGTTGGTCTGCGTCTCGGCCGACACCGTCGGGGTCGGCTCGTTGTCCACCAGCACCATCGGCTCCTGCACTTCGTCCTGTGGTCGACGTCCGCCACCCTGGTTCCCCCGTCCCTGCTCGCGCCGCAGCCGCTCCGCCGTCGGCGCGCGGAACCCTTCGTTCAGCGCTCTCGCCACGCTCGTCGCATCGGCGTGCTTGAGCGGGAGCACCGCCAGCTGCCGCGATGTGTCGTAATCCTCCGTATCGAGTTTCTTCAGCAGCCCTCGCAACCCCTCCCACTCTGTTTCATCCGCGCTGACCACAAGCGAGTTCGAAGCAAGGTCCGGCACGATCGCGACGTTCTGGGCCGCCGGAGTCGTCGCCGCGGGCGCGAATCGCCCGTAAAACACTTCCAGCGCCTTGGCGGTCTGGTCCGCTTTGGCAAACTCCAGCTTGACAAACTCCGTCCTTCGCTTGCTGTCCGAAGGCACATCCAGAGCCTGGATCATCTTGTCGATATCACGGATCTGATCCGATGTCCCGCTGAACGCGATGGTGTTGTCCGACCGTGTGTAGTCCACGCTTGGCTCGGGCTCGCCCTGGTTCCGCGGCCTCGCCCGCAGCATCATCTCCAGCGTGAACGCCACATCCGGCGACATCGCGTGCTTGAGCTGCACACGCCGGAACTCCACCGGCGAACGCTCAACGTCGATGTCGATCCTCGATATCTGCTCCATCACGATCTTGATGCTTTCGTCCGAGCCCGTGAGCAGCAGCGTGTTGTTCCGTCGAACCGGAGTGATCTTCACCTTCATCCCGGTTGGCAGCGCGGACTTGAGCGCGCTCGCCACATCGTCCGCGCGAGCGCTCTTGAGCGTGACCGTGATCAGCCGCGACGCCTCTTCAGTCGGCGCGGAGTCGAGCTGCTTGATCAGCGCCTGCACCTGGGGCTGATCGTCGGCCAGCGCAGACACGATCAGCGAGTTCGTGCTCGGCTGCGCCGTGACGATCACCTGCGAATCCTGGCGCCCACCGCCGCCGCCCCGCGGGAACTGGGCCCGGATCAGGTTCGCGAGTTCATCCGCCTCGCGGTTGCGGATCGAATACACCTCGATCTGCCGATCCTTTCCGAGTTCCGGCTGATCAATGAGCGCCACCAGGTCCTTGGCAACTTTCATGGACGCCGCATCCGCCGAAATCATCAGCAGGTTGCCGTCGGTCGATCCCACCACCGACACGGCATCTTCGGGCAGGCCCTGCGATTCGGCCCTGTCCTTGAACACCCGGCGAAGCGTCTCCGCCGCCCGCGCCGCCTGCGCGTGCCGCAACGTCAGAGTCTCGACTACATTCTGTTCGCGCCCCGTGGTGCCCTTCATTTCGTCGAGATAGGCAATCGCCTGTTCGACCCGCGGCAACTTTCCCACCAGCAGTATCACCCGCCGCGATTGGTCTACCTGAGCCGCCACCCCGTCAGGGTCCGGCCCCTGCCAGCTCCGCCATCCCGGCGTGGCCGTCACCTGCTTGACCATGTCCGCCATCGCGCGAAGATCGCCACGATCGACCCGCACCGACCGGACGACCAGCTTGGTCTGCTCGGATTGCGGCCGATCCAGCTCCGTGATGACCTTCAACATCGTTTGCATCGTGTCGCCCTGGCCCATCACGATGACGCTGTTGATCCGCTCGTTGGTCTGCACATACAGCTTGTCCTGGGCCGCGTCCCCCTCTCGTCCGCCGCCGCCCCAAGGCGACCAATAGCTCCAGCCTCCGTCACGGTCGCTCCGCATCTCCCAGGAGATGCTCTCGAGCGTGTCCGCGATGTCCGTCACCCTCGCGTTCTGCAGTGGGATGATCTTGAGCTGCATCTCCTTCGCCTTCGCGGGCGAGTCAAACGTCGCCACCAGGCTCTTGATCTGCTCAAACTCTTCATCCGACGACGACACGATCAGCGAGCCGCTCCGACGATCCCCGGTCACCGCGACGCGATTGGCCGTTCGCTGCCCGCCGCGGCTCGACGCCTGGGCCCTCTCCTGGAAGAACTTCTGCAGCGCCGTCGCCACTGTCTGCGCATCGGCCCGCTCGAGCTTCACAAACCGGATCGGAAGGCCCGGCACATCCGCGGTATCAACCTTCGAAACGATTTCCTTGATCTCCGCGATCTGCTCCGCGGGAGCCCGAACGACCAGCACGCTCGATCCTTCCTGCGCCGACACCTGCACCCGCTCCTTGAGCCCGGGGTTCCGCCCCACCACCACCTGGTCGATCACCTTCTGCATGCTCGTGGACGACGCGTTCTGCAGCGTGATGATCTCGAGCTTGAGGTCCTTGTCCTCCAGCGTCTGGTCCAGTGTCCCGATCAGCCGCATCACATCCGCGTGCTGCGCATCCGACGCCGTCACCAGTATCGAGTTGGTTCGCGCATCCGGCAGCGTTCGTGCCCGCGGCATCTCCTCCGCCATCGGTCCCTGCCGCTGCGTGTCGAGCATCGTCTGCAACGTCTGCGAAAGGTCCTGAGCACGCGCGTTCCGAAGGTCGTACCGCCGGATCGACATCCGGTCATTCACCGGGCTCTGATCGATCAGGGAAATGAAACTGTCAATCAACGGCAACGTCGCCGCCGGGGCGGACACGATCACCGAAACGCCCGCGGGGTCCGATGACAGTTTCACGAGCGCCGGGTCAATAGTTCCTTTGACATCCCTTCCATCCGGCCCCTTCACCGTCACATCCATCGACCCGCGAATCCGCCTCGCCTGCGCCCCCCGCGGCGAAGGACTGACGAGATCCTGCACTGCCTTGATCGCTCGCTCCGCCGTTACCGACGTCAGCGGGTACACCTTCACTGTGATAGAAGCCGCGGGCTCCAGGTGCGATACGGCGCGAATCAAATCTGCCACCGAGCCAAAGTCCGTGTCATTGGCCCACACAATCAGCGAAGCTCCGGAGGGATCCGGCATCACCGATACCTGGCCCGTAAACCCACCGGGATTCCCAACACCAACCCGCCCGAGTTGCTGCACCGTCTGACGAACGATTTGCGACAGCGCTTCGGCATCCGTCGCCGGCGGCAACCCCACAATCCGCACCTTCGACGGCTCCGACGGCATCTGCTTCTCAAGCTCGGCCGCGAGCGCCGCCAATCGATCCGTCACGCGCGGCGAGCCCACCACGATCAGAGAGTTCGTCGCTGGATCCACCGCAATCGTGACGCCAACATCGTCTTTGGTCTCAGGCTTCGCGGGCTTGGGGGCCTCAGGCTGCCACGTCATCGCGGCCGCGACCCATGCCTGCAGCACCACACCCGCCGCGCCACCCACACCGTGTGAGCCGTGCGCCGGCGATGCATCCCCTGTTGTCTTGGGTTTCTCTTCCTTCTTAAGCAGCTGGTCGGCCGAGATGACCTCTACCTTCACGCCGCCCTGCTGCTCCAGGATCTTCTGAAGGGTCTTCGCCATCAGCTCCGCATCGGCCTTCGACCGATCCACCGGCACCATCCGCATCTGCCGGCTGGTGCTGAGCGTCGCCTTGTCCAACCGCTGGGTCAGTTCCTCGATGCTCTTGAGTTGCTCCGCGCTCGCCCGGACGATCAGCGAGTTGCTCGCCTTGTCCACCCGCACGACGGCGGGCTCGAGTCCCGCTCGGTCCTCCGCCACCACGGCCTGCACGCTCGCCGCCATTTCCGTCGCATCCGCGTTCTGCAGCGTGATGATCCGCACAGGACGCTCCGCCCGGCCCGGAATCGTCGCCGGGTCCACGTCGAGTTCCGCGATGATCTGCTCCGCGGCGTCCAACGCCGCCACCGGCGCCGTCACCACGATCGCGTTGATCGTCTTCTCCGCCGCGACCCGCACATCCGGCTCGGCTTTGAAACCCTGACGAGCCAGGAAACTCCCCCGCTCCCACGAAGGCAGCATCGAAGCCACCGAGTCCTTCTTGAGAAGCGTCTCCAGCACGGGCGCAATCGCCTCGGCCCGCGCGTGCTTGAGCTTGATCGTCCTTGCCCCCACTCCGTCCTTTTGCGTCGCCGCGTCAAGCTGCTCGATGAGCTTCTGCGCCTTCTCGATCTGGCCCCGTGTCCCCACCATCACAATGCTGTTGCTCGCCGCCTCTGGAGTCACGGTCGGGGCCGGCTCGCCAGTCCCTTCCGCGGCAAGTGTCTTCGAAATCGCCGCCGCCGCCCCCGCGGCATCACCCCGCTCCAGCCTGAACACCCGCAGCTCCGTTGCGCTCGCAATCCCCTGCGCATCAAGCGTCTGGATCAACGCATCGCACACCGTCAGCACGCTTTCTGGGGCCGAAACCACCAGTGTGTTCGACGTGCTCTCCGCCGCGACATCCACGAGCGTCGCGATGTCGACACCCGGCTTGTCCTTCTGCTGCTCCCGGGCGCGGCTCATCATCACCTTCTGCACCAGCGGCTGAATCCGCTCCGCCCGCGCGCTCTTGAGCGCGTACATCTTCACACCCGTCGCCGGCCGTTCCGGCGCGGAATCCACTTTCTTCAGAACCTCCTCAACTCCTTTGAACACGTCCGACGGCCCGCTCACGACAAGCGTCCGGCTCATCGGCTCCACATCCACCGTCACCGGCGTCACCCCGCCGCCCGCGCCCGGCGCGAGCGCCCCGCTCGCCGCCGCGTTCCGAATCGCCGTCGCGGCCGCATTCAGATCCGCTCGTTCAACGCGGTACGTCCGCAGTTCGACATTCGCTCCAAGCTTCTGCGCATCCAGGCTCCTGACGATCTGCTCAAAGCCCGCTAGACGCTTCGCCGGCGCGTCGACGATCAGCGAGTTCGTCCCCCGATCCGCACGCACCACCACTTCCCGCGGTCGCTGCAAGTCCGGGCGCGGCTGCCCGTTCCGCGGGTCCCGCGGCATCGGTGGCTCCGGATACATCGCGTCGATGGTCTTCGCCAACTCTTCCGCCCGCGCGATCTTCAACGGGAAGATCCGGATCTCCCGCCCCTCCGCGTCGTACGCCTGCTGGAGGTTCAGCTCGTTGACCAGCGTCTCGATCTCCGGCATCGCGTCCGGATGCGCCGACACGATCAGCGTGTTCGTCGCCGCATCCGCCGTGATGTCCACCGGCTTCTTGGCCTTCTGCTCCATGGGCCGCCGGTCAAACGAGGCCTGCAAAATGCCCGCCACACTGGCCGCATCCGTCGCCTTCAGCCGCAGAATGCGCAGCGGCGGCCGCTCCGCTCCCTGCTGCAGGTCCATGTTTTTCACCAATGCTTCGATGATCCCGAACTGCCCTGGTTGCGCGGCGATCATCAGCGAGTTGTTTGCTTCGATCACCTCGATCACGGGGTCCGGATCTCCCTTGGCCCGGAAGCTCGCGCTCGACTTGATCATGTCGTCAATGAACGACTTCACCTTCGCCGCGGGCGCGAAGCGCAGCTCCACCATCCGAATGTCCCGCGCCTGCCCGACGTGCTTCCCAAGCTCTTCGACGATCTTGGAAAACCGCTGCATCGCCTCAGGGCTCGCGATGACCAGCATCGACGTGCCACCCTCGTCCAACGTCGCGTTGATCGCGCCCGCATCCTCGGCCCCGACCACGCCTTCCATCTGCGCCTTGTAGATCGCCTGCGCACGCTCCAACACCGACTTTCCATCCCCGCTCGCGATCGCGATCCGCCGGACGTCCTTGGCCCCCTGCCCAGGCACATCCAGGCCCGCGATCAGCTTCTCCATCGCCGTTACGTCGCCGTCCGGGCCCGAGACAATCACGCCCCGCCCGTCCGGCGTCGCCGCGAACTTCACAACCGATGACTGTCGTCCCGTGAGCAGTTTCGGCGCAAGTGCCTCCACCGCCGCCGGCGTCACGTGCGTGAGCCGCACGATCGTCGCCCGTCGCTCCGTCACCGGACTCCCACCCGACTTCACGCTCCCGGGGTCGATCTCCCCGATCAGCGCCATCGCCTGGGCAAGCATCGCCTCCGCGGCCACCACCGTCACTTTCCCCTGCCCCTCCAGCGGAATGACCACCGGCTTCTTCGCGGGTTCGACCGCGGCAAACAGCTTATTGATGTCCTCCGCCGCCTTCGCAGGCGCAACCGCATCCAGCACGAACGTCATCATCCGGCTGTCGCCACTGGTGCCCTCGGGCACATCCAGCAGCGCGATCAACTCCTCGACCGTGCTGATCCGCGCTGCCGGCCCAACCGCGATGATCGAGTTGGTCCGCGGATCGGGCTGAAGGTTAAGCCCCGCGATGTCAACCTCTTCGATCGTCCGCTGCTTGTTGTCCTTGTCGATGACGACCGTCGTCTTGCGCTGCCCCACCAGCCCCTTGAGCGCGTTGAACACCGTGTCACACTTCGCGTGCTTGAGTGGGAACAGCTTGTACGCCGAGTCGATCGGCTTGATCGAATCGATCGCCGAGACGATCTGCTGAATCCGCCGGCACTGCGCTGCCGACTCGATGACGATCAGCATGTTCTGAACAGGCAACGCCTGAATCGATCCGAACTCACCGATGAGCGGCTTGATCTGGTCGACCACGACCTCCGCCTTGACGTTGTTGAGCGGGATCGTGAGATTCACGATCTTCTCCGGACGCACGTCCGGAGGAATCGAACCCGCCACCACATCCGCTGCCTTCCGTGCCGAATCCTTCAGCGATCGCAGATACAGATAGTTCGCCTCGCGCTGGACCTGCACACCCCGCGGCTGCAGGTTCAAGTTCAGAATGGTCAGCGCTTCCTCAAACGAATACGCCTCCCCGCTGATGAACGTCATCGTCCCATCCGGCACCGCCACCTCGCGAATCGGCGGCAGCCCGCTCTCTCGCGAGAAAAAGTCCAGCACCTGGTCAAACGGCGCATCCTTGAAGTTGAACTTGATCTTGATTGGCGCCACCGCCGGGGCCGCCCCGGGTTGACCGGCGCCTGCTTGAGCCGCCCCAGGCTGGGCCGCCGGAGGCGCGGATGGTGTCGCCGCGGCCGGCTTGGCCGCTTCCTGAGACGTTTGAGCCTGAGGAGTTTCCGGAACGCCAGCGGACGGCGCCGCAGGCGCCGTTGCCTGTTCTGAACTCGGGGCCGCGGCCGGTGGAGCACCCTCCTGGGCCGAAACCGGCCATCCCGCCGCCGCCGCCACACCCGCCGCCATCACGATCCTGCTGCGCTTCTTCATTACAGGCGCTCCCAAAGCATCCTCACGGGAACTTTCGCCGGTTCAACCGGCACGCCGACTCTGCACTCCCCCCCTACCCCTAGTTGTACCCAAACACAGTCTAACGATCTGTAGGGCGTCGCTGCTCAAGCGTCTGCCCGTTGAAAACCTCGAACTTCTCTCCCCCAATCTCAAACAACGCCTTTTCGCCCGCCCCACCAAGGAATCGAGCATCGGAAACCGCCGAACCTACGGCCAGATTCATCCTCTGCCCGTTCTTGGTGTTGACCAGGAACACTTCAGTCCCCAACCGGCTCTCGACCAGGCCCGTCAACTTCCAGTCCGCCCAGCCCGGCCTCGCGGGAGCATTCACCGCCTCAGGCTGCGCGGCCGCCACCACCATCGGCGCCGGCTCCTTGAAAACGTTCTTCTGCACGATCCCAGCCCACAGACCTCGCCCCCCATCCGCAACAGGCACGATCGCCGGTTCCGGAATGTCCCCCGGAGCCAGGTCCGGCGCGATCAGCGTCGTCACGCTCATGTGGAGCGAGAACTTCGTCCTCTCCTTGTCTTCCGGCTTGATCGAGAAACTCTCGATTCGATGCGCCCACGGCTGCGCCTTAACCGCCGCCATCGTCCGCAACGTCGCCTCCAGCGGCCCCACGCCCGTCAAGTCACCTTTGATCGCCCAGAAGTCCGTTCTCTTTTTCAACTCATCCTTGAGCTTCGACGTCAGCTTGGATGTGCCACCCGGGTTCATCACCCGCTCGGCATGCGTCGTGTTCATCTGCACGCTCGACTTTGCCAGCCCGCTCGACACGGCGATTTCCGTCAGCAGCGACCTGAACCTCGCATCCGCGCCGTCCGCTGTTGACGAAAGCGTCGTCTTCGCAAACTCCTTCAGCCCTTCCTTCACCCGCGCACGGTCCTTGATCGCCGCGTTCAGGTCGTTGTTCGTCGTGATGATCGCCGACAACTCCTTCTGCACCCGCCCCATCGGCCGCGCATACATGCCGTAGTACAGCCCCCACAGCACACCCACCGCCCCGACCGTCGCTCCCACCGGAGTCGCCCATCGCGGTAGCTTCACTTGCCACCGCCTTTCTCAGCCTTCGCATCTTTCTTCGGTGCTGTGCCCGCCGGTTTGGCGCTCTTCAGGGCCGGCTGGGCGGCTTCCGGAGTTGAAGCGGCCGTCGTCAGTTCCATCGCAAATCGGTCCGCCAGGTCCGCGCCTTTCGTCTCCACCTGGTACACCGGTGATGTCACCAGCCGGTCACGCAGCTCATTGGCCACTTCCCGCTGCCGGGCCTTGCCCTGGATTGAAAACTTCGCGACTTGACGAATCGTCCAGCCATCCACGTCGTACCGCCCATCCTTCGGCGTCAGCTCGATCTGCAGCCCGGCGCCCCCCGCAAGCTGATCCAGCTGCGCCTGCCGTGGATCAGGCATCTGCTCACTCAGCCAGCTCGCGTGCGCCAGCCAGTCAAAACCAGCTCCCGTCCACTTCTGGATGTGGCTAAGCCGCGCATGATCCTTCAAATATTCGTTGTAATCCGTCCGGAGCACCGTGCTCCGCTGCTTCGCCGCCGTGAGCCGGCTTTCCGCGCTCGCGACCTCCATTCCCGAATACACATACCCACCACCGCCCACCACAATCAGGCCTAGCGCAGCCGCGAGCACCCGCTGCCGCCTCGCCGCCGCCAAGTCCGGTGCCTTTCTCGGGTTCGCAAAGTCCAACGATCGTTTCGCCAGCACTTCCTCGGCCAGGAGCCCGATGAGCGGAGCCGCGACAAGACGATCCGCTTCCCCCATTTCCTTCGGAAACTCCACCGAGCCCGGAATCTCGGCCAACTCCCACGGCATTTCCAGCGCCTTCCCGCACGCCTCGCCCGCCTCGCGGGCCAGCGCCCCGCTCCCCGGCACCACCACCGCCTCCACCGCCGCGGCCTCATCCCCCACGCGATAGCTCATCCAGGTGCGCTTGGCCTCCACCGCGATCTTCGCTCCCAGCGCCCCCTCACCCTCCTTGACCGAATCAAGCCCCACATCCGCCGCGCGTGCAAAGACAAGTTGACCATCCCGCACGACAATGAACTCAATCGATCCCCACCCAAGCGTCACGCCGAGCACAGGCCCGTTGCGCTTGTGCGATATGCCCGCCATGAGCGCCGCAGCTCCCGACGCCTTCAACCCCACCCTCGCCATGGAGCAGCCGGCGGCTTCAACCAGGTCTCGATACCACTGCATGCGTTCAGCGGGCAGCGCACCCGCGAGCACATCGACCGTTCCGGCGCCGTTGGTGCCAGTGTCTGTCCCGCTCTCGATCGTGAGGTAGTCAATCGCCGTTCCCTCGATCGCCATCGTCAGCTGTCGCGCCATCTGCAGCCGAACCATCCCCGCCAACTCCACCGCTTTCGACCCTTCCCCCTTCGGCAGCCGAAGCCGCTTCAGCACCACATCGCCCCGCGGCACGGCCACCGCCAGCTTTGCCCCCGACATCCCCGCCTTCTCAAACTCCGCCTTGATCCACTCACCCACCTTGGCCGCATCACGCATGTCAAGGCCAGTGGGCGCCTGCACGCTGATCCAGGTCTTGACACGGATACGACCGTTTGAGTCGCTTCCCGACACCGCCACCAGCCGGTTTTGATCGAGGCTCAACGCCGCCGTTGCTTTCAATCCGCTCATGGAACACCACCTTCTTTCGCGGTCGCGCTTCCGTTGATCCCCGTCCGGCCTGTCCAACGTCCAATCCGCCGGTCCTTCGGCGCTGGAGCCGACTCCGGAGCCTCCGCCTTGACGACCGGCGCCGATTCGCCCGCCCGCGCCGTTGGCGCGGACGACGCTTCCTTGTTCCCAAAATCCAAGCCGGCCGACATCTTCAGACTCGCATCCATATCCAGCCCGGCCCCGGCAGCTTCCTTTCCTGTATCGGCCGTCTCCTCCGGCGTCCGGTCATCCTTCTTGCCTTCATCCTGTGCCGCCAGTGACGCACCAAGCACCGCGGCCGCATCGAGCAGCGTCACATCCCGCAGATACGCCACCCGCGGCCGTTCCGATGCCACATCAATTACCGCCTCCAACACCATCCGCTCGTCCAGCGTCGGCGCTCGGCTCCCTTCGCTCCGTTCTTCGCCCGCGATATCGATCACGCCGACCTCGATCCTCGCCCGCCACTGCATCGACCGCGTCGTCAGCCAGTCCACCGCCTTGACGAACTCCTCGTCCTTCAAAATCCCCTCCGTCAACGGCCACGTGATGCTCCGCCGGGCGGCGCTCTCCACGCCCTGTCGCCGCTGCACGACCGCTTCGGCCGACTCAATCGTGAACCCAGGAATCGCCGCGATGACACGCGCCGTCGCCCGGTTGATGTCCACTTTGCCTGGCAGGTACGGGTCCGGGCTCACCGTGAACGCATCCAGAATCGCGGCCCACGCTTCCTTCGGCACATTCGTCTTCTTCAGAACTCCCACCAGATCTGCCATGGTCTTGAACGACTGCCCCGCATCAAACAGCGCCTTCGCGCTGTTCACGGCATCAGCGCCGAATCGCTGCCGGATCGCCGTCCCCAACTCCTCCGACCACGTTGTATTCAAGTTGACCCGAAGTTTCCCTTTCGCATCAACCCCGCCCGGATCGATCCCCGATTGA
Source organism: Phycisphaerales bacterium (assembly GCA_044222195.1). Classification (GTDB taxonomy): domain Bacteria; phylum Planctomycetota; class Phycisphaerae; order Phycisphaerales; family UBA1924; genus JAHBXE01. The sequence goes on from JBGANS010000004.1 coordinate 281,637, forward strand.
ATGTTGGGATCAAAGCTGAACACCGTGAGCAGTGAAGTCAGACGTGCCTCGCCCCCGGTCGTGGGCTCGTTCGCCGCCGACGCATTCCGCCCGCTCGCCGCCCCATCGCCGGCCCCCACCAGGTCCCCCAACCCCGCGACCCTCACCAACTCCTCCACACTCCCAAACCCCTTGTCCCGTGCCGTCACCACTGACGCGCTCTTCTCCTCCGACATCGGCCCAAGCTTCGCCAGCATCTCCGCCGTCGCGCGATTCAGGTCAAGCTTCGCGCTCTCACTCACCACCCACCGCTCCAGCCCCGCATCATCCTTCTCGAGCGCCACCAGCCGAACGATGCCCCGTTTCCCGCCGTTCTCAAAGACCTGCCACTGCGTCGTCACCAGCGGCGCCTCACCGTTGAGCAGTTGCTCCCGCTGCGTGTCCAACTCCGCCATCAACGCCTGAACGCCCGACCACGCCATCGCGCGTGACCGCGTCCGCTTCAGCGTCACCTCAGCACCCGCCGCGGCCGCCTCGCCGTAATACATCGCCGTCGTTCCCGCCAACGCCGAAATCGTCAAGACGAGCAGCACCGCGATCAGAATCGTCCCCCGGCGCACTCGGCACGCCCGGACACCCTGCTCACCGCGCTGTCGCGACGGGCCCGTCATCTCGTCTCTTTCCAGGCCGTCATCGGCCCATCCGGAACCACCATCACCCGCACGCGATCCGGCGGCGACTGAGGCCGCGGAATCTCCTTTGCAGGCTGCGATTCGGAAGCCTCGGCAGTCTCAGGAATGATGGGGTTGCCATCCTGGTCGAGAGGAGAGTCGACCACGGGCACGCGGGGGGCAGGCGCCGGAGGCGTCGCCGCCCGCGTCGGCTCGCTCTCCACCATCGCCGCCCCGAACCACAGCGACACTTCAATCGCCACCGGCAGGCCGTCTCTCACTTTGCTGTCAAATGACTCCATCCAATCGGTCCCGTCGTAGTATCGAATCCGCATAGCCGCGATATGCCCCGAGACCGTTTCTGCCGCTCCCGGCGATGAACCGCGATACCGATGCGCATCCCATCGCCGCGCCACCAGCGAGCCCCGGGCGTACGTGTACTCCGTCCCGCGCAGGTCTCCCGCCGTCCACTCCCGATCGTCGGACGAGATCGGCAGCCCCACCCCTCGCGAAAGCAGGTGAAGACTCGTCGCCGTCCCGACGATCCCCGCGTTCCCCGCCGTGTCCGCGGCCACCACCCCCACAAGGTCCGCCTCCATTCCCTCCAGCAACGCATCCCCCGCCTGCCCATCCATCGCCCGTTCCGTCATCGCCGACTTCTGCGAACCAATCTGCCACATGAACGCGAACACACCTCCGGAAAGCGCCGCGATCAACCCGATCGCGAGCAACACCTCGAGCAGTGTGAAACCCCTCCCCGGTCTCTCCCTTGCAGCTCTCGGCGTCACGGCGAGTCCTCCTCAGGACGCGCCGCCTTGCCGCCACTGCCGCCGCCGCGCTCCAGCCCCCGCTTCGCCTTCTCGCCGATCGAATCCTCCTCGCCCGCCTTGTCCTCGCCCTTCCCACCAAGCCGCACGAGTTGCACCAGCGTGTATTCCGCTTCCACCCGTTCCCCGGATCGCTTCACCGCTTTGACCTCAACGCGAGTCAGCCCGCGAAACTGCGATGGGTCCGTCTCGATTTCCAGCTCCCATCCGCGCCCGGCGTCCGCCTTGGCTCCCTCCGCATGCCGCTCGACCGGGCCATTTAGCGTCTGCGCCGTCTCAATCCCAGCTTCAATCTTCGCAATCGCGGACCGCGCCAGATCCGCACCCCGCGCCGACAACCGCGACCGCTCGAGCCCTGTCATCGTCTGCGTCACCAGATTCAGGATCGCCCCGCCCGCCACGACGAAAATCGCCAGGGCCACGATCACCTCAAGCAGCAGCGCCCCGCGCCGCTCTCGCCATGGGAGTACCGGCCCGCTCATGGCAACTCGTCCTTCTTCGGCGATGCCCCGTTCCGCGACGACGCAGCATCCCCTGCGGGCTGCTCTTCGCTGCCATCACCAGCAGACACGTGCTTCGAAAACCTGGCGCCCCCGACCCATCCGTTCACCGTGACCTCAAACTCCTCCACCCCGTCGTTGAGAAAACACCCGCTCGAGATAGCCGTTCCATCCGGACAGAACATGGCGACCCGCACATCGCGCCCGACATCTTCTCCCCGCCGAGAGGGCTCCTTCTCGTCAACGAGGACCGGCTTTCCCGTCACCTTGATTCCCGCCGGCAACCCCCCCCACATCGTTCCGCGTCGCCGCGCCTGTGCATCAGAGGCCCCGTTCTCCCGGCCGACTTCCTTCTCCAATCCGGTGGTCCCGCCTCCGGCTTCCACCTCTCCCACCAATATCTCCATGCCCTCACCAACCTTTCCCGCGCGCACAAAAAGCTCGAGCGACACGCCACGCTTCACCGACTCCGCTCTCGTCGCGATCGCCGCCGCTTCAATCTGCCCCTGTGCTGCCTCAAGGCGCGCCCCTGCCAGCCGCCCCTGCACCGCCGGCAGCGACAGCGCCGTCACGACAACCATGATCGACACCGCCGCCAGAATCTCCACCAGCGTCACGCCGCGTGGGTTCATGGTGCGCCCCATGACAATGGGCCAAACCACAATGGGCCAAGCCACAACGCTCGCCTACTTAGGCGAAGAAGAACTCTTGCCGGAACTCGGCGGCGGAACTTCGTCGCCCGGTCCCTCTCCACTGGTCGCGGTGCCCCAGGACGTAATGTCGTCCTCGGACCCATCCTGCTTGTCCGGACCAAACGACCACAGGTCGTACTTGGTCTCATCCCCGTGCTCGCTCTTCTGACGGTACTGCCACTCGTTGCCCCACTTGTCCTTTGGCAGCGGCTCGGTCAGGTACCCCTTCCACTTCCCCTGCTCGGCCTCCCCATCGAGCGCCGTCTTGTCCCAAAGGACTTTCACACCCTCCTGGTCCGTCGGCCACCGGTCAAAGTCCATCCGGAACAGATTCATCGCGTTCTTGATCGTGCGGAGCTCGATCGCCGCCGTGTCCTTCTTGGCCTCATCCCGGCGGCTGAACACCGCCACCCCGATCAACCCCGTCAACGCCAGGACGATCGCGATCACGATCATCACTTCAATCAGCGTGAATCCCCCACGACGCTCCCAACCTCCACGCTTCCCCTTCCCGGCCTGCCTGGTACCGCTCTTCATGTCCGCATCCTTTCAGTATCGCACCGGACCTCCATGTCCGTACTCTTCCATGCTTGCCGTTCAAACATCTAATACAACCGCATCGAACCGCAGTTCTGATTAGTCCACACTAGCGTACTCGCCCCATCCCGGCAACCCCGTTCGCCCTCATCCCAGCAAACCCCTATCAGAATCCCGCCTTCAACTTCGTCATCGGGAGAATCAGCCCCGCCGCCACAATCGCCACCACCAGCGCGATCACCAGCAGCATCAGCGGCTCCACCAATCTGATCACCGTCGTCAACATCCGATCCACCCGAGAATCAATCGTCCCCGCGATCGTGATGAGCACCTCATCCAGGTTGTTAGCCGACTCCGCAACACTGATCATCTCAATCACATCATCTGAGAAGAGGCCACTCGTCCCCAATGGCCCGCTCAGGCTCTGCCCCGCGCGCACCGCTTCCGTCGCCGCGTCGATCGCTTCCTCCATCAGCACATTCCCCGCCGCATCACGCGCGATCTGCATCGCCGTCAACATCGGGATCCCATTCCCCAGCATCGTTCCCAGCATCCGACAAAACCTCGCCGCCGCCAATGCCCTCACGAGCGGGCCATACACGGGCATCCCCGTCTTCCACTCAACCATCCGCCGCTTCACCCGCGGCCGCTTCGCCATCCTCCACACGACCACCCCCGCAATCGCCAGCCCCAGCAGCGTCCACGGCCCGTAATCCGCCACCAGCGAACTCGCGCCGAACACCACTTTCGTCACCGTCGGCAACGAAGGGATCTGCGCAAAGAGCGGCTTGAACTTCGGCACGAACACGCCAAACACCACCGCCAGCACCACCGTGAACATCCCCACCAGCACCGCCGGATAGATCAGGCTCCCCACCACCTTGCTCTTGAGCTCCGCCTGTCCAAGCACAAACTGCCCCAGCCTCGCCATCACCCCTTCAAGAAACCCGCCCTTCTCTCCCGCCTTCACCATCGCGATGTGCACGCGTGGAAACACGTGCGGGTGCCTCTGCATCGCCTCCGCCAGTTCCTCTCCCTGCGAAACCCCTTCCGCCAGATCGCGAAACACTTCCGCCAGCCGCGGCTGACTTTTCCGGTTCCCCATCAGTTTCAACGACCGCAGAAGCGGCACGCCCGCCCGCAGCAGGTCCGACACCTGTTGATAGCACATCGCCATCGCCCGTGTCGAGACTCGCCGCCGTCCCCGCCCCTCCGGCCGGCTTTGGATTGACACCGGCACCAGCTGCCGCGATTCGAGCTCGACCAGCACGGCCTGCTCACTCGCGCCCGACAGCACCCCCTCCATCCGCTGCCCGCCCGCCGAAAGCGCGATGTACTCAAAGACTGGCATCCACACAAAGCATAGTGAGCCGAGGCCCTCCGGCCACGTTCCGCCACTCACCCCGTACTTCAGACGAATTCAGCGACCCTCCCCGACTCGCGTCCCAATCGCGCTGCCTACTTCGCCTTCAGCAGCTCATCCACCTTCTCCGCCAACCCATCCTCAAGCCCGCCGCGTTTCTTCGCGTCAAACCGCGCCACAACCTTCCCCTCCCGATCCACCACAAACTTCGTGAAGTTCCACTTCGGCTCTCCACCCAGCGGCGCCGCCAACCCCGCAAGCTCCTTGTACAGCGCGTGGGCATCGTCACCCTTCACACTGATCTTCTCGAACATCGGGAACGTCACATCAAACTTGTCCTTGCAGAACTTGGCTACTTCCTCGTTGGTCCCCGGCTCTTGTCCGCCAAAATTGTTCGCCGGGAACCCGAGAATGACCAGCCCCTGGTCCTTTTTCGCCTTGTACAACTTCTCCAGCGGCTCATACTGCCCCGTGTACCCGCACTTGCTCGCCACGTTCACGATCAGGACCACCTTCCCCTTGTACGCGCTCAGGTCCTGCTCTTTGCCGTCGATCAGCTTCATCTTGTAGTGCAGCACCGAGCCCGCCGCGCCTTCCGGCCTCGCGGCCGGCTGCGGCTTCGACGCCGGCGCAGGATGAGCGGGCGGTGCCTTCTCCGGCTGACCCAGAACCGCCGCCAAAACAACCACCGCCGCTGCGATCACGAAGTGCGTCATACCCACCTCCAAAAATGCAAAAGCGCGGCGAACACGTAAGCGTCCGCCGCACGTGAATTACTTGGGCGCTGCGGGCGGCGTCGTCGTCGCCGGGGGAGTCGCCGGCGGGGTCGCCGCGCTCGGAGTCGCAGCCTTGGGCGCAGCCGGCGCCGGCGCGGGAGCCTTCTTCTCCTCACACCCGATCAACCCAACCAGACCAGCCGTCGCCACCAACGCCAAAACCTTCCGACTCTTCATAATGCCCCTTTCAACACGTGCGTAAGGGCCACACTTGGCCCGTTCTCTACATGATACGGGAAACCCACCCACCCTTTCCTACCATTCCCCGTGGTTCTCCTCACCCGAACAGTCCGCTTCGCCCTTTCACCCGGCTCAGCCCCCAACCGGGGCCCAAACGGCTACGCCGGAAACCCGCCCATGGCCGGCCTCGGATCGCACTACGAGCTCGTCGTCACCTGCCGCGGCGAAATCGACCCCATCCCCGGCTACCTCATCAACATCAAGGAAATCGATCACGCCGTCCGCACCCACACCATTCCTCTGATCCACAGCGCAATCAGTTCGCAAGCCGCCGAGTCCGTCGCCGCTTCTTCAAACTCCGAGAGTGCCGCGCCTCGCGCCACCACACCTTCCATCGCCGCGTCCCCCGTCAACCTGATCCCCACGCTCTTCCGCACCCTCCCCCTCCGCGGCCTGCATTCCCTTCGTTGGAAGCTCTCTCCGTACTATTCACTCGAAGTGACCGCCGACTCTCCCACCACCGTCCTCCTCCGCCAGAAGTTCGACTTCTGCGCCGCCCACCGCCTCCACAACTCATCGCTGTCACTCGAGGAAAACCGCAAGCTCTTCGGCAAGTGCAACCACCCCGGCGGCCACGGCCACAACTACCAGTTCGAACCTTGCGTAGCTCTCACACTGCCGACCGCCCCAATGTCTCCCTCCACGCCCGGCACCGCATCCTCTTCTCACCTGCTCACCTCCTCACCTGTTCACCTGTTCAGTCTCTCCGACCTCGAACACCTCGCCGACTCCCTCATCGTCCAGCGCTTCGACCACAAAAACCTCAACACCGACACCGAAGAGTTCCGCGACGCCGCCCCAGGCAATCCCGGCGGCCTCAACCCCTCCGTCGAAAACATCGCCAAAGTCTGCTTCAACCTCCTCGCCCCAGCCCTCCGCGGCCAAAACGCCAAACTCCAATCCGTCACCGTCTGGGAATCCGACCGCACCAGCTGCACCTACCCCGCCTGACGGTTCCCATCGAACTCGAACGAGACCGTGCCACCGACTCGACCGGTTCCTCCGGTCTAGTCGGTGCTCTTCCAACAACCCACGCCACTCACTCCCATGCCACTGGTCACAGGCTTTGAGTGGCCCGTGTGCCTTTGTCTCTTCCTCCAGCCCCCGAGCGCCCACCCCTCTCCCGCAAACCTCTCCCCATGCCCCGCTACCTCCTCCTCTCCCTCACCCTCCTAGTCTCCTGCTCCTCACCTCCCGCCCCCTCCCCCATCGCCTCCCCCGGCACCATCGCCGACAACTGGTCCCAAGCCCGCGGCCGCTACAACCGCATCTACTCCACCCCCGACCAGCACATCGTCACCGACAAACCCAGCGCCTTCCTCCTCGAATGCCTCCACCAACTCTCAAGCCAAGACCACCAGGGTCGCTCAGCCCGCCTGACAGCCATAGACATCGGCGCTGGTAGCGGCCGCAACTCCATCCCCCTCGCCCAGGCCGGCTACTCCGTCACCGCCATCGACATCGCTCCCGTCGGCCTCTCCAACATCCGTGCCGCGGCCGGCCACCTCCCCATCCAAACCCTCGAAGCCGACATCCGCGTCGTCACGTTTCACCCAAACTCCCTCGACCTCGCCGCGGCCATCTATTTCCACATGACCGAAGAACTCATCGAGTCCCTCAAAACCGCCCTCCGCCCCGGCGGCGCCCTCATCATCGACGCCCTCCCCGGCGATGCCGAGCCCGGCTACGACCAGCCCGGCCACACCCCACTCCCCGACCACTTCCCCGGATGGCAAATCGAACGCTACGAAACCGTCTCCGCCATCCCCGACTGGGACTGGCAACAAAAACAACAACCCGCCCCGATCATCCACTTCTTCGCACGCAAACCACCCGCGGCCAAGTGAGCCGTGGCGTGCCCGCCACGGTCCACACCCCGTGCCACGGGCTTGGGCTCTTAGCCCACGCCCGTGCGACAACCCAAAGCGTGCCCCCCGACGCACCACCCCCCACGGGCGTCGGCTAGCGCCGAAGCCCGTGCCACTCACCCATCTCAGAAGCGTCCACTAGTGCCACTGGTCACAGGCTTTGAGTGGCCAGTGTGCCTTCTCCCCCTTCGTGCCTCCGTGCCTTCCTCCTACAGACCGAAGGCCTCGACCGTCAATAGCCGGGGGTCGTGCGCCCCGCACGCCCCCGGAACCAGCCGGTCCACGATCCGCACCCTGACGGGGTGCCCGTACCGCGCCGAACCACTCGCTCGTGTGTGTGGCATACCCGATGTCACACTTCAATCTATCACCATCTGCAGTCGGCGGCGACGCAACACTCTCCGCGCTTGCGCTATCTCTGCGCTGGAGCCAAGCCTATCAGAGCTTCCGTCTTGACGGGATCGGCAGAATGTAGTCCTCACCGCGGATCGGCAGACTTGAGGCCGCACGATGTCCAAGGCTCTCCAAACGCTCGGCGCACTTCAAGCCGTGAAAGATGCCGTCCCACGACCCGAACCGAATGGGATCGTCGTAGGCGATGGCTGCTCCGTCAAACGCCTCATCAACCTCCTTCATGAGAGCCGTGACTTCCTCCACGAATCGCCGCATCTCTCCGTAGCTAATTCCTTGAACCGGCTTCTCGGGCCTTTCGGCCACGTGAAGGTCATAGTCGCGGTGAGCCAACACCCGGTCTCGCATGTCTTTCATCTTCGGCCAGACGGATTCAAGCCTCTTCACCGCCGCCTTCCATGCGCCCCGACCCAAGACAGTTTCAATAGCGTCATTCAGATTGACGCTTCGATTCTCGCCGCCTTTGTCGACATCCGTGAAACGAGCGAGCGCCAAAGTGAGATCGTCAACCTGGGCACGTTGAACCAAAGCGAAGAAGTCTTGGCCGTACTTGTCGATGAATCTCATTTGTTCAGCGGTCGTATGCCAAAGCTCTTTGACCGCTATCCACCTGAAGTGAATGTGCTTGAGATCGGCCCGCAGCTGTTCAATGACTCGATCGGTTTCGTCTGGCAGCGCCATATCCACAACGATAGGTGCCGGACAATTGAGGTCGCGTGGCCTGCACCACAATTCAATCCCGTGTGGCATACCCGTGGCTCTAAGCGGTTACTTCTTTTCCCACAGTCTTTGTCACCGCCTCAGCGACCATCTCCAGACTGTCATTTCTCCTCCGCTCCACCCGCACCAACTTCACCCCCGCCGCCTCCAGCGCCCGCTCCACAAACCGATCCCGCTCCAGCCGCTTCGCCGAGTCATGGCTCGACCCATCCAACTCCACCGCAAACCGCGGCCGCAGCGTCCCCGCATCGCACACGACATAGTCCACGCTCTTGCGGTCGATCTTGTTCCTCCAAACCTGCGGCTTCTCCGTCCCCGGCGGCACCTCGATCAACCGCGATAGCTGCACCTGCACCATCACGCGGCACGGCCCCATCACCTGCGCACAGGCTTTCTCCAGAACCGCATAGAAGTCCTTCTCGGAAGGATGGTCTAGCAGCCACTCCCGCTTGCGGTACGGCAGCGCTCCCCCCTCCGCCGGCTCTGGTAGCTCTGGCGATTCGCCCTTCCTCTTCTCCAAGATCTTGACGGCAATCGCCAGCCCGCCAATCGCGAGCCCAAAAAAAACAGCTAAACCAATCGCAAGGGGCAACCCAAATTCCATGACGATCTCTCCAAGCGCGGCCACAGCTTACCTGCATCGGCACACTCGCGCCCATGAGCGGTCGTCCCCACAAATCTGCGTCCCCCTCAGGGTTTTCCGGCAACCCAAGTGACACCATCATGTCACTCGCGCCCAAACCCGTCGCTCCCCTTCCAAATTGAAGATGCTCAAAACCATCTCTCTCATCTTGAGCATCTTCTTTTCCCTTCCTGCTTTGCCATTTGGCCCTTTGCTATTTGGCCCTTTGCACCCCCCGCCCTCACCCCCGCCCTCACCCCCTACGAATCCCACCGCTTCTCCACCTCCCCACCGACTCCATCCCTTCATCCCCTGCCTCCCTACCTCCCCTCCCTCACCACCCCATACAACACGCAAACCACCAACCTCCCCCACTTCATCACGTGCCGCGGAAACAGGCCTTCCCGAACCATCCCGATTTTCTCCAGCACCCGCCCCGACGCCGGGTTGTGGCCAAAGTGGTGCGCCGTCAATCTCGCGAGATTCCGCTCTTCGAACCCGTAGCGAACAACCTCCCGCCCGGCCTCGGTCGCGTATCCCATCCCCCAGAACGGCACCCCGACCCAGTACCCGATCTCCGCCCTCTGGTGTGCCCCGCTGATCACCATCCCGATCGCGCCCACCAACGTCCCGCCCGTCTCATTGTGCAACGCAATCGCGAAGTTCGCCCCCGTCCCCGCGGCGAACTCCGCCTCGTGCCCCGCGATCCACTTCTCCGCGTCCGCCTTCGCATACGGATGCGGTATCAGCAGCGTCATCTCCGCTATCTCGCGCGCCCCCGCCAAAGCCACCACCGCTTCAGCATCCCCCGCCACAAACGGCCGCAACACCAGCCGCTCAGTCCTCAGCGTCGGAATCCCCATCCCCCCTCCTCGTTTCTCGCCTCGCCGCCCAACCCTGTCTCTCCGCCTCACTGTCTCGCTGTCTCGCTGTCTCGCTGTTTCGCTGTCTCGCTGTCTCGCTCTTCCGCTCCCCCTCAATCCGGCCACTCCCCCACAAACACTTCCATCGCCGTCCCCGTCATATACACACGCCCGTTCTTCTCATCCCACCTGATATCAAGATCCCCGCCCACCAGGTGTATCTGCGCCCGCCGCGCCAACCGCCCGCTCGCCGCCCCCGCCGCCAGCACCGCGCACGCACCCGTCCCGCACGCCTTGGTGATCCCCGTCCCCCGCTCCCACGTCCGCATCGTCGCCGAGTTCATCCCTTCGACCTGGACAAAGTGCACGTTCGTCCGGTTCGGGAAGATCTCCTGGTTCTCGTATACCGGCCCCACCAGCTCCAGCGGAACCGCCTTCACATCCTTGCAGAAGATCACCAGGTGCGGGTTCCCCATCGAAACGCACGTCATCTTCTCATCAACGCCGCATTCCGCCATCCACCCCAATCCCGCCGCCTTCTCCAGCTCTGAACTCGGGATGTACTTCCCCAGCGGAAAGTCCACGACCTTCCCCCCCGGCGCCGGCCGCGGCAGTTCCACGGGCACTTTCACCGCATCAAAGATCGGCTCACCCATGTCCACCGTCGCGATCGACAGCTTTCCATCTTCCGTGATGTAATCCACCGGCAATACGCCACGCCCCGTCTGGACCATCATCGGCGACCGCCGCAGCCCCAGCCGGTCGTACGCAAACTTCGCGACGCACCGCACACCGTTGCCGCACATCTCCGATTCGGTCCCGTCGGCGTTGAACATGCGCATGCGCACATCCGCCGTCCGGTCCGTCGGCTTGCAGACCAGGATGATCCCATCCCCGCCCACGCCCGTGTGCCGTTCGCTCATTACCCGTGCGAGCGCGGGCAGGTCCTTCTTCGACATCAACTGCGCATCGGTGTAGGAATCAAGGTAGATGTAGTCATTCCCGATCCCATGCATCTTGACGAATCGCACCCGGTACCTCCATGCTGCGAGCACCCGCGGCCCCGCCCCCGGTCGGCCGCTCAGACTCAGACGATACGCCCGACCAAACGATCAAGCCCGCCGCCATCAACCCCACCACCGCCGCGACGGCCGCGATGCCCCGCGACAGCCGGTCAATCGGCAGCCGATCCGCGGCCATTCCGACCAGCTCCGTCAGCTTTCGCTGGCGCGTCGCGATCGACCCGTGCCGCCACGTGAACCGGTTCCGAGGGATGTGATTCAGCCGCGCCACCGCTTCCAGCGCCCCCCTCATGGCCCCCACCGCTTCGGCCGTCAGGACAACGCCGGGTTCCTTCTTGTGGAACCCGCTCAAGTGCTGAACGGAGAATGCGTCCGCCTGCCACTCGAATCGTCGGCTGACGTATCCGAAGACCAGCAGCCCGGTCGCCAGTGCGGCCGCGCCTGCCGCGCCCTGGGCCCATTGCGAGTTGCTCAGTCCCGGCCTCGCCAACTCCATCGCGACCTGGATCAGCCACGACATGACCGTGATCGACCCGAGCGCCGAAAGCGCCAGCCACACGATGTGCCGCCTCCGAACGTGCCCGAGCTCGTGCGCGGTCACGGCCTCCACCTGCTCCGGCGGCAGATACTCGATCAGCGCATCCGTCAGCAGGATGTATCGAAGCCGCGGCACGAGGCCCATCACCGCTCCGTTGATCATCGTTCCGTGGGTGCGCCAGATCAGGAGATCACGGACGCGAACGCCCTGCGACTGACACATGGCGTGCAATCGATCGCGAAGCGGGCCCGCACCGAGTGAGATGGTGTCCCACAGGTGGCGCATCGCGAGCGGCATGATGATGAGCAGGGTCACCATCCCCGCGAACTGCATGATGCCGGCCTCGAGATGCCCGAGCACGTGCCTCGCCGTCAAGCGGTCAATGAACTCCCCCCACGCCAGGATGCACACGATCGGCAGGAGCACCCAGAGCGCCTGGTGTCGCAGCGCGTTGATCACGAACTCGGCGCGGGTGGGCATTGGCGGCATGGCTCGGCCGTCGTCAAGCTCGTGAAGAACGATCGCCTCGCGCAGGCGGCGGTCGACGGGATAGATCGACCACCAGCCCATGACAAAGACCAGGAGTACTGGAAGGCAGGCCAGAACCTCATCGACCGCTACGAGGTTTCCAACCACCCCTCGCACGACATCCACCCAGCCGAGGACGAGGATGTTGAAGGCGTGGAAGGACACGGCGCAGAGGCGGCATGCGAAGAGGACCGTTTCGGCTTGCCGGGCGGCGCGGAGGCTGCCGGCGCGGTCGATGCGGCGGCCGAGGAACCAGATCGTTGTGTGGGCGATGAACCAGACTGCCGCGAGAGAGCCGATGGACCATGCCGCGATGGCGACCGGCCCGAGTTGATGTGCCTCGGCGCTGAGGAACGGCGCATCGATGCCGTCGCGCAGGTACACGGCGAGGAACACGGCGATGAGCAGGATGTGCATCATCAGCGAGCGGGAGTCGGCGCGGCGATTTCACCCAGGTCGATCACGGCGCCCTCCGGCGTGTATACATCGGCGTTCAGGGCTCGCGTCGAGACCCAGGTCAGGACCAGGCACGTGCGGCCGTGGCGGGCGGCGTAGGTCAGGTCGCCGCGGCTGGGTCCGGAGTAGGTTGCGTTGTGGGTGTCCTGGGCGTGAAGGTGGTAGTGGGCGAGGGCGTGGTCGCTCTGGGTGAACATGTCGCTGGAGGCGACGAACTCGTTGTCGCCGCGGCGTGAACCGGGACGCGGCGGGTAGAGGACGACGGAGAAGGCGCCGGCGGAGTCTGAGCGGAGGAGGCCGCCGTACTCGGCGGTCTTGTCGTCCTTGTCCATGGCGGCCTGGGCGAAAAGGGCTTCGGGCACTCCGGGGTTGCGGAGGGCGTCGTCGATGACGAGGAGGGAGAGGAGGTCGGCCCAGGTGAGGATGGAGCGGGAGTCGGCGAGTTTCTCGGAGACGGGCTTGGGCTCGCCGGGGTCGCGGGCCATGCGGCGGTGGAGCTTGCGGCCGTCGAGACGTTGGGCGAGTTCGTTGTAGAGCTCGTCGGCGGAGGCGGCGAGCCATTGGGGATGATGTTCGGAGGCCCAGCGGATGGGTTCGAGGTGTCTGATGCGGAGGTGCTCAGCGCGTGGGGATTGCAGAGATAGGACAACGCTGGAGGTCTTGGCCCACCAGTCGCGGTATTCAGGGGCTGGGTTGGTGCGGAGCGCGGAGAGCCAGGCGAGTTCTTCGCCGGTGCCGGGCATGACTTTGAGGTCGGTCATGGCGGCGCGCAGGTCGCTGGCGGGCCCGCCGGTGTCTTCGGCGATGAGGGCGGCGCGGACGGAGCCGTCGGGATCGAGGCGGTTGAGGACGTTCCAGGCATCGGTGCGGACTTTGTCGGCGGGGACGAGGCCGAAGGGGCCGCCGTCTTCGGGCGGGTCTCGGAAGACTTTGTAGACGACGCCTTCGAGAGAGGCGCCGGGGTTGAGGCGGCGGATGGCTTGGGATTCGGGACGGTCGCGGTCGGGGATTCCGATCCAGGGGATGGAGAGGCTGCGGACGAGGGCTGGGGTGGCGTCTTTCCAGTTGTTCTTGGCCGCGGCGTTGGCGAGGACTTCGGTGACTCGGGGCTCGGGCTCACGCGGGAGCATGAGGCGGGCCATGCCGTGGGTGTCTTCGCGGCCTTTGTCGTCGGGATCAGAGAGGAGGGCGCTCAAGGCGGCGAGGCGGAGAGAGACATCCCAGTGGCGGGACCAGGCGACGGTCTTGAGGTCTTCGCGGACGGCGGTGCGGTCGAGGGTGCCGGCTTGGGCCATTTCCCAGGATCGGGTGATGGCTTTTTGGCGGGCGGGGACGGAAAGGCTGGGGTTGCGGAGGTCGGAGAGCGGGTCGGCGGGTGGCTTGTGGGAGGCGCAGGAGCAGAGGAGGGCGAGGAGGAGGAGGGTGGAGCGGGGGATGGTCATTGGGGCGAGTTTAGGGGGGCGCAAAGAGCCAAATGGCAAAGGGCCAAATGGCAAAGCGGGAGGGAGAAATGAAGATGCTCAAGATGAGAGAGATGGTTTTGAGCATCTTCTTTTTGGGGTGGGGGGATGGATTTGTGCGGATGGGGGTGGCGCGGGTGAAGGGAGAATCGGGGAATTTGGGGTGGGTGATTTTGGGCTGGGAATTGCGGCTCGGATGAGCCTTTGGGGGGGTTGGGGGGCCGCGTTTGTGCGCGCGGTGGTGGTCAGGAACTGGGGTGTTGCGTCCGAGGAATGAAGATGCTCAAGGCGCTCGCGGAGGGCTGGGGTGGCTCGCGCGAGACTTCGAGGAGGCCCTGGCGGGTGAGGGTGCGGAGGTGCATGGAGGCGAGGGTGCGGCCGATGGAGAGGAGCTTGGTGACGGCTCCGGCGGAGCGGCGTGGGCCGGAGAAGGCGATGAGGACTTCGAGGCGTGTCGGGCACGCGAAGACTTTGTTGAGGTCGGGGAGCCCGTCCATACACCCTCCACTCGGGAACTCTCGCCGCGGCCTGGCTGGCCGGGCGGTTCCGCCGCGCACCTGCACGGCCCAGCGGCGCGGCAGCGGTGGTATACCGCCGCGGGGTGGGGTATGCAAGTGGATGCACTCATTGTTGTGTTTGGCGATAGGGAGGTCCGGTTCGGGGGGCGGGGTGCGGTGAGACGGTACGAGGACCTGGACTCAATGTTGAGTGGGTGAGGGCCGCTGCGGGCGTCCTGGTTGGGGCCGGAAGCTTGGTCTGCGGGGCAAGACTGGGGCTGGGATGCATGGCCGGGAAGCGAGGGCTTCGGGGGAGCGTGGTTGCACTTCGGTCACGGATCTCCAAGCCTGGGTTCAGGCCGTCGGGAGATTCGGATGGTTGACGGCTTGGAGTTCCGTGCCACGGTTCGAGGTCCCGGCCACCCGCCGGTTCCGTCCAGACCGGCGGAGTGGTAGATGAAGCGTTCTTTGGCGTTGGTGAAGCGGAAGGTGTTCACGGGTGGGGCGCCGCATCATGCCTCTGCAGAGCCAGAGTGCATGCCACCCGAACATGAGGCAGGCCACCCGCCGCCAGTTCTGGAGGTACGTCCTGCGGACCTCCTTGGTTGAGTCCGCGGCGGAAGTCCACCCCGAGTTCATGTCGGCATCGCACAGGACCACGTCGTCAATGTAACTCCCGGAGCCGGTTCCGTCCAGACCGGCGGTGTGGTAGATGAAGCGTTCTTTGGTGTCGGTGGAGCGGAAGGTGTTCACAGATCGGGCGCCGCATCATGCCTCTGCAGAGCCAGAGTGCATGCCACACGAACATGAAGCAGGCCACCCGCCGCTGCGGGCGGGTTGGTTGGAGTCGGAGGCAGGGTTAGCGGGAAGGACTGGGGCTGGGATGGATCGCCGGGAAGAGAGGGCTTCGGGGGAGCTCGGTTGCCATCCCAGCCCTGACCCCTTGCGCGCCCCTGCATGCCTCTGCAGAGCCAGAGTGCATGCCACCCGAACATGAGGCAGGCCACCCGCCGGTTGCGCGATTCGGCGCGTGTTCGGGGGTTCTTCAACAGCCTGTTAGAAGTCCCGGCCACCCGCCTATCTCAGTTTTTCAATTATCACCGGACCGCTGGGAGTTGAGTAGCGAATGTTCTTCCCAATTCGTTTCCTTACAAAAATGGCACCGTTGTCGAATGCCCAGAGTTCGACTTCAGTTTGGCCAGAAGTCATGTAGAACGGCGCTCCCATCATGCCACTAGGCTCGAAGAAACCAGGGTAGCTAAGACGAGAATTGTTGACTATTGCCTTTCTACCGTCTCCCTCGAGCCAATGTGCGTCTAGCAAAGTGTCGCGAATTTGCTTGAGGGGTAGTGGTGATCGGCGCGTGTACGCATACACGAGAGGGTCGTGCGCCTCCCAGCCGTCGACCAATGCCGCCGGCATGCAGCCCGAGGGGATAGCTTTGAGGAGCATGCCCAGCTTGTCCGGCCCTTCCCGCCACTGATAGTAGAAGACAGCTACCGCTACAACAGCGAGCACCAACCATGCGATGACGATGTTGCGGACCACCCACCTCCGTCGCTTGAAGTGGGCAACTTCGCTGGGTGCCATCTCTCTCATGCAAACCGCACCTTCGACTTGATCGTACTTTTTTGTGCCTCTGCGGAACCACATCAGACAAGGCGTCCTGTAAAATGGCGTTTAGTCTACTCAGAGGGCGGCGGGTCTTGAAACTTTTTGTCGCCAGCGGGATCGCAGCATTCATGACACGGTGGTGGCTCACAGTCAGTTTTGAAAC
Source organism: Phycisphaerales bacterium (assembly GCA_044222195.1). Taxonomy (GTDB): domain Bacteria; phylum Planctomycetota; class Phycisphaerae; order Phycisphaerales; family UBA1924; genus JAHBXE01. The sequence goes on from JBGANS010000004.1 coordinate 297,984, forward strand.
GGCTAGGTTCCCAGAAGGGTGGTTGTCCAGGTTTCTTTGCTTTGGTGCATCTGTACGAGGCTTTGCCGGTGCACATCTTACATTTCTTTTCACAAATCCATACGGTCAACCAGCACCATTGAGAAGCCGTATTCGCAGATTGGGTCTTACATCCTCTACACACTTCAAATGAAGCTTCGATACCCTCAATAGTTGCGCCTATCGGGGCCGGATGGCCGGTGGATGGGTAGAAGCACGTATTGGGCACAGGCGGCGGATTGCTTGGGTTGATGTTGATGGTGACACGAGGAGAGGTGGCTTGGTGAGCTAGGCCAGTCAGATCTGTAAACAGCAACGGCATCAGGTCGACATAAACATAAAGATTGAGCGAACCAATATACCCCAGCGGATCTCTCCTCGTCCACCGCCCCAACTCCGAGTCCAACACCCGGTTCCGCACGTGCCACTTCGTCCCCGCCAGTTCAGGCGCGTGCTCATACCCCGCGTACCCCTTGCGGTTGGCGACGGCGGTCGAGCTCAGGACGCCCAGGCCAAGCGTCTGGTACCCGCTCTTGATCGAGTTCGCGTAGGTGATGTCCGCCGCGTCGATGACGCCGTTGTGGGTGGGGTCGAAGCGGATGTCGTAGGAGCCGGCGTAGGAGCTGATCCTGGTCGAGTCGCTGCTCTGCCACGAGCCCTTGAGTTCCGTGTCGCCTGCCGGGCAGGCGAAGGGTGTGCCGTAGCTCAGGTACTTCACGTTCTCCAGGAGCCGGCCGCTGGCGTCGAGGACGACGACGATGTCGTGCCGCCACCCCCCCACGTTCTGAAGGTATGTCCTGCGAACCTCCTTGGTCGAGTCCGCGGCGTTCACCCACCCCGCCCCCCGTTGACATCGGCGTCGCACAGGATCACATCGTCAATGTAACTGCCGGAGCCGGTTCCGTCCAGACCGGCGGTGTGGTAGATGAAGCGTTCTTTGGCGTTGGTGTCGGTAGAGCGGAAGGTGTTAACAGATGGGGCGCCGCATCATGCCTCTGCAGAGCCAGAGAGCATGCCACCCGAACATGAGGCAGGCCACCCGCCGCCCACCCGGGTCAAAGGCAGGCCACCCGCCTGTTCACGTCCGACCAGCCTGGTCAGACGCGGTCAGGCAAGGGTCCTCTTGAGGACTAATCTCGCCTTGGGTCTTCGTGGCAATGCACCGAACAGCGCCACATTCCGGACATCTTATGATAGTGCCGTCAAGCGGGTAGCCGCAATTCCGACAACCGGTGTCGGCCTTTATTGTTCTTGCAACCAATGCAACTACTCGCACAGCCACGAAAGCGTCCACGCACCAGATAATGGCACCCATCGCGATACTTCCACCGACAGCTGCAGCACTTGACATGATTTCTGGCACCTGCGGCCGCGTGTGCATTCCGAACAAAGGATCATCCATTGCATTGAGCATGTACAAGTGACTCCACCCAATGGAAACACTAGCCATGGCAAAGGCGGCCGTGCATGATCGACGATTCATTCGCATGCTTGTCCACGCTCGTCTGCCACTAACGATTCTGATTCCTGCTAAGGCACTCACGAGAGCTAGCACACCAATCACGCTGCTTAGTGCGGCGCAAGTGCAAACAAACGATACGTAATACGATATCCAATCCCAGTATGGTTCGTCAGCTGGCACAATGAGTGCCGACAACATTGTTCCGCATGTTACAGCAACGAATACACTGATCATTAATAACCAACATATGGGTCGAAGGACCAATCGAGTTTCGCACGTGTTGATCATGGCACCCTCTCAAGCGTCCAGTAGTCAGGTCACATTCCCCCAACTCCACCGACCCCGGCAATTTGTCGGCCAGGATCATTTGGAGTGAACGGACAATTGGGCACGCCGGGAACCCCTGGCTGTCCAGCCTGCATGCATTGTGCCATGCACACGCTCCATGCGAGACAAGGATCCGGCGTTCCATTCGCAAGTGACCGACAGAAGTTGTCGCAGGTGCTTGGCAGTGTTGGCATCGGCCAAGTTATCAATGGATGGTCATCTGGGTGCCACGGACGTCCCGGCCAGCCGTCGTCGGGTTCCACATCCGATGGCGAGCACCACGAATTCCACCGGCACTTGTACCAACCGTGCCCTGGTATGAACCAAAAATCGGCGTCTTCTAACTGTTGTGCAGAGCACTCCCCCGGATGGAGAACAATGCATGGTTGGGGTCGATGCAGCAGGTCCGTGCCACACACTACTATGTCATGGCTTGTTAAGTTGCACACGATTCCGCCGGGATGTGGCGGCAACGGATCGACGCCTCCGGGAATTGGCGGCAACGGACCGATCTCCGGGTCGACGCCATGCCCCGGCAGTCTAATCTGAGCCCCATTAGGATCTACATACGATAGGGGGGACGAAAATACATAGGGGTAGAGATTCGGGCCATCGTGATACCCCATCGGGTCTCTCCTCGTCCACCGCCCCAGTTCTGCATCCAGCACCCGGTTCCGCACGTGCCATTTCGTCCCCGCCAGCTCAGGCGCGTGCTCGTACCCCGCATACCCCTTGCGGTTGGCGACGGCGGTCGAGCTCAGGACGCCCAG
>JBGANS010000022.1:0-72049 GCA_044222195.1 Phycisphaerales bacterium
CAAACGAGGCGGACGGGACTCGAACCCGCAACCACCGGATCGACAGTCCGGTACTCTAACCAATTGAGCTACCGCCCCAAAAGGTCTGGGCAGATTTGTAGGTCGCCCGCGGACCGTGTCAAGGACAATCTGTCTCCCGAAGTCGCTCCCGCGATGAACGCCAGCGGGACCCTTGCAGCGCCCAAGCTACTGGCGCCTGAACGATGCCGTCGAAGTCGTTCGCAGCCGGGTTACTTCTTCGGCGCCAACTTGATCTGCTTGGCCTGCTGAATCTCGAAAGGGTTACCCGCCTTGGCGCTCACCTTCGAAGCCGCGACCCACATGAAGCCGCAGCCGACGGCAAGGGCCACCACGCCGCAGAAGAGCAGCCCCGTGTATACGTTGACGGAACTCGAGCGGCGAGCTCTTCCACCGGGCATTTGCATTCCGAACTGGCTCATGAATTGTTCCTTGTGCCCGTGGGATTAGCGAGATGCGAGACTCTTGACCTCGTCCCCGGCCTGAACGGGCAGCTTGCTGCCCTTGTAGTCAACCAAGCCGAGCGACTTCTGCAGGTCGGTTCTGACGACCACCAGATGCCCGATGAACTTCTCGCCGCGGAAGATGGAGAGCTGCATGTTCTCCTTGATCCGGTTGTTGGTGCCCAGGTTGATCTCGGCGCTGTCCTTTCCTGAGACATCCTTGCCGACCTTGGTCACCTGGCCGGCCACGGCGAAGTTCGGGACCACCGGGTCTCCGGCCGTGGCGGTATCGCCAACGCGAACCGCGCCGCCGGTCGTCTGAAGGCTTCGCTGCGCCTCAACCAACTGCTCCTGCAGGGCGCGCGTGCTGGCCACGGCCACTTCAAGCTGGCTCTCGAGATCGTTGATCCGATCTTCGAGCTCGATGCGCTGGCGGCTGGAAGCAAGTTCCCCGTCGCGGAGGCGCGTCACTTCATCGCGATAGTTCTTGATCAGGGACGCCTGCGTCTCGTTCGACGCGGCGAGCAACGCGATCTGCCCGCGGATGTTGTCGCGCTCGCCTTCGGCGGCCCGGACATCCTTGAGAAGCTGGCCACGCTCGGCCTGCAGCGCCCGGTTGCCGTTCTCGAGTTCGGCCACCTGGTTCTTCACCGCCGCCATATCGCGGTTCAGGTTGTTGTGAGCCAACTGAGCATCGGCCACTTGCTGCCTGGCTACGGTCTCGGACGTAGTCGCCTTTTCCTGTGCCGCGCGATAGTCATCAGTGATGCGCGACGCGTTGACCGAATAGGCCATGGTCAGCGCCGCAAGCAACACGGCAAGGATGGCGGCGAAGACAACGAGAATCTTGGTGACGGTATGCACAATCAACTCCTGCTCATGCCAGGGACCGGCCCCGGGCATCGATCGATTCGCGGATCACTTCCATGCGACAACACCGCATTTGGGCTCACGCGGCGTCCCAGCCGAACTCCCTTCCGGCACCGGGAACGTGTTTGATACCCTACCGGCTACCCACCTGTCAATAGGCGGACCCTGCCGACCCCCGCTCTCGGGCCCCAACTATACGCCACGCAGCCCTCGAATGATCCACTGCGACCCGCCGCCGCCTGGACGTTTCAGGTCATCGCTGCCCCAGGTGCCGGGAAATTGCTGTTCCAGCGTGCAGGGCTCCCGCCGCGGCGGAAACCCTGGTCACCGGGTCGGAATCCGCCATGAGCCGTTCCAGACGAGGCAGGTTCTCGGTCCGACCGGTTTGCCCATACACGAACGCGGCCTGGGCACGAAGCGCCGGGTTCGGGCTGGCCGCGTATTCGTCTGCAATAAACCCACCCCGATCGTTCCCCAGTTTCGCAAGCGACAGGGCCGCCCCGAGGCGAATCTCGGCGGGCATCTGCCCTTCTTTGTTGTCCTTGTACGCCGTGAGGTAGATCAACTGGTCCATGGCCCGTTTGTCGTTCACCTGACCGATGATTTGGACCGCGAGCGCGGCGGCCTCGAGGTCGTCCGGCCGCGATGGATACAGCGCCGCCCGAATCACTTCCAGCTGGCTGTCATCGCCGAGTTTAACCATCGCCTCGGCGAGCTGAAGTTGCATCAGGTTCATCTCGATCGGTGATGCCTTGGGCAGCCTCGCCCGAGTGGCTTCTCGAAGCAACGGCGTCGCCGACGCCTCGCCAAGTTCTCCCAGCAGGTATGCGACGTGAGACCGGACCCTTGGCGAAGAATCGTTCAACAGCAACTCGGCCAGCGGCGAAATGTCCACCGGCTCGCCACATCGCGACAGGGCGAAGATGGCCGACGCCCGAACGAACGGAGAAGGGTCGCTCACCAGCAGGCGCATGCTCGCGATTCGCGAAGTGAGCTTGACCTTCCCCACCATCATTGCGACGGTGGAACGAACCCCCACATTGGAGTCCGCGACGGCGAGCGGCACGATCGCCTCGAGGTGCATCGGCGATTCAGACAGTGCTTCAATCGCGTTCGCCCGGACCTGTGGGTTCTTGTCCTTCACGGCCTCTTCGAGCATCGCGATCGCACGCTCGCGAAGGACGGCGACCGCGCCGGGATCCTGGTACTTCGCGGCCTCCCTCGCGCTGAGTTTCGGCACGGCCCCACCACTGTTTCCGGAGCCCTGGGCCGCCGCCTTGCGACGCGCGGCACACCCGGGCATTTCCGAGCACAGGATGAGCATCAGCACCGCTGTCGTACCCACACGCCGCGCCGTGACGTTCAGCTTCATGCGAAACCCTCTTTCCTAGACGCACCCTGCACCAGCCCGAGGAGCACTCCAAACACGCCCAGCACCAACACCAGCCAGCCAAAATCATCGCCAATCCGAGCATACAGCGTACTCGCCGGAGTCGCCGTGACGGTCGCCGTCAGCACCCCTTCGGTATTCCATGCCCCCGGCTGCCCATCGACGCCCCAGGCCGTCACCCGCCCAGAGGCGTCAATGACGGCGGAGATGCCCGTGTTGGCCGCGCGGACCATCGGCACTCCCAGCTCGATGCAGCGCCAACGGGCGAGTTGAAGGTGCTGCAACCGGCCCGCCCGAAAGCCTCCGAACCACCCGTCATTGGTGAGATTCGCCATGAGCACAGGGCCCGGACCGGCAGCACGAACGAGCCGCCGGCACAGCCCCGGTTTGGTCGCTTCGAAACAGACAGGCGTCACGACGGAGCACGGTTCGTCGGTGCTGAGTGAAAACGCACGCGGCCCGGGGCCGCGCGAGAGATCAAACGACATACCCCCGGCCCCCAACGCCATCACCTGTCGCTGCAGCCACGGCCAGTGCCGGAACCCCGGCATTTCTTCACCAAATGGCGTCAGTTCGATCTTGCTGTACGCGCGCGGGTCAACCCGACCTTGATCCACCATAAACACGCTGTTGTATCGCGCCTTGAAGTCGATGTTCACCCCGCCCTTGGGATCGGGTCCGATCGAAAGTCCGTCAAAGCCGAGTGCCCCGACCAGCATCGGACGCTTCACTTCGTTCGACAGCGCCAACAGGCGATCGTAAAACTCCAGGCTCGGCACGACTCGCCGCTCATCCACTTCGCGAGGAACGGTGAACGTGAGCCCCGCGGCGCGTTCCTCCTGAATCCCCGTTTCCGAAAGCGTCATTCCCGGGAACATCGTCTCCGGCCAGATGATCAGGTCCGCTTTCGCCGCGCCGCTTCGCGTGAGCGCAGCGAACGCGGCGAAGTCCTTCAGCCTGTTGCCGAACTCCCACTCAAGCTTGTTCGACTGCGGAACGTTGGTCTGAACAAGGGCGAGCCTGACCGGCCGACCTCGCGGCACCGGCGCGAGCACCATGCCCGCGAAGACCGCGATCGCGACTCCGATCAGCACGCCGATGGAAGCGACGCGGGCCGAACGGACAATGAGCAGGTCCAACGCCGCGCTCGCCACGCCAACCACCAGGAATCCGGTGAAGTAGGTCCCCAGCAGCCCCGCCGTCGTGGCGAACTCATGCGCCCCGATCGTCGGGTGCGCGATCAGGAGCCACGGATACCCTCCGCCCAGAATCTCGCCCCTGAACACTTCCAAAGCAATCCATATCACCGGCGCCGCAACGGCCAGTGGGATCCGCGGCCATCTCGCGTGAACCACCGAGAGCATCCACACAAACACCCCCGCCATCGCCGACATGATCAGGACAAAGAACGGGTACCCGAGCGCCGACACATCAATCACCCATTGATGCGCGTAGGCGTGCAGGGGTACAGCGCCAAGCGTGACCAGAACCACGGCGTGCCCCAGTTTCGCCCGCCTGCCGAATCGGATGAGGTCGCCACCACGGGCCCATCCCGCCCAGGCGAGCGGCATCGGCGCGACAAACGCGAAACCCCACAGGTCGAGCGGTGGAAAGGCGAGCAGCATCGCGGCGGCGTGTATCAGGCCCGCGATCAGATAGGCCGGAGCTCGGCTGGGGAGGGCCGGCTCACTTGCCGGCATAGTCGATGATCCGCGCGATTTCGCTGCGCAGGTCCTGGCGCTTCACGATGCGATCGATGATCCCCGACTGGAGAAGGAACTCAGAACGCTGGAAGCCCTCGGGAAGCTCCTGGCGGATGGTCTGTTGAATGACCCGCGGCCCGGCAAAGCCGATGAGCGCCTTTGGTTCGGCGATGATGACATCCCCGAGCATGGCGAAGCTTGCGGTCACCCCGCCCGTCGTCGGATCGGTCAGCACCGAGATGAAGAGACCCTTGGCGTCGTCCAGCCGGGCCAAGGCAGCTGAGGTCTTGGCCATCTGCATCAGCGACAGGCCAGACTCCTGCATGCGGGCGCCGCCGGAGCAACTGACAATGACGAGCGGGAGCCCCTCCTTTGTCGCGTACTCAATCGTGCGAGTGATGGTCTCACCGACCACGCTCCCCATCGAGCCCATCATGAAGGTCAGGTCGAGGCTGCAGATCATCGCGGGACGGCCCTTGATGAACGCCATCCCGGCCACCGCGGCGTCCGTCTGCCCGGTCTTGACCTGCTCGGCCAGAAGGCGATCCGCATAGGACTTGAGGTCTTTGAACGACAACGGGTCGCCGGGGGTCAGTCCCTCGAACATGGGCTGGAACGTGCCCGTGTCCGCAAGCTGCTTGACCCGCTCGATCGCCCCGATGCGGAAGTGGTGCTGGCATTCGGGGCATACGTGGAGGTTGGCCTCCATCTGCTTTCGATAGATCATCTGGCCGCAGCTAGGACAGCGAAGCCAGAGGCCCTCGGGAATAGGCGACTTGCGAGCCTGTCGAACTTCCGTCCACGTGCGAGCCGCAACCTGCGTCATGGGTTCAACGTCCTGTGACCCGCCGCGACTGCACCCAGCGGCAAGGGAGACTTGAGAAACCCGGAGGTCGTCACGCGACCGCTCCGGTGCGCGCCCGAGCGGCCGCCTGAAGGCTGCCCCGCTCGACGGCCCGCCACTGAAGAGCCGGGCCAGACTGGATCATCGACCAGAGGCTCTTCGTGGGAACACCCGTCAACGCGCAGCCTACCAGACCGAGCGCCATCGGGCGGAGCACCACCCCAACTCCTCCCGAATCGCCCCGGACCCTAGACAGGCTTCGCGACAGTGCGTCCAACAACCGCGCCTGCGCCTCCTCCAATCCCTCACCCTCCGGGACATTGACTGCCGCGGGGTCTTCCAGCCACTGGCGATAGGCCGTTGGACACTTCTCCTGCAGTTCTGTGCCGAGCAATCCCTCCCACAGGCCGAGATGCACTTCACCGAGATCGTCGTTCACCTTCACTTTGGTCTTGGACCGCTTCGCGAGCTCCCTGGCGACGGCCTGGCTGGCTTCATCCGGCCCGCAAACGACCGAGGTCAGCCTCGGCCCTTCGAGGCCATCCATCGCCTTGACCATGACTTCCCAGCCTGAAGCCGTGCACGGGACATCCGTCGAGCCGGCAATCCGGCCAGCCCGTTCCCATTGCGTCTCGGCCGTCCGGACGAACAACACCTGAATGTCGCGAGCTTTCGCCATAATGCGTTTGCCGCCCACCGGCGGCCGCCCCCCAGAAGCCGGCCTCAGGTCACAGGCCTTCGGGTTGAGCATAGCATCGGCTTCGACGCCGACACAAGGGGGTCTGCACCCCGAAAACGCATGTTTGTAAGAGTTAAGTTAGGTAAACGGGCGAGGATTGGGGTTAGTTTGATCCACGGAGCGCTCCGATAACCGCTGCTCGCTGACTTGGTGGCACCCCGAATACCGCCGACGCCGCAACCAGTGTGTCGCATCCCGCCCGACGGACCTCATCGATCGTCTTCAAACTGATGCCGCCATCCATTTCGAGGCGCTGGCGTGGACCAAGTCTTGGCCTCAACTCACGGGTCTTGGCCAGGACTTCTGCCATGAACCGCTGGCCGCTGAAGCCCGGGTTCACAGACATCACCAGAAACAGATCGAAGTCCGGCAGCAACTCCAAGGCTCCCTGGATCGGCGTCCCGGGGTTGATCGCCAGGCCCACGGTCGCGCCAAGGGACCGAACCCGCTGCGCCAGCTTCCGAGCCTCTAGAGCGGACACGACCTCCACGTGGAACGTCAGATGGTTGGCCCCGGCGTTCAGGAACGGCTCAATGAACTTGGCGGGCTCGCTCACCATTAAGTGCACATCGAGAAAGGCGTTCGGCAGTTCGGCCCGGAGCCAACGGCACATGTCCGGCCCCATCGTCAGGTTGGGAACAAAGTGCCCATCCATCACGTCGAGATGGAGAAGGTCCGCACCCGCCTGGAGCACGTGCCGACACTCCTCCCCCATGCGCATGAAGTCGGCCGACAGGATCGACGGCGCGACCAACGGAAGCCGAGGCGGATTCGTGAAGAGGTTGTTCATCGGGACATCTCACCTCCAGAGTACCATCTCCATCATGTCGGAATCGAATCTTCGCAACCTGAAGGACAAGCTCGCGGCGATCGGGCAGGATCACCTGCTCCGGTTTCACGGGGAGCTCTCACCACCGTCCCGCGATCGCCTGGTTTCGCAGATCGAAGCCATGGATCTCGACGGCATTCCGCGGCTCGTTGATCGGTACGTGCGGAACGCCCCGCAGGTTGAGCTGCCTCCGTCCATCGAACCCGCGCCGTATTACCCGCACCGGCCGGGTTCCGCCGGTCGAAAGTGGAGCCCCGGCGAGTTCAGGGCCGTCGGCGAATCGCTGCTCAAGCGGGGCAAGGTCGCGGCGTTCACGGTCGCCGGAGGACAAGGAAGCCGGCTGGGATTTGAAGGCCCGAAAGGGATGTACCCGGCCGGGGCCGTCACTCGCCGGACTCTGTTCCAGTTCTTCGCCGATGGCCTCCGTGCCGCGGGGAAGAAGTATGGGGCGCCGGTGCCGTGGTACATCATGACGAGCCCCCTGAACCACGATGCGACGGTGGCGTACTTCGAGTCCAACGAGTTCCTGGGGCTCGACGCCCGGGACGTCATGTTCTTCCCGCAGGGCGTGATGCCCTCCTTCGAACTGGGTTCGGGCAAGATCCTGCTCGCGGCGAAAGATGAGATTGCTACCAACCCTGACGGGCACGGCGGCTCGCTCAAAGCGCTGTTCACCTCCGGCGCCATCGACGGCATGCGCGAGCGCGGCATCCAGCACATCAGCTACTTCCAGGTTGACAACCCGCTTGTGCGCGTCGTGGATCCGGTGTTCCTCGGGCTGCACGCGTCGGCGCCGGATTCATCGGGAGAGATGTCGAGCAAGATGATCCCGAAGGTCGGGCCGGAAGAGAAGCTGGGAGTGTTCTGCTCCGTCAAGGGCCGTGTGGAGATCATCGAGTATTCCGACCTCCCCCGGAGCCTGGCGGAGCAACGGCTCTCGGATGGAAGCCTGCGGTTTATCGCGGGTTCGATCGCGGTGCACGCCCTGTCGGTCGACTTCGTGGCCAAACTCAACACCGACACGGAGTTCACGCTGCCGTACCACCGGGCGGAAAAGAAGATCCCGCACGTGAACCTGACCACCGGGCAAGCCGTGCAGCCGACGGCGAACAACGGCGTCAAGCTCGAACGGTTCGTCTTTGACGCACTTCCACTGTGCCGGAGCTCCATCGTCTACGAAACGTCGCGAGCCGAGGAGTTCGCCCCGATCAAGAACGCAACGGGCGTGGACAGTGTCGAAAGCTCCACCCAGATCCAAACTTCGCGCGCGGGAGCGTGGCTGCAGGCGGCGGGGGTGAACGTGCCACGAAAACCCGGCGGCGAACCCGAGTGCGTCATCGAGTTATCCCCGCTCACCGCTGCCGAGCCGGAGGACCTCAGGGGATTGAACCTCCCGCGGGCCATCGAGCGCGGATCACGAATCGCCCTGTGAACGAGTCACGAGTGATCGATCGATTCAAGCAGTTCCCGGCGGCACTCGCGTCTCAAGCGAGATCGGTGCGCCTGGGCCCGAGCCACATTCCGGCGCTCTTGGCCCACCCGGATTGGTCCACGCCCTCGCCCGTCGTCCTCTGGCTTCACGGTCGAACGGCGAACAAGGAGCTCGATCCGGGAAGATACCTCCGCTGGATCCGAGCCGGGATCGCCGCGTGCGCGATCGACCTTCCGGGGCACGGCGAGCGGGCCAACTCGGCGATGCAGACGCCGGAGCGCACGCTCGGTGTCCTTGCCGCCGCGATCCCGGAAGTGGACCGCGTGGTCGCGGCTCTGGGTGAGCCTTCGCTCGGCGGCGTCTTCGACGTCGACCGAATGGGACTCGGAGGAATGTCGGCCGGCGGGATGGTCGCCCTCCGTCGTTTGTGCGATGCGCATTCGTTCCGGTGCGCATCTGTCGAGGCAACCACAGGCGACCTGGCCGCCCTGTACCACCCGGGATCCGGCCGCCGCTGGCTGGTTGATCATCCAGCCGACCGCGTGGCCGCGCTCGACCCTTCCACGCACCTGAACTCATGGCGGCCGATCCCACTGCTCGCACTTCACTCCGAAGCCGATCGCCTCATCCCCGTTGCGGGTCAACGTGGGTTCATCGAGTCGCTGCGAACGCGGTACGTCGCGTTGGGTGCCGATCCATCCATGGTCGAGTTGCACACCTGGCCGGAAACCGGCGCGCCGGAAGAGCACATCGGGTTCGGACGCATGTCGAACGATGCGAAGAACCTGCAGACGGCATTCTGGACTCGCCATCTGTCACGATAAGGCAGCGCACCGGGCACGCCAGACTTCCCGGAATGCGGTCTCGATCGATCTGGCATGGGCGGGCCCATCGCACAGGATCGAACCTGCCATCCGCGCTCTCAACCCGGCGTGCAGGTCGCGCAGCCGGGAATGGTCGTTCGCGAGGCCCGCCGCGATCGACACAAAGTCGTCCTCGTTCTTGGCCACCAACGACTCAAGCCCCACCGCCGTCAGCAGGCTCGCACCCACGCGACTGACGTGCGCCTCGCCCGCGAGGCTCACCATGGGGACCCCCATCCACAACGATTCGCAAGACGTCGTCGTGCCGTTGTACGGCCAGGGGTCGAGGGATATGTCAATCTGCTCGTACGTGCGGAGGTGGTCCGGAAGATCAGGCGAATGCCCGAGCAGTATGAGCCGATCCGCTGGCACTCCATGTGCCGCAAAACGCTCTTCAATCGCGGCCCGCATGCGGGGATGAGACAATGGCGGGGCCTTCAAAAGCAACCTGGAACCGGCAACTTGCTTCAGCAGGCGTGCCCACAGCGCGATCACCCCGGGCCCGGTCTTGGCCAGAATGTTGAGCGAGCCAAAGACGACTCCATCCTTCGAGCCAACAGGCCGGCGCGGCGGGGGCGCATCGTCCGGCGGCTGGTAACACAGAAAGCATTTTGGGAGCCGGACCAGCGTCTCAATCCAATGCGATTCACTTCCCGGCGGATCGGTGATCTCGTCCACCAACCGGTAGTTGATACACGAGAGGCCCGTCGTCAGCGGGTCGCCGATCGCGTTCATCACGATCGGCGCCGGGCCGAGCAGCAGCGCGGGGATCCGATGGCCGGGCGTGCGTCCGGCGAGGTCCACCAGGATGTCGATCTTGTCCTTTCGAATCCGATCGACGAGCGCTTCGTCGGACATCCGTTCAACATCAACCCAGCGCGACAGGTGCCCCTTCATCCGTTCAGTCATCTGCCCGAGGCTGGACTGGGTGAGGTAACACGTGATCGGATACGAGTCTCGATCGTGGCACGCGAAGACCTGATCGATGAAGAACACAATCGATGAGCGGCGGGCAATGTCCTGGGACAGGTATCCGATGCGGAGCGGTCGCTCCGGCCGTGGATCTCGAATCGGCGGTTGCGGCCTGCCCGGGAGTTGCGACTGAACGCGCTGCGCCATCGCGAGGGAGTAGTCCGTCCGTTGCCGCGCCGTGAACGACTCGGCATACGTCATGCGGCCGCTGATCGCCAGTGCCACGGGCAGGTCGTCCGGGTGGGCCTTCGTGAATGCCAGCGCGACTTCGCACGCCCGATCCGCCTGCCCCGCCGCGAGAAGCGTCGCGCCCGCCAGGCTCACGGCGTCCGACGAGTCTGGATTGAGCCGCAGCGCCTCCAGCGCCGCCTCGGCGGCGTCCACGTGGTTCTGCGCGGCCTGATGCACACGGGCGCGTGTCAGGTGGTTCTCGGGGTCGCCCGGACCGAGCTGGGCCGCCCGAACCGCCGCGGATTCGGCCGCGTCAAACCGCTTCAAGTCTCGCAGGGCGAGGGCCAGCCTCGCGTGCAGCCATGGTTCATTCGGGTTCAGCGCGATGGCACGCTCGAACGCCTCAACCGCTTCCGACACCTGCCCGGACACCTGCAGCAAGTCCGCGAGAACCATCGGAAACCTGAAGTCGTCGTGGTGTGCCACAGCGCCGCGGCGCAGGAGCGCCATCGCGTCGGGAACTCGACGAGTCTGTACAAGTTGAATCACCTCGCTCAAGGCGGCGTCAGCGGGATTCATGGGCGAGCCGTCGGGGGTATTCATCGCGCGAGCGGCCGCGGGGCCGACAATTCCAGTATAGTCGGGGAGCGCACGCTCCCGTCCGCGTCGAAAGGCCGAGCAGCCGATGCCGAAGTGGTCGCCATTGAAAGGTCTCGATCGCCCGCGCGAGGTTTTCGCGTGGGGGATGTACGACCTCGCAAACCAGTCGTTTCAGTTGCTCATCAACACTCTGCTGTTTCCGATCTTTCTTTGCGTAGCGGTAGCAGGCACGAAGGCCAAGGGTGATTCCGCGTGGATCATTCTCGTCGCTTCGGCCACCGGGCTGGCGCTGGTCGTCTCACCGGTCATTGGAACCATTGCCGACGCACGGGCGTGGAAGAAGCCGCTTCTGATCGGCACCGGACTCGTCGCCGCCACACTGACCTGCGCGCTGGCGTTCCTGGGCCGAGGCGATCTGTGGCTCGCGGGCGTGATCTACATCGTGGCCGCATTCTGTGTCGGGCTGGGTGAGAACTTCCTGGGATCGTTCCTGCCGGAGTTGGCGCCACCGGAACAGATGGGGCGCGTCAGCGCCATCGGCTGGACGATGAGCTACGTCGGTGCGCTGCTCCTCGTAGGGCTTACCGCACTCACGATCTTCGTCCTGAAAGCCAAGGAACCATCGCAGTGGCGGTGGCTCTTCGTCGCGGCGGGGCTTTGGTTCTTCTTCGGCATGATCCCCTCGTTCACGATGCTGCACGAGCGCGCGCAGCCGGTTCCGCCGGATCAGCGCCGGAGCATGGTCGGCGACATGTTCCGTCAGCTCGCCCGAACTGCTCGGGAGGTCAAGCGGTTCCGACAGCTCGCGAGATTCCTGGGTGTGATGTTCGTGTACAGCCTCGGAACCTACACCGTGATCTTTTACGCCGGCAAGATCGGCAACGACATGGGGTTTCAAATCGGTGAGCTATCGCTACTCGCGCTGGTCATGTCCGGCACAGCGGGCGTCAGCGCCATCCTCGCCGCGAAGTACCAGGACCGGATCGGACGTATCCACGCCGTCCGCCTTTTCCTCATCGTCTGGATTCTCAGCACGGGCGCACTGGCCCTTCTGGCGTGGCGCGGCGGAAACCCGAACTGGTTCTGGGTCATCGCCGCTGGAGTGGGCTTCGGCCTTGGTGGTATTGGAACCGGAAGCAGGGCGGTGGTCGGCGCATTCACTCCAACGGAACGGGGCGGCGAGTTCTTCGGCTTGTGGGGAATGGTGCTCAAGCTCTCCCAGCTGGTGGGGCCCGGCGCGTTCGGAATCACCACACAGGCGCTCGGCCGGCCGGGCGCCCTTGTCCTGCTCGTGGCCTTCTTTGTCGTTGGCCTGGTCCTGCTAGGGCTTGTCGACGAAAAGGAAGGAATGCTCGCCGCGCGTCAGGGCGAGCCAGCGGGGACCGGGACTGGTTCTTGAGGTGGCGGAGAGACCTCGATCGGGTACCCGCGCTCTTTCCAATCCTTCAGCCCACCCGCGAAAAACTTCACATCGCCGTATCCCACCGCGATCAAACGTTTGGACAGACCTCGCGCCGTCGCCGACGCCGGATCCGTTCCGTAGACAACCAGGTTGTTGAACCGCTCGATACGGGGGTCGACCTTCGCCTTGGGTTTCACCTGCGCCAGCGTCAGGTTTCGGGCGCCTGGAATGTGCCCCTCGGCAAACTCGGTCCCCGGCCGCGGATCGAGAAAGACCGCCGCCGTAGATTCGCCGCGTTGCACCCTGTCGAAGAGGTTCTTGGTCTCCGAAACGGAGATGAACTTGATGTCCGTGTCCTTGGTCGTGCGTTCGCACCCGCCCGCACCGGCACACACCGCAAAAATCGCGATCGAGAGCAAACCCACGCAGCGGCCCTTGCAACCTCGGCTCATGCCCGGACTATACCGGGCGATGGCTACCCTTGCGGGTGTGGTGCAGACCAAAGGAGTGGTCCATGAAGTTCGGCTTCCTGCTTGCGATGTGCATCATGTGTGCGGTTGTTGAACGGGCGATGGCCCGCCAGCCGGACGACAAGGAGCACGCCAGAGTTCGCCTGGTGTGCGAGACCAAAACCCTGACCCCCGGTCGGACAGCTTGGCTGGGCCTTCACTTTGAAATTGACGCCCAATGGCACCTGTACTGGAACGGGCTGAACGACAGCGGGTTTGCGCCGAAGTTCACCGCCGATTTCCCATCCGGATTTGTTGCCGGGGAGACGCTCTGGCCAGCGCCCAGAAGGCTGGCACAGCCCGGCGACATTCTCGATCACATTTACGAGAAAGAAGTCACGCTCCTGATTCCCGTAAAAGTGCCCAAGGACGCCAAACCGGGCACTGAGGTCGAGTTCCGGGGCAGCGTTGAGTGGCTGGTCTGCCATGAAGTGTGCCTTCCCGGCGATGCGCAAGTGAAGCTCATGGTCGCTGTGGGAACCCCTGAGGATGACAAGCTGGCAAGCCCAGATGCTCCCCACTTCGCCAAAGCGCGGCAGCGAGTCCCGAAGCCTGTTCCAAAGGAAGCGCCGCCCTTCAGCGTTCGTCGCTCCGAGGAACACGTGTTCATCCAAGCCAAAGGGGCAACGGAACTTGCGTTCTACCCGGCGCTCGATTGCGCGCCTCTGGTGAACCCAATCAAGGAGGGGCAGCGAAAGGGTGATCGGATGACGCTCACCCTGAAGGAAACCGGCCCACACCTCAAGCTCAAGGGGGTCGTGGAGATCAAGCCCCAAGAGAATGGGCCGCCTACGCTTTGGGCAGTGGAAGTCGGCCTGGAATCAATGAACAAATCAGGTCCAGGAACGTCTGACCCCGAGTCCCGCCCTCGCGGGGATTGAACCAAGAACAACGTACCGCTTTGTTCGCCGGCGTGTGCCCGGCGGGGGGAAGCGGATCGGTGCCCACTGTGCGGCACTCAATGGAGTTAGAAGCATGATGAATCTGAATTCGCGTCGGATCCTTGGCCTGATCGCTGGCATGGCCATCATGGGTGTGGCCGCTCCCAGCATGGGCCAGGCCGACGCCCCCAAGGGAAAGAATCCCGCGGCGGCGCAGCCTGAGCACAAAGATCACAACAAGGACGGCAAGGACCACAAGGATCACAAAGACCACAACAAAGACGCCAAGCATGACGGCAACGGCGTGGTGAACATCGGTCAGGCCGCTCCGGCGTTCGAACTCAAGGACACCGACGGCAACACCGTCAAGCTCGCCGACCTTAAGGGCAAGATCGTCGTCCTCGAGTGGTTCAACCCCGAGTGCCCGTACGTCAAAAAGCACCACGTCGACAACAAGACGATGGTGAACACCTACAACAAGTTCAAGGACAAGGGCATCGTCTGGCTGGCGATCAACTCCGGCGCCGCCGGCAAGGAAGGCGCGGGCCAGGAAGCCAGCGCGGCCGCCAAGAAGGACTGGAAGCTCCCCTACGCCGTGCTGCTCGATGAGTCGGGCAAGACGGGCAAGGCCTACGGCTCCAAGAACACCCCCACGATGTTCGTCATCGATGCCACCGGCAACCTGGCGTACATGGGCGCGATCGACAACGACAACAGCGCCAAGAAGCTCGGCACGATCAACTACGTCGAGCAGGCTCTCACGCAGGTCCTCGCCAAGGAGACGGTCAGCTCGCCCGTCACCAAGGCGTACGGCTGCGGCGTGAAGTACGGCGGTTCGTAAGTTTGCCGCTTCGCGATATCTGAAAATCCAGTGGGCCCGGGCGATCACGCCCGGGCCCTTTGTGTTTGGGGCGCTTCGAACCGATCTACTCCTGACAGAGAACTAGGATTCAGCCATGAACGACCTTCTCGGACTTGCCGCATCGGTACGGGACCTGCTCCTGGTCGTGCTCGGCTTTGGGTTCATCGTGTTCGTGCACGAGCTCGGGCACTTCCTCGCCGCGCGGTGGGCCGGAATCCGCGTGCTGGCGTTTGCGCTCGGGTTCGGTCCGGCGGCTGTGTCCTTCCGCAAAGGCATGGGTTGGAGGCGCGGGTCATCGGAGCGCGAGTATCTCGCCCGTATGAACGCCGACGCGGCGGGCGCGACGACACTCGAAGGAACGCGGGCGACCTATCACGCTGTGAGCCCCACCGAGTACCGGATCAACTGGCTTCCCTTTGGCGGGTACGTGAAGATGCTCGGCCAGGACGACGCCAACCCTGCCGCGGTGAGCACGGCACCCGACAGCTACCAGAGCTGCAAGGTGTGGAAACGGATGATCGTGATCTCGGCCGGAGTGGTGATGAACCTGATCCTCGCCGCGACGCTCTTTGTTGGCATTTTCATGTACGGCCTGAAGACCGAGCCATGCAAGGTGGGCGGCGTCGTCCCGGGCATGCCGGCCTCGCGCGCGACAGCGATTGGCGAAGTCGTCCGCCCCGGGCTGCTGCCCGGCGATGTGGTCACCTCCATCAACGGTCGCAAGCCCAACTCATTCAATGACCTCATCCTCGCGACGGCTATGACGGAGCGCGGCGGTGTTCTGAAGCTCACGGTCGAGCGGCCCAACACCAAGGGTGTGATCGACTTTGCCGTGGTTCCTGAACCCGGGCCTGTCACCGGCCTGCAGGAGATCGGGCTGGAGCCGGCCCTGTCGAACCAGGTGCTGAAAGTCACCGGGCCCAGCGCGGTCGAACAGGGCCGGGCGATCCTGGCCTCGAGGGGTCTGCCCGGCGTCGACCCCGGCATGAAGCTCAGCCGCATCGCCGGGCGGCCGGTCGAGAGCTTGTCCGATGCCAACGCGGCGATCCGCGAGTCACGGGGCGAGACGCTCGAAGCCGTGTTTGAAGGCGAGAACGCCAAGCGGGTGACGGTCCCAATCAAGCCCGAAGCCGAACTGCAGTTCGGTCTGATTCCGAACGGTCCCAAGTCGATGGTCCCGATGAGTCACCTGCTCGGCCTGACGCCGGTGCTCAAGGTGATGCCCAACCCGGACTCCAAGCGCGACCGCCAGGGACTCAAGGACGACGACATCTTCGCCCGCATCGGCGCTGTAGAGTTTCCGAGCGCGGCCGATGGCGTCGCTGAAATCCGGGCGCACACCGGTCGGCAGATTTCCGTCAGTGTGCTCCGCAAGCAGCCCGACGGTTCGCGAACACTGGTCCGGATTGATCCATCCCCCACCGTCCTGAGCGGCGGGATCATCGGCTTTGAGCGGTCCGACACAGCCGAAGACAGCACGATGGTCTCCATGCCGCCGGCGCGGATCGTCGATGCGAGGCATCCCGGGCAAGGCGCGCCGCCGGCCGCGACGAGCCTGATCACCCGCCCGGGAATGAGAATCGCCGCCGTTGCGGGACGCGATGTCTCCAACTTCTCTGAGCTCCGCACCGCTCTGCGCGAAGCGACGAAGGATGCGTATTCATCGAGCCTCCGATCGGCCACGGTCCGGATGACGCTGGAGCCGGCCCGTTTCTCCAACGCCGAGCCCATTGCCGGAGATCGCGAGCAGATCGATTGGATCCTGAGTTCCGACGACCTTGCGGCGCTCCACTCGCTCACGTGGACGAGCAATCTCGACTCGTCCGTCTTTGAAGCTGAGCGATTCACGCTCAAGGCCGAGAGCCCGCTCCAGGCGCTGCGCATGGGGCTCAACGAGACGCAGAGAGTCATGCTCTCGACCTACGTCACTTTCGCACGCCTCTTCCAGGGCACCGTCAAGGTCGAGCACCTCAAGGGTCCGGTGGGAATCGCTCACCTCGGCACGAGAGTGGCCGAGCGTGGCACGGTCTGGCTCCTGTTCTTCATGGCCCTGATCAGCGTGAATCTGGCGGTCATCAACTTCCTGCCTCTTCCCATCGTGGACGGCGGCCAGTTCCTCTTCCTTCTGGTCGAGCAGGTCCGTGGCAAGCCCGTTCCGCTCGCCATCCAGAACGCGGCGACCGTGGCCGGACTGCTCCTCATCGGGACCGTGTTCGTGATCGTGACGTTCCATGACATCGCCAACCTCTTTGGCTGACCGGTTGCACCCGCACGCCACATCCGCGAGCATGGCATCGTGATCGGACTGCTCATCCTGCTCGCCTCCGGCCTCGGCCTGCTCTGGGTGACGGGAGTCATCTTGAGCGTCTGGCTTCTGACCCACCCGCCTCGGCGGACATACAGCGCCGCCGTCTCACGCGGAAGGCCAGGAGATCCTTCCGAGCTCGCGGACCTGCCCCGACGATTTGAAACCTGGTTCCTGGAAACTCGCGGCCTGCGCCTGCCCGTGTGGGACATTCCGGGCGACGAACCAAACGGACCCACCGTGGTCATGACGCACGGCTGG
The DNA here is from genome assembly GCA_044222195.1 of Phycisphaerales bacterium. Taxonomy (GTDB): domain Bacteria; phylum Planctomycetota; class Phycisphaerae; order Phycisphaerales; family UBA1924; genus JAHBXE01. The sequence goes on from JBGANS010000022.1 coordinate 17,095, forward strand.
GCGGACTCGAAGATCGGGAGTCTCGTTCGCATCGCGGCGGTCGCACCGATCGCTTCGCGGATCATTGCCTGGGACCTCCCGGGCCACGGCGAGGCCCCCGGATCGTGCCGACTCGGAACCAAGGAAGTCACCGACGTGCTGGCGCTCCTCGACCGCATCGGCGGCCGCGTCGTGCTCATGGGCTGGTCGCTCGGCGCCGGGGTCAGCATCGCCGCGGCCGCTCAGGCCAAGGCCGGACAGGTCGCGGGCGTCATTGCCGAGGCGCCGTACCGGGTGCCGGCGACTCCGGCGTCCAATGTGCTGCACTCCCGGGGGCTGCCGGCCCTGATGATCGTGCCCCCCGCGATGGCGGTCCTGAGGATCCTGCTGGGACGGGACCTCGCACCCGCTGGCTTCGACCGAGCCGCTCACGCATCACGAATGACCGTCCCCCTGCTGGTGATCCATGGAACGCACGATGTGGTGTGCCCCGCGGAAGACAGCCGGGCCATCGTCGCTTCGGGGCGGGGCATGCTGTTCGACGTGGCCGGGGGTGGCCATAACAACCTCTGGACCGAGCCTCGCTATCGCGATCCTTGCGAGCGGCGCGTCCGAGAGTTCGTGCGGGCCGCGTGCGGATGGACCATCGGCGTTTGAACGGATGGCTGGGAGGGCCTCCCCGGCCTGCTTAGCATTGCCCGCCACATGACTGTCTCCCCGCCATCGCGATCACTTCACCGCAGAACCGTTGACCGGGTCACGATCGACGCACGAGCGGCGTCGTTCACCAAGCGATCGATCAAGACCGAGTCCAAGCTCCGCGGCCTGCTGCTGGCGATGTCGATGATCGATCTGACCACGCTCGAGGGCAAGGACTCGCCGGAGAAAGTCCGGTCGATTTGCCGCAAGGCTCTGCGGCCGTGCGAGCAGGATGAGGAAGTGCTCGGCTTTCGCGTACCACCGGTTGCGGCGGTATGCGTGTATCCGTCGCTGGTCTCCGTTGCCCGGGAAGTGCTCGAAGGGAGTTCGGTCAAGATCGCGTCTGTCGCGACGGGATTCCCCAGTGGGCAATACCCCTTGGCGGTGCGCGTGGACGACACTCGCCGGGCGGTCGATGCCGGCGCCCATGAGATCGACATGGTCATCAGCCGCGGCGCGTTCCTCGCCGGCCGCTTTGACGACGTGTCCGCGGAGATCCGCGAAATCAAACTCGCGTGCGGGGCCGCGCACCTGAAAGTCATTCTCGAGACCGGCGAGCTGGAAACCTACGACAACATCCGCTGGGCGAGTGACCTCGCGATCGCGGCGGGTGCGGACTTCATCAAGACCAGCACGGGCAAGGTTCAGCCCGCCGCGACGATGCCGGTGACACTGATCATGCTGGAAGCGGTGCGTGACCACTACCTGTCAACGGGCACGGTCGTGGGGGTCAAGCCGGCGGGCGGCATTCGAACCGCCAAGCAGGCACTGCACTATCTCGTGATGGTGAAGGAGACGCTGGGAGGACTTTCGGCGCCCGCGCCGTGCCCTTGGATGACGTCCGAGTGGTTCCGCTTTGGCGCTTCGGCCCTGGCGAACGACATCCTGCGGCAACTCTTCAAACTCAAGGTTGGGCATTACATGGCCGGACACGACTTCTCGGAGGCTTGAGGAACTGGGCAATCTTGCCCATCAGCGCATGACCCCCGCTGTTCTCGGGCGACGCGGACGCGATTATGGAACCGCGATGACGGGAACGCGAAAGGAACCCGGGAGTCGGGATTGCCGCGTCCCCTTCGGGGAGTATCGTTGAACTTGAACCTTCAGTCGCGGCAGCCCGCCCACGTTCCACACCAGAGATGGAGAAGACCTCAATGAAAGTCCAGAACAGTCTCAGGGTGTCAATCGCATCGCTCGTCAGTCTCGCGGGCATGGCGAACGCACAGGACTTTCCCCAAGCCTTTGATGACGTGGTCAGCCTAACCTCGACGGGCAACTGGTTCCAGAAGAACAACAGCGCCCCGGGCGGTGTTTACCCCGACTTCCTGCAGGGCGACGACACCATCTTTTCCGCGCAAGCATCCGCCGGGTATCTGGCGGCGAGCTTTCAATGCACCGCCGGGCTCAACACGATCAGCAACTGGTTCATGACCCCGGCGCTCAATCTGGTCAATGGTCAGACGTTCACATTCTGGACCCGCACGACCGACGGCACCTTTCCCGACCGACTCCAGGTGCGATTGAGCACCAATGGGTTCAGTACAGACTGCGGGACGGACGCGTTGAGCGTCGGCGACTTCGGGACCCTCCTGCTCGACATCAATCCCACATACCTGGGCGGCACCGGGTACCCCAACAACTGGACGCAATACTCGATCAATATCAGCGGGCTCGCCGGGGCCACGGTCGGCCGCATCGCGTTCCGGTACTTCGTCGAAGACGGTGGACCGCTCGGACTCCGGTCCGACTACATCGGAATCGATGAGGCGACGTTCAGCGGCACGGTCGCCCCGGTGCCGACTGGCTCCTGCTGCCTCCCTAACGGAACCTGCATCGCGGCCCAGACCCAGGTTCAGTGCACAAGCGTGGCCGGCGTGTACGGCGGAAACGGTTCGGCCTGCGGCGCCTGCCCGATCTTCGGCTTTGTCGAGACGACCGACGTCGGCAACCTGCCCGCGACCGCGGCGATCCTCACCGGTTCGGGAAGCCTGACCAAGATCGTCGGCGCCATCGACCTCGACGATGCCGACATGTACCGCATCAACGTCTGCGATCGGCCGAACTTCAGCGCCACCACCCATGGCGGGCCGGCGATCGACTCCACGCTGTACCTGTTCAACACCAGCGGCACGGGCATCACCAAGGACGACGAAGGCGGCGCCTCGGGCAACCACGCCTTGATCACCGGCCAGTTCCTCGCGGGCAACGGCGAGGTGTACCTGGCGATCTCGACCTACGACCACGACCCCGTCAATGCGAGCGCCCAGCGCCTCTGGAATGAAACCAACCCCGGCAACGCTTTCGAGCCCGAGTGGATTCCCAACGGACCCGGCGCGGCGACCGCCGTGACCGCCTGGACCACGTTCTTTGGAACCCCGCCGTCTCCCTACATCATCACTCTCACGGGCGCGTGCTTCATCGGCGGCGCCGCGTGTTACGCCAACTGCGACGGCAGCACGGCCACGCCTCGTCTCACGGCCAACGACTTCCAGTGCTTCATCAACGAATACGCGGCGAACCACTCGTACGCGAACTGCGATGGCAGCACCGGAAACCCGAGCCTGACCGCCAACGACTTCCAGTGTTTCATCAACAAGTACGCGGCCGGTTGTTCGTAATTCGGTCTCTTGGGAACACGATTTCGGAGGGCGCTCGTGCAGTCACGAGTGCGTGCTTTCGCCCAGGCACGACCGAATAAGTCTGGGCCTCGGGGGTCAATTCCTCTTGCATGCGCGGCGGCCGAACCTAGACTGTGGGTGGTGGTCGTCGGCATCTCATGCCGACGCATGCTGACTTCACGGCCGGAGAGCTTTGGTGAGGCTGTTGGGCGCGATGAGTGCGGTGCTCGCGTTGGGTGTGGGTGTCGCTCGCGCGCAGCCCCTCGTCGAGCCGTTTGATTCCGTTTCCTCGCTCCCGGTCGCTGGCTGGCTGACGCAGAACAACAGCTCCCCGATCGGTTCGACGGGTTGGTTCCAGGGAACTCCTTCCACGTTCCCCGCGCAGGCCACCGCGGGCTACATCGCGGCGGACTATCGCAACGTGCTCAACCTTGGCACGATCAGCAACTGGCTCGTGACACCGACGCTCAACCTGAACAATGGCGATGCGATCCAGTTCTGGACTCGCACGGTATCGCCCTCTGCCTACGCGGACCGGCTCCAAGTTCGGTTGAGTACCGCCGGGAACAGCGCGGTCGTCGGCTCGGACCCCTTGTCGGTCGGGACGTTTACGACGCTCCTGCTCGACATCAATCCCGAGTACGCCATTGGAGCGAGCGGCTATCCCACGGGCTGGACGCAGTACACCATCGTCATCTCCGGCCTCAGCGGACCTTCCACCGGGCGGATCGCGTTCCGCTACTTCGTCGAGCACGGCGGCGAGAGTGGCTCTCAGTCCGACTACATCGGGATCGACTCGGTGGAGTTCACCCCCGGAGGCGTGGCGACTGGGCGCTGCTGCATTGCCGCCACCGGCCAATGCGTGGAGGCAACTTCACCCACGTGTGCCAACGTGGGCGGCGTGTTCGCGGGCGCCGGCACGGTCTGCGCGGGGTTCAACTGCCCACAGCCCCCGTCTGGTGCCTGCTGCCTGGCGTCGGGTGGATGCCAGGTGCTGCCCACAACGGTGTGCCTGTCGGCCGGGGGCCTGTTCCGCGGCGAAGGAAGCCCGTGTTCGAGTGCCGCGTGCCCGTTGGTGTTCTCATACCTCGGCAAACCGCTCGAAGTTCCCGACGGGAGCGGATCAAGCGGGTGCGGAGTCACGGTGTACGCCGAGGTCTTCGTGCCCATGAGCTTCCCGATCGCCTCCGTAGAGGCGGCGTTCATATTGGATCATCCGTGGCAGGGTGACCTGAAGGTCAAGCTGACCAAAGTAGGCGGCCCAACGGTCGTGCTGGTGGATCGACCGGATTGGCCGGCGGATGAGTACGGTTTCCCCGCCGATGACTTCGGTATGCTCGCCACGGTCCCGCCTCGCTACTTCCGTGTCGGATCGGCCGCGCCCGTGACCTACGACTCACCCACGATCGCGTTCCCCGGGACGCCGCAGGTTTCCGGAGCGTGGAAGGCCGAACAGTCACTCGCCCCGTTCAGCGGGATGGACACCCTCGGTCGCTGGAAGCTCGAGTTGTCCGACTGCGCGGGTGGCGAGTTCGGCGACTTGATGCGATTCGCCCTCATCATCACGCCCCCGGCCGGCACGGCGCCGTGCTACGCCAACTGTGATGGATCCAACGGCGTTTCTGTGTTGACCGCCAACGACTTCCAGTGCTTCCTGAACCTGTTCGCTCAGGGCGACCTGCGTGCCAACTGCGATGGAAGTCTCGGCGTTCCTCAACTCACCGCCAACGACTTCAGCTGCTTCCTCGACCGCTTCGCGGGCGGCTGCCAATGACGGCGCTTGCACGGGCCGCTTCGGCATCGCTCGCGGCGTTGCGCACCAGTCGTGCCAGATGACTCGCGACGCTGAGTTTCACATCTTCCGCGGACGGCAACGGCCGCCCGCCGGCGGTCAACTCATGCTTCAGGCTCGTCACGCCCCGTCCTGGCAGCCCGCACGGGACGATCAGGTCGAAGTGACTCATGTCCGGGTCCACGTTCAGCGCCAGGCCGTGCATGGAAACCCACTTCCTGACGCGTACCCCCATCGCGGCGATCTTCCTCTGGCCGTGCCCACCTTGCACCCAGACCCCGGTTGCCGCCGGATCCCGTTCGCCGCGAACTCCCCATTCACCACAGGCGTCGATCACCGCCTGCTCCAGAAGCCGCATGTACGCGTGCAGGCCCAGGTTGAGCACGTTGAGATCGAGTATCGGATAGGCCACCAGTTGCCCGGGACCGTGGTAGGTGATATCCCCACCGCGATCGGTCTCGGCGACCTCGACGCCCAAACGAGCAAGTTCAGTACTCGAAGCGAGCAAGTGAGCCCGGGCTCCCTGGCGCCGAGAAATGGTGATGACCGGCTCGTGCTCTACGAGGAGAATCCGGCCCACCTCAGGAGCCCCCGCATCTCTCGCAGCCAGCACGGCGTCCACGTGCTGCACCTGGGCCTGGTACGCCTGCGCGTACCGAGTCCGGCCCAGGTCGACAATGCGCGGCACGCCCGGCTGAAGGCTCACTCGCGATGGTAGGAACCGGCGATCGCGTGCCTCCGCGCTACCATACTCGCATGCACTCGATTCATCCGACAGCGATTGTTTCGAAGGAATGCGAACTGGGGGAGGGCGTGGAGATCGGCCCGCATTGCGTGGTATCCGGGCGCGTAAAGCTCGGATCCGGCGTGCGCCTGATCGCCAGTGTCTGCCTGAGCGGGCCACTTGTCGTGGGCGACGGTGCCACGTTCTACCCATTCTCCTGCGTGGGATATCCCGGGCAGGACTTCAAGTTCAAGCCCGGAGACCCCACGGCCGGAGTCATCATCGGGAAGAACACCGTCCTTCGGGAATACGCGACGGTCCACGCGGCAACAAAGCTGGACCAACCGACTCGCGTTGGAGATAGCGTGCTGATGATGGTCTGCACCCACGTCGGGCACGACGCCCACCTGGACAACCGGGCGATCCTCGTCAACGGGGCGGCGCTCGGTGGGCACTCGTATGTTGGCGAAGCCGCCACGCTCAGCGCCAACGTCGGGCTCCACCAGTTCGGACGCGTCGGGAGGCTCGCCTTCGTTTCGGCGTCGGTCGCCGTGTCGTCCGACGTCCCGCCGTTCTGCCTGGTGGCACAACGCACGCACATGAACGGATTGAACATCATCGGCCTGCGCCGATCGGGCATGCCCCGCGACCAGATTACCGAGCTTCGCGAGGTCTACCGCGATGCGTTTCGGAACTTCCACACGCGCGAAGACCTGCTCCGTCTTCTGGAGGAACGAGGCCGCAACTGTCCACCGGTCGCCGAGTGGCACCGATTTGTAGTCGACAAGAAGCGTTCCATCATGATGGGGTTCGATCGATCAAACGAACCGGAAGAAGCCGGGCTCAGCGACTAGGGTGGTTCAAGGATGCGCTATCCCCCGATGGACGCGAGCGATGCTTCTTCCCCGGCGGTGGCCGCTTTGCGCGTGCTCGCGTCGGGCTCGTCGGGAAACTGCTCCGTGCTCGCGCTTCGCTGCGGGGACCGCGTCAAGGCATTCCTGATCGATGCGGGTCTCTCGCCTCGCCGCACCCAGCAGCTTCTGGGCCTCTGCGGGCTGGAGTTTGACGACATCGCCGGCGTGCTGCTCACCCACCTCGACACAGACCATTGGAACTCCGGGTGGACTTCGGCGTGGCCGCGCCGGTGGCTGCTGTGGCTGAGTGCACGGCACGCGGCATTCGCGCAGCGAAAGAGACTCACGCCGCGGGACGCGGTGCGGCCATTCGAAGAAGCGCCATTCGAGCCGGTCCCGGGCGTCGCGGCGACACCCATCGGTGCGTCGCACGACGAACTGGGAGTAACCAGCTTCCGCCTCGACGTTCGGCGAGGAGAGACCGGCGGTTCCATCGGGTTCGCCACCGATCTTGGCCGCGTGCCGGAAAGACTCATTCAGCGGCTGCACGGCGTTGACGTACTCGCGATCGAGTCGAACTACTGCCCGCACATGCAGATGGCCTCGAGCCGCCCCTGGCACGTCAAGCAGCGCATCATGGGCGGGCACGGGCACCTGAGCAACGACCAGGCGCTTCACGCCATCACCGCGATCGCCCCTCGCGAGCACGTCGTCCTTCTTCACCTGTCCCGGCAGTGCAACGACCCGGGCCTGGTCGCCTCGCTGCACGCCGGCAGCGATTATGCCCTCACGCTATCCGCGCAGGATGAGCCCTCGCGCTGGGTTTCGATTCCGGCCAGGAATGATCCTCGCCCGGTCGTCACCGTCCCTCGCGGCGAACAACTCGAGATGTTCCCGGCCGGAGCTCATGACCGTGTCTCCTAGAACGGCCCGCGTCTCTCGAGGCGAGTTTCCGGGCTCCAGTCAGCGACCCGGGTTGCGGACGCGCCTCCGACGCGCCCTGGGCCTCAAAGGCAGTTTTTCTCAGAATGGTGTTCGATATCGGGAGCGAACCACCGAACCCCTCCGCCTGGCCCTCTCAAAGCGCGGCCCCGGTTTCAAGGATTACGACGTCACCTTTCGAGGCGGCACCCGGCTTCACATCCGGTGCACAAAGGACCGGGTCTTCGCAGACCTGGTACCGCCGCCGACACTTCCCGTGTTCCTTCGGGCCGAGCGGCTTCTCCGGCCCGGGATGCGGGTGTTGGTCTTGCCGTGCGGCACCGGATTCAGCGCCGCCGCGGTCTCCGGTCGGGTGTCGCCATCCGGGGCGGTCGTCGCGCTGGATCCGGACGAGCAGAGCATCGAGTATGCACGACTGCGGTACTCGATCCAGAACATGTCGTTCGAGTGCGGCGGCGCTTCTGAACTGCGGGGCGAGACCGACGGATCGTTTGATGCGGCGATCGCCGTCCTTAGCGCGGACGCCCCGCCCGAAGAGGCCGAACTCGCCGAGCTGTGGCGGTTGATCGCACCCGGCGGGTGGCTGCTGGTCTCGCACGCAGCGCCGAAACCGCAGACCGTCAAGAACCGTGCGGACGCCCTGCTCGAGTTGCTCGCCCGGACCTGCCGCGACGAAAGCGCGGCACACCCCGAGAGCACCTCGCACATCGGACCCCTGAGCGACGGTCGAGACGGCTGGGTGGGGGCCGTCGCCCACCGCAAGATCCCGGAATGACGCAGCGCACGGGCTCCCGCTACACTCGCGCGATGAAGGTCTGCATCGATGGGATCGCGTTCGAGAACGCCCACCAGCGCGGCGTGCAGCGCTACCACCGCGAACTGATCGAACGCTACCCCGCATCCGTGCACGTCGAACTGCTCCTGGGCGAGACCCCCAGGTGCGCGTTACCGTCAAAGGGCACTCGCACCTTTGTTGTCCCTTCCATCGTCCGGTCGATTCCGCGCAAGTGGAGGCGGTCGCTCAGCCGCCCGCTGTCACAGGCCGCGAGGGCCCGGGCCGAAGGCCGCGCCAACGTCTTTCACTCGAGCTACTTCACCCTCCCCCGTACGTCGATCCCGACCGTCATCACGGTGTACGACATGATCGTCGAGCGGTTCATCGAGTTCTCCGGCTCCACGTGGGCGACGGAAGAAGTCCGTCGCAAACGCGCCGCCATTCTCGGGGCGGACCTGATTGTCGCGATCTCGAAGGCCACGGCGGACGAGATCGTCGCGTTCTACCCTGCAACCGCCGGCCGAATCGTTCCCATTCTCCTCGGCGCGGATCATCTTCCTCTGCGAGACATCGAAGCCGGGGCCGAACCCGGCGGCCCGGCGCTGTACGTGGGTGACCGGGGCGGCTACAAGAACTTCCGCGTCATCCTGGAGGCCATGGCGTGCCGGGAATGGCCCAGCCAACTTTCGCTCACGGTTGTCGGTCCCGAGCCCAACGAAAGCGAGAAACTGCTGGTCTCCCGCATGGCGGGCGCCGGTCGGGTGTGTTTCGTCGGCCGCGTCGACGAGTCCGCCCTCGGCCGTCTCTACCGGGAGTCGTCGCTCACCATCGTCCCCTCCTTGGTTGAAGGCTTCGGATTCCCGATCGTCGAAGCCCAGCGCTCCGGCAGTCCGGTGGCCTGCAGCGACATCCCGGTATTCCGTGAAGTCGCCGGGGACACCGCCGCCTATTTCAATCCAACGCGCCCCGACTCCCTCGCCGCCGCCGCGGCACACGTCATGCAACCCGCGTTCGCCGAACGACTCCGAACGGCTGGCCGGGCCAACTCCGCATCCTTCACGTGGGCGCGATGTGTGGAACAGACGGTCGACGCCTACGAACGCGCCATCGAACTTCACAGGCTCAGGCCCACCCCAGTTCGCGTTTGATCCACTCGACAATCCGCAACTCCCCCATCGCCCGCCGGCGAGCTTCGCCGATCGCGGGAAGGCGATCCTCCCAGAGCCGAGGATTGGCCAGACACGACGTGAGCACATCCAATCCCTTGGCGCCCAGATCCGGGAGGCGCACGATCGCCTCCGCCGGGATGAGTTTGTCCGCAGCACCCGACCCGTAGTAGATCGGCAGACACCAGCACGCCAAGGCATCCCAGAGCTTTTCTGTGATGTACTGATCTCCCTCGACATAGTTCTCGATCACCAGAGCGAACCTCGCGGGCCTCAGCACGTTGGCCTTGGACGACACCGCACCGCCCGCACCAAGCCGTGACGGCAAGCCCCGTCCGAACACTTCGAACGGCAGCCCGGCGTCCCTCACCATCTGGAAGAATGCCAGCCTCGCCACGTGCCCGGGAATCAGGTTTTTCCCGCTCGGCTTTCCCGAGCTCACCGCGGCCAGCGCAACCGGTTTCGGAGGAGGCGGCAGCGACCGCAAGGCGTGGATGTCGTCTTCAAACGTCCACATCGACGGCAGAGTGATCGGGTGAGTCGCCCGCGGATCCGGCGCGTACACGCGTGAGCAATGCCGCTGCGTGAAGTCCAGGAACCAATCCTCGATCAGCGGCGGCGGCTCGTAGATCAGCGCCCACGTTCGTTCGCGATCCCGCTTCAGCCACTGGTACCCGTGCTCGACCCTCAAGGGCGTCGTCGACTTCCGCATCGCCTTGTACACATATCGCTTCCAACCCCCGGCACGGCGCGACCCGCCCGGCGGTACCGGCCAGTTCATGATCAGCGCGTGATCCGCCGCGCGATCCAGGCCGCGGACCCTCACGCCCCCGGCTTGACCCATCGGGCCGTCACACTGATTCCAGAGAAAGTCCGTCCAGAGGTGGAGCTCGTGAAATACACCCAGCGTGCGGTCCATGCACGGGCATCATACTTGCTGCTCACCTATGCTTGCTCCGCGTATGCCAGGCAAGCAGAAAACCCCCTCGACCAAGCGTCCCGCTTCCGCCGCACCGGTCCCGAGCGCCGAAGCCAAGGCCCTCGAGTTCGCGATCGAAGCCGCCGGCATGCTCGGCGACGACAAGTGCCAGGATGTCGTCGTGATGGATGTCCGTACCCTCAGCCAGGTTACGGACTTCATCGTCGTCGCCTCCGGCACTTCTGATCGCCAGATGCACGGCTCGCTCAAAAATGTCGAGGACCTCGGTGTCGCTCGCGGCAACCGGCTCTTTCGATCGTCCACCGACGACCGCGCTTCGTGGCTGCTCGCGGACTTTGTCGACGTCATCGTCCACGTGTTCGAGCCCAACGCGCGTGCCCACTACGATCTCGAAATGCTCTGGGGCGATGCCCCCCGTATTGAGTGGCAGCGATCGGACAAACCCGCCCGACCAGGCCGTCGTTCGGGCTGAACACTCCTTTCGCCATGCACACGCCCCCCGCCACTCGCTCGATCCGCGTTCAGCCGGGAGGCGGCCGGTCTCAGCCCGCGGCCTACGACGTCTTCATCGGTCCGCGTGCCCTGGATCGAGTGTGCCCATTCATCGCGAGAACCTTTAACGCGGGAGCCTCCGTCCTCATCGTCCAGGACGCAGGAGTTCCCATGAAACACGCCCAGAAGATGGCGGCGGCGCTGCATCGGAGCGGCTTCGCTGCCACCGTCTCCGCGTGGACGCCCGATGAGGCTTCCAAGTCGCTCGAAGGCGCGGCACGAGTCCTCGACATTCTCGCACGAGAGCACTTTGACCGTCGCGGCGTCGTTGTGGCGCTCGGCGGCGGAGTGACAGGTGATGTCGCCGGCTTCGCCGCCGCGATCTACCAACGCGGTATCGCCTGGGTGAACTGCCCGTGCACGCTTCTGGCCATGGTCGATTCCGCGGTCGGCGGCAAGACCGGCGTGAACCTGGTGCTTCGCGATTCTCCGGGCTCGATGCTCAAGAACATGATCGGATCGGTCCACCAACCGTCTCTCGTCGTCGCGGACATCGACACGCTCGAGTCCCTTCCGGACCGCGCGTTCCGATCCGGGCTCGCCGAATGCATCAAGCACGCGATGATCGGCGCGGACTGGGGTGATCCCGAGCTCATGGACTGGACCATGGCCAACCGTCGCGCATTCTTGTCCCGCGATCCCGGCTCGCTGTGCGAACTCGTCGCCCGCAGCGTCTCGCTCAAAGCCGCGGTCGTCGCCGCGGATGAACACGAAGTCGCCCAAGCCCCTGGAGGTGGCCGAATGTCGCTGAACTTCGGTCACACGTTCGGTCACGCTATCGAGACTCTCCCGGGCCTGTCATGGTCGGGCCCAGAGGCGCACACATCCCTTCAGCACGGTGAAGCGGTCGCGCTCGGCCTGATCGCCGCCGCGCGGTGCGCCGAGACGATGGGGTTAGCCCCCGGGTCCATCGCGGACGAGGCCATCTCGGTGATTCGTGACTTTGGACTTCCGACGTGCGTTCGAGGCCTGCCCGACGACGCCACCCTGCTCGAGCGCATGACGCACGACAAGAAGTCCCGCGCCGGGGTCCTGCGGCTGGTCCTGCCGGTGGCAAGGGGCCGGGTGCGGATCGTCGCCGACCCTCCCGCCGCGGCCGTAAGGGCCGGTATCAACGCGATCCGAGGCTGATCGGCGCGCCAGACCGGGGTCCCCGATCCTTCACAAATGGCCCCCCGGTCGGAACCCTGCCAACATCTCAAGCAGGCTTTGCGCTCCACCCGATAACCAAAGCACGGTCTTGGTCCGCCCCGATCAGGCCGGACTCATGGACGGGCGACCGGTTCGGAGAACCACTGTGCGCATCATCTCGATCATCAATCAAAAGGGCGGCTGCGGGAAGACCACGTCGGCGATCAACCTCGCGGGCATTACCGCGCGGCGCGGGTTCCGCACCCTGCTGGTGGACCTTGATCCGCAATCTCACTGCGCCGCCGGCCTCGCCATTCCCGAGCAGCGCATCGACCTCGATATCGGCGATGTCATGCTCGCCGGCGCGGAGAGCCACATCGACCCCACGCGCCTCTTCTGGCGCGCCAGCCGAAATCTTGACCTCGCGCCCAGCCGCATGAAACTCGCCGGGCTCGAATCCAGCCGCGGCGGGCTGGCCGACAAGCCCGACAAGGAACGCCGCCTCGCCAACGTTCTCTCGCGGTTCGCCCGCAACTACGACATCTGCTTTGTGGACTGCTCGCCCTCCATCGGCTTGCTCACCTACAACGCCCTCGCCGCCGCGACGGATGTGCTCATCCCGGTGGAGACGAGTTTCTTCGCACTCCAGGGCGCCACCAAGCAGGTGGGCACGATCAAGTCGCTCGCGAAGAAGCTGGGATCGAACGCGCCCTACTGGCTGGTGGCCACGATCCACGACGAGGCGAGTGTTCTGGCTGGCGACCTGTTGGAAGAGCTTCGTCGCCGGTTCGGCAAGCGCGTCTCGCCGCAACTCATCCGGCGCGACCCGACGCTCAAGGAAGCCGCCTCCTTTGGCCAACCCATCATCGAATACGCCCCAAACTCCACGGGCGCGAAAGATTACACCGCTCTCGCTGAGTGGCTGATCGAAACGGTCACGCCCGGACACGACAGCCGGCCCCGCGTTCCCGATGCGATGCCCGTCGAAGGCGATGGGTCCGAGCCACCAAGCATCGAAGTGGTCAGTTCAATGGAGTCCAAGCTCTCGCTGGGTCGCCGGCTGGGCGGGAGCGAAACGGACGCTCCATCCGACCTGTCGTCAGACTCGAACGCCCCGGCTTCCGTGCCGCAGGTCAGCCCCGCGCCACCCGTTCCGGATTACGGACAACCCCCGTCGATCGGATCGACGGGACCGGTGGCGCTCGCGCCTTCGCCGATCGCCGCCGTCGCTGAGTTGCCCACCCGCCAGGCCATCCGCGCCGAGGTCCTGGTCAACGTCGAAGCCGATGCCGTCGAAGCCGCCGAGATCAGCCGCGCCGAGGACATGGCCCAGCGCGCCCGCGTCATGCTGCTCAAGCGCGCCGATGAGCGGCTCCGCCAGATGATCAACCAGGGTGTGCCCGGCACGACAGGTTCTGCCGAGATCTCCGAGCTCAAGCCCAGCCCTCCGATCGTGCTCGATGTCACGGCCAAGGCCCGGGCCGATTCCATCCGCAATCTGCTCGGAGTGCGGCAGACACGAAGCGGAACGCTGTTCGTGCAGCCGCTCACGAGCGGGCTGCGCGTCTCCGTCGCGGGCGACTTCAACGGGTGGTCCGCCACGGCGTCGGTGCTCAAGCGCAACGAGGCCCTCGGCGTCTTCGAGCTGTGCCAGCAACTCCGCCCCGGCCGCTATCGCTACCGGCTCGTCATCGACGGCCGCTGGACCGCCGACCCCTTCAACGACCAGTCCGAGCCCAACGAGTTCAACGAGCTCAACAGCATTATCGAGGTCGAGCCGCAGACGTAACCCGCGAAGGGCCTATCCGCCGGAGGCGGAGCAGGAGCCGAGGATGAGCAGCGCAACACCGCCACGGATTGGCCGCGTGATGTCCATGCAGAGCGATGAGCCCAGGGACGCTCTCGAACCGATCGAATCGGCCGACATGTACGACGCCCTACGGGATCTCTTCCTCGGGGGCGAGGAGCCCCCGGCAACCTCATCCGCCACCGCCCCGATCAATCAGCCGGCGGACGCTCCGGGCCTTGAACCCGCGTTCCCACGTATCGAGGCCCTTGTCCTCGGGCACCTTCCCGTCCAGCAATCGGCCTGGGTCATGCAGTACGCCAAAGACGCCGCGAGCCAACGCGGCGGCCCCGTCGGGCTCCTGCGCATCCGCGAAGGAGAAGCCACGCTCGACATGGTCGGCATGACCGCCGGCCCCGCCGGCGGCCCTACGGCCACCATCGAAGATGCCATCCGCGCGATCGGGCCCGCTATCAAGTCGCTCATTGTCCGGGTCGATGCGACGTCCGAGCCGCTCTTGCCCCGCCTCGAGTCGATCGACGCGATCACGCTGCTTACAGGGGCGGATGAGGCGGCGATCGTCGGTTCGTACCGAACCGTGAAGGGCTTGATGGGCGACGCGTCGGACAACGGTCCACGCCTGCGGCTTGCCATCATGGGAGCCTCCACGGACAAGGCGCTCGCCGCCGCAGACAAGATCCAGAAAGCCGTTCAGTCCCACTTGAACGCCGCCATCGAAGTCACCGCGTGCCTCGCCCGGATTGGCGTCGGCAAGTCGGTGTTGATTCATCGCGGACTCATGACCGGCGATGTTGAGACCCTCCTGTCGAGTATTCGAGAGTTGCTGGCTCGACCCGCGCCCAGCCCGTCTCCCGCCGCCGCCCCACCACCAGCTCCCGACTCCGTCGAAGACCCGACGTTCGAGCCCGCTCACATCGACTGGGAGCCCCCGCCGGCTCCCGTCATGTCCCGCCTCGGACAGGCGTCGCCCGCCGCGGCCCGGGTTGAACGGACACCGGAAGCCGTCGAGTCCGTAGGACCCAAGTCCCTCGCTTCCCATGTGTCGGGGCTCACGCCGGTGCCCATCTCGTGCCCGTTCCAGCCGGGGGTGGAGTTCGCCATAGACCGGCAGGGCGGAATGCACCTGCTCGCTCGCTCCGTGTCTGCGAAGGATGCCTGGCCAGCGGTGGGCTCGCTGCTCGCGGCAGCGCAATGGACGAAACACCACTCTTCGCTCATTACGCTCGCGGTCGAACGCTCCAATCCCGCGATCGATACCCGGCGGACGCCGGCATTGCACCTGCTCTCCGCCGAAGCCAAGGGCGCATTGGCCCTCGTCGATGTCGGAATCCAGCCTCACCTGCTGGTCGAGGTTACGGTCGATGGAAAGTCGGGCTGGTATTGCACCGAGCTCGCGTGATCGACAGTTTGCACCAGCGAGAGGATTACGCCGCCGATTCCTTGGGCGGGATCCGCAGGTCGGCCAGCCGGCGACGGCTGCGGACGGCGGCCTCATCGATGATGAACTCCGCGCCCTTGTGAGCCTGATCCGGCAGTTCGTACATCAGGTCCACCATGATCTCTTCCATCACGGCGCGAAGCCCGCGAGCGCCGGTGTCACGCTTGGTGGCTTTCTCGGCGATAGCCCGCAGCGCCCCCTCGGTAAACGAGAGCTTGGCGTCTTCGAGTGCAAAGAGGTGCTGGTATTGACGCACGATCGCGTTCTTGGGCTCGGTCAGGATGTTCATCATCGCGTCGATGGTCAGCGGCATCAGCGGCGCGATGACCGGGAGACGCCCGACGAACTCGGGGATCATCCCGAACTCGATCAGGTCCTCAGGGGCCACCTGCCCGAGCAGTTCTTCCCGCTGGGTCGTGTCATCGCGGACCGCCGTGTCGGCCGTGAAGCCGATGCGGCTCTTGCCCACGCGCCGGCGGATGATGTCCTCGATTCCGACAAACGTCCCGCCGCAGATGAACAGGATGTGCGAGGTGTCCACCTGGATGTACTGCTGCTCCGGGTGCTTGCGCCCTCCCTGCGGCGGCACGTTGCTCACGGTGCCTTCGAGCATCTTGAGCAGGCTCTGCTGCACGCCCTCGCCGGAGACGTCTCGCGTGATCGAGACGTTGTTCGACGTCTTGCCGATCTTGTCGATTTCATCGATGTAGATGATGCCGCGCTGCGCAGATTCGAGGTCGTAGTCAGCCGCCTGCAGGAGCTTGAGGAGCAGGTTCTCGACGTCCTCGCCAACGTAGCCCGCCTCGGTGAGCGTCGTCGCATCACCGATCGCGAACGGCACCTTGAGCATCTTGGCCAGCGTCCGGGCCAGCAGTGTTTTGCCCGAACCCGTCGGTCCCATCATCAGGATGTTCGACTTGTCGAGTTCAACCGTCGCGTTCTCGCTTTCAGCGTGGAGCAGCCGCTTGTAGTGCGCGTGCACCGCCACCGCCAGGGCCCTCTTCGCGTGCGTCTGGCCGATCACGTACTGGTTCAGGTGCTCAACGATCGACCGCGGCGAAGGAATGTCCGTGAGGACCGTGCTGACCGACCCGACCTTGCGACGTTCCTGCCGGAATATGTTCTGGCACAGGTCGACGCAGTTCGAGCAGATGTACACCTCGTTGGGCCCCTCGACCATCGGGCCCACTTCGCGGCTCGTCTTGCCGCAGAACGAGCATGTTGTCACCCGCCGTCCTCGGAAGCTGCCCCCGTCTCCGCCACTCGGGCCAGGCGCCGTGTTCGGTGCGGGAGTCTCAGGTCCGTCTTGACGATTCTTCGCCATTCATCCCTCGCGTCCGGAAACACACCCGACCCGCTCGCGAATGCGATGGGCCTCCGAACGCCTGAACCGTCAGACGCTTCCGGAGTTGTCCGGAGTGTATCGGCACTCCTTCGGGATGTCTCCACCAAACCTCTTCACAACGTCTGGTCACTGTTACACCCCAGGCGTGTTCTTCTGCTCATCCGGCGGGCGGGGCAGCGGTTGGCCCGTGAGGTCAAATCCCGGTGCCGCGACCCGTTCGCCCGTCACAACTGGTTTCGGTTTCGTCCGGGTGCGGTTCGAACCCGCCGCCCGCGCCGCCATCGCGTGCTTGGTCGCATTGAACTCTTCTTCCGAGATCTCGCCTCGGTTCTTCATCGCGCGCAGCTCATCGAGCAGCCCCGCGTGCACATCCATGCCGGCCGATCCGAGCACGCGACGCCGGTACCACAGCACCGCCAGGGATGCGAGAGTCACCACGCCCAGGCACACGCCGATCCACAGCAGGTATTCGCCGAACTCAATCTTCTTCGCCAGCAGCAGCAACTCGCACCTCAGCGGCCGGAGCCGATCGCGTCCCGGATGGGTTGCACCATGTGCGGCACCACGCGCGAGTCCAGGATCTCCTCCCCGTGTCTCGCCAGCATCGTCAGCGTCTCTCCGAGCTGCGCGATCGACGACACGGGATTGAACTTCCGAAGCGTCAGGTACACGCTGATCGGCTCATCCCCGCCCGAGCCCCGCGAGGCCGACCTGGTCTTCACCTCGAAGTTCACTTCAACGTCGTCTTCCCGCAGCACCATGCCAAACGAGGGCTGGCAATCCACGATCTGCGTGTTGGGAACGTCCAGTACGCGATCCATGACCGTCTCCGACACCAGAGCTTCGTACACCACCTGATCGTGGTTGCGGTCCGACGCCAGATCAAATCCGAAGAGCAGCTCCACGAACTCAACATCCAGGGGAGAAATGCTCAGGAAGTACGGCGCCACCTCGAGGATGTGGCGGTGGAACGAATACCCATCCTCAAGGGTCGAAGGATTCACCGCGCCCCCCCGGATGTTGTTCGCCCGGATCGCCACCCACCGGTGGTCACCCGTCGCCTGACCCGCCTCCAAGGCCAGCTCATCCTTGAGCTTCCGGAACTGGCTCATCGCCGGATACTGCTTCCTCACCCGGTCAAACATGTCCAGCACCGTCTGCCGTTCCCGCGGCAGGTCCAGCTTCAGGCTCAGCTTCTGGTTGATGTAGAAGTCCGAGCAAATGGCACGGTAACTTTCGCTCATTCAGTGGGGCCTCTGCGATATCCTTGCTTCCCGGCCTAGTGTACGATCTCGTCCCGGGCGGGTTGCCGCCCGCCATCTCAACCGACAGAGGAGCTCACTCCATGAACAGCCGTTTCACCCGCACGTTCGCCTTCGTCTCCGTCGCCGCCCTCGCCGCTCTCGCCGGCTGCGCCAACAAGGGCGCTTGCTGCGACACCAAGGAAGCTCCGGCCAAGTCCGACGCTCCCGCCAAGTCGAGCGCCGCCCCGGCCACTCCCACCGGAAACATGGTGGTCATCAACACCTTGTGCCCGATCGGAAACGACGAGTTCGGCTCCAAGGACCATCCCGCCGAGCTGTCGCGTACCTGGAACGGCAAGAACATCGGATTCTGCTGCGACCACTGCGTCGCCAAGTTCGACAAGATGACCCCTGAGAAGAAGAACGAGGTCGCCGTCGCCGCGGCGGCGAACAAGGCCCTTTGAGCTCTCGCCGGCCGACCCAGGGCCGGGTAACCCGTCCAGAAACCTGATTGATCGAAATGCCAGCGGCCGCGCAAGAAAACATTCGCGCGAGGTTGGCATTTTCCTTTTTTGGTGGCAGGTTGTCCTTGAGGAACCTACGCGCATGCGAGTTGTTCACTATCTCCACAAGGCCTGCCTGTCCCGCGATGCGGTTGGCCCCGCCTTGCTGGCATGCAGCGCCTTGGCCTCTCGCGGCCACGAAGTCACCATCGTCACCTCCGATCCCGTTGACATTCCACTGGAATGGCAGGCTGGCACGGCGGGCTGCCCTCGAGTGGAACAGATTCCACCAATCGCCAACCGGCTCAAACTCCTTTCGCGGTGGTCACGCCGGTTTTTGGAAGTACGCCTGACCGGCGCCCAGCTTCTCCATCTTCACGATCCGTATGAAGCCGGGGCCGATCGTGCCGCCATGATCGCTCGGAAAGTTGGGGTGCCGGTGGTCTCTGGTTTCGGAAACGCCGGCTTCCGAGTCCTCCTCACCAGCCGTTCCGACGTTCCGGGTCACGCGCGGCAGCTTGACCCGCTCACAGCGGAGCGCGTGGTTGAACACATCGAATCGCTGTACGCTCGGACACTCGACGGAAGTGACCTTGCCATCAGCGCCGTCCGGCACGCTTTCCTCGCTCGGACGGCCTGATCGACCGACTCCCCTCCTATTTCGACGAAGTGCTCTCAGCCGCGTCCGGACAAAATGCCGGAATGTTCAGCATTCCACTGGCATTTCGTTTTTCTTGAACCACCTTTATCGGGCAGGGGGTGCGATTCCGGAAGGGTGGACAGCATGAGAGTGGTGCACTTTCTGCATCGGATCAGGCTGGAAGATGGGGGGGTTGTTCGTGCCACGCTCGACCTCTGCGCCGCGCTGGCCGGCCACGGCCACGAGGTCGCCCTCGTGACCTCGGATGCAACCGACGTTCCCGAAGCGTGGAAACGAGGCGACGTGGGCTGCCCCAAGGTTGAAGAGGTCCCGCCCTTGACCGGCCACCTCAAGCTTCTCTCGCGCTGGTCCCGCCGCGCCATTGAGCTCATGCTCTCCAAGGCCGACCTGGTGCACATCCACGAGTTCTGGCAACCAGCCGCGGCCCAGGTCGCCATGATCGCCAAGCGGCTCGGAACCCCCTACGTCATCAGCGCTCACGGGATGCTCGACGACTGGTCCATGGGTCAAAGCGCCCTCAAGAAACAGGTCTTCCTGAAGCTGGTCGGCAACCGCATGTTCCGCGGCGCAGGAGCCGTTCACTGCACCGCCGAAAGCGAGGCCGAGCAGGCCAGCCGCTGGGTGCCCGACGCCGCCACCGGCGTCGTGCCCTACGTCCTGGACCTGACGTCCTACCGCGTGTTGCCTGATCGCGAAGCGAGCCGCGCAGGACTTCCCGGCGATCCCGAACTGCCCACGGTTGTCTTCATGAGCCGGCTGCACCACAAGAAAGGGCTGGAGCACCTGATCGAGGCCACGGCGCACCTGGCGCGCGCCGGCCGGCCGGTCGAACTGATGGTCGCGGGCACGGGCGAGCCCACGTACGAAGAATCACTCCGTCAGGAAGCGGCGGCACTGGGCGTATCCGAACGCGTGCACTTCCTCGGCCACGTCGGCGGGGCGGCCAAGGTTGCCCTGCTGCGCGCGGCGGACATGCTCGTGCTTCCCTCCTACCAGGAAAACTTCGGGCTCGTGCTGGTCGAGGCTCTGGCGTGCGGCACGCCCGTCGTTACCACCAAGGCGGTGGACATCTGGCGCGAGCTCCAGGTCAGCGGCGGCTCAACCATCATCGATGAGCCCGACACCAGCGCCGTCGTCGCGGCGATCGCCCGCCTCGTCGCGGACCCGCGGCGCCGCGCCACAATGGGTCGCGTCGGGCGCGAGTGGGTCCTGAATCACCTGGATCCCGCCCGGGTCGTCGGCGAGTTTGATCGCCTCTATCAGCGTCTGAAGGCCGTCGCGCCTCGCCAGGCCACACCGGCTCTCGCCGCGGTCTAGTCCTTTAGCGCGCGAACTCGATGGCCCGCGTCTCCCGCAGCACCGTAACCCGGATTTCGCCCGGAAAGGTCATTTCTTCGCTGACACGCTTGGCGATTTTCTGCGCGATGAGATGCGCCTCATCGTCACCGACCTTTCCGGCATCCACCATCACCCGCACCTCTCGCCCCGCGTGAATCGCGTACGCCTCGACGACGCCCGGCATGGACAGCGCAATGTCCTGGAGCTCGTTGAGTCGCTGGATGTACTTCTCCATGCTCTCACGCCGAGCCCCCGGGCGGGCCGACGACACCGCGTCCGCGGCCATGACGATCGGCGTATAGAAACTTGTCGAGGGGATATCCGCGTGGTGACCACCGATGGCGTTGAGCACCGGCTCTCGCTCGCCGTGCTGACGCGCGAAGTCCATGCCGATCTTCGGGTGGCCGCCCTCCATCTCGTGGTCCATCGCCTTACCGATGTCGTGCAGGAACCCGCACCGGCGTGCGATCGTGCCGTCCAGCCCCAGCTGGTCGGCGATGATCTGGCACAGGTACGCCACTTCGATCGAATGGCGCAAGACGTTTTGGCCGTAGCTCGTTCGGAAGTGCAGCTTCCCCATCGCCTCGACAATCTTCGGGTGCACGCCGCGCAGGTTGACCTCGAGAATGGCATCCTTGCCGTGCTTGATGATCCGCTCATCAATCTCCGACCGTACCTTCTCGACGACCTCTTCGATGCGTGAAGGGTGCATCCGGCCGTCCGCGATGAGCCGCTCCAGCGACTCCACCGCCACCGCCTGCCGCACCTTGTCAAAGCACGACACCACGATCACGCCCGGCGTGTCGTCCACGATGATGTCCACCCCCGTCGCCTTCTCGATCGCCCTGATATTCCGCCCTTCGCGACCGATGATGCGACCCTTCATGTCGTCCGAAGGAATCGAAACCGCCCGCACGGTGCTCTCGGAGGTGTGCTCAGTGGCGTACCGCTGGATCGCCATGAGCGTGATTTCCTGGGCCTTCTCTTTCGCGTGCGTTTCCGCATCCTCCGTGATCTTCCGCACCAGTTTCGCCGCGTCATGGCGCGACTCTTCCTCGATGCGGGCGAGCAGTGCCTCCTTGGCCTGCTGAACCGTCATGCTCGTGATCCGCAGCAACTGCTCGCGCTGCTGGGCCAGGTTCGCGCTCAGTTCTGCCTCCTGCTTGGCGAGTCCCTCTTCACGAGCCACCAGGGCCTTTTCCGACCGTCCGATGCCGGCCTCCCGCTGGATCAGCGCTTCCTCCTTGCGGTCAAAGGCATCCTCTCGCTTGGCCATGCGGCGCTCGGCCTCGCGTACCTCTGCTTTGGCGGCCTCGATCTCCGCATCGGCCTTTTCCTTCCGCCCCAGGGCCGCCCGTTCGGCCTCCAGACGGCTCTTCTCCGCCGCGTTCTTTGCCTCGATCTCCGCGTCGGTTTTGATCCTCGCCGCCTGCGATCGCGCGTTGCCGATGGTCTTTCCGGCGATCATTCGAGCGACCAGCAGTGCGCCCGCCGCCCCAACAACCAGTGCACCAACGCCGATCAACGCGGCCGTCAGTTCCCCAACTTGGGCCAAGATGTGTATGGGCATCGCGGGGCGCTCCTCGTGGAGGCGCGGCCAAGCCGCACCTCTCTCGATTCACGCCTGCGAGCTTCCGCCGAGTCTGATACCCGCCTATCGACCCGGAAACCGTGCTCCTGTCCGAAACGCCTCGATCACCGCTCGACTCGCCGCGCCCGGCGGTCCCGCCGGGTCCATCTCGAACTGCACTGCACGTTCGCGGCCACCAACCACTGATCCAACCCCTTTGCAGACGCCGGATGGAGGGGGCCCGGCGCACAAACGAACTCAATCTCAGGTCGGCGGTCGTTCAAAGCCGCGGACCCGCGAGGCATCAACCCGACAGCAGCCGGCCGGCGAAAACTCCGCAGGCATGGCCGAGGCTGCATGATAGTCGATTCCCCCTACAGGTGCACACACGGGCCGAACCAAATCCAATCTCGCCTCGTCTTGCACAGGTGCCTCGGTATCGGACCGAATAAACTGTCGACCCCGCACGGTATGCGTGTTAGGTATCTGGATGGACCCATTGAGGACTCCGGCATGATGATCTTCGGCTCCCGCCTGTTCCAGACGCTGGCCTGCCTGTCATGCACATTGTTGTGGCTGGGAGGATGCCAGCGGTCCGCGGGTTTCTCCGTGAAAACCGAGGGCCTCAAGATCCCGCGTGAATACCCCGCCTGGGTAGAGGTCACGAACTGGAACGGCCGCGTGCAGGTCGTCGCCAGCGACCGCTACAGCCAGCCCGAGGTCCGGGCTCGAGCCCGGGCGCTGAACGATTCCGCCCCCAAGAGCTTTGAGGAGCTGCGCAAGACGGTCATGGTTCGGGCCGTGTCGACTGAAGAGTCAGGTAAACGAGTCTTTCGCGTCACCGGTGCACCAGCGGGCGCATCCACCCCTCCCGTCGCGCTGGACATCCAGGTCAGGGTCCCTCGAATCTGGGGAGTCCGCATCATCAACTCCGGCGGCGGAGTCGAACTCGTAGGTATTGACGGCCCCATTTCCGTTCAGAACGGCGGCCCGGGAAAGGAAGCGGGCGACATCGAGGTCCGCACCGGCAAAGCCCTCACCGAGGATGTCTCCCTCACGACAACCGGCGGCCGGGTTCATTATCAAGTCGGGCCAGGCTCCACCGGCCAGATCGATATCCAGACAACCCAGGGCATGCCGTATGTCGAAGCCAAGGTCGGCGGCCTCGACTCCATCACCTACCAGGGCGACCGTTGGCGTGGCAATCTCTCAAACGGAAAGAACACGATCGCCATCCGTACCGACAAGGGTGATGCCCGCATCCTCATCCTCGAGAACGCCGGCGAATACGGCAAGGAATACTGGGACGGCTGGCCGCAGTGGCCGACCTCTCCCCGGTGGATCGCCAAGCTCGCCGGCGAGTAACGCGCCTTCCGCCGGCTCTCAGGCCGCCTTCGCGGCGGTCTGCTGCTTCTGAAGCTGCATCACATACCGTGTGATCTGCCCGACCACGAAGTCCCTGTGGGCCGCGTGGAACGCCCACTCGAACGCCATGCCCGCGTACAGGTTCTGCCCGCTGTCGATGTGCGTGTGAACCAGACGCGCCGTCATAGCGATGGGTGATGGAATCGTCGGCATCAGGTTGATCCGCATCCAGAACAGCCGGGCGCGGTCCGCGGCGGACGCCTCGCCCCGATCAACCATCAGGCCGGCGCCGCCGCCACCGAGGTTCACCAGTCTCGCGTTGAATCGAGGCCCCACCTCGGGCAGCAGCAGCGAGTCATCGTCGATCCGAGCCGCCCTCTCCTTCGCGCCTGAGCCGGAGTTGATCTGGTCCATGATCATCGCCCGGTTCGCGACTTCCGCCGCGATTACGCTCGAAGGATTGATCAGCGGCCAGCACTCGACGTGTGGCAGCGACACCTCGGCCGTGGATATGCGATAGAAGTTGCGTCGCTGGCACCGCTCGACATCGTCGGGCATGGCCAGCCGCATCGTTCTCATCCCCCGACGATCACCGCCGGGCAGGTTCGGGAGCACGCTCGTCCGGAACATCCATCGGTTCTGCCCTATCGCCATGACGGCGATGAGCGACACCCCGGGCGCGATGTCAATGAACTGACCCGCGGCGTTGGGCAGTTCCGCCAGGATCTCCTCATCCGTCACCGACAGAATCCGCACGCGCCAGATCAGGTCGGCTCGCTCTTTCCCTGCGTCGGCGCCTGGATTGACCGGGCCGGCGCCGCGAGAGGCCGGAATGGTGACCTCGATCGCGCCGTCGCGCTGCGCCATCTGGCGGAGGCAATCCAGCCACCGCTCCGTTCTTGATCTATTGGCAGGCACATGTCCCTCGCTCTGCGCGGCCGATGCCGCCTCTCCAACCCCCGAACACACATCCCCGCGAAGCATCGGGTGCGACACCAGACCCCTTGAGCGCCCAAGGGAATGCGCAATCCTGTGCAGCACCGATAACGCCCGCGCTGGCCGCCCGTGCTCGCTCAAACCCGTCAGAAGCTACTTCTCGCCCATCCCGCGTTCGCCGCGTGACCGGAAGCGCCTGACTCGTTTTACAGCCTGCTTCGATTCGCGCAAGGCTTCCCGCGTTGTCGCTCGGCCCCGGTAGCGTTCCTCGTAATACGAACGAACCACAAGCGAAACATCCGCCGCGAGGGACGCATCGATCACGCTGAGCGCCGCCGCATGGTCCAGCGGTGGCCTCCACGCAGGCTTCCCGATACTTCGCTTCGCGAGCACTCTCAAGAGCGTCCGATACGGCCCGGTCCCTCGCCCGTCCACGAATCCCCGGGCGCCGGTGCCGGGCCGGGCGCCCGCCGGGCGGAATCGCCGCGTGGCGAGCCGCACGAGCACCTGCACGGCAATCCCCAGCGATGCCACGGCCAGGAACACCGTCATCCCTGCTGCAAGGGCGTTCACGATGAGTCTGGGGCCGCCTGATCGAACCCGCTGTGATACCCGCTCGATACGGCCGAGCATGCTCACGTCATCGCCCCGTGTCGGCCCGAGAAGGCTCTGGCGCGTCTGCTCGTTGAACGCCACGATCGATGAGTTCCACGCATACTCCATCGCTTCAATGGCGTGCCGGATACGCCCCAGAAACCCCGGCGACGCCCGGTGGATCCGGTCCAGGTCCGCCGGCGGCGTGGGGTCGAAGCGCCTCCAGCGGCCGCCCGTATCTTCCACCTCCACCCACGCGTGCGCGTTGCTCTCGCGAACCGTGTACGAGCCCGTCGTCGTCGAGAACTCCGTCGCCACATACCCCGTTACCATCCGCGCATTGACCCCGACGCCGCGACACATCAGCACCATCGCGGAGGCGAAGTACTCACAATGCCCCCGCTTGCGGGTGAACAGAAAGTGCTCGACGGGATCAACGTCGCGCGGCGGAGCCTCCAGTTCGAGCGTGTACGAGAAGTTGCGACGGAGGTAATCCTGGATGGCGCGGGCCGCCCGCGTGTCTTCGTCGAACGGCCGGACGGCCGGATCCGGCTCGACCTCCGACGCCGCGAGGACCTCCGCGGCGAGTTGCCGGATGGTCGCCGACTCGATGCTCACCGGTGTGCGCACGATCTGGCTCGCGCCCGGCGGGGACACTTCAAATGGCACAGACCACACCGAGTAATCCTGCGATCCCGATTCCGGCCGGCGCTGGAGGACATAGGTCGACTTGTCGTACTTGTATCTCCCCGCGCCCAGAAACTGGATTTGCGTCGGCGCGAGCTCGGAAAACAGGTATTGCCACCGATCGCTCCGCGCTTGCCCCCGCATCGACACGACCAGCTCGTGAACCGCGCCGGAGCGAGCTCTCAGAAACCGGGTCGGCTCGCCGGGCGTGACCGTGTCCTCCTGCTTGTTCGACGCCAACTCCGTGTTGGTCCACTTGCTGTTGTTGTATTCCGTCAGCACCGCGCCCCGCATGTACTGCACCGTGTCCGCGTTGCCGATGTTCTGTCCGCCAGAGTCTTTGACCACGAGGTCAAAGACGACGGTGGGCGAGGTCGACAGCACCCCCTGGGCCCCCAGCGTCACGCTTGACGTGAATCCCTGAACTCGCCCGCCGCTCGGGGCCCCGAAGTTGCCGAACGCGTTCTCACCGATGCCGCGCGGCATCAGCACGAACACCACCAGCGAGAACGCCAGCGTCCCCAGCGTCGCCAGGGCCGATGTCCATCGCAGGCCACGCCGATACGCCGCGATCGACACCCCCGTGGCGCCGACCCCGCGGCCCGAGTCCGACGCTTTCGACGCCCCCTGGTGAAGCTGGAACAGCATGACCGTCGTGATCAGCAGCGGAAGAAACACAAGGAGCAGCGCCCCCGTCCACAGCGTGTTCGAATCCAACATCGCCGCGATCGCCAGGAACACCGTGAGGCACAGGATCTGTGCATCGTCGCGTGGCGCACGCCGATCACCGATCTTGATGATCTGGATCAGCACCACCACCTGCGCGATGGTCCCCACCTCCAGCCGGCCTTGCGCGCGCAGCAGTGCGTACGCGAGCACCGCGAAGAGCATGATGTTCACCACCACGCGCGGCAGGAGAAACCGGCTTGTTCCCCCGCTCCCTTTGCGGCACGAGAGCCTCCACAGCATCACCACGACCGGTCCCGCCAGGACCGCGAACTCCGGCGCCCCCGACGCCGCGGAGTAGGCCACGATCGCGAGCACAATCAGGGCCAGCGCGCTGCGGTTGTACCACGTGGAAAGGGTCACGTCCCGCCCCCCACCGCCGGACCGACCCCAAGCAGCGATGCCACCCTCGCCCAGAGTTTCGCCGGACGCCGGTCGGCCCTCGGGGCCACCGATCGTTCCAGCAGCTCCTTGGCCCGCTCCAGGTCTGCGCCCGGCGAGAGCAGCCGGTCCATTTCTTCCACTCCCACGTGCATCGTGCGGACCGTGCCGTACGCGCGATCAACCCCGCCCGCGTGAATCACCACGTTCGCCCCCGCTCGCACCGCCCCCGCGGGAAAATCGCCCAACGCATGCGGGGCACCAACGTTCAGTTCCGCCAGCCTTTCCAGCATCCCGCGAACCGCACGCACAGAGGCCCGCGGCGGCATGATCACCTCGTGGCTCGATATCGCCAAGCCCACCGCCGCCCCTTCCGAAGCGCACGCGTTCACCAGCGCCGATGCCAGCGCGATCGCCCGCTCCGAATCGATCGGCGCGGCGCCGCGATCGATCCGGACCACAATCCATAACTTCCGCGGCGACGGCGTCGTGTTCTGCCGCACCAGGAGTTGCCCCGTGCGCGCCGACCGCCGCCACGCAATCCATCGCGGATTGTCCCCGTCGCTGTACTCACGCAACCCGTACAACTCTTCCCCCGAACCGGGCTCCACTGCCGTTCCCTCCCCCGACATCGAACGGACCGCTAGCCGTTCCAGAACGCCCCTTCTCACGGGCAGCGACACCGGGTGAATCACCGCGGACGCCGGCTGATTCACCGTCACCGACTTCTTCGCCAGCCCGAACGGAAATGTCGTCCACGTCCGCGACGATCCAAACGTCACGCGCCCTCGCCGCCGCGCTTCCACCAGGGCCACGGCCTCAGACTCTCCCCGTGGCGGCACGTGTGGAACGAACGCCCGCGGTGCCCCAAGGTGCTCCGACCAGTTCGCTCGAGCGCTTCCGCCGGATGTCAGTTCCGTTACGGTCAGGCCAAACGCGGGCAGGAGCAGGTTGCGATTCCGAACTCGATAGGTAACCGCAAAAGGCTCCCCGACGTGCACGCCTCGGACACCGCCCGGGCCACCCGCGCCCGAAGGCCCCACCGCCCGCTCGACGCGAACACCCATCAGCGAGCCGCCGCTCAGTATCCCGGAAACCAGGAGACCACCGATTGCCAGGCCGAGGCTTGCAAAGAGCAGGTTGTTCTGACTGTTGAGCGCGCCGATCGCGAGAAAGAGCGTGACGACGATATACAGAACGCCGGGAGTATGAAAGTGATATCGCCTTCGCGGGGTGCTCTCCGGGCCGGGGGTTGGTTCTCGCCCACTCATTTCGTCCCTGGCTTGGATCCCGGCCCGTCCGTCGCGCTCCCGCTGACACCCAGCGGAGCAAGGATGATCAACAGCCTCCGATCCGAGGGCGGGAGACTCATCTCCCCACGCGCGGGGCGGAATCCCGCCTTGTCCGCGCCGAACTCGGCCGGTCGCAGGAACACCGACTGGTCCTTGAACCGCAGCGTGAAACTCCCTTTCGAATCCGTCTCCGATTCCGCCACCACCACACTGCCGCGCCGCGGGTCACCCCGCACCACGACCTGCGCCCCCGCCAGTCCATCCGACTTCAGCCGCTCATCCCCCGAATCTACGACGGCGACGAAGCTCAGGTTTCCTTGGATCACCTTGCCCTGAAGGGTCGGCATCGAATTGCACCCGGCACCGGCCGCGGTGAACACGAACCCGCCCACGACCATCGCCCGCTTCAGCATCGACTTCATGTGGTGCCCCTCACGTGGCGCTCGGCAGTTCCGTCGCCGTCGGCAAGTCCTTCAGACTCGAAAGCCCGAATGCATCCAGGAACTCTTTGGTCGTACCGTACAGAATCGGCCGACCCAGTTCCTCCGCCCTTCCCTTGATGGTCACCAGCCTCCGATCCAGCAGCGACCGCAGAATCTCGCCGCACCCGACCCCGCGTATCGCCTCAAGGTGGGCCCGCGTGATCGGCTGCTTGTACGCGATGATGGAGAGCGTTTCGATCGCCGCCCGCCCCAGCTTGTTTCCGGCCCGCGCCCGATGAAACGAGGCGACCACCGGAGCAAATACCGGCATCGTCATGATCCGGAACCCGCCCGCGACCTTCTCAATCCGGAACGACCGCCGAGATGCTTCGTACGCCTCGTTGAGCTCCCTGATCGCGATCTCGACCGGCTCCGGCCCGGGCACCCCCATGGCTTCGGCCAGCTTCACGCTCGCGATGGGTTTGTCCAGGCTGAGCAGCACGGCTTCCACCGACGCCGCCAGATCTCCAGGACTCACCCCAACCCCCCTTGACGGCTGAGTTCTCGGACATACGCCAATGCTACCCGATCGGCCGGACCCTGTCCCCCGTCGCGGCCACTGAACCTATCGGCCAGTCACGCCGATGCTCCTGATGCGCCGGTACACATTGTCATATGCCGCGCCGGAGGGGACCCCCGATGCCCAACGCGATCCCAGTCGTCCTGGCCGACGACGACGCCCACATCACCTGCGTGGTCGCGATGCGCCTCGAGGGCGCCGGCTTCACCGTAACGGTCGCCCGCGACGGCGAGGAAGCCCTCGACGCCGCCCGCCAGGTCCGCCCCGCCCTCATCATCACCGACCTTCAGATGCCCCGAATGAGCGGTCTCGAGCTCGCCGTCAAGCTCCGCGAGTTTCCGGAAACCCGCGACATCCCGGTGATCATGCTCACCGCCCGCGGCTACCTCGCCGACGAATCGCTCATCGCCAGGACGTCCATCCGTCGCGTACTCGCCAAGCCCTTCAGCGCCCGCGAGATCCTCAAACTCGCCAGCGAGGTCATCGCTGACGCCGGCCAGGGGGGAGCGGCCGCCGCATGACCGACCGCACACCCAGGGCCAGCTCTTCTCTCTTCGATGCCGTGCGAGACCGCTGTCGTGGCCTGTCGCTCATGGTCTGGCGCTGCGACACCGCCGGCGCGCTGGTCGCCGAGCCGGACGAACCCGGGCTCGGCGGGCTGTGGCTCCGCTCCGGGCGAATCAGCGGCCTCGTGAACGCCGCCGCCCGCGAATGGGTCGGCCAGAGTTCCCCCCAGATCCGCGAGCTCTTCAAGGGCTGCTGGCTCATTCCCATCGTTCACGAACAGCGTCGCCGCCGAATCGGAATCACGCTGGTCATGGCGATCGGCCCCGCCGCCCTGGCGGCCCCCGAGTTCGCCGAGGCCTGCATCGCCTCCGGCCTCGACGAGCACGCCGCCCGCCTCACCATTCGCAAGTTCGCGACCTTCGATGAACTCGGCGCCCGCCGAACCGCCTCCGCTGTCCAGTGGATGGTCAACGATCTCGGCGCCCTCACCGAGCACACCGACGCGGTCCAGGGCTTTACCCACGAGCTCACCCAGTCCTACGAAACCATCGACCTGCTCTACGCGCTCGGGCGTTCCATGCTCGATCTCCGCAATCCCGATCGCTTCGTCTCTCTGGTCTGCGAGCGCCTGCACGAAACGCTGCCCTTTGGCTACCTCGCCTGCCAGTTCGTTTCCGACGAGAAGCTCACCGGCCCGCTCTCGGGACGGCTCATCTCCCGCGGCTCTCTTCCCGGTGACTCGGACCAGATCGCCAACGCGATGCAGCGCCTCTCGTCTCGATCGCCCGGCGAGCTGCGGGGGTTCCTCTCCTCCGAAGGCTCCAAGGATTCTCCCCTTGACGCCCGCGTTCTTGTTCAACCCGTCACGCTTGACGGGCGGCTCGCCGCCGTCTTTGTCTGCGGTAACAAGCACGGCGAGGACCCTCAGGTCAGCAGCTACGACATGCAGCTCATCGAGGCCGCCGCGGGATACACCGGCGCATTCCTCGAGAACGCCCGGCTCGTCCGCGACCAGCAGGCCATGTTCATGGGCACCCTGCACGCCCTGACCGCCGCCATCGACGCCAAGGACCGGTACACCTGCGGCCATTCTGAGCGCGTCGCCCACCTCGCGGCCCAGCTCGCCGTTGCCACGGGGATGCCCGCCGACCAGGTCGATCGCATCCACATCTCCGGACTTGTCCACGACGTCGGCAAGATCGGTGTCCCCGAGCACGTCCTGTGCAAGCCCGGCCGCCTCACCGATGAAGAGTTCGCGCTGATCAAGCTGCACCCCGGCATTGGGCACCGCATTCTCAAGGGCATCCCGATGCTCGAAGACGTGCTCCCGGCGGTGTTGTACCACCACGAACGCTTCGACGGCCGCGGGTATCCGGACGGTCTCTCCGGCACCGCCATCCCCCTCTCGGCCCGGCTCATAGGCCTCGCCGACACGTTCGACGCCATGAGCTCCAACCGGGCCTACCGCCCCGCCATGCAGCGCGACAAGGTCCTCGCCGAAATCTCCCGTTGTGCCGGGACCCAGTTCGATCCCGACCTCGCCTCCAAGTTCATCTCCCTCAACTTCACCGTCTACGACTCCATGGTCGCGCGGCACGCCGAGCAATACGGTCCGCAGCGGGTCGTCGCGGCGGCGGCGTGATCCCCCGGGCTCGGCCCGACCGGCGACGATCACTCGACCACTTGTGTGAACGAACCCGCCACCGGCACCATCGTGTATGACGCGGCAAACCCAGGCGGCGCCGAGAACACGTACCTGTCTCTGTAGATCGCGAACACCGATCCGGTGATCACGAGATTCCCGCCCGTTATCAGGACGCCGTCCAGGCTGAGTTCTCCAGACACCGTCGCGACCCCCGACACGTACACCAGGCCGCTGATCTGCGAAGCGAGCTTGTCGGTCACGGTGGCGTTGGTGTGTCCGAGATAGGCTGTCCCCGCGGGATTGAAGTTGATCGACCAATCCGTTTCTGCCAGAGGCTTCTGCGTCGTTTGAAAGGTGATCGATCCCTGCACAAGCAACGCCGGCAGCCCGGGCTCGGCTGGTTCCCACGACACGGAACCGCTGACCACTGACGCGGACGAGCAGTTGAGCAACACCAGCGTCCCCACGATGCGACAGTTTCGGACATCGATGTCGTTGTTCAGGCAGTCAATCCAATAGATGCCCCGAGGATTGAGCCCCGACGCCGTCTTCGCAAACGGGTTCGATGTCGGGCTGAGCACGATCCCTTCGAGACGCCGATTGGCCGCGAGATCCGCGAACAGAACTTCTGTGCCCACGGCCTTGTAATAGTCAAAGGCCGTGGCAGCGGGCATCGCGCTGACCGCCGCGCCGGACGCCTGCGTGCTGTAGAACGAGCCCCCGCTGACCGCGCCCCCGGCACGCACCGGCAACTTGATCGTACCGGACTGTCCGACGACGTTGCCGTTGGCGGAAAGGACTCCCGTACCGCACACGACGCCCCCCTTAACCTGTGCGCTCCCGCCCGCCATCAGCACCGACGACAATGCTGGCAACGGGACCGGAGTCGCTCCAAGACGGACGGTGCACCGCTGACGCGCCAACCCGACTGTTCCCGTCGCGCTCAGGTCCACCGACTGAAAGTCCCAGTTCGTCAGGTCCCCATCCGCCGGGTCCGACACCGTCACGTTCGCGTTGCCGCGCCCGACGTTCAGCACACTGAAAGTCTTTCCGGCTGACGCAAGCCTCGTCCGCCACGCCGCCTCCGTCCCGATCATCGACTGCGCGTATTCCACGCCCGCTCTGGCCGCGAGACGCGCATCCATGATGTCGATCGTCGCTTGGTCGGCGCGACGCTGAACCCGCGCCAGCGCCAGGCCCGTCAGCCCCAGCGCCGTGACGATCCCGGCAGTCGCCATGACCACGAGGTACACCGTTCCGCGATGATGCTTCCCATATTTCGTCATAGCCCCAGCGCCTTGACCAACGTGTCCACCTGCTCAACCAGCACCTGGACCGCGTTCGGCGGCGTCGCCTTGGTCCACGTTCCCGCACGGACCGCTTCCGCAGAGGCAACCATTCGGCTCCCGCGATACACCTTCACCGTGATCCGCTTGATGGAGAACGCGCTTGTCGCCGTTCCGTTGACATCGCTCTTGACCTCGAGCGCAACGGTTGTTCGCCTCGTCCAGCCTCGAACCCCTGTCCCGCTGATACCGGAAATCGCGCTGTCGTCGCGACTTCTCGGCGGCGATTCCACCAGGCCGTTGTAATCATCCACATCGTCAAAGGCCTGGTGGCTCGACCCGTTCGCCTCCACGCCGTCCGGCCCCAGCGCCGCGGAAGGGTTCGAAGGCTCCGCATACGCCTGGTCCAGGATTTCCGCCAGCAGTTCCTCGGCCAGCATCCGACCGATCATCCGGTCCGAACTCAGTTGCCGCGCTGTCGCCGCCGCGCTCACCGAGCTCAGAACCGCCCCCGACAGCAGCCCCAGCACAATCGTCGCGGTCACCGCCTCCACCATGGTGAAACCACGCCGTCGCACCCCCCTCAAACCCGGGTGAAAGGCAGCCGGCCTCATCACTTCACCTCCGGCTCGTTCGGAATCCGCACCGCGACCCGCATCTGCTGGGCGTTTCCCGCCCTGAGCGTGATCGTGGCCGCCGTCAACCGCTTCGTCGCCGCGCTCGCCGGCACATCCGTGCTCGCCGTGCCGTATATCTCAAACGGAATGACCTTCAGCGTGCTGCTGCTCCACGACCCGCTGCTGAAAGTCCACAACGGCTCGCCCGCAGCCAGCGACAACGTGGCCTCGCCCACGCGGATCGACGGGCATCCGGACACGCACTCGAACACAAGTACAATCTCCTGGCCCGGTGCCAGCGGCGGACAATCTGTAAACACCACATCGGTCGTTGATTGAGATGCCGGCAGGGCCGCCTGAGCGACCTGCGTTGAAGCAAGAATCGTACTCGTCGGCTGGCCAAGCCCGTCCGTCGTGCGGAGTTGCACAGACGTGATGCCTCCCCCGGCCACGCGCGAACTCGGGAACCGAGCCCTCGTCACCTTCCAGCTTCGAGCGGTGGCGCCAAGGGTCGGAATGAATGCCTGGCCAAAGGGTTTGCTCGAGTCGGCGGTCTGGCTGAGCAGCACCAGGACAGGCGATGCGCTCGCGAGGAGAGACTCCGGCACCGACCCGGTCGTACTCGGCAGACTCGAACTCGTGGAGACAACCGTGAAATCAAGAGTAAACGCCTGAACCGATGGTACGACGACGCTCGGTGTACCACCGTTGTACTGCCGGGTCAGCGGGTCCCCGACTTTGCCGGTCCATTCGTAACGCACCGTCTCCGGAGCGCCGTCTCCGTTCCGATCGGCGACGGTGAACTCCGCGTACTTCCTGGTCGCGTCCACAAGTGTGACGGCATACCCGAGCTCCGCGCTCAATCGCTCGAGGCCGCCGGCCGCCGTTCGTACATCCGTCGTGGCCCGGCCGCGATCGGGCAGCGACTTGGAGGCGACCACCACCAGTGACCCCATCGCGCCAAGCAGGATCGAGACCACCGCCAGGCTGAGCACCGTCTCAACGAGTGTGAACCCGTGCCGGAGGTGCGAAGATGTGCCACGCACGTGTCTCACCTGCGCACTCCTAGGGGCCCGTGATCGTCAGAGCGCCCGTCGCGCCATCGACACTTACGCCGGCGGACCAACGCTGACACGAAAGCGTGACCCCCCCGCCCGTGCTCACACCATACCCGTCCACGATCAGGTCCTGCGTCCCCGCTCCGAAGTCCGCCTTCGTGATCGACACCCGGTACGGGTCCGCCGTCAACGTCACAACACTTTCCATGCCCGGGACCACGCCCGACGCATCCAGGATGCGGTAGTACCCGCTCGACGCGTCCTTGAACGAAACGGTTATCGCCGAACTTCGCGCTCGCGCCAGCTTCTGCGCGATCTCGATGTCCCCCGCCACCCGCCGCGCCGCGGCCTTGAGCCGGTACCTCGCCCCCGCCGACGCATACCTCGGCGCCGCAATGCCCGCGACCAGCGAAATGATCGCGAGCACGATCACGAGTTCAATCAGTGTGAACCCGCACCGTGCTCGCTCAAGAGTCATGTCGTGCTTCCGCCGCCGATCACCAGGCGTCGTACGTCGCATTCCCCGTGTTCGCCTTCACTTCATTGCTCGCGTAGACCCAGGCCGTCCCGGCCGCGGCGGTGCCGCCGAACGTGTTGAAGTCCTTGTTCGCCCCGATACCCAGCTTCGGGATCTCCCGCAGGTACGGGCCGTAGGCGTATCCGTTGGGCCGGGTCGCGGCGTACGGCTTGGTTCCGCCCGCCCCGTCAGAAAACCCGGTCAGCGCCTCGGCCAGGCCGCCCACAGCCGGATAAACGCCGGCGTTCTCCGTCTGGAACAGCTCGATCGCGTTCCGGATCAGGGCCAGGTTGGCTTTCAGCGAGTTCTCCGCCGCGCCCGTCGCGCCACGGCTCATCCGCGGGATCGCAATCGCGGCGATGATGCCGATGATCACGACCACGATCACCAACTCGATCAAGCTGAACGCACGCCGATGAATAGCCCGCATGTCGATACTCCCTGGATGGTTCGTGGTCGCTCCCACTCAACCCTTCATCCGTCGTATCGACCCCGGAGATTCCGGACTTCAATCGCCGATTATCTCAATGCAGGATGGTCATTATCCGGACGGCGCGGAATCAACTGGTTATTGACCTTCACCGTTCCCTTGAGTTCCAGCGTGACTATCGAGCCCCCGCCGCCACGCTCCAGGACCACCGAGTTTTTCTCAATCGCCACCAGGGTCCAGCCATCAACCACGTCACCCACCTGCACCTTGGACTTCCCGATCGTCGCGACCATGATGTCGTCGTTCAGCCGGTAGACCGCCTTCAACTCGTGCGCCGCGGCAAAGTCTCCCGGCGTGCCCGGGACGGCGGCCCCGTCACGCGACTTTCCCTTGGAGGTTGGCTGGGCCCCTTGCCAGGGTGCCAGGAAAGGGTCCCGATCGGGCTTCTCGCCCGGCGCCGCTTCCTGGAGCTTCGCCGCGAGGCTCGGGACCTCGGCCAGCTTGTCAGTTGTCGCCGGTTCACCCACCGGAGCACCCGCCGACGAGTGAGCGTCGGTTCGGACCGCCTCGACCGGGACCTGCGCAGCCCCGGCCCCGGCCGGCTGGAACATTAGCCGGTCCGCTACAAACGCCACAGCCGCGAGTCCGAGAAACGCGGCGTACATCTTGCGCTGTTTGGTCAGTTTCACAAATCAACAGGACAATTTGACACCCCACGATGCCACAATCGCCAGATTATTTCTTGGACCCCGCCTGAGTCGGGGCCGCATACCACACAAGGTCCAACACAAACCGGAGTTCCTCTGCATCTCCGCCCTTGCTCTCCGCGCTCGCCTCCACGCGGTCCAGCGAGAATCCCGACACACCCGTGTCCTCGAACCGACTCCGCAGCGCGCCGAAAAAGGCCATCACCGCCCCATAATCGCCGCCCCCGGAAATCCGGATCGGCACCACAGTAAACCGCGGCCGCATCGTCGGCGACGACGGCTTGATCTCGTCCACGCGCAGATTCGCCTCACCCGCGGCCGTGGTGAGTGCCGAGACCCGTGCGTTCATCGCATCGACCCTTTGCAAATGCACGTTGGACGACCCGATCTGTTCCCGCAGCTTCTTCAGGCTCTGATCCTGCTTCGCGGCCTGCTTGGCTTTCGCGTGCGACAGCTCCCGCTGAGCCGCCAGTTCCGTCTGCATCGTTTCCTGCTCGGCCCTCACCCGGCCGAGCGGCTCGACGCCCGCGAAGTACCACGCCCCCGCCGCGATGCACACGATCGCCGCACCCGCCGCGTCCACCTGCCACAGCGGCAGGGACGTCATGAACTTGGGCACTCTCACTTGCTCCCTCCTTCACCGGAACTCGCCCCAGTTCCCACGCCCGCGGTCGCACCGGCACTCCCGCCACCGCCCGCCCCCGGGTCCAGCAACTCGCACGCGATCTGGAACGTGATGGTTTCCGCCGAATCCCCCGGCGCGATGCTCCGCTTGGTCTCCACCAGGCTCACCTTGTCGAACGCCGGCGACTTCTCCAGCTCGAGCACAAAACGAGACGCCGCCCCCTGCGACTTCGCCACGCCTTTGATCGTCAACGCCAGCCGTTCCGGTCTTCCACCGCCACTGCCCCCCGCCACGCCCCCGCCTCCATCCTTGCCCGCTTTCCCCGGCGCTGGTTCGACCGCGACAGGTTCAAGCCGGAGCGACGTCAGCGCCGCATCGTTGCCGAGCCGGTCCGTCACCAGCGCCAACAGCAGGCTCCAATCCGGCTGCTCGCCAACAGCTCGGTTGGCCCGTAGCACCGCGCCCGCATCCTGAAGTTCCCGGGCTTGCCGCGCCACGCGAAGCTCGTTCTCCTTGATCTTCGCCTTGACGTCCTCCATCGCCTCACGAACCGCCGCCACCTCAGCCGTTCCGCCAAGCCGTTGCACCACGTACGCCGCGACCAGCATCCCGCAGCACACTGGCACGATCCACGCCCACAGTGCGACCCGGGCCGCGTTCTTCCTGGCCCGGACCCGCGCGGCCGGAACCAGATTCACCACCGCCACGCCAACAGGCGGCCCAATCACCGCGCCCGTGTTCATACCACCGGCAGCGCTCATGCCGCCCTCCTCATCACAGCGCCCAACCTCATCGCCAGCCCCGCCGCCACCGTCATCGCAGCATCTCCCATGACTCTCTCTCCGCCACCGCCGCGCTCGGCAACATCCCCCAGCGTCGCCACCCGCGCCTCCAGGTCCAGGTCCCTCCGGATCCGTATCCCCAGCTCCAAGAGCCCGGCCCCAGGACCCACCATCAGCACCGGCCCGATCGAGCCCGGATATCGATGAATCGAGTACGCCAGCACGCTCCTCAGTTCCTGAACCACCTCCGCCACATATTCGTCCACCACTCCCTTCGCCATCGCCGCCGTGTGCTCGGGCACCTCCGCACTTCCCGCCAGCGACTCCATCACCAGCTCCACGCCACCCGCCTCCGCTTCAGACTTCACCCCGCCTCCCACGCCCAGCCCATGTCCGACCATCTCTCGGAGCCGATCCAACCCCGCATCCCGCACCACACGGTCGTACACCACCACGCCCGAATGCATCACCGCAATCGACACCGCCGAATCCCCCACATCCACGATCGCCGTCACCCCGCTGCTACCCCCTGCACTCGCCACCAACCCTTCGCACGCTCTCGCCATCGCGCAGCACCGGCAGTCCAGCGCCTCCACAACGCACCGCCCTTCTCCCTCCACGACGTCCAGGATCCGCTCCGAATCCGCGTGCGACATCCCAACCGCCAGCAGGTGTGTGCCCTCGCCCGACCGCGGCGGCCGCGGCACATCCCAACTCGCCACCTCGATTTCCGACACTTCTTTCTTCACCGACCTCGCGATCTCCGCGCGAGCCAGTTCGTCCACGGGCGCGCCGGAGCTTCGCGGCGGGAGTTCCAGGGTCGAACTGAACACCGCCGATTCCGGCGCGACCAACACCACCCGGCGCCCGGTAAACCCCTGTCGTCCCAGAATCTCCCACACTCTCGCCATCTCCGGCTCCGCCGGCACACCCGCGAGCGTCGATCCGCTTTCCCCGCCGCCGGCACCCGAGCGGGCGACTTTCACCGCCGCCTCGACACGCCACGCTCCCCCCCCGCTCGCCAGTTGAACGGCGCACACCCATCGTGCTCCGACATCCAGCCCGATTGCCGTCCGCCTGCTCAATCCGATCTTCATGGCGCCCCCCCTCCCCCGCCACCGCCGGCGGACGCCGTCAGGTCAAAGAGCGGCAGGAACATGCTCGTGGCCATCACGCCCACCACCACGCCCAACGTGATCAGGATCAGCGGCTCGATCAGGCTCGTCACCGACTTGATCACGACCTCGTTCTGCTCTTCGATAAAGTCCGCCATGTTGGACAGCACAGGCCCCACCTGCCCCGTCCGCTCTCCGCTCTTGAGCGCCTCGCACACCGACGCGTTGATGATGCCCCCCGTTCCGATCGCCGACGACAGCGGCTCCCCACGCTGCAGCGCCTCCGACGCCTTGGTCAGCAGCGCTGCGTAGTGCAGATTCGGGCTCGCATCCCGCGTCAGCTCCAGGCACTCGAGCATCGGCACCCGGCTCTCCAAAAGCACGCCCATCAGCCGCGCGAACCGCGCCGTGCCCAGGCCCCGAACCAGCCTGCCCGCCTGCGGAAGCTTCAGCACCAGCCCGTCCAGCACGAATCGTCCCGAGGGCGTCCGCACCCAGGCCCACACGCTGCCCACCACTATCGCAGCGCCCACCAGGACCGCCCACCAGTATTGCAGCATGAACCCCGACGCCGACATCAGGAACTTCGTCGTCGGCGGCAACGGGACATCCAGCGTTTTGAACAACCCTGAGAACCGCGGCATCACAAACAGCATCATCGTCAGCGTCACGCCGATCGACACCATCACCAGCACGCACGGATACACCATCGCCCCGATCAGCTGCTGCTTGATCTTCAGTTGCTTCCGCTTCAGTTCCGCCAGGCGCGTCAACATGTCCCCGAGATTGCCGCCCGACTCCCCGGCCCGGACCAGGCTCCGGCTGACCGAGTCAAACGACCTCGGATACGCCGCCAGCGCTTCCGAAAGCGTCTGCCCTTCCTCCACTCGTCCCCGCACCCCCATCACCACAGACAGCCACCTCTGATCCGTCGTCTGCTTTTCCAGCGCCTGCATCGCGTCCACCAGCGGCGTCCCTGTCTTCACCAGCACCGAAAGCTGGCGCAGGAACGACGACAGGTGCTTCGTCCCGCCCCGGATATTGCTCGCCCCGCTCTTCGCTCCGCCCGCCGGCGACCTCCTCGCTCCCGCCGCCGCGGCCTCGCTCGCCGGCCCGATTTCAGAAACGAAGAACCCCTGACGGCGGAGCGCTTCGGTCGCTTCCGCGGCGGAAGCCGCTTCGATCGTTTCCGACCTGGCCTTCCCAGCCTTGTCGAACGCCCGGTAGCTGAACTTCATGCCGCTTTCTCCAGCTCAACCGGGCCGTGCCCCTGGCCCGCCGCCCGCTCCCGCGCCTCCTGGGCACGCTCACCGTCCCCATCGCTGTGCGTGACCATCAGCACCTCTTCGAGGCTCGTCTTACCGGCCAGCGCCAGCAGAACGCCCTCATCCCGCAGCGTCTTCGCCCCGCCCTTCCGCATCGCCTCGCGAAGCTCGTGCGCCGCCGCGCCCTCGTGCACCATCCGTCGAAGCGCCGGCGTCACCTGCATCACCTCGTACACACCGAGCCGTCCCTGGAATCCACTGTCGTGACACTGCTGGCACCCCGCTCCCTTCCGGAACGGTCGCCCCATGTGCTCGTTGCCCTTCAACCCCGCATCCGCCAGCGTTTCCGGGCTTGGGTGGTACTTCGTCTCGCAGCTCGGACAGACCGTCCGCACCAGCCGCTGCGCCACCACACCCTGGATCGCCG
Organism: Phycisphaerales bacterium; assembly: GCA_044222195.1. Lineage (GTDB taxonomy): Bacteria > Planctomycetota > Phycisphaerae > Phycisphaerales > UBA1924 > JAHBXE01. The sequence goes on from JBGANS010000022.1 coordinate 57,137, forward strand.
GCGACAGGAGATACGGCTCGATCCCCATGTCCACGAGGCGCGCCACCGCCCCGGGTGCGTCGTTCGTGTGCAGCGTCGCCAGCACCTGGTGTCCGGTCAGCGCCGCCTGAACCGCCACGCGTGCCGTTTCTTCATCCCGGATCTCGCCCACCATGATGATGTCCGGGTCCTGCCGCAGAATGCTCCTCAACGAAGTCGCGAACGAAAGCCCGATCTGGTCGTTGATCTGGATCTGGTTCACCAGGTCGAGTTGATACTCCACCGGGTCCTCGACCGTCACGATGTTGACCTCCGGGCTGCGCAGCAGGTCCAGCGCTGAATACAGCGTCGTCGTCTTCCCGCTCCCCGTCGGCCCCGTCACCAGCACCAGCCCGTGCGGCCGTTCCAGGATTCCCTTGAACGTGGCGAGCACCTCCGCCCGCATCCCCAGGTCCTCCATCCGCACTTTCAGATTCTGTTTGTCCAGGATCCGCATCACCAGCTTCTCGCCCAGCAGCGTGGGCAGGCTCGACACGCGAAGGTCGATCTCCCGCCCCTCGGCGACGATCCGCACGCGCCCGCCCTGCGGCAGCCGCTTCTCCGCGATATCCATCTTCCCGATGACCTTCACACGCGACACGATCGCCGCGTGCATCCCCGGCGGCGGCTTCATCAGGTCGCGCAGCACGCCGTCTTTGCGGTAACGGATCCGCGTCCCCTTCTTGTCGGGTTCAATGTGGATATCCGACGCACCCTCCCGCACCGCCGTCAGCAGCGCCACGTTGACCAGGTTGACGATCGGGCTCCCCGCCACCATCCGGTCCAGGTCCGTCGTCGGCCCATCGTCGACGCTCTCGCGTTCAACAACCTCGACATCGCTCTCGGCCAGCGACGTCAAAAACTCGTCCACATCCACATCACCCGTTGCGTACTTCTTGATGTACTCGAGAATGTTCGCCTCGAGCGCGAGCACCGGTCGTATCCGGCACCCCGTGATGGCCTTCAACCGATCGATGCTCGGCAGCGACTGAGGCTCGGCCATCGCCACGGTCATCACGCCGTGGACCTTGAACATCGGAATAGCCTTCAGCCGGGTCGACTCCTCCTCCCCCACGTGCTTCACCAGCGCCGGATCGATGAGGCCGTGCCGCAACTGGCACCCGCGAATGTTCAGCACTTTCGCCAGCGCCCGCACCAACACGTTGTTTGAAATGACCCCCTGATCGACGAGCATCTCCCCGAGCATTCGCCCCGACGCCTTCTGCTGCGCCAGCGCCCGCTTGAGTTGCTCCTCCGACAGCAGCCCTTCCTGGACCAGCACTTCCCCGACGCGCAGCGGACGTCCACCGCCCACTCCCGTCCCGGCAGGCTTCGGCGCGGGTGTCTCCCCTTCCCCCGGCTTCTGTGGATTGGGCGTCACTCCCGGCACCTTTACCCCCTACAGGAAGCTTCTCACCGCCGAGTTCACATCCGAATAGTGCTCCACCGCCCCAGCCAGTTCCGTCAGTTCCAGAACTTCCCTCACCGTTTCATTCGTCCCGCACAGCTTCAGGCTCAGCCCGCTCTGCGTCAGCTCCTCACTCAGGTCCGCGATCACCTCGAGCCCGCGGCTGTCGACATAGGCAATCGCCGAGGCGTCCACCACCAGCCGCCCCAGGCACGCCGCCGCCGCTTCCGTCGCTCGCTTCTTGAACTGCTCGGCATCCGCGGCCACCAACGGGCCACGCGGCTTGATCACCCGCACCGCGCCCTTGGTTTGCTCGACGAACTCCATGCAGCCCCCTTACGCCGCATCCTGCATCACCGGGATGCTCAGCGTGAACGTGCTGCCCTTGTTCAGCTCGGACCGCACGGAAATGTCCCCGCCGTGGAGCCGCACGACCTCGCGCGCCAGCGCCAAACCCAGCCCCGTCCCCGTGATCCCGTCGATCCGCTTGTCCTTGGCCCGATAGAACTTCTCGAAAATCAGCTCCGTCTCTTCAGGGCTGATGCCGATCCCTGTGTCCGAGACCTCAACGCAAAACTGTTGAGCATCGGCCACCACCTTGACGCCGACGGTCCCCCCCTCCGGGGTGTACTTGAGTGCATTTCCCACCAGGTTGTGCAGCGCCAGCGTGATCTTGTCCCGGTCGCCTTTGATCGCCGGCAGCTTGGGCGGCAGGTCAAAGTTCAGCGTCAGCTTCTTGTCTTTCGCGAGCGAGGCAAAGTCCGCCTTCAGCTCCTCCAGCAGCGTCTCGAGCCGCACATCGCCCGCCCGCAGCTTGAACGAGCCCGCCTCGATCTCCGACACGCTCAGCATGTCCCCGACGATCCGCTCCAGACGCCGACTCTCGCTGTTGATCACATCCAGGCACTTCACCCTCATCGCCGGGTCGCTGTCGCCGACCTCGATCGCCTGCTCGACGTACAGCCGGATATTGGTCAGCGGCGTCCGCAGTTCGTGCGTCGCCTGCGCAACAAACGAGTTCCGCGCTTCGTCCGCCACCCGCTGCTGCGTCACATCCTCGATCATGATCACGACCGAAGCGCTCGTGTCTTCCTTCCGCACCGGCCGGATGTTGTACCGCAGGACGCCGCCGCCCTCGGCGTCGCTCCGCTTGAGTTCGATCGTCGTCCGGTGACGAACCGTCCCCGTCGCCACGCCACGGATCGCCTTCCTCAGCTCGTCGTCCTTGACGAACTCCTCGATCGACGAGCCCGTCATCGAGTCCCTCTTCGCCCGCATGAAAATCGCCGCGGCACCGTTCGCGTACCGCACGTTCAGGCGGTCGTCCACCATCACCATGCCCTGCCACAGCGCATCGCACGCGTACGCCAGGTCCGCCTTGACGTCCCCGCGCGCCCCCAGCGTCTCTCTCGCCTTGTCCCCTGATACCTGCTTGCGAAGCTGCTCTCGCTCGCTCAGGAGCTGGTTCCACGCTTTGGCCTCGGTCCCGAACTTCGTGCTCACCTCGAGCGCCGCGGGCGAGTTCTCTCCCTGCTCCATCGCCTTGAGCGCTTCGCCGATCGCTCCGATCCCGCGGAGCCTCCGCTTCAGGCGCCGGTACACCCACAGCAGCGCGCCAAAGCCCAGCCCTCCTGCCACCCCAAGACCCGACATCGCCTCCCAACCCGTCCAGCGCGGATACACCACCTCGCGCGAAAGCTCCAGCTTCAACTCCCCCTCGCCGCCAATCACCGCAAAGCTCGCGTTGATCAGCTTTGGATTCACCAGCTCATCTGAAGGAATCGGCTCCGCCTTCGGAAGCTCCGCCCCCTTCGTCCGGACGCTGACCTTCGGCGGCACCGCATCCGCCAGCGCGAGCCCATCCGGCCGCACCAGCCGGCAACGGCGGAACCCGTTATCCGACGCCGCCGTCTGCATCAGCATCTTCACCGCGTTGATGTTCCCCGCCGACAGCAGCGGCTCAGCGCTCGCGGCAAGCATTCGCCCAGCGCTTTCAACGCTCGCTTTCAGGTCTTCCCGCGCCGATTCACGCTGGGCATAGATCGTCCACGTGCCCCCTCCCGCGATCGCCATCAGCAGAATCGCCGCCACCGCCAGGCCGGTCGACGCCACCATCGACTCGCCTCGGTGCAAGTAGCGCGGCGGACCGCCTTTGACTGCCGGGATCTGTGATGGCGTGCTCTGCATCAGCGCGGACGACCTCTGGCAATGGGGACGGATTCTCGGGTCCACTATCGGTCAAAGGCCCCCTAACTTGAGCCTCCGCCGCGGGTTACACACGAAGCTGGTGCTTACTGGACCCGTCGGCCCCGGGGCCCCCTTGGCTCCGGGCCGATAACCGGTTTACTTCCCACGCGCGACGCCGCCTATTATCTGTTGAAACAGGTTTCGGCTATCGGACCGAAATCCCTACGCCCGGAACGCCGCGCCCGGGCATTCACAAGCCACATCGCCCCGCCGCGGCCGGGCGCACAGCAGATCAAGGAACCAGTCACATGCTCAAGAAGGCCCTCATCAGTGCAGTCGCCGTCGGATCCCTCTTCGGAGCCGTGGCCCTCGCCCCCCGCAGCGAGACGCCCGCGCCATCGGCCGCGCCCGCCGCATACGCCGTCGACGGCGTCCACTCCTTCGTCACCTTCCGCTGCAAGCACCTCAACACCAGCTACGCCTACGGTGCCTTCCACAAGATCTCCGGCACCATCAGCTTCGACGAGGCCGCGCCCGAGGCCAGCTCCATGACCATCGAGGTCGACACCGCCAGCGTCAGCACCGGCGACGCCAAGCGCGACGGACACCTCAAGAGCGCCGACTTCTTCTCCGCCTCCGAGTTCCCCAAGGCCACCTTCAAGAGCAAGTCCTTCAAGAAGACCGGGGACAACTCCTTCGACGTCGCCGGCGACTTCACCCTTCGTGGCGTCACCAAGCCCCTCACCATCAAGCTCGAGAAGACCGGCTCCGGAAAGAACCCCATGGCCGGCAACGAAATCGTCGGCTTTGAGTCCACCTTCACGATTAACCGCATGGACTTCGGCGTCAAGTACGGAGACGGCATGCTCGGCAACGACGTCCGCGTGACCGTCGCGATTGAAGCCGGCAAGAAGTAATCGTCGATCTCTTCGACACCAGCACGCGGCCGCGGAGGTCCCCCCTCCGCGGCCGCACTCACGTGCAAGGACCGCACATGGACCCCAAGCAAGCCCTGCTCTACGGCGTTCTCCCGCCCGCCGTCATCACGCTCGTCTTCATCCTCGCGTCGTGGCAGCCGTGGAAGCGATCCGGCACACCCAACGGCGCGTGGGGCAGCGCACTCGGCACCGGCATCGGCTTTGCCCTCGCCGACATCCTGATCCGCGGGTGGCACGGGCTGCTTCCACCTGGCGGCGGATCACTCCACCCCCATGTCGCTCTCATCACGGCCCTGATCATCGCGGGACTGACCTACAAGAAGGCCATCGGCGCCCGCCTCCCCGTCTCCATCCTCCTCACCGCAGGCACAAGCTGCCTCTTCTTCCGCGCCGCTCTCACCGCCGATTGGCGGGCCACATGGCCCTACGCCGCCGTCGCCACCGCCGTCGGCCTCATTCAGTGGACCTCCATTCACACCGCCGCCCACAAACCCCAGGGCGCCCGCATCCCCCTCATGCTCTGGGCCGCCGCTGTAGGCAACAGCCTGATCCTCCTGCAATCCCACAACTCCGCCCTCGCTCAACTCTCGGGCGCTCTCGCCGCATCCATGGGCGTCTTCGTTCTCGTCGGCTGGCTCCGACCCCAGATCCCCGCCGTATCCGGCGCCATCCCGGTTTACCTCCAGGTCATGCTCGGCCTGCTCGTCGTCGGCCGCGGGTTCACCGACCCCTGGGCCAAGACCGACTGGTCGCTCGCGGTCGCCGCGGCCGCTGTCGCCTCCCCCGTTCTCACCCTGGCCCCGCCCATCCGCAAGCTCAAGCCCTGGCTCGGAACTGTCGTCAGCGTCCTGCTGACGTTCGCGATCTGCGCCGCCGGCCTCTACCTCACCCAGGACGGCTTCGACTTCAGCGGCTTCAAATAAGCCCGCTTCTCCCCGCTCCCTCCGTCCCTCCGTCCCTCCGTCCCTCCGTCCCTCCGTCCCTCCGTCCCTCCGTCCCTCCGTCCCTTGACATTCTATTCATCCGTTGCATAATCATGCAATGACCGCCAAGCCCCGACGCCACCAGCTCATCCTCGATCTCGTTGCCCGGGGCGGTGTCGCCAACCAGGACGCCCTCGCCGCCCTTCTCAAGAAACGCGGCCTCGACGTCACCCAGGCCACACTCTCACGAGACCTCCACGAACTCGCCATCGTCAAAGGCCCCGCCGGCTACTCCCTCGGCGCATCCACCAACGGGGCTTCGCCCGAGCCGTCCCGCGGCCTCGAACGCGCCCTCCGCGAGTTCCTCCTCAGCGCCTCCACCGGCGGCAACCTCGCCGTCCTCCACACAGGTCCCGGCCGCGCCCCACTCCTCGCTCTCGAAATCGATCGCGCCTCCATCAAACCCATCCTCGGCACCATCGCCGGCGACGACACCGTCTTCATCGCCACACGTTCCACCCGCGACGCGGGCAAGATACTCTCCCGCTTCAAACAACTCGCCGGCCTGAACTGATCATGACCACCACCACCAAAGTCGCCATTATCGGCGCCGCTGGCTATTCCGGCGGCGAGCTCATCTCCATCCTCCTCAACCACCCACACGCCGACATCGTCGGGCTCTTCGGCTCCGGCAAGTCTGACAAACCCACCAGAATCTCCGACCTCCACCCCCACCTCCGCGGCCGCATCGACCTCGAAGTCCGCCCCGCCGATCTCGCCGCCATCCGAGACTCCGGTGCCGAGGCCGTCTTCCTCGCCACGCCGCACGAGGCCAGCATCCATTGGGCCCAGGACCTCCGCAGCCTCCCCCGCGCCCCAAAGATCCTCGACCTCTCCGGCGCTTTCCGCCTTCCCGCCAACCTCTACCCAAAGTTCTACGGCTTCGAGCACGAACACCCCGACCTCCTCAAGCTCGCCGTCTACGGCCTGCCCGAGCTCAACCGCGCCCGGATTGCAAAGTCGAGTCTCATCGCCGTTCCCGGTTGCTACCCCACATCCGCCATTCTCCCCCTCGCCCCTCTCGCCCGCGCCGGCGCTATCAGCAAAACACGCCGCGTGATCGTCGACTCCACCAGCGGCGTTTCCGGCGCCGGCCGCTCTCCCGTGACCAAGTCTCTCTTCTGCGAAGTCTCCCTCCAGCCCTACAACGTCCTCAAGCACCGCCACAACCCCGAAATCGACATCCACTCCGGCACACCCGTCGTCTTCACGCCCCACCTCGGCCCATTCCCCCGCGGCATTCTCTCCACCATTCACATCGAACTCGCCGAAGGCTGGCACGCCGCCCGCATCGCCGAGACGCTGAACAACGCGTACGCCTCCGAGCCCTTCATCCGCCTGCTCCATTCCGAAAGACTAGGCTGGCCCTCGATCGCCGCCGTCGAGCACACCAACTTCTGTGACATCGCCTGGGCCCTCGACGAAACCAATCGCCACCTCATCGTCGTCTCCGCCATCGACAACCTCATCAAGGGCGCCGCCGGCCAGGCCGTCCAGTGCTTCAACCTCGTCTTCAACTACCCCGAAACCACCGCCCTCAACGGCGCAAAACTGTCATGACTCCCCCACCCATCGGAACCGCGACCGTCAGGGAGCGGACACCTCGAACCACCCACAGCGTGCTTTCCCGGTCTAACACCTCTTTCGCTTTGTCGCCCGCAGGGCGTACGTTCGTTGCCAGGGGCTTGCTCGCGGCGCGAGCGGCGCCCTTGGTCACCGACCTTTGTCTTCACCGCCCGGAGGGCGGACGACTTCTTCAAGGCAACGTGCTCCCATGATCTCCAACCCCCTCATCATCAAGATCGGCGGCGCAGGAGTTGATGACCCCTTCTCTCAATCCGCGCTCTGGCTCGCCCTCCAGCAAGCCCACTCCATCCTCCGCGGCCAACTCATCCTCATCCACGGCGGCGGCCGCGCCGTCGACCATCACCTCGACCGACTCAACATCAAGTCCGAACGCCGCGAAGGCCTCCGCATCACGCCCCCCGATCTCATGCCCGAGATCACCGCCGTCCTCGCCGGCCGCGTCAACAAGGCCCTCGTCGCCGCGATACAACTAGCGACGAGAGGCGGCCTCCCCGCCGTCGGCCTCACCCTCGGCGACGGCGTCGGCTCCATCAACTGCGAACAAAACACCGACCTCGATCTCGGCCAGGTCGGCCGCATCCCTTCCACAAACCCCGGCACCGGCCATCTCCTCCACACGCTTCTCAACGCCAACTACCTCCCCGTCATCGCCACCGTCGGCCTCGACGCCCGCGGCCAAGGCCTCAACATCAACGCCGACGACGCCGCTTCTGGCATCGCCCGCATCATGCACGCACGCAACGTCGTCCTCCTGACCGACGTCCCCGGCATCCTCGACTCGAGCAAGCAACTCATCCCCCAGGTCGACGCCGCCGCCATCGACCGCCTCATCGCCAACCACACCATCTCCGGCGGCATGATCCCCAAGGCCAAGGCCGCGCTCGCCGCTGCAGAGGCCGCCAACGTCCCCACCACCATCGCTTCCTGGAACAACCCCGAAGACCTCATCCGCCTCGCCCGCGGCGAAGAAGTCGGCACCCAGGTCCTCCCCTCGCGGAACTCCGCCCCTCATTTCACGTAACAGCTGTCTCGCACAACTCCGGATTCGAATCAATGCCAACCATGACCTCGTCCCCTTCCCTCAAAAACTCCGACCTCCTCACCCTCGCCTCCCTCGACGCCGCGCACATCGAGGAACTCTTCCTCACCGCCGCCACCACCAAGCGCGATATTTCCCCCTTCCGCCGCGCCCTCGACGGCAAGACCATCATCCTGCTCTTCGAAAAACCCTCCCTCCGCACCCGCGTCACCTTCGAAGTCGGCCCCGGCAAGATGGGCGCCAAGACCATCTTCTTCGACCACTCCAAGGAACGTGTCGGCGCCCGCGAAGCCGTCAAGGACTACGGCCGAAACCTCGAACGCTGGGTCGACGCCGTCGTCGCCCGCGTCTTCTCCCAGGATGTCCTCGAAGAGCTCGCCGCCAACTGTGACGTCCCCGTCATCAACGCCCTCTCCGACTCCTTCCACCCCTGCCAGGCCCTCGCCGACTACTTCACCCTCTGCGAAAAACTCGGCGGCAAGCAAGGCGTGAAGTCCGGCCTCGCCAAACTCCGCGGCTTCAAACTCGCCTACATCGGCGACGGCAACAACGTCTGCGCCTCACTCATGCACGGCGCGGCCAAACTCGGTCTCCACATGACCGTCATCTGCCCCAAGGGCTATCAGCCCGAGCCCGCCGTCCTCGACGAGGCCCGAGCCATGGCCGGATCCTCCGGCGCCGCCATCACCATCTCCCACGACCCCAGCGCCGTCAAAGGCGCCCAGGCCGTCTACACCGACACCTGGGTCTCCATGGGCGATGAAGCCGAGAAGGTCAAACGCATGGGCGCCTTCGCCAAGTTCCGCGTCGACGAGAAGCTCATGGAACAAGCCGCCAACGGCGCCGGTTCAGACCCCTTCTTCATGCACTGTCTCCCCGCCCACCGAGGCGCCGAAGTCACCGACGCCGTCATCGACGCCCCCACATCCATCGTCTACGACCAAGCCGAAAACCGCATGCACGTCCAAAATGCCCTGCTCCTCCATATGCTGGGAGGGGTCTGAGAATGGGTGGATGGGTGGAGGGGTGAATGGGTGAAGAGGTGGGCAGGAGCAGCCCGATGCCTGAGCGATTAACGACTCATCGACAGCTTGAGGTGTATCAGAGAGCCTTTGAAGCGTCGATGCAGATCTTTGAGCTGACCAAGAAACTCCCTCGTGAAGAGACGTATTCACTCACCGATCAGATTCGCCGTTCATCACGCTCTGTGTGCGCCAACATCTCCGAGGCGTGGCGCAAGCGTCGCTACGATGCAGCCTTCGTGAGCAAGCTCTCCGACGCTGAATCTGAAGCCGCTGAAACCCAGACATGGCTTGAGTATGTTGTGAAGTGCAAGTACGCACCTCGCGACACCGTTGCCGATCTATACCGTCAATACAACTCCATCCTGAAAACCCTCGTCGGCATGATCCACCACAAGCACAAGTGGACCATCCCGCCAGTTGCCCCGAGGAAACCCGCCCCCGTTACCTGATCTTTCACCCATTCACCCCTCCACCCATTCACCCTTTCTCCGAGTTCACCCATGCCCAAACGCATCGCCCTCGCCTACTCCGGCGGCCTCGACACTTCCTGCATCGTCCCCTGGCTCAAAGAAAACATCCCCGGCTCCGAAGTCGTCTGCGTGGTAGGCGATGTCGGCCAAGGCTCGGACGAACTCGCCGGCGTCGAACAGAAAGCCAAGAACTCCGGCGCCGTCGAATGCCACGTCGTCGACCTCAAGCAAGAGTTCATCGACGACTACGTCATGCCCACCATGATCGCCGGCGCCATCTACGAAGGCCGCTACCTCCTCGGCACCGCCATCGCCCGCCCCATCCTCGCCAAGGCCCAGGTCGACGTCGCCCGCCGCACAAAATGCACCGCCCTCTCCCACGGCTGCACCGGCAAGGGCAACGACCAGGTCCGCTTCGAATCCGCCTGGGCCGCCCTCGCACCCGACCTCGAAATGATCATCCCCTGGCGTCACGACAAGTGGACCCTCTCCGGCCGCGTCGCCATGCTCGACTACCTCAAGCAGCGCAACATCCCCACCACCGCCTCCGCCACCAAGATCTACTCCCGCGACCGCAACCTCTGGCACATCTCCCACGAAGGCGGCACGATCGAAGACCCCGCCAACGCCCCGCCCGACGACGCCTGGATGCTCACCACCGACCCCGCCAAGGCCCCCAACACCCCCGAAGACATCTCCCTCACCTTCGCCAAGGGCCGCCCCACCGCCCTCAACAACAAGCCCCTCCCCGCCTGGAAAATCATCCAGGAACTCAACGACATCGCCGGCAAACACGGCGTCGGTCGCGTCGACCTCGTCGAAAACCGCCGCGTCGGAATGAAGTCCCGCGGCCTGTACGAAACCCCCGGCGGCACCGTCATCACCGAAGCCCTCCGCGCCCTCGAAGAACTCGTCCTCGACCGCGAAACCCGCCACTACCGCGAACACCTCGGCCTCACCTTCGCCGAACTCGTCTACGACGGCCGATGGTTCACTCCCCTCCGCGAATCCCTCTGGGCCGCCGCGGCCAAAATGTCCGAACCCCTGAACGGCGAAGTCACCGTCCGCCTCTTCAAAGGCCGCGCCACCTCCATCAAACGCACCAGCCCCAACTCGCTCTACGCGGAGAAGATGGTGTCCTTCGAGGGCGAGGAAATCTACAGCCAGAAGGATGCGGGCGGGTTCATCAAGCTGCTGAGTTTGCCCGAGAGGATTCGGGCGATGAAGGGCCATTGACGCGAATCGGGTTACGTCCCGTTGCACTCAATCATGTGCTTTATTACGCCTCCGCGCGGATCGTGTTAGCCCGAGTCCCCTCAAGGGCGCGCTCGCGCTTTCGGTATGACCCATGAACTTACTTCCCGGAAGACGGCGTGGGAACCGCGACTCGCCCCAATTGATCGATGAACTTTGCTGCACCGCTCTTTGCAAGAGGCAGCACGATGTTTCCCACGATTACCGTTAGTATCAGGTATGTTCGGGTCCTGACCAATCGGTCGCGACGGGTGTCGCCCTCGCCAATTGTCAGCAGTAACCTCGGAAATAGCTTTGAGTACGCAACGATCGGCGTCACACATAACGAAGCGATCGCAATGCCAAATAGGACGCCAACGACCGTCTTGGCAATCCCATGGCTGGGTCCAGAGCCGTCTAACGCAGCGGTATTGGCCAACGGCTCTTGTTCGCCGGGCGACGGCGGAGCAGCTGGTGGTTGACCATGGACTCTGATGTAATCGTCCCAAGCCTTTTGCCGAGCGATCTGTTGCTTTGCGGCAACTGCCAAAGCTCCTGCGGCGAAAACCAACCACGCTACGAGTAAGCCAATGAATATCCCCTTAGCGTGTGACGCGATCCAATGAAACACTGTATCAACACTTAGCCTGTGCCAGTGATTCAGGCTGTCTCTTGCGTTGAGACACTCACGGTCGACTGCTGCGGCTAAGGCAGAAACGGCATCTGGCTGCGCCGATTGTGCGAACACTCGGACTGCCGCCCGATCACTAGGACCGGATCCATCTAGTTGCACTTGTGCGCGCCGTTGCGCCGACTCCGCGGTCATAGTGATCGCGGCAATCGGAGATGCCTTAGGGTTTCTAAGCTCGCACACCTTTTTCGCACTGCCTAGCTCAATGGTCTCGGCTCCGCGCGACATCACCGTGGCGGAAACCTTGACGACTTCGCCCTCGTCGCCGGCGGCAAAGTTCCTAAGAATTTGCTCAAAGGCCAGCAGCGAACCGGTCCCGACAACAAACGCGCCCCTATACCGACTCGCCAAGTGGGAAAATCCTGGCGCCAACGACATCTCGGGCACTTTGACACGAGGTGTCTTCGCGTGGACCTTCATAAGTGAGAGCATACCAAGCGACAGTCTCATTCCGCACACCCTCAGCCGTGAGGTCTTTCGAGCACTGCCAGAAAGCCGGAGGCGGGTGGCCGGGACCTCGAATCGTGCCACGGAACCTCAAGTCGTCACTCACCCGCAACTGCCGACCACCTGCACCCAGGCTTGAGGATCCGTGGCGGACCGACGAGCACGGTACCCTATCTTCCATGCCCCCTATCCACGCCCGCTTCAACGCCGACTTCTGGGCCAAAGAAATGCCGCTCGCCGCACTTCGCGATCGTGAAAGGCCACGGGCGGAGCGGACTATTGCCCGAAACCCTGAACGGTACCCCGATCATCGGCGGCGACAGCAGCTGCTTGACAACATCGCGCTGCGATCGGAGATGGTGTACGGGCCGCGAGAGATGACCGTCACAGAGCAGCACCGAGCCGAACTAGGCCGTCCCAAAGACCGCGCGATTCCGACCGATGTGTGCGTGTGGGGGCAGGGAGAGCCTCGCAACCCCGCGTCGACCAAGATCGGTGGCCGACCGTTCCGACCGCCCGGGCGAGCATGGCCGCTGGATCGGGTGGGAGAACCGATGGGGCTGCTCGCGCAGTTCTGTTTCACCGATTCGCGCGATGTGGTACCAATTCGGTTGCCCGGAGACCTGCTGCTTCTATTCACAAACGGGCAACTGTTCGACGAGTGCGCACCTGAAGAAGAGGACACTTGGAAGATCGAGTGGTATTCGCTTTCTGACAAACTCGAACTGGTTACAGATCCGCCGCGGGTGCTCGACGTCACCCCGACGTGGGCCGAGCTACACCGGACGATGGACTATCCGGACTGGCCCAGCGAAGATGACCCGAGCATCATCAGCGGAAGCAAGTTTGGCGGCATCCCGCGGTTTCAGCAGGGCAACCCCAACCTGCCCGGAGTTCACGTGTGCACGCTGGGATCGCTGAATCCGTTCGGGAATCCATGGCCGCTGCTCAATGTGCCAAAGAACCCGCACGGCGATGAACAGTACTTCGATGCGAATCTTCTGATGATCGGCGACCTGGGGGCGGCGTACTTCTTCGTGGATGAACACGGGGCAACGCGGTGGTGGGCGGATTGTGGGTGAGAAGGTCTGTCACGCCGCCAACCGCAACTCAATCCCATGATCGCGTGTGTTCCCCTCCCGCATAACCATTGCAATGACCCCCTCCTGCTTCAAAGATGCGAGGGCCTTCCGCACCGCCGAACGAGTCGCCCCGCTCAACCGTGCCATCTCCGATTCCGACCGTACGAATCCGCCGGACTCCCACCGCAGCACTTCCAGTATGCTCGAACGGAGGTCGCCCTTACGAATGATCCGATCCGTGTACGTGGGATTCTCCGCGTGCAACCACGCCACAGGCCTGATCGCATCCCGCTTGAGCGCGGCCTCAGGCGCCCACAGATTCCACTTGCGGGCCAGCGGAGAGGCCGCGTTCTTTGCGATCGTTTCCAAGGCCGCGTTGCCGCGATGGATGTCGAACAACGCGCGGGCCACAGGGCTAGGCGTGCACGCCTCAACAGCAATGCGGAGTTCTCGACTACCGCCATGGGCGATCGCCGATTCAAGAATGAGGCCGAGCGCAGCGCGGCCATCGACTTCGAGTTCCGCCGCGATCAATCGCTTGAGCCGGTGCTTGGCCACGAACCCGCCATACTCGACGAGCCAGGTGATAACCAACGGAAGCAGCCGAGCGTTGGCGCCGACCTGCCGCGCCGTCGCCAGAAGAAGGCGTTCGAGATCCGGCGTTTGTGCCGCGGGCGCGCAGTTGAACACAATGCCCAACTTGGCCCACTGCGCCTCCAGGTTGTTCACGACTCGGTCGTTCACAGCTGACCTCTCAAGACGTTGAGGATGGCTCGTTCCTGGTCAAACTTCCTTCCGTCAAGGTGTTCCGCCTCCAGGCGATCCAGGTTCTGTCCCGCGAACTCAAGCTCTTCTCTCGCCGGCCGCAAGTCGCGCAGGTCCTCGAGATCCTGCGGCCGCGTCGGACTGCCGATGACCTTCGCGGCAATGAGGTCGATACGAGAAACGCGCAACACCTCGAGCGGTCCGAACTGATCCACTTCCTCACACCGCCCTTGCCATCCCACCGGCAGACACCACGCATACATCTGACAATCCCGATTCAGCCACGTTGGAGGAAGATCAAGCTGAGTCGCCACCTCCGCGGCCGCCCTCTCCAAGTCGCCCCAATCACTCTCATCGCCCAGCCCCATGACATCGCAATCCCCCGTCGTCCGCTCAGGCCTCAAAAGCCCTCCGAGGATTCCCGCTGTTCCTCCCGCAACAAGCACGCGGATTGGCCCGGCTCGTTTCCGCCGAGCCAACGCCCGGCCCACCGCGGCCAAGGCCTTCAAAACTAACTGATTGTCCAAGATCTTCGGCATATGACTCTAGTAGTATACGTATATTTACCGAATATGTTCCTGAATTTGGCAAAAAAGCGATAAATACACTGCCCGTAATCGCCATTCCCCGAGTGCCGGCCGTGTTCCAAGGCCAGAAACACCCGAGTGCCGGCTCTGGCACGCGATCGGGCCACCGCAACCCGAGCGACGAAACATCAAGTACGCGCCGTCCTAGCCAACGTGCAACCCAGATCTGTGAATTTACGACGAGCCGCACCCAACTCAAGGGTTTCCCGGCAACCAAAGTGACAACGTCATGTCACTCCCACACAAATCAGCCCCCTTGCCTCCGACAATCCCCGCACTACATTGCACTCATGGTCTCGCAACCCCCCGCGGCCCCACCGCCGCACCCAATCCCGACTCACCCGTTCACCCCCTCACCTTGTCACCCGGTCACCTTGTCACCCGGTCACCTTGTCACCCCCTCATCCCCCTCCATTCCCGATTCACTCCCCACTCCCCTCCCTCCCCTCACCC
>JBGANS010000023.1:0-68598 GCA_044222195.1 Phycisphaerales bacterium
GGCGGGATGATATTGAGGCACACGTGCGAGACACGCTTGTGTGCGGTGCGGGGCTGTGTGACGAGCCGGTGGTGCGGATGATCGCGGGGGGAGCGGAAGCGCGGATCCGGGAGCTGATGGAGTGGGGGGTTGTGTTTGACCGGGATGCCGCGGGGCAACTCTCACCCGGGCGCGAGGGGGGGCATTCGGCATCGCGGATCTATCACGCGAACGGGGATGCGACCGGGCGGGAGATGCAGCGGGGGCTGGTCGAGAAACTGAAGAAGGCGGCGGGAGTGCGGCTCTTTGAGAAGTGCTTTACGCTGGACCTGATCACGCCGTCATCGGAGCACGGGTCGCCGGTGATGGGGGCCATCACGCACCACCCCCGGTTCGGGCTCCAGATGATCTGGGCGGAATCGACGATCCTGGCCACGGGTGGCGCGGGGATGGTCTACCGGGAAACGACGAACCCGCGCGTGGCGACGGGTGACGGCGCGGCGATGGCGTACCGGGCGGGGGCGACGGTCGCGGACATGGCGTTCATGCAGTTTCACCCGACGACGCTGTACCTGCCGGGTGCGGCGCGGGCGCTCATCAGCGAAGCGGTGCGCGGGGAGGGGGCGTACCTGCTGGACCTGAACCAGCAGCGGTTCATGTCCGAGTATCACCCGCAAGCGGAACTGGCGCCGCGCGACGTTGTGAGCCGTGCGATCGTGCGGCAGATTTCCAAGCAGGGCGGGCGGCACGTCTGGCTGGATTGCCGGCACATCAAGGGCTTCCACGCGCGGTTCCCGGGTATCACGGCGGAACTGAAGCGCTTTGACATCGATCCATCGCAGAAGCTGATCCCGGTGCATCCAGCGGCGCACTACTTTGTGGGCGGCGTGCGGACCGATCACTTCGGGCGGACGGATGTGCAGGGGTTGTATGCGGTGGGCGAGGCGTCGTGCAGCGGGCTGCACGGGGGGAACCGGCTCGCTTCAAACTCGCTCCTTGAGGGGCTGGTGATGGGGGAGATTGCGGGGCGGACCGCGGCGGCGGACCGGGCTGCCAGGAACGGGAGCGGGACGCGGCGCGGGCCGGTCTCGATTGTGAGCGACATCCGACCTTCGGATCACGGAGAGTTGGACCTCGCGGATGTGCGGTCGAGCCTGCGGTCGGCGATGTGGCGGAACGTGGGGATCGAGCGGGCCGGGGGGAAGCTGCGGGATGTGATGGATATGTTCGACTTCTGGGGGAAGTACACGCTGGACAAGATTTTTGACGAACCGGCGGGATGGGAGACGCAGAACATGCTCTTGGTGGGATCGCTGATGGCG
Organism: Phycisphaerales bacterium; assembly: GCA_044222195.1. GTDB lineage: Bacteria > Planctomycetota > Phycisphaerae > Phycisphaerales > UBA1924 > JAHBXE01. Next base: position 1,302 of record JBGANS010000023.1, read on the forward strand.
AGGTCCGCGGCGTGGAGGGAAGAGAGCCGCGGGTGTCACGCCAGGAGTGATTGTCCGGAGGCGAAGGAGCCGTTCGCGGTGCACGACTGCTGGCGCCGAGGTAGGGCGGAGCCGCGGCTGGATGCGGTGGAGCGGACGCTCAGCCCGGAAACGCCGGGCTCAATGAGGAAAGCGAAGGCGTGAGGCGAGTTCGCAACAAGGTCCTGCTTCTCATTGGCGCGTGCGGCGTCGCGGCGGTGAACGTGTCGTGCCAGGAAAGAATCGTCAACTACAAGCCGTTCTTCAGCGGCATCGAGGGGGCGCAGACACAGACGCCGGGCGTGTCGGACGGGTCGGGGCGGAGTGCGCTGCGCAAGGCGGGAAAGGATGACGATGTCTCGCTGGTCCACCAGAACAAGGACGGGACTGTTTCGCTGATCTCCAAGAGCGGTCGGCAGTTGATGATGCACATCCAGCGGACGATTGCCGAGGATGAGGCGGGGCAGTTCACGAATCAGGTCCTGTCGGAGATCACGCGCGCGGAATATCACGAGCGCGGACTGGACCCGGTGCAGGCGTTCGAAGAGGTGAAGAAGAACCAGAAAGAAATCGCCAAGCTGTTCAACCGGATGCCGTTGGGGGAGCACTCGCCCAATGTGATGATGGACCCGATCGGCCGCAACATGTTCCGCGTGCGTGTGACGGGTCAGTCGAAGAAGGGGCTGGAGAAGTGGACGGGATTTGACATGGTGTTTGAGAAGGGGAACTGGCGGCTGAGGTGGTTTGTGGGGTGAGTCAACTCGGGCGCATGCCGGCCCTAAGGTTGCTGGGGGCACCCGCAGGTGTAGGCATTCAGGAATCGCTCTACATCGAGAGCGTTGTGCGCGCCGTCGCTGTTCAGATCAGACTTGTGGGTTGACTGCGAAAACTCCATCGCGAAAGCGCCCACGTCACTGAGGTTCACCAACCCACTGTCGTCGATGTCGGCGTCACAGAGCGAGATGCGCGTGACGTAGACATTGCACACGTTGTCAGTACCGGATTCAACTTTCGGATACGCGACATACACGGCACATCCGTTCGAGTCCATCGCTATGTAGTCTCCAATTCGCGGGCCGGTAATCGGGAAGGTTGTGAATGGTGGTGTAAGCCGAGTGACAGAAAGCACCGTTACCCCCGAAGACCCGAACGCCGAAAGCCGCGCATATGTCACATCTACAGGAGGCACGAGATAGTCGGCTTCAGGCAGGTGCGGCATCCTGAGGTAAGCCAAGTGCATCATGCCAAATCCATCCACTGTGATGGCTGGCTGAAACTGATCTGCGCCATTGACGAACTCTGTGCTCTGAGCAATGTCGCCGAGCATCTGATCCGTGATTCGCTGAACAAAGACAGTCGGATCCGTCGGCAAGTCGTAGTTGATCCTTGCGACATAGACGTCAGTGTTCTGATCTGCGCCATCCACCCATGGCGCAGCGGAGCCGACAAAGACGACGAAGACGGTATTCGGTTCATTCGGGTGTCGGCACACACATGGATGGTTTCCGAAGAACATTGGCCCGCTGAGCGCGGAGAACGCCTCGATGGGGTGAATGAAATCCAATCCAGCCGATTCTCGATCAAGACGGATGGCAGATTCCCATCCGGATTCATTGTTTACTTGCGGCGAGCTATTCACGCACGCTTCGACAGCCACCTTGTTGAACGGTGCGCCGGCAGTTGGAACTTCATACGCCACGAAGAGCTTACCAGCGTTAGTGCTGGAAGCGGAGGGAAAGACTAACCCCATTGGGCCCGACCCCACCCTGTCGTCCACTTCGGGACCACCTTCCGGGTCAGTTCGAGAAGGGGTCTCCCACGCTGCGCCGGGCCAACTGCCCGCCATCGAACCTCTCCAAGTCAACATCTGGAGTAGCAACCCTGCCGGCCCGGGATGGTCCCCCCGAAAATCGGTCACGTACATCCGTTCGACGCCGAGGTCGCCACGCCTGGGGCCAACGGCAAGCATTCCCTTGTCCTCTTCCCACCCAATGTTGGGCACTTCGCCCGGGTCCGTTACCGAAAGTGTGCCCGTTCCCGCAGGATTGCGGAAAATCACGAATCCTGCCGGTCGAGAGTTGCCGACCGGGTGGGGGCGAAAGGCGCTGCCGGCAAAGAGCTGATCGCTTGATTGTGATGCGGCGGTCATCGGGTCCCACCATTCCCATTGCATCGGATCGGGAACATATCCCATTGGCACTGTCAACTCGCCCCGCTGCGAAAATGTGGTCGCGCCCACGAGGCCCGTGGTGCTGATTCCGAAAAACACCCGGCGAAATGTGCCGAAGTAGGGAGGTCGCTGGAAGTTGCAGGTCACAATCAAGTGATTGGGGTTGAACCTGCTCACCGCAATCGAGGTCTCGTTGTACGAGTCCCCGGGCACGTTGGCATTGGTGAGCGCGACGGTCTTTAGGTGTTGCGCGTAAGCGCACGCGGCACTCATGCAGACCACTCCCGCCGCCGCAAGAAATCGAAGCTTCATGTGACGTCTCCTCGTGAACCCTGGGAGCCGCCAGAGTATCAGGGGCTGTCGCAACCGCAAGTGATTTCGTCAACAAAGTGGACGGAGCGATTGAATCACTCACGGTCCAGTGTCATACTGGATGTGACGGCCCCACTTGGCGGGCCGGTGTTGTTCAATCCTGTTGGTTCCTCAATGAGGCACTCAAAAACGTGTATGTTGGCAGCGTCCGCAGGGCTGGTGGCCTCGGATGCTTGCTGCGCCCAGTTGACCGCCTACCAACTCAGTTCCGGTGCAACGGACAACTCCCAAGTGTTCGCGGTAAGCGATGGCGTGTTCGGGGGCTATTCGACCTCAACTCTTCAGCCCGGAGTGTGGGCGAACGTGTCAGCCGGGTTTACCAACTTGACTCCATCCGGGCTTCCCAACGGGGGAGAAGTTCGCGGGTTCTCTGGCGAGCGGCAGTTTGGCATGTTCGCAGGCAAGGCGGCCATGTGGTCGGGCTCAGCGGCAACTTACATCAACATGCACCCGACAGGCGCTTTCAACTCGCGCATCAACGCCGCGCACAATGGTGTGCAGGTGGGGTACGCCACGTACATCTCCTCGCCCGGGTTGATCGCCACCCTGTGGACAGGAACGGCCGGGTCAGCGGTTAGTCTGCATCCCGCGTTCGCGCGGGAATCGAGCCTGAACGCCGCGTACGGAGCGTGGCAAGCCGGATACGTTACGATTCCCCAACCGAGTCCGCAGGCCGATGTGGCTCACGCAGGTATCTGGAGCGGGACCGCCAGCAGTTTTGTGGATCTGAACCCACCGGGGGTTGGAACATCCGGCATCTTCGGCATGCACGGCGCCCAACAGGTTGGGGTGGTCGAATCGTTCGAGACCGGCAGCCACGCCGCCATATGGTTTGGTACCCCCCAGTCTTTCGTCGACATGCATCCCTTTTCAGATGGGCAATCCGTTTTGCGTGCCACCTGCGGCTCCGCTCAGGTCGGCTGGGTCAACGCCACCGCGCAGGGCGCCGGAGTCAAGGCCGGGATCTGGTTTGGTTCCTCCTCGAACTTCATCAACCTGGCCCAGTTCCTTCCGCCCGGCGCCGGCGAGTCCGCGGCGAACTGTGTCGAGGAGCGCGACGGGGTCTTCACTGTGGGCGGCTATGCGCGGTACGGCAGCCAATACCGGGCGTTCGTCTGGGTCGGAGTTCCATCGCCGTCAAGCATTGCAGTGATGACGGGCGCGGGGCTTTGGGCGGGGCGGCGTCGACGCCTGTGACGACTACCGGTCCCCTTCTTCCCGTCCCTTCAGCTTCACCTTGATGACCTGTTCCTTCCCGTCCCGGACGACAGTTACATCCACGACGTCTCCGACCTTTGCGGACTGGATCAGGGGCATCCAGGTGGCGACGTCGGTGAGGGGCTTGCCGTTCCACTTGACCATGGTGTCGCCGGCCTTGATGCCCGCATCGGCGGCGGAGGTGCCATCGAAGACTTCGGCGACTCCGATGCCCTTGGTGTCCTCGTCGTAGCTTTCGGGCTTGATGCCGAAGCGGACGCCGCCGGTGCCGGCGGCTTTGGCGGGGGTCTTGGCCGCGGCTTTCGTCTCCCGCTTCTTGGTTGTGAACTTCAGGGGTTCTGGGCGCTGGGCGAGTGAGAGCGTGATGTCATGGGCCATGGCGACGATCTTGGCCGCGCCGACCTGGTTGATGAGGTCGAAGGTGTCGGCGGGCTTGTGGTAGTCGCTGTGGTAGCCGGTGAAGAAGTTGAGGATGGGGACCTGTTTGGAGTAGAAGCTCCAGTGGTCGGAGTTGCTGGCGATGGAGGCCCCGTGCTTGATTTCGATTCCGGACGCATCAAAGAAGGGTTTGACGACGTCGTAGAAGCCTTCGGCGGATTCGGTCCCTTCAACGTCGAGTCCGTGGTCCTTGTACTTGGGATCGTTCGGGGCGGCTCGGAGGCGGCCGATCATGTCCATGTTGAGCATGAAGTAGACCTTGGAAAGGTCCACGGAGGGGTGCTCGACGAAGTAGATGGAACCGTTGAGGCCAGATTCCTCGGCGGAGAAGGTCAGGAAGAAGATCGATCGGGCGGGCTTGCCTTCGGGGAGTTTGGCGTAGGACTCGGCCAGCTTGCCGGCGAGCAGGAGAACGCCGGAGGTTCCGGAGGCGTTGTCGTCGGCCCCGGGGTGAAGCTTGCCACGGTTGGAGGGTTCAGCCCCGAACATGCCGTAACCGACGTGGTCGTAGTGGGCGCCGACGACGATGTATTCGTTGGCGAGTGTGCCGCGGCCGGGGAGAACGGCCCCGACGTTGTCGGTCATGACGGGCTCCCGGCCGACAGCGATGTCGATCGAGGCGCGGGAGTCGACGAGTTTGAAGATGAGGGCGGAGTCGTCGGAGCGGACGCGGTAGTCCATCAGCGTGCCGTTGAAGGAGCCGAGCCGGTCGGCGGCTTCGGTGGTGATCATGATGACGGGCATCTTGACGGCGTCGCCCTCGGGAGCAGCTGGATCGAAGGGGATCAGGTCTTTGGCCCGTGGGTCGGCCGCGCCGGGGGGATTGACGAGCATGATCGCGGCGGGCTTGCACCTGGCGACGTTCTGGATCTTGGCGTCGAGTGAGGCGGCGGGGGACCAACCGCGCTCGGCCCACTTGCTCATGCCGTTCTCATCCATTGGTTCGAAGCGCATGACAAGGGCGATCTTGCCGGAGAGGTCAGAGTCGGCGTCAAAGGTCTTGTAGCCGTTCGGGCCATCGATGCCGTAGCCGCAGAACACGACGTCGCCCTTGATCTTGCCGGACCCGGACATGTTGAGGACGGTGAAGTCCTTGCCGGGGATGAGCTTCATGTCCTCGCGGCCGGAGGGGTGGAGGGTGACGGTTTGGGTGGTGGCGGCGAGCGTTGAGCCGTGGCGGAAGGGCTGGCGGAAGGGGGAGGCATGGGCCGCGGGGTCGGCGCCGTCGGGAGCTTTGGCGGAGGCGAATGCGGGAGTGAGGCCGTACTTCCTGAACCAGAACTCGATGTAGTCGGCGGCGATGCGGTTGCCGTTTGAGCCCGGGACGCGGCCTTCCATGAAGGGGTTCGAGAGAGTGATGTTGTGCTGGGCGTAGAGACGGGCGTCGGGACCGATCGCGGAGAAGACGGCGGCGAGGGGTGATTCGCCGAGGGCTTCGACGGCTTTGGCCTTCTTGGCATCGGCGCCGTCGTCAGCTTTCTGAGGAGTTTGAGGAAGCGGGAGGGCTTCGCCTTCGACCCGATGGGTGTACCCCATGATGTAGCCGGCTTCGCGATCGTCGTCCCACGGTTGAACGCCAGCGGCGCTGAGCACGGCCGCCGAGGGGAGTGCGGCAAGCAACGCGAAACAAACTCGACTCCGCTTGAGGGGTCGATTCATCATGGCTGACCTTCCTGAGTGAGCATGGGGGTGGGGAAAGGGTTACCGCGGCCGCTTTCGCGGCCGGGGCCCTGGAACGTCAGTCTAGGCTAAGACGAACGCGGGTCAGGAGGCGCGTTCGCCCGCCGACGCATTCCGGGAGAGTGATACTGCTGAAGTTGCGAAGGGTTGCAGAAAGTTGGCGGGGACTCGAAAAGTGTGCGCAATCGCGGCCGGACGGAGAATGGAAAACGGGCGGCTACACTTGTCTGAAACGGAGATCGAGTGGAGCCAAACTTGCCGCGATTGGCGACGATCCAGGACCCTTAAGGGTGTCCGGTTTGGCGCATACGACGGCTGAAAATCACCAGATTGAATCCGAACGACAGGCCTTTTTCACGAGCCAAAGCCCATGACGATGACGACAGCCCGTCCGACCACCCCCCAAGCCACCGATTCGACCAAGGCCACCCCCGGATCGGTGCTCAACTTCACTGACACGTTTGTCCATCGCCACCTCGGTCCGGACGACAAGGACATCGGTGAGATGCTTCGTCAGGTGGGATATGCGACTTTGGACGCGTTCAGCGATGCGGTGGTGCCGGCAGGGATTCGGCTTGGACGATCGCTCAAGCTCGATGGCCTAGCGGACCATTCCAAGGGACCCCGTGGCGAGTTTGAACTGGTGCAGGCCCTGAAGGGTGTGGCTTCGCAGAACAAGGTGAATCGGTCGTTCATTGGCATGGGGTACTACGACACGATCACGCCCCCGGTGATCTTGCGGAACATCATGGAGAATCCGGGTTGGTACACGCAGTACACGCCGTACCAGGCGGAGATCGCACAGGGGCGGCTCGAGGCGCTGCTGAACTTTCAGACGATGGTGGCTGACCTGACGGGGTTGCCGCTGGCGGGGGCGAGCTTGCTGGATGAGGGGACGGCCGCGGCGGAGGCCATGGCGATGTGCTATTCCATCGCGGGCGGGCACGAAGGAACCAAGCCGACGTTTGTGATTGCGGACGATTGCCATCCACAGACCATTGCGGTGTGCAGGACGCGGGCGGAAACGTTGGGGATCAAGGTTGTGGTGGCTCGGGGGCAGTCTGGAATGGGGAAGCAGCCGCCGCTGGACTTGGCGGGCATTGACCTGGCCACGGTGTGCGGCGTGCTGGTGCAATACCCGACCACTGATGGCCGGGTTGAGTGCTACGACGGTGCGGTCGAGAAGGTGCACGCGGCGGGGGCGCTTGTTGTGGCCGCGGCGGACCTGTTGGCCCTGACGCTGCTCAAGCCGCCCGGAGAGTGGGGTGGGGGCGGGGCGGACATCGCGATCGGGAGCGCGCAACGGTTTGGCGTGCCCATGGGCGCGGGGGGGCCGCACGCGGCGTATATCGCGACCAAGAACGAGTATGTCCGGCGGATGCCGGGGCGGATCATCGGCGTATCACGCGATGCGCAGGGGAACCCGGCGCTTCGCATGGCGATCCAGACTCGTGAACAGCACATCAAGCGCGAGCGGGCGACGAGCAATATCTGCACGGCCCAGGCGCTGCTGGCGATCATGGCGGGGATGTACGCGGCGTATCACGGGCCGGCGGGGCTTCGCCGCATTGCTGAGCGGGCGCACATGTTTACGCAGTGCTTGCGGGTGGCGCTTGGCAAGCTTGGGCATCGAGTCAACGAGGATCTTGTGTTTGACACCATCCGCGTATGGCCGTCGGCGGCGAAGGGTTCGGCGAAGGATGCGGCAACGGTGCGGATGCAGGCGGAGAGCCGCGGGCTGAACTTCAGGTACTTCGCGGATGGGTCGGTCGGGATCAGCCTCGATGAGACGATGTCGGAGAAGGACTTTGCTGACATCTGTTTCGCGTTCGGGTGCGGGAAGCCGGTGTCGATTGACTTGTCCGAACTGTTAGCGCTGGCTCAGGCCGGGTATCCGGGCGGATTTGGCCGCGTGAGCGAATACCTGACGCATCCGGTGTTCAACACGCACCACTCCGAGACGGAGATGCTGCGGTACATGTACAAGCTCCAGCAGCGGGACCTGTCGCTGGCGAGCGCGATGATTCCGCTGGGCTCGTGCACGATGAAGCTCAACGCGACGAGCGAGATGATCCCGGTGACGTGGCCGGAGTTCGGGCGGATCCATCCTTTTGCGCCGGCGGATCAGCAGCAGGGGTACGCGGCGGTCTATCGCGACCTGGAGAAGTGGCTGGCGGAGATCACGGGCTTCGCGGCGGTGTCGCTCCAGCCCAACGCGGGGTCGCAGGGCGAGTACGCGGGGCTGCTGGCGATCCGGGGCTATCACGTAAGCCGCGGAGACACGCACAGGGATGTGTGCCTGATCCCCGACTCGGCGCATGGAACGAACCCGGCGTCGGCGGTGATCGCGGGGATGAAGGTGGTGCCGGTGGCGTGCGACGAGCGAGGGAACGTTGAGATTTCGGATCTGAGGGTGAAAGCGGCGGAACACGCCAGGAACCTGTCGTGCCTGATGATCACGTACCCGAGCACGCACGGCGTGTTTGAGGAGGGTGTGAAAGAGATCTGCCAGATCGTGCACCAGCATGGCGGGCAGGTGTACATGGATGGCGCGAACATGAACGCGCAGGTGGGGCTGACGTCGCCCGGGACCATCGGGGCGGATGTGTGCCACCTGAACCTGCACAAGACGTTCTGCATTCCGCACGGCGGGGGCGGGCCGGGGATGGGGCCCATCGGTGTGGCGAAGCACCTGGCGCCGTTCCTGCCGGGGCACCCCGTCGGTGAATCGCACGCGGGATTGAAAGCGGTGGGTCCGGTGTCTGCGGCGCCGTATGGCAGCGCGAGCATCCTGCTGATTTCGTGGGTGTACATCGCGCTCATGGGGGCGGAGGGGTTGAAGAAGGCGACGCAGGTGGCGATGCTGAGCGCGAACTACATGGCGAAGCGGCTGGAGGAGCACTACCCGATCCTGTATCGCGGGAAGAACGGGCTCTGCGCGCACGAGTTCATCATGGATTGCCGTCCGCTGGAGAAGACGGCGGGGGTGAAGGTGGACGACTTCGCCAAGCGGCTGATCGACTACGGGTTCCACGCGCCGACGATGAGCTTTCCGGTTCCGGGAACGCTGATGATCGAGCCGACGGAGAGCGAGCCGAAGATCGAGATCGATCGGTTCTGCGACGCGATGATCGCGATGCGGGACGAGGTCCGGGCGATCGAGCAGGGGAAGATGGACAAGGCTGACAACGCGATGAAGAACGCGCCGCACACGGTGTATGTGGTGTCCGCCAGTGAGTGGAAGCACCCGTATACGCGGGAGCAGGCGGCGTTCCCGGCGGCCTGGGTGAAGGATCACAAGTTCTGGCCCGCGGTGGGGCGTGTGGACAATCCCTACGGCGATCGCAACCTGGTGTGCGTGTGTCCACCGATGAGCGAGTACCAGTCGTAATCAGGCGGCCGGGCGCGGCGCTGGCGGGAGAATTGGGGCAAAGGGCTATAGTCGGGTCGGCCAACCGCATGGGCAACGAATCAAGCGAGTACGCTGCGCTTCAGAACGCCGCCAATCACTACGTGAACGGACGGTATGACCAGGCCGAGGGCATCGCGCGCCGGTTGATGCGACGCGACGAGGTGAAACTCGAGGCCACGCTCCTGCTTTGCAAGATCCTGACCGAGACAGCCCGGGCCACGCAGGGGCTCTATGAAATGGAGCGCCTGGTCAAGCTGCATCCCGACAACGTCGAGGTGCTGATGAGCCTGCACAACGCGCTGGTCGCAGCGCGGCAGGTGGACAGGGCGCTCGAGGTGGTCAAGCGGGCCTTCGAGCTGTCGACGGAGAAGGACGATGCGGCGCTGGCGGTCGGGGCCTTGCTCATGGCCGAGGGCCGTCCGGTGGAAGCGGAGGAGTGGTACGAGCGGGCGAGGAGCATCAACCCCGAAAACGGCAAGGCGATCATGGGGCTCGCGCGGGTGTACAGCGGGACGCTCCGCGGGCCGGAGTCCATCGCGCTCATGAGGAAGACGCTGCAGGGCGGCATGGGGGGGCTCGGGGTGATCCGGTACCTGACCTTCCACCTGCGTTACTCGTCCGATGCCGATCCCAAGGAACTGTTCGACCTGCAGAAGCTTTCGGGTGTCCTGGCGGTGCGAGAGTGCGACGGGTATCCGCCGCGGTTGAACGTCACTCCGGATCCGGAACGGCGGCTGACCATCGGGTACATGTCGCCGGACTTCCGGACGCACGCGTGCGCGCACTTCATGGAGCCGCTGTTCGCCGCGCGAAATCGTGAGGCGTTCAAGGTGATCGCATACTCGGCTTCGATCTACAAGGACGAGGTGACCGACCGGTTCCGAAAGTCCGCGGATGCATGGGTGGAGGTCGCCACGCTCCAGGACTCGCTTCTGGCCAAACGGATCGCGGAAGACAAGGTTGACATTGTGTTCGACCTGGCGGGCCACACGAGCGGGACGAAGCTCTCGTGTCTCGTGCTGCATCCGGCGCCGCTGACGGCGACGTATATCGGCTATCCGGACACGACGGGCGCTCCGGGAGTGGACTTCCGATTTGTTGATTCGATCACGGATCCACCGGGGGCCGAGGCGCTGGCGACGGAGCGGCTGATCCGGGTGGACCCGTGCTTTTTGTGCTACCGGCCTCTGCCGGAAGCGCCTGACGTGGCGCCGGCGCCGCACGTGGCGAACGGGCACATCACGTTTGGATCGTTCAACGCGATCGACAAGGTGTCCGAGGGCTCGCTGGATGCGTGGTCGAAGATTCTTCAGCGGGTGCCCGGATCGCGGATGGTTCTCAAGGGGGGCTCTCTGAAGGAACCCACGGTGCGGCAGCGGGCGCTCGACCTGTTCGCGCGCCGGGGGGTGGCTCCGGAGAGGATCGAACTGCTCAATCCGACCAAGGGAGTCGTCGAGCACCTGAAGGCGTACGGGAAGATGGACATCGCGCTCGACACATTCCCGTACAACGGCACGACCACGACGTGCGAGGCGCTGTGGATGGGCGTTCCAGTCGTCGCGTTCAAGGGAAAGACCCACTCGGCACGCGTGGGTGCGAGCCTGCTCAACGCGGTCGGGCTGGGCGACCTCGTCGGGGACGACGTGCCGGGGTACATCGACATCGCGGTTCGATTCGCGTCGGAGCGAGAGCGGATGGCGGCGATGCGGCCCGTGTTGCGGGCGCAAATGGCGGCTTCGCCGCTGTGCAACGAGAAGCAGTTCATGAAGGGCTTTGAGAGCGCGGTACGGAGCCTGTGGCGGGAGTGGTGCGCCAAGCAGAACTCGAAGTAGATACCGTCGAGGTCCGCCGCCGGCGGGATTCTGGAGCGAGCGGCCGGGCAATGCAGCAGGGACACGACGCCAACCCCTTCGACGCCGCGATGCAGCACTACAAGGCTCGCCGCCTGCCGCAGGCGGAGGCCGCGCTCCGGCGGTTGACGCGGAGGCCCGACACGGGCGCGCACGCGGCGCAGCTGCTGGGGATGCTGCTGATTGAGACGGGGAAGTTCCAGCAGGCGGTCTACGAGCTGGAAAGAGCGCTCAAGCAGGACCCGCGGAGCGTGGACCTCTTGATGACGCTGCACTTTGCGCTCAAGGGGTGCGGTGAGCCGGACCGAGCGCTGGCGACCGCGACGGCCGCGTTGGAGATCGCGCCGCGATCGGACGCGGTGATGCTCGCGATCGCGTCGCTTCACGTGTCGCAATACCGTCACGAAGAGGCGGAGCGTTGGTACCACAAGGCGCGGGAAGCGAACCCGCAGAACGTGCAGGTGATTCTCGGGCTCGCGGCGCTGTACAGCGCTTCACTGCGGGGCGTGCGGACGGTGGAGCTTCTGCGAGAAGCGATCGCGTCCGGCCTGCACGGGCTTGACATCCTTCGGCTGCTGGCGTTCCGATTGCAGTATGTGTCCGGCGTCGATCCCAGCGAGTTGTTCGAGGCGCACCGGGTCGCGGGCCAGTGCCTGGCGCGAGAGGCGAATCAGACGCCGCCGCGGTTGAACGTCGACGCAACCCCGGACCGGACGTTGACGATCGGGCTCCTGTCACCGGACTTTCGCCAGCACGCGTGTGCGCACTTCATCGAGCCGCTGCTGGAAGCGAGGAATCGAAAGACGCTGCGGGTCGTCGCGTATTCGAACCTCCTTCACCCGGACGCCACGACCGCGAGAATTCGGCTTCTGTGCGATGAGTGGCGAGAGACGGCGACGATGCAGGATACGGCGGTCTCGCAGCAGATCGTGAGCGACAGGGTGGACATCGCGATCGATCTCGCCGGGCACACAGCAGGGTCACGGCTGGGGTCGCTGGTGTCGCGGCCGGCGCCGATCACGGCTTCGTTCATCGGGTATCCCAACACGACCGGGGTCCCGGGGATCGACTACCGGTTTGTGGACTCGGTCACGGACCCGCCGGGTGCGGAGGCGTTCGCCACCGAACAGCTGGTTCGACTCCACCCGTGTTTTCTGTGCTATCGACCCGCGATCGACGCGCCGGAGGTGTCGCCGCCGCCGTTCGAACGGGCCGGGCACGTCACGTTCGGATCGTTCAACATCCTCGACAAGGTATCTGACGCGACGCTCGACTTGTGGGCGGAGATTCTGCGCAAGGTACCGACGTCGCGGCTGCTTCTGAAAAGCAGGTCCATCGCGGCGGAACCATCGATTGTGGGGCGGGTGCATGCGGCGTTTGAGCGCCGCGGGGTCGGGGCGGGGCGGGTGGAACTCATCGGTTCGACCACAGGCATCCGCGAGCACCTGGGGTTGTACGCACGCGTTGACATCGCGCTGGACACGGCTCCGTACAACGGGACGACCACGACGTGCGAAGCGATGTGGATGGGTGTGCCGGTCGTGACCATGCGCGGGGCGATGCACGCCGGACGGGTCGGGGCGAGCCTCGTGAGCGCCGTCGGCATCAACGATCTCATCGGCGAGGGCTCGGCGGGGTACGTGTCGATCGCCGCCGCACTCGCGGCTGATGCAGACAGACTCCGCTTGCTTCGTTCGGAGCTCAGGGGCCGGGTCGCGGCGTCGCCGCTTCGCAACGAGCGCGCTTACGCCGCGGGATTCGAGCGGACTATCCGCGAACTGTGGCGAGCCTGGTGCTCAAGCCGATCCGGCGGGTGAGTCGAATGCGGCGGGCCGGACAGGCAGCAGAAGGACGCAACACCGGCGGTTGCCGATCAGGTCGGGCACGTCGAAACCGGTGATGGCGGGCTGGCGGATCGGCAGGTCTCGTTCGATGCACCGGGTCACAAAGGCCGCGAGGTCGTGGCGGGCGATGGCGTCGTCTTGGGTGAACAGGATGAGCAGTACTCCGGCGCACTGGATCAGTGGTTCCTTCACGAGTTTGGGGATGTCGGAGGATCCGATGCGAAGCAGTTCGCCCGAATAAGAACGATTGGGCCCCGGCACGCCGCGAGTGTACGTGTGCTGTCCTACGAGTTTGACCTCGAGCCAGAAGGCGTCGGCGGGATCGACGCCGGGCTCGGAAGCAAGCATCTCCGGAGCGGTGGAAGCGAAGAGCGTTCCCTCGGCGGCGTCGACGGCCTTGACCTTCGCGACCGGATCGATCATCGGAAGCCCGGGCGTCTGGGAGAGCACGAGGTCGCAGCGTTCGCGTTCGGCGTGCCGCGGACGTCGGAGGGCCCCTCCGGGGTATGGGTGCTCTCGGAACACGCCGAGGCCCGCCTCCAGAAAGCCCGCGGCGAGGAGCGGATGGAACTCGACTTCGGACAAAGCGTCAAGACCCCGGACCGCCTGTTCCGCGGCGAGTTCGCGTGCTCGCCGATGCAGCGAATCGGCCGCGATCCCGGCGATGTGGTCCGGATTCCACAAGCATGCGAGCATAGGCTTTGCCCGCTCAAAGACGGTGGTCTTGACAGGGGTCCGGCCTGTCGGGGATGCTGTAGATTCGAACGAGTCCCGGGATGACCCGGTTTCAAGAGGGAAACGACATGAACGCGCTCACACTCCGTGGCAGGTTGATGAGGTTCGGGCTGGCGCTGGCGGCGATGACGACGTCGCTCGCGTGCGAGGCGAAGGAGGAGCGGCCCGCGCCCAAGGCGGCTCCCACCCCGGCGGCGGCGCCGGCACCGGCCGTTGAAGAGAACGCGGACGAGATCAAGATCGGGCACTACGCCTCGATGACCGGGTCGGAGGCCACCTTTGGTGTGTCGACGGACAACGGGATCAAGCTGGCCGTCGCGGAGCGGAACGCGGCAGGCGGGGTCAAGGGAAAGCAGATCAAGCTGATTACGTACGACAACCAGGGCAAGCCGCAGGAGTCGGTGGTGGCGGTGACGCGGCTGATCGACCAGGACAAGGTGGCGGCCGTGCTGGGCGAGGTGGCGAGCTCCCGCAGCCTTGCCGGCGCTCCGGTGTGCCAGCGCAAGGGTGTGCCGATGATCACCCCTTCGAGCACCAACCCCGATGTGACCTCCGTCGGAAACATGATCTCCCGCGTCTGCTTCATCGACCCCTTCCAGGGCTTCGTCGGGGCCAAGTTTGCCAAGGAAAACCTGAAGCTGTCCAAGGGCGCGACGCTCTTCAACCGGGCCCAGGCGTATTCGTCGGGCCTCAGCAACAACTTCATCGAGTCGTTCAAGAAGCTCGGCGGCACGGTCGTGACCGAGCAGGCGTACTCCGATGGAGACAACGACTTCTCCGCCCAGCTCACGGCGATCCGCGAAAAGGGTGCCGAGTTCATCTACATCCCCGGCTATTACACCGAGGTCGTGAACATCGCCAAGCAGGCCCGCAAGCTCGGGCTCAAGCTGCCCCTGATCGGCGGCGACGGCTGGGACTCGGATGAACTCAAGAACGCCGGCGACTCGCTCAACGGGTGCTACTTCTCGAATCACTACTCGCACGAGGACACGCGTCCGGAGGTCGTCGAGTTCATCGCGAAGTACAAGAAGGCGTACGACAAGGTGCCCGACGGCCTGGCCGCGCTCGGGTATGACGCCGCCCGCCTGCTGTTCGATTCGATGGAGAAGGCCCCTTCGCTCTCGGGCAAGGACCTCGCCGGCGTCATCAACTCGACCAAGGGTTTCAAGGGTGTGACGGGCACGATCTCCATCGACGCCCAGCGCAACGCGACCAAGGACGCGGTGATGCTGGAAGTGGTGAACGGCGTGCCCAAGTACAAGGCGACGATCAAGCCGGAGTAAAGCCGGGGCGCCGGGCGAAGCCTTTCACGGCTGCGCGGGTCTTGAACGGCGCGACCGCCGCATGACGCAGTTTCTCCAAACACTCTTCGATGGCGTCACTGTCGGGTGCCTGTACGCGCTCATCGCGCTCGGGTACACCATGGTGTACGGCATCCTGAAGTTCATCAACTTCGCGCACTCCGACGTCTTCGCGCTCGGCGTCTGGATGTCGATCACGATCGCCGGTTGGATCGGCGTGGGCGCGGCGGGAGGCGCGCCGCCTTCGTGGTACACCGGCCTCCTGGTGATGGTCCTGGCCATGCTCTTCTGCGGCGCGGTCGGATTCGCCGTTGAGCGGATCGCCTACAAGCCTCTGCGCGGCGCCCCGCGGATCAACGTTCTTATCACCGCGATCGGTGTGTCTCTCCTGCTGCAGAACGTCGGCCAGCTCAAGTGGGTCTTCGGGGCCTATCCCAAGTCCTTTCCGACGCTGCTTGATGACAAGACGCTCGTGTCGATCGCAAACGTGCAGTTCCGCCTGTCGGACGCCGCGGTCATCGGAACGGCCGTCGCTCTCATGGGCGCGCTTCAGTTCCTGATCTACCGCACCAAAATGGGCGCCGCCATGCGGGCCGTGAGCTTCAGCCCGCGCAACGCCAGCCTCATGGGGATCAACGTTGACCTCGTGATCAGCTTCACGTTTGTGGTGGGCACAATGCTCGCCGCGGCGGCGGGGTTCCTGTACGGCGTCAAGTACGGCGGTCAGGCCAAGCAGACGGCCGACTCCATGTGGGTCATGCTCGGCCTCAAGGCTTTCGTCGCGGCGGTGGTGGGGGGGATCGGCAATGTCCGGGGCGCGGTGCTCGGCGGCATTCTGATCGGTCTCATCGAGTTCTTCGGCGTCGCGTACCTCTCGAGCCAGTACCGCGACGCGTATGTCTTTGCGATCCTGATTGTCGTGCTCCTGCTCCGGCCCGAGGGCGTCCTCGGCAAGGCGACGGTGGAAAAGGTCTGAGTGTCCAAGCTTGTTGAACAAGCCCGATCGATGAAACCGCCCGTGTGGACGGTGGCGCCGCGCACCGCCTGGCCGTTCGCCCTCGCGGTCGCGGTCGCGGCCCTCGCGTTCTTCGGCGTGGGCCCGCTGCTCGGTGGATACTTCGCGAAAATCATGCTGGTCATCGGGATCAACATCATCCTGGCGGTCAGCCTGACGGTCGTGAACGGCTTCACCGGCCAGTTCTCGATGGGGCACGCCGGGTTCATGGCCGTCGGCGGCTACTTCGCCGCGGCGGTCACGTACTACGGCTCCATGAAGCTTTTCGGGAGCGCCGATCCTGCGGGCGGCATCCTGTCGTTCACCGGGGGCGCCGAAGGCGCGAGCGGCCTGATTCGGAAGGGCGACCTGCTCTTCATCGTGTCCTGCCTCGTCGGCGGCGTCGCGGCCGCCGTGGCGGGATACGTCGTCGGCCTGCCCAGCTTGCGGCTCCGTGGCGACTACCTCGCGATCGTGACCTTGGGTTTCGGCGAAATCGTCCGCGTGCTCTTCCAGGGCACCCACGACCAGATTCAACCCTGGAAGGCACAGGAGGCGATCGCGAAGCCCGCGTACGAACTGGCGATTTCTCTCGGAGGCCCCAAGGGCCTGAATCTTCTGCCGACGTACACCACGCTGTTCTGGGTTTACCTGTTTGTCGTCCTCACGCTGATCATCTGCTTTCGCGTCAAGAACAGCTCGAGCGGCCGCGCGTTCCTTTCGATCCGCGAGGATGAGGTTGCATCCCAGGCAATGGGCATCGACATCACGCGATACAAGGTTCGGGCGTTCGTGCTGTCCGCGTTCTTCGCTGGTCTCGCGGGCGGGCTGTACGCGATGGACATCGGCGCGATCAACGCCGGCGATCTCGGGTTCCTCAAGTCGTTTGACATCATCATCATGGTGGTGCTGGGCGGGATGGGTTCGATTTCCGGCGCGGCGCTCGCCGCACTTATTTTGACCGCACTCCCTGAGTATCTCCGCGATCCGCTGCCCGTGTGGTACTTCGGCGTTGGAATCCTCGCCATCTATCTCATCGCGGGGGCGTTCAAGAAAAAGATCCGCGTGAAAACCGTTGTCGTGATCGTCGGCGCCACGGCGGTCCTCGAAACCGGGCGACAGATAGCCCTCGCCAACGGGATCATCATCGCCGACTTCCGCCTCATCATCTACGCCCTGCTCCTCATCACCATGATGCTGGTGCGTCCGCAGGGCCTCTTCGGCATTCACGAGGTGTGGGAACTCGTGCCGCGGCGGCGTGCGAAGGGGGCCAAGGCATGAGCGCCCCCGCGATTCTCGATGTGCAAGGAATCTCCATCGCCTTCGGCGGTCTCAAGGCAGTACAGAACTTCAGCCTGCAACTCCCCAAGGGCAGGCTCTACGGTCTCATCGGGCCCAACGGCGCCGGGAAGACGACGGTCTTCAATCTCCTTACCGGCGTCTACCAGCCCAACTCTGGATCGATCACGCTCGATGGCAAGCGACTCAACGGTCTCAAGCCCCACCAGATCGCCGCGGCAGGATTGTCGCGTACATTCCAGAACATCCGCCTCTTCGGCGAGTTGTCCGTGCTGGACAATGTCCGGCTCGCGTGCCACCTGCGGGGCAGGCACTCGATCTGGTCGACGATGCTTCGGACGGCGTATCACGTGGGGCAGGAAGCCGCGATGACCAGGCGGGCGATGGACATCCTCGGGATGCTCGGGCTCGACACTCGGTCCGATGAACAGGCCCGCAACCTGCCTTATGGCGACCAGCGCCGTCTCGAGATCGCCAGGGCCATCGCGACCGATCCCAAGGTCCTGCTCCTCGATGAGCCCGCGGCCGGAATGAACCCGCAGGAGAAGAAGTCCCTGCGAGAACTCATTCGTCAGATCCTCAGGCAGTTCGATGTGACCATTCTCCTGATCGAGCACGACATGGGCGTGGTGATGGACATCTGCGAGCGGATCACCGTTCTGGATTACGGCGTGACCATCGCCGAGGATGTTCCCAAAGCGATTCAGAAGAACCCGAAGGTGATTGAGGCGTATCTCGGTGAGGCCGTGCCCGCCGCCGGGAGTTCTCATTGATGGCGATGCTGGAAGTCAAAGACCTGAACGTGCATTACGGCGCGATCCACGCGCTGCACGGGATCGATATCGCCGTGGAGCAGGGACAGATTGTCACGCTGATCGGCTGCAACGGGGCGGGCAAGTCCACGACGCTGCGCACGATTTCAGGATTGATCCGTCCCAGTTCGGGGCAGGTGCTCTTCGAGGGGAAGCCGATTTCGGGCATGCCGGCTCACCAGATCGTCAGGCTCGGGCTGGCGCAATCGCCTGAGGGGCGGGGCATTTTCGCGAATCTGTCCGTTGAAGAGAACCTGGAGATGGGCGCGTTCGCGAGGTCTGACAAGGCGCAGATCGCCAAGGACCGCGAGCACGCGCTTACGCTCTTTCCTCGTGTTCGCGAGCGATTGAAGCAGAATGCGGGAACCCTTTCCGGCGGCGAGCAGCAGATGCTCGCGATGGGACGGGCGCTCATGGCGCGGCCGCGATTGCTGCTGCTGGATGAACCCTCGCTCGGCCTGGCACCGCAGATCGTGCAGACGATCTTCAAGATCATCCGCGAGATCAACAAGGAAGGAACGACGATCCTGCTGGTCGAGCAGAATGCTCACATGGCCCTCGAGGTGGCCCACCACGGGTACGTACTCGAGGTGGGCAAGATCGTGATGAGCGACTCGGCGAAGAATCTCGCGAAGAGTGACGAGGTCCGCAAGGCGTACCTGGGCGTCGGATGATGCTTCGGTCCGACTATGAAGCGGGCTGCTCAACCACTTGACCGTCAACTTCGGCGGCGATCTTCGCGATTGCTTCGAGCGCCGAGGCGTGCATGGTCGCCCTGGACTTTCGCATCAATCCCCGCCAGATCCAGGGAATCGGCAGCACGGTGATGGGCAGGTACCACCACCACGTCGGGATCCAGCCCCACTCGCCGGGGATGAGCTGGTCCGTGAGATACACGCCGGGCCAGATGGTCAACAGCAGCACCACGCCGAAGATGACCGGGAGCTTGGAAAGCATCCGGATGGAGAACGTGAGCTTTTCGTCATCGAGTGAAGCGTTGAGGCGCCCGTCAAAGGGTTGTCCAAACGCCGCCACAGAGAACGATCCACCCTCGCCGCGCTGAAAGCCCGGCATGCGACCACGTTTGGATGCGGTGGACAGTCGGTCGAGTATTTGCTCTGCGGTGAGCGGGGTCGACACGCGAGGCAGCGGCGGCGATGGCGTGGATGGTGGGGACATTATGAGAGAATCGGAGTTCGGGACGGTGGGCGGTCGGGTGGGGCGAGAGTCTATCAGCGAGCGCAGGGATTGCCACGAGAACTTGCCCGGGCCTGTCGGAAACCACAACGGCACGGGCGCTGCATCTAAGTTGGAAGCATGTCCGGCGCTGCCACATCTCCGTCCGTGTTGCGACTGGTCAACGCCGACGCGGTTCCTGCGTCGCGTTCTCGCCACGCGCCGGTTTCGGCAGATCGGGTGGTCAGGGCCGAGAACGTCGCGGCGTCCAGACTCGATGGGACGGACGCACGCTGGGTTCTCGCGGTCCGCGCGACGATGGCGCTGGAGGGCGGCCGTGCGGCGATTCTTCGGCCGGACGACCGTCGCACGCTCGTGAGTCTGGCCGAGAGCCTGGGCCTGCGTCCATTTGATGCGGCGCTGATCATTGCGATTGCCCAGGATGCGGCCCGATGCGGAGAAGCGCTGAGCGGCCCGCCGCAGGACCGCCTGGCGATGGTGCACGCCCCAGTCGCTCAATCGGACGGATCACTGGGCGTGGGCTCGCTGATCCTGGTTTCCTGTCTTCTCGGGGCGCTTTTCTTCAGCATTTTGAGGGTCTGGCTGCTCGGCTGAGGCGCCGGCCCCGTGCCACCTAGGATTTCGCATGGAAATGCCGCGTACTTCGGCGCGTCAGAGGCCCTCTGATTGTCCGCCGGATGACCATCCGGTGCGGAGCCCTGTCACGATTCGGACCCTTCGTGATATGGCGGACCGGGGCGAGGCGTTCGCGTGCCTGACGTGTTACGACGCGACGACAGCCCGGTGGCTGGATCGCGCGGGTGTGCCGGTGCTGCTGGTGGGAGACACGGCGGCAGAAGTGATCCTCGGGTTCTCACGCACGATTGACATGCCGCTGGAGGTGCTGCTGGCGCTGACGGCGGCGGTGAAGCGCGGGGCGCCGCTCGCGCATGTGATGGGCGACATGCCGTTCATGAGCTACCAGGCTGACGAGGCGGACGCAATCCGAAATGCCGGCCGCTTCATGACAGAGGGGCTCGCGGACAGCGTGAAGATCGAGGCCGATGCAAGCTACGCGCCGCTGATTCAGAAGATGGCGCGGGCCGGGATACCCGTTTGCGCGCACGTCGGCAGCAGGCCGCAGCTCGCGAGTCTACGCGGCGGGTACGGGGCCGCGGGACGCACGGCGGACGAGGCGGAACGAATCGTGGAGGATGCGGTCGCGCTCGAGCAAGCGGGGGCGGTGCTGCTGCTGGTGGAAGCTGTGCCGGACGAGGTGACGGAGCGCATCCTGGCGCGGACCAGCGCGCCGCTGATCGGCATCGGCGCGGGGGAGCGCTGCCATGGACAGGTTCTGGTCATTCACGACTTGCTTGGGTTGACCGATTCACCGCCGCGATTCGCGGAGCCCGCGGCGAAACTCGGCCCGGTGGTTCAGCAGGCGGCGTTGCAGTGGGTGCAGCGCGTGCGGGACCGGAAGATCGGGGGCAAGCGCTACACGATGCCCCCCGCGGAGGCCGATAAGCTCCGCATCCGGCGTGAACCGGGGGCCGAACAGAAGTAGGGTGCCACGGAGGTAGGCCATGCGTCGATTCATCTCGTTCGGGCCCGCGCTGGTTGTGCTTCTCACGATTGGGGTTGTCCTGGTGGCGGTGCCGGCGGCGGTGCGGCGCATCAGCGCCGCGGATACTTCCGCTCGGATCGTGCTTGCCCAGCGGACGCTTGATGATGATGACATCCTTGAGCGGGTCAACGCCGCGACCCGAGCGGTGGCGGATTCGGTGCGGCCGTCGGTGGTGCACATCGAGGTGGCGTCGGATGCGCGGCGCCGCAACGGGGCGAGGTCCACGGGCTCGGGCTGGGTGTTTGACGCGGATGGTCACATCGTGACCAATGCCCACGTCGTCCGTGGGGCGGAGCGGATATCTGTCCAGTTCGCTGATGGGCGCGTGGTCCAGGCTGAGCGGGTCAAGGGGGAGCTTTTCCTGGCGGACCCGTACACGGATGTTGCGGTCGTCAAGATCTCGGGTGATTCGGGCGTGTTTCCGGTGAAACGAGCGACGGGTGCACAGCCACGGCAAGGGGACCATGTCTACGCGTTCGGCTCTCCCTTTGGGTTCAAGTTCTCCATGACGCAGGGGATTATCAGCGGGCTTGGACGCGACCCGAGCACGGCGGTCGAGTTCGGCGGGTTCACCAACTTCATCCAGACGGACGCGGCGGTGAATCCGGGAAACTCCGGCGGACCGGTTGTGGACGTCAAGGGACGGGTCATCGGCATGAGCGTCGCGATCGCGACAGGCCGCAACAGCGAGGGCGCGACGGGCGAGGATGGCGGCGACTCGGCTGGGATCAGCTTCGCCATTCCGCTCGGAACGATCGAGTCGGTCGTGACGCAGTTGCTTGCACATGGCGAAGTGTCGCGGGGACTGCTCGGAATTCGTTTTGATGATCGGGCGGCTCGCATCTCGGACGATTCGGGGTTCCGCGGCGTGGGTGTTCGAGTGATGACGGTGACGGCGGATGGGCCCGCGGCCAAGGCGGGCCTGCAGCCGGGCGACGTGATTGTGTCGGTGGACGGTGAATCGACCGGAGAATCAAACTTGCTCCGGTCGATCGTGAGTGCCAGGCGGCCCGGTGATGAGGTACGCCTGCGGGTGTGGCAATCCGGTGACTTCAAGGACATTCCGGTGACGCTCACGGCGCGGCCGAAGGAAGATCTGGTGCTCGGCGCATCGGCCATGACGCTGATGCGCCTTGGCCTGCGCATTGACGACGGACCCAAGGGCGCGATCGTCGATCAGGTTCTCGCGGGGTCGCGGGCCGAAGCACTCGGCTTTGCGTCCGGGCAGCGGATACAAACCGTCGGCGGGAAGGCCGTCAAGGACGCCCAGGAGTTCTTCCTCGCGATCGGCGAGCAGGGTCTGCTCCTTGGCCGGCGGATCGCGGTGTCGGTCGCCGATCCGGCGGCCGCCACGGACGCCGACCCCAGGACCATTCAACTTCAGGTTCTCCACTAGCGGCCGGGACGGATCCGAACAACGACCGGCGTGCCGGCCTTGGGCACGACGCGGCCGTCGGCGATCCACTCAGGCTCGGCGATCTCTGCTTCATGGCTGATCACTTCGCTCCAGGCGATGGTCTCGGAGCCGAAGGTCGTCAGGCCGATGAGCAAGCCGCTCCCGTCGGCGTCGTACACCTCCCGGCCCTGCCGCTTCACGAGCGCCGAGCCGGCAAAGACAAAGTGGGAGCCTGGAGTGGCGCCAAACTTCGGACCATTCGAGGCGGCGTTTCGAATCCAGCCGATCGCTGGCGTCTCGATCTCCTTTCCGTCCGCATCCTTGTACGCGATCGAAATGTCGAGGGCGTCGCCCGTGGGTGGGACAGATGAGAGTTTCTTGTTCTCCCACTTCCACGATCCGGGCGAGCCGGTCTGGTATCCCGCGGCGAGCAGGGCCGCGTGGATGTGGGACGGGAGTGCGGGTGTGACAACCAGCGCCTCGTGTTCCTTGGTGTCGGGAGTGCAGACCGTCACTTCCAAGTAGACCACGGGCGTACGCGGGTCGTGAGCGTCGATGGGGACGGTTCCGTCGAACTCGATCAGTCGGGCGGCGAGGTCGGCGCGGACATGCGGGAAGAGTTCCTTCAAGCCGGGCGTGGCGGGCTTCGGGGCAGGACCTGCCGCGGTTGGCTGTGGTGGGGTGGGAGGCACCGGAAGCGGGGGAGGCGGCGTCACAGGACGCTCAGGGGCCGGCGGGGCTTTGGCAGCAGATTCCCGGGGTTGCACGGGCTGTGGTTGGGGCGGCGCGGGCTTGGTCCCCGGCCCGGCGCAGGAGCCCAAGGACAGCAGGAGCAGCACGGCAAAGGGGATTCGTGTCATTCGAAGGTTCCGGAAACCGGCGAATCAGCTTCGCATGCCAGTTGCTTGAACCGCTTCCCCCGCTCCTCGTAGTTCACATACTGGTCCCAGGAGGCGCACCCGGGGCTGAGCAGCACCACGCTGCCCGCGCTAGCGCGCCCGCGAACGCGCGCGAGAGCGGACTCGAGCGTGCCGCAGTTGAACACGGCCTCCGCGCCCGCAGCGAGCGCGGCCAGCGATGGTCCGGTGGCGCCTATGCAATACAGGCCCTCGAGAGACCCGCTCCGGCGGGCGATCGGCGTCAAGTCGCTGCCCTTGTCGTACCCGCCGGCGATCAGGTGGATGCGTTCGCCCGCCAGAGCGTCGAGCGCGAGGAGGGTCGACTCCGGCGTCGTGCTCTTGGAATCGTCGTAGTAGCGGATGCCGTTGCGGTCGGCGACGAGGCAGAGGCGATGAGGAAGGCCGGGGAAGGTCGCGAGTGACTCCGCGAGGCGGCGCGTCAAAGCAGGATCGCCTTCACGGCCGAGCGCCGCACTCACGGCCGCGATGGCAGTGCGGGCATTGATCCGGTTGTGAACTCCGGGTGCGTTCAAGTGGAGCAGGGGATCGACCGCGGCGTCGGTTGATTCGATGCGAACCTCGCGCCGCCCCGAACGTGCGTCGACGTCCGCGCCGCACACCAGCACATCGTTCGGTGAAACGCTTCGCGCAAGACTGAGTTTGCAGGCGCGGTAGTGCTCGAAGGTGCCGTGCCAATCGACGTGATTGGGAGTGACATTGGTGATCACGGCGGTTCGGGGAGACCACGCCGCGGCCGCTGGGAATCCTGCCGCCTCGCCCAGCCAATAAAGTTGAAAGCTGGAGAGTTCAAGCACGACCCACGATTCGGCGTCGAGTCGCGTTCCAAGAAGCGAACCGCCTATGTTGCCGCCGAACGCAACCCGTTCGCCGATGGCGCGGAGCGCGTGGGCGATCATGGCCGAGGTGGTGCTCTTGCCGGCCGTACCCGTGACGCCGATGACTCGGTCCCGGCTGGGCAAGCTTTCGACCATCAGGCGGATCTCGGTTGTAATCGGTATTCCCGCGGCCTGTGCCGCTCGCAGAAAGCGGTTGTCCCAAGGGTGTGGCACTGCGGGATTGGCCACAACCCGGTCGCAGGTCGTGAAGTCGCTGACGTTGTGTTCACCCAGCCGGAGAGTGACCGAACCCGAGTCGAGCAGGTCTTTGAGCCCGGCGACCGAGTCGGCGAGCTTCTCCGCAGGATCAAGATCCGTGACGAGGACATCCGCGCCCCGCGACGCGAGGTACCGCGTCACGCCAAGCCCGCCGCCGAAGCGGCCGAGCCCCATCACCGTGATGCGCTGACCGGCGAAGTCCATCCCGGGAGGGTATCGCCGGCCGTGACGAGCCGCTCCAGCACATCGGCGAATCCCAGCTCTTTCGCGATCGCCCGTGTGAGCCGGGAGAGCATCATGGTGGCGACGGGTCCGGGCCGCCCGGTGCCGACTGGTTTCCCGTCCAGCTTCGTGATCGACGTGATCATCGTGGTCGTCCCGGTGAGCATCAACTCGCTCGCGCGGCCGAGTTCTTCGACCCTGACCGGTCTCGAAACGATGTCCGGCACGGCATCGATATCCATCGCCCGGGTGACCCCCGCGAGAATGGGCATGCTGTCGAGCGAGGGAGTCACGAGGTCCTTCCCGAGGACGAGCAGCAGATTTGCCGCCGTACCCTCTCCGACGACTCCGTTCTTCACAAGGATCGCATCCTGCGCCCCTGCCTCGTCCGCTTCGATCGCCGAAATCACGTTCCCGAGGAGCGAGATGGACTTCAGGTGGCCGCGGCTCCAGCGCGTGTCTTCGCGTACGGCGCATGTCACCGTCGGCGGCTCGGCGTTGATGAACTTCTCGATGGGCGGCTGAGGCGAGCAATACCCGAAGACCGTTGGCGTCATCGGCCCGGCGGGCACTCGTGAGCGGACCGGCTGCGTCGGACCGGGAGTGCCGCGGGTGACCTGCCAGTAAATAAACGCGTCCGGCATCGCGCACGCACGGATCAGTTCCTCGCTCATGCGGGTCAGCGGCGATGGGTCCCAGTCAATCCGCGACTCACGGAGCCCGTCACGCATCCGGGCGATGTGTCGATCCATGCCCACGAGCTTGCCGCGGAACGCGCGCAGGCCTTCATACACACCGTCGCCGAAGACAAAGCCACGGTCGAAAGGGCTGATCGCCGCCTGATCGGCGGGCATCAAACGGCCGTTGAGGTGAATGATCACGAGGGAGGGTATCGGCGGTTCGGGGCGCGAAAGTCGAGTGCGTCGGCCGATGCGGGCGGGCATTGCCCGGCTTGCTACGCCAAGGCCGCCGGGTCGACGTCGACGGCGGTATGTGCATCGCTCTTGAGCAATCCCGCCGCGCGCACCTTCGCCAGCGCCGCGTGCAGCTCCTGGGCCGACGGCGCGAGTATTTCGATGGAGAATCGGAAGAAGCCACCGATGCGAGCGATCGGCGCCGGGCCGGGTCCGAGCAGGACGACATCCCTTGTCCGCGCCCGTTCCAGTAGCGCCGCAAGGTCTTTGGCCTGGCGCTGCGCTTTGCCAAAGTCCTCATCCCGCACCACGATCCTCGCCATCCGCGTGGCAGGCGGCAGTCCCGATTGTTTCCGCAACCGCAGTTCCTCTTCCGCAAAGCCCCGGAAGTCGTGGCGTGCCGCGGCCACGATCGCCGATTCCCCCGGATTCACGGTCTGCACGATGACGAGCCCCGGCTTGTCACCGCGCCCGGTGCGTCCCGCCACCTGGCTGACGAGTTGAAAGGTCCGCTCGGATGATCGGAAGTCGGGCAGTGTCAACCCGGTGTCGGCGTTGATGACGCCGACCAGCCGGACATTGGGATAGTCGAGCCCCTTCGCGATCATCTGTGTGCCCAGGATGACGCGGACCTCGCCACGGGCGAAGCGCGCGAGAATATCGAAGTAATCCGCCGCTGACTTCATCGTGTCGCCATCGACGCGGATAAGCGTCTTTCCCGGCGTCAGCCACCTGGCGAAGCTCTTCCCAAGTTCTTCCTCGAGCTTCTGGGTTCCCACGCCGAGGGTCATGACCGGGCGCGAACACACCGGGCACTGACGCGGCACCACCTGCTCGGCAAGGCAGTGGTGGCACCGCACAATCGAACCTCGAAAGCCGCCTCCGCCCGAATCGCCCAGCTTGTGCACCACCATGCTGGCATCGCAGTGGTCGCACTTCATCACCCAGCCGCACTCGGCGTCGGGGCAGCAGATGTAGCTCGAGTAGCCGCGCCGGTTGAGCAGAAGAATCGCCTGCCCGCCTTCGGTCAGCGTGCGAGCGAGCTCGTGGCCGAGTCTCGGTCCAATCGCCTGAAAAAACCGGCGGGGGCCTTCCTCCGGCTGGGCCTGCCGGGCGAGTGCCCGCCGTTCCTCGGCCAGATCCACGATGTCCACCCGCGGCATCGTTCCACCCGCGACTCGCTGCGTCAGTTCCCACAGCCGGTACTTTCCCGCGAGCGCGTTCGACCAGCTCTCCAGCGACGGTGTCGCGGACCCAAGAATCACCGGGCAACCCTCGATCTGTCCGCGCTTGATGGCGACATCGCGCCCGTTGTACCGCGGCAGTTGGTCCTGTTTGTAGTCCGTCGCGTGCTCTTCATCGACGACGATGACGCCGACGTTGTCCAGCGGTGCGAAGATCGCCGACCGCGCGCCGACAACCACCTTGGCGTGGCTTGAGGCGGCGAGCGCCCATTGCCGGTGCCGCTCCGCCGCGGTGAGGCCCGAGTGCAGGACGGCGACAGGACCCGGATCGCCGCTGGCGGAGCCGCCGAAGCGATCCATGAATCTTCCGGCCGTCTGCGGGGTGAGGGAGATTTCCGGGACCAGCATGAGCGCCCGTTGGCCGCGCGCGATCACGTGTTCGATGACCCGAAGGTAGACCTCGGTCTTGCCCGAACCCGTGACCCCTCGGATGAGATGAACGCCGAACCCGCCCAGTGAGCCCGCGATACCGGTCGAGATCGTTCGCTGTTCCGCCGTCAGTTGCGATGGACGTGGCTGGTGCGCCTCGACCCGGAACCGTTCCCAGAGCGGCGCCCGGGCCTTGACAACCTCGCGCTCCACCCGGCGAAGCAGCCCGAGCGCGGCGAGCCGATTGATCGGTCCGAGGTTACGGGCGCCAATCCTTGTTCGCAGCTCTTCCGGCGGGGCCGGCGACCCGAGTTCGAGAGCGAGCACCGCCTTCCACGCTTCCGCAAGCTTGGCCGACAAGGCGGCCTCCAGGCCCGGGCGGCTCTCCGCGCCGACCGGCTCAAGTTCGACACGGGTCCTGACACCGATGCTGTGCTTGACGGCCGCCGGGATCATCGTCGCGAGCGTCATGCCGAGGGGACAGATGTAGTACTCGGAGATCCACCGGGCGAGTTCGATCAGCCGTGCAGGCAAGCGGCCCGGACTGACGCGGAGAAGACCTTTGACCTTGGACGGTGGAATGCCGTCAAGCAGTTCATCACCCCCGACAACGACAACGATGCCAGCCGCGGCACGATTTCCCCGCCCCAGCGGGACCTCCACGCGCTGCCCGACGTGGATGTCTCCTACAGCGCGGTAGGTCAGCGTGGCGCCCTCAGGACCCGAACGGTCAATGCTCCGCTCGACCGCGACGCGCACGTAGGGGCCGGACTGTGCCGGCGTGCCATTTCCGAAGAGATCGCTCATGGAAGTGCGTACACTCTACCTCGTGCCAAACGACCACCCCGAGTCTCGTGCCAAGGCCCCCGCTTCGAGGGCCCCAGGCGTTGCCCAACCCAATCAGGCCCGACTGGCCCTTGCGGACGGTTCGGTGTTTCACGGCCAGGGCTTTGGAGCCACCGGCCGCGGCATCGTGTCCACGGCGGAAGTGGTTTTCAATACCTCCATGTGCGGGTACCAGGAGTCGCTGACGGACCCGTCGTACACGGGCCAGATACTGGTGGCGACGTTTCCATTGATTGGGAACTACGGGGTGAACGGAGAGGATGTCGAGTCGAAAAAGGTACAGGTGGCTGGGTTTGTGGTTCGTGAGCTCGCGAACCGCCGCTCAAACTATCGGTCAACGCAGGACCTGTCAGCCTACCTCGCAGGAGAAGGCGTTTTGGGAATTGCGGGCGTTGATACTCGCGCCGTGACCCGGCGACTGCGGTCGACAGGCGTGATGTCAGGGGTTCTGACCGATCGGACAGACCTGTCGGACTTGGACCTGGCGCGGATGGCGAGGGAGGCGCCCTCTATGGCGGGACAGAATCTGGTCCCCCAGGTGGGGTGCAGGAGCACGCAGTCCTGGTCGGAGTCCCTGGGAGATTGGACGCAGGCGGGGGTGAAGCCGGGCCGGACGTTCCGCGTGCTGGCGATCGACTGCGGGGCCAAGGCCAACATCCTGCGAAATCTCACCGACCGAGGATGCGTGGTGACGGTGATCCCTCATGACACGTCGGCAGCAGAAATTCAGGGGAAGTACGCGCGGGGCGAGGTTGATGGGCTGTTCATTTCAAACGGCCCGGGCGATCCGGCCGCGGTGGAGAAGACGATTGAGACGTTGCGAGTCCTCGTGACGGGGCCGGCGGAGAAAACGATCCCGACCTTCGGCATCTGCCTCGGCCACCAGTTGTTATCGCTCGCGCTGGGTGCGAAGACGTACAAGCTGAAATTCGGACATCGGGGTGCGAACCAGCCGGTGCTCAACACGACGACGGGCAAAGTGGAGATTACGAGCCAGAATCACGGGTTCGCCGTGGATGTGGAGTCGCTGACGCGCCGGGGCGCGGAAGCAACCCACGTCAACCTCAACGACATGACCTTGGCGGGGTTTCGGATGAAGGACCGCCCGGTGTTCGCGGTCCAGCATCACCCGGAGGCATCTCCGGGACCGCACGATGCGGGCTACCTGTTTGACCAGTTTGTGGCGAGCATGGCGGTCGCGCCAGCGACCACGGCGTCTTGAATCTGCGGTACGCCCAGGCGGGCCAAGGCGCCGACTGGGCCCGGCCGTGAATACGCGGCTTGGCGTCTGGTAGGTAAAAAACCCTTGACCCCTGATTCGGATTCTGGTAGCTTGGGACGGGCCTGTGGGTTCACAGGTGGCGTCGTAGTTCCTGAGAGGAGCTGGCGTCGCGGAGCTTGTGTTGTCGAAGTCGTTGCACACAGATTTAGGAGTGAACATGAAGAGTCGATCGATCAAGGCGTTGTCCATCTGCCTCGCGGCCGGCGGCATTTCGTCCGCGGCCATGGGGCAGACCCTGTACGATAATGGCAGTCTTTTGACGACCCCCACAGGTGCGTGCATCCCGGCTGGCTCCGGCTCGAGCGCCCTGCAGGCCGGCAACACGCTGCTCGGCGCGAATCAGACCACCGGGACGTTCCGCATGGCGGACAACTTCGTTGTTCCCGCGGGCCAGAGCTGGACCGTGAACGGCATTACGTTCCTCGGGTACCAGACCGGCGCGGGCGCGGTGACGCCCTCGATCACCGGCGCAACGCTGCGGATCTGGTATGCACCGCCCAACGCCGGCGGCGCCATCGTCGCGGGTGACGCGACGACGAACGTGCTCTCGGGCGCTTCGGCGTTCAGCCTTTCCTATCGGCACGGTGCGTGCGACGTCACTCGCGCCATCTGGCGGCAGACGACGAGCATCCTCGGAGGCTCCGTCGTCCTCCAGCCCGGCACCTACTGGGCGGACTGGTCCGCGACCGGCAGCGCCTCGTTCTCCGGTCCGTGGTGCCCCACGATCACGGCCAACGGCCTCGCCAGCGCTCCCGGGACCAACGGAACCACCAATGGCCTTCAGTTCACCGGTACCGCCTGGGCCACGGTCTTCGGCGCCACCACGATCAACCCGCAGGACCTGCCGTTCACGGTGCAGGGCACCGTTGGTGCCGCTTCGGCCACGGGCCGCTGCTGCTTCACCGACGGCTCGTGCGACGTGACGACCAGCGCGAACTGCGCCCTCGTCACTGGCACAATCTTTACGCCCGGTGGCAACTGCACCGGCAGCCCGTGCGTGATCCCCAACGGAGCCTGCTGCCTCCCCAGCGGCGGTTGCCAGTTCATCACCAACGCCGACTGCACCACCGCGGGCGGCACCTGGAGCCTGGGCACTCCGTGCGCCTCGGCCGGATGCGCTGACGGCGGCGCGTGCTGCTTCTACCTGGCCAACTCCTGCCAGCAGCTCACCCAGGCGATCTGCGACGCCCGGGCCGGTTCATTCACCTCCGTCGGAACGTCGTGCGCCGCGGCCAACTGTCCGCTGCCGCCTTCCTCCGGAGACATCTACGCCGTTCAGATTTCGGCGGCTTCACGTCCGATCCTCAGCTTCCCGATCAACGCGCCGGCTTTCAACACCGTGGTTCCGGGAATCACGCCTCTCATTCAGACCTTTGCGGTCGACTTTGACAACTCAGGAAACCTCTGGGTCATCACGAACGCCGCGGTCGGCGCTCAGGCCCTCGGAAAGGTCGACGTGACCAGCGGCGCGTTTACGCAGGTCGGTCTGATTGCCGGCGCCGGCGCCGCCGAGGCGAACTGGGCGGGGTTGTCGTTCGACGCAAGCACCAACACCATGTACGCACTGGCCGGCGCCAATCTGTACACGGTCAATCTCACCAACGGCAACACCACGCTGGTCGCACCGATCACCGGCCTCGCCGGCGGCCTCCTGATTGACTTCGCGGTCAACCGCACGGGAAATCTGATGATCGGACACGACATCGGCGCCGACAAGATGTTTGTGATCGACAAGGCAACTGGCGTGGCCACGGGCCTGCCTCAGGTGACCGGCTTTGCCGCCAACTTCGCTCAGGGTATGGACTTTGACCCTCTGAGCGGCAATCTGTTTGCCGCGGTTTACACGGGAACGCCCAACACCGGCATCGTCAAGGTCAACACGACCACCGGCGCTTGCCAGCTGATCGCCAACACGTCCACGTGGGCGCCGCCGAACGGTCCCGAGCTGGAAATCGCTATCAAGGGTTGCTACGGCAACTGCGACGGCAGCACGTCCACGCCTCGCTTGACCGCCAACGACTTCCAGTGCTTCATCAACGAGTTCGCGGCCGGCCACTCATACGCCAACTGCGACGGCAGCACCAGCCTGCCCGCGCTCACCGCCAATGACTTCCAGTGCTTCATCGACCGCTACGCCGAGGGCTGCCCCTGAAAAATCGACCTGACTTGGAAGTTTGTGAGGGCCTGCGGAAACGCAGGCCCTTTTCCTTTTTGCGGGAGTTCACTCTTTTCTGATCGGCAGTGTTCGTAGAAACCACTAGGGAGTCGGCCCGAGAGCATGCGAGAGACCATGCCACTCCACCACCCATCGAAAAGGGTCTCACACACTTTGGGACCTCTCTCAAGATGATGGGAACCGCATCCGGTCGGACTTTCGTACATTCTGCTTGTCAGACCGCATAGCCTGTGGTACAGGTCTTCTATTCGGGCGCATGTGTTCGCCCGAGGTTCATGAAGTGTTAGGATGAAGTTGGAGAGACGCGTTTCTCGCCACACTGACCGCGCCCGCCAAGGGCGCCATTCTGGGAGGTTCAAATGCAGATGAATCGTTCTGTCCTTGTCGCCCTGATCGCCGGTTCGGTCGCCTCGGTGGCCCTCGCCGGCCCCAAGGAGCCGCGCCTCTCCAAGCCCATGCGCAAGCAGCTGAGCTTGGCGACCGCCGACCCGATCAAGAAGGTCCCGCTCGAGTACGTGAAGATCCGGAAGATGCCCGATGGCCGGATCATCCAGGTCGGCCCCGTCAAGCCGTACGTGGCCCCGGCCAACGTCACGGACGACCCCACGCTCGACGCCTTCAACCTCGCGGGCACCGATGTCACGACCGGTGACCCCATCGGTGGCGAGTGCGCCGGCGCCGGGGCTGTCGCTTCGAGCCGATGGTGGTTCGGCGCTACGGCCGTTGCCAATCCGCACTACATCAACGACTTCCAGGTGGATGCGGCCGCGACGGGCAAGCCCATCGACCGCGTTGACATCCTGTGGAACTGGGGCGTGTCCGGGCTGCGTCCGATGTGGATCGGCCTGTTCATCGCCGACACGTTCCACGACTGCGCGACGGGCATTCCGCCGTCCGCCGGTCCGCTCGACGGCGTGGCCTACCACTTCGCCGACGACGCCGGCGGTGCGAACGGGTATTACAACACCAGCATCGGTCTCCCCCCCGATCCGGCCGAAGGCCTGATCGCTCCGGCCGACGGCAAGGGCGCGTACGAAGTCGTGTTCGGCGCCTTCGATACCACCGCTCAGACGTGGACGCTTGACCTGATCGCCGGAACGCAGCCCATGCTCTGGGGCATCTTCCAGCCCTTCCAGAAGGGCGTGCACGCGTTCGACAACCAGTGGGACGACGACACCCCGTCCGACGGCCTGTTCGTCGCGTCGGAGTGCTACAACTACAACTACGGCCCCAACGCTCTCCCCGGTGGCGGCTGCCCGAACAATCCCAGCCTCCTGGCCGGGACCATTTCGTTCTGGGCTTCGCCCGGCAACGCCTGCTACGCCAACTGCGACGGCAGCACAGGGGCCGTACTGCTGACCGCCAACGACTTCCAGTGCTTCATCAACGCATTCGCGGCGGGCGCGGCGTACGCGAACTGCGACGGAAGCACGGGCCAGGTGTTGCTCACGGCCAACGACTTCCAGTGCTTCATCAACAGCTACGCCAGCGGCTGCTCGTAAGCTGACCCGCGACCAGTCCTTTCTGGCCCGCGCCGACCACGGCGCGGGCCTTTTTCATGGAATGAAGGCCTTCGCTGGTGTGAAAGTGCCACGGGCAAAAAGAACCGTCGCGGCGCCCGGGAGGCCGCCTATTATCCCGGCCCGTTTTGGAGCCCTTTGCCATGTACGCGATTATCGAGAACTCCGGGTCCCAGCGCAAGGTCGCCCAAGGCGACGTCATCCTCGTGGACCTGATTGCTGATTCCAAGCCCGGCGCCAAGGTTGAGCTTGGAAAGGTCCTGCTCGTCGGCCGCGGCGAAGGCCAGGCCACCATCGGCACGCCGTATGTCGCCGGTGCCACGGTCACGGGTGAAGTGGTCGAGCCGGTGGTGCTCGGCGAGAAGCTTCATATCCAGAAGTTCCGCACCAAGAAGGCCTTCAAGAAGAAGACCGGCCACCGCCAGCGGTACACCAGCGTCAAGGTCGAGTCGATCAAGGCCTGAGTTTCCCTTCCGTTCGCGCCCGTCACTACCGGAGGCGTTCATGCCCGCCCGGTCCATCACGATCATCACGACCGGCGGCACGATCGAGAAGACCTACGACGAGGCTTCTGGCCTGCTCGTCAATCGCGGGTCGATACTGAAGGAGATGCTCGGCGGGCTTCGCCTGGAGGACACCGTTGTCTCCGTCAACGAGCTGCTGAGCAAGGACAGCCTGTTCATGACCGATGAGGACCGCGACCGCGTTGTCGCGGCTGTCCGGACCGCCGCGGCGGACAGGTCGAACACGGGCATTGTGATCTTGCACGGCACGGACACGTTGTGCGTCACGGGCGACCGACTGCACGCCGAGCTGCCGACTTCCAGGATCCCGATCATTCTGACGGGGGCGATGCGTCCGTACGAGATGACCCGCAGTGACGCCCTGCAGAACCTCACCGAAGCGATATTTGCATCCGGCACGCTCGCCGCCGGGGTGTACTGCGTTGCCCACGGGCGGGCCCTCCGGTTCCCGGGTGTCGCCAAAGACAAGGCTCGGGGCACTTTCATACAGGCGTAGATGTCTCAGCACCCCTCCGCCGCGCACGATCGCTCCTCCCTCGACACCCGAGGCGTCCGGCAACTGGCCCTTGTCGGGCTCTTGGTGAACCTCGGCCTCGCGATCCTGAAGCTCCTGGCGGGCATCGTCGGGCATTCCTACGCCCTCATCGCCGATGCGATTGAATCCATCGCGGACATCCTGGGGTCGGCGGTGATCTGGGGAGGGCTGCACATCGGTGCCAGGCCGGCAGATGAAAACCATCCGTATGGACACGGCAAGGCCGAAGCCCTCGCGGCGCTGGTTGTGGCCGTCCTGGTGTTTGCCGCCGGAATCGGAATCGGGGTCAAGGCTGTCGACCAGCTGATCTCGCCTCACCACCCGCCGGCGCCCTGGACTTTGATCGTGCTGGTCGTCGTGGTCGTCGTGAAAACGACCATGTTCCTGATCGTTCGCAAAGCGGGGCGTCAGGCGGGAAGTTCCGCGGCCCGCGTCGATGCCTGGCACCACTGGTCTGACGCCCTTACTTCGATCGCCGCGTTTGTCGGGATACTGGTGTCGTGGGTGGGCGGGGCCGGGTTCGAGCGTGCCGACCCGATCGCGGCCTTGTTCGCATCGCTGATCATCGTGTTCAACGCGATCCTGCTGTTCCGTGCGCCGGTCCGTGACTTGATGGATGAAGAACCGGCCGACGTGGTCAGGCGAGCACGGGCGCTCGCCGAAACGGTTTCGGGCATCGTCCTCATCGAGAAAGTGGGCGCCCGAACGAGCGGAAACCGACACTGGGTCGACATGCACGTGTGGGTTGATCCGGAGATGTCGGTCACGGCGGCCCATGACATTTCCCATCGCGTCAAGGACGCCGTCCGCACGGGGCTTCCATCCGTGGCCGATGTCCTGGTTCATATCGAGCCCGCCAGGGAACGCCGATAACCCCCGTTCCATCGCGTCCACCGCAGTTCCCGGTCCTGACGAACGGCTCCACCAGACTCGGACTTCATGCGGAGTCTTTCCGGGTCTTCACTCTCCCCGGCCTCGCGTCGATGAGATTCCCGGCCGCGGAGCGCGCGAGGGGTGCCGGAGGCACGACCGAGAATGGTGAACCACCAGGGATGTCGTCGTGGACAAAGCAAGTCTCATAGGGGTGCTCGTCGGCCTGCTCTGCCTGGGCATTGTGTTCGTCGAGGTGTCGCACGGCAACTTTGCGATGTTCTTCTCGATGGAAGGCGTGCTGATGGTGGGCGGGGGCAGCGTGAGCGTCACGTTCATGGCCATGCCCATGGAGAAGATGAAGCAGGTCCCTGCGTACATCCGGCGGTTCTTCTTCCACAAGGGCATGACGCCCGTCCAGGTCGTGAAGGTGATGGGCGAACTCTCCGAGAAGGCCCGACGCGACGGCATTCTCGCACTCGAACCGGAGATTGAGAAGCTCGGCGATCCATTCCTGTCCGCCGGCCTGAAGATGGCGGTAGACGGTGTGGATCCGACGGCGATCGAATCCACGCTCCGGCTGGAACTGGTGGCGATGCAGGACCGGCACAAGGCCGGCAAGAAGTTCTTCGATCTCATCAAGCTCTACGGCCCCGGGTACGGGCTGGTCGGCACGCTGGTCGGGCAGGTCGGTATGTTCGGTCAGCTGGCCAGCGCCGACATCGGCGCCCTCGGCCATTCGCTGGCCGTCGCGGTGTGCGCCACGATGTACGGCGCTGTCATCGCCAACGCCATCGCCGGGCCCGTCGGCGACAAGCTGGCGCTGCGGTCCGGCGAGGAAATCGTCAACCGCGAGATGATGCTCCAGGGCATCCTCTCGATCCAGGCCGGCGACAATCCGCGCGTCACCCAGGACAAGATGCTTGCCTTCGTGCCCTCGACGACCCGTGTGAAGCTGCGTGCCGCGGCGTAGGAGCCCCCATGGCCGAGCATGAGGAACACAAGGAGGGTCACGGCGAGGGCGGGCACGGCGGCGGCGGCCATGGTGGTGGCGGCCACGGCGGTGGGGGCCACGCCGAGGGCGAGCACGAAGGTGCACCCGAGTGGCTCATTTCGTTCGCCGACAACGTCGCGCTGATGATGGGATTCTTCGTGATTCTGCTCGCGATGAACATGCAAAAGCCCAAGGCGGGCGGGATCGGCGGCGAAAGCAAGATGGGCGGCGCGCCGACGACGGAGATGATCGACTTCATCATCGCGATGCGGGAAGAGTTCAACAACCCCATCGACATCCACTCCAACAACCCCGCCGAGGCTCCGATGCGCAAGCGGATCCTGGAGAAGCAGGCCGGCGAGTCGGTCCAACCCGAGGAGCCGGGCCAGGGGCGCGAGCGCCAGGCGATGGTCCCGACAGATTTTTCGAACCTCGGTGGAAAGATCTTCTTTGAAGACGACTCGCCGAACATGACCGATCGCGCCCGCGAGCAGACCCGCATCATCGGGCTCAAGCTCAAGGGCCAGCGGTTCATCGTCGAAGTCCGCGGGCACGTCAGCCCCTCCGAGGCCCAGTCCAACACCGAGCGGGCGTACAACCTCGCCCACGCCCGATCGATGGCGGTCACCAAGGAACTGATCGCCCAGGGTGTGAACCCGCGGCAGATCCGGCTCTCCACCGCGGCGGACAACGAGCGAACCACGGCCCGTGACATGTCCTATGACCGTGACAGCGACCGGCAGAACCAGCGCGTCGAGGTCATCATGACGGGCGAGCCCTTTGTGAGCCGTGATGCGCTCGTCCCCGGCGCGCGAGGCCAAGGCGAAGCCGGTAAGCCTGAACCCGAGAAGCCCGCCTCGGACAAGCCCGATCCGGGGCATTGATCTCCGAACAGTCCTAGGCTCTGCGGATGAATCTCGGCATCGAACGGGACAGGTCCATCGCGTACTTCTCGATGGAAATCGCGCTCGATGCGGCGATGCCGACGTATTCCGGCGGCCTCGGCGTCCTCGCGGGGGACTCGATTCGTTCCGCGGCGGACATGGGCATCCCCATGGTCGCGGTATCGCTCCTGCATCGGCGCGGGTACTTCACGCAGCGGCTCGACGATTCAGGCCACCAGCGAGAGGAGCCTGAAAGCTGGGATCCGGCGGCCCTGCTGACGCGCCTGCCCAACCGCGTGAGCGTGCTGATCGAGCAGCGGCTGGTCACGCTCGGCGTGTGGCGGTACGACTGCGTGGGCATCAGCGGATCTGCCGTGCCGGTGTACCTGCTCGACGCCGACATCCCGGAAAACGCCCCTCAGGATCGCGAACTGACCGGGACGCTGTACGGGGGCGATGGAAGGTACCGCCTGTGCCAGGAGGTCCTGCTCGGAATCGGCGGCGTCCGGGCGCTCCGGGCCTTGGGATACAAGGACATCCAGCGTTTTCACATGAACGAGGGGCACGCGGGCCTTCTCACGCTGGAACTGCTCGATGAGCAGGCTTCCGCGAGGGGCCTGCCGCGAACGGATGCACGCGTCATCGAGGCGGTGCGGGAGAGGTGCGTGTTTACGACGCACACCCCGGTCCCGGCCGGGCACGACAAGTTTCCGCTCGCGCTCGTGCGACAGGTGGTTGAGCCCGGGCTCGTGGGGCCCTTCGAAGGACTGCCCGAGCAGGACATTGTCGCCCCCGGGGGTGAACTGAACCTGACCTACCTGGCGCTGAATCTCAGTTGCTATATCAACGGCGTTGCCAAGCGGCACGGGCAGGTGTCGCGCCAGATGTTCGGCGCGAGTTTCAGGAGAGCCGGCTCGATCGATTCGATCACCAACGGGGTCCACGCGGGGTCGTGGACATCGTGGGCGTTTCAGACGCTTCTTGACCGGCGAATCCCCGGGTGGCGGGAAGACAACTTCA
Organism: Phycisphaerales bacterium; assembly: GCA_044222195.1. Lineage (GTDB taxonomy): Bacteria > Planctomycetota > Phycisphaerae > Phycisphaerales > UBA1924 > JAHBXE01. The sequence goes on from JBGANS010000023.1 coordinate 39,055, forward strand.
GCCTGCGCCACGCCATCTCGCTGTCGAACACGGAGGTGTGGGAAGCTCACCAGGCGGCCAAGCAGGACCTGCTTCGCGCCGTCTCCGCCAGGGGACATGCGGGTCTTGATCCTGAACTTATGACCATCGGCTTTGCACGACGGGCCACCGCGTACAAGCGGGCGGACCTTCTTCTCACCGACATCGACCGGCTCGCGGCGATGGCCGGATCGGTCGGGCCCGTCCAGATCATCTACGCCGGAAAGGCCCATCCGCGCGACGGCATGGGTAAGGAGCTCATCGTCCGCATTCACGAGGCGATCGAGCGGCTTCGCGGCCGCGTAAGGATGGTGTACCTGGACAACTACGACATGCGCCTGGGAAGGCTGTTGACCTCGGGCGTGGACCTCTGGCTCAACACGCCGCAGCCCCCTATGGAAGCTTCGGGAACGAGCGGGATGAAGGCGGCGCTGAACGGGGTTCCCTCGCTCTCGATCCTCGACGGCTGGTGGATCGAGGGCTGCATCGAAGGAGTAACGGGGTGGTCGATCGGGCGCGACACCCAGGGCGACCCCGCGGCGGACGATCGAACGCACGACGCCCAGTCACTGTACGACAAGCTCGAACACACGATCATCCCGATGTTCTACAAGAACCGCGAGCGGTACATCGAGGTCATGCGCCACGCCATCGCGGTCAATGGGTCCTTTTTCAACACGCAGCGCATGATGCAGGAGTACATCGCGAAGGCGTACTTCGGGTAGACGAGCTGCGTGTGTTGCTCGCGTCGGGAACCGTGCCCGCGGCCGCCCTCACACCCGTACGCGTCACGCTGTACCATGCTGCTGTCAGGAGCTTCCCATGCACCTTCACCCGTGCGTTCTCATCCTTCTCACCCTGTGCACCGCCTGCGCCCCGCACCCCTCTCGAGCCCAGGGGATCTCGCGTGAAGTCGAGGCGCCGACCCGCGGGGATCTCTCCGAGTTCATCCGGCTCTATGACACGGATCGCTCCGGCGTCTCTCGTTTCTACGACCTTCCATGGTCAGTATACCGCTTTGATCGCATCGAGCGCCTGCACAAGGAATGGCAGCAGAAAGAGGGCACGCTCACGTTCAACGACCTCGATCAGCAAGGAAAGATCGACTACCTCCTGCTGCGAAACAGGCTGACGCTGGAACTGCGGCGGATCGATCTGGATCGCCGGCGGCTCTCGGAGATGTCCGTCGTTCTCCCCTTCCGCGCCGCGATCCAGGACTTGCAGAAGTCCTCGTGGCAGATGGAACTCGTCGATCCGGAGAAGTCCGCATCCGTGGTCGCCGCGCTCCCCGAACAGATCAAGAAACTGCGCGAGCGCATCGACAAAGGGCGCAAGACCGAATCCAAGAGTGAGAACAAAGACTCAAAGAAGGCGGAGGGCAAGGAAGCGGTTGCCGACGTCGATGCAAAGTCCGACGCCACGTCCGGACCTGTGCAGCTCACGCCCATCGTCGCCCAGCGGGCCGCGGCGGCGGTGGGGGAGATCCGCGGCACGTTGTCCGACTGGTACCGCTTCCACGACGGGTACCAGCCGAGTTTCTCGTGGTGGGTGCACAAGCCCTATGAAGAGGCCAACCGGGCGCTCGAGGACTACGCGAAGTTCCTGAGAGAGACCATCGCGGGGATCAAGGGCGAGGATGAGGATCCGCTGATCGGCGATCCGATCGGGGCCGAAGCGCTCGCGGCGGACCTGGCGTACGAGTCAATTCCGTATTCGCCCGAGCAACTCATCGCCATCGCCGATCGCGAGTTCGCGTGGTGCGAGGAGGAAATGAAGAAAGCGTCGCGCGAGATGGGCCACGGCGACGATTGGAAGGCGGCGCTCGCGAAAGTCAAAGCAGACCACGTGCCGCCCGGCGAGCAGGATGAACTCGTCGCGGAGCTCTCGCGGTTCATCATCAAGTACCTCAAGGACAAGGACCTGGTGACCATCCCGCCCCTCTGCGAGGAGACGTGGCGGCTCACCATGATCTCGCCGCAGACGCAGAAAACGCTCCCGTTCGCGGCGTACGGCGGCCAGAACATGATGGTGGCCTACCCCACCGACGCGATGAAGCACGAAGACAAGCTCATGTCGATGCGCGGGAACAACCGCCACTTCACGCGAATTGTGACGCCGCACGAGCTCATCCCCGGGCATCACCTGCAGGGGTTCATGGCCGAGCGCAACCGGCCCTATCGCCGCGGTTTTTCGACGCCGTTCCTGGTGGAGGGCTGGGCGCTGTACTGGGAGATGACGCTGTGGGAGCTCGGGTATCCGCGCACGCCCGAGGAGCGTATCGGGATGCTCTTCTGGCGCATGCACCGGGCCGCGCGGATCATCGTCAGTCTCAAGTTTCATCTGAACCAGATGAAGCCAAACGAAATGGTGGACTTCCTCGTCGATCGCGTGGGGCACGAACGGTTCGGTGCGACCAGCGAGGTGCGCCGCTTCATCGGCGGCGACTATTCGCCGCTGTACCAATGCGGATACATGATCGGCGGCCTCCAGCTTCGCGCGTTGCGGAAGGAACTGGTCGATTCCGGCAAGATGACCAACCGCGAGTTCCACGACACGATTCTGACCTACGGCCCGATCCCGGTGGAGCTCATTCGCGCGGGGATGCTGAATCTTCCGCTCGCAACCGATTCCGCGCCGAGCTGGAAGTTTGCCGGCGATGTCCAAGCAAAGTGACCCGGAGCCTCGACGGATTACTCACCACCGACCATCCGGCGGATTGTCGAAGGCGACTCTCCCTGCCCCGTGCGGGCGCTCAGCAGCGCCGTCTGGCACAGAGTGAGAATGGTCACATGGTTCGGGGGTGTGGAGTCTGAAAGGGCGGGGTCGAGCAGCCGGGACAAGCTGTCGGCGAACGCCGCCGCGGCGGCCGAAACCGCGGGTTCACCCTTCTTGGCGCGCTTGGGCCTGGATTCATCGACAAGCGCGCCATCCGGCCCGATCCACTCGAAGCCGTCATCAAAGATCCGCAGCCGGCCTTTGTCGCCCAGCAGCGTTGCCGACCTTCCCCACCGTCCCGCCTGATCGCTCGCGAGGATCCCCGCCGCGCGTCCATCCGCGTACCGAAGGCTGGCCGAAACATCGCCGTGAAGATCTCGAAGCGATTCACCCGGCATCGCGCGTACGGCCTTGCCGGCGCTCAGCACGGCGCACGCCGCGTCGATGGTCTCGGGTTCGCCCAGCAGTCCGAACACGAGATCAAGTGCCGAATACAGATGTGAACCGAGGGATCCTTCCGCCGGCGAGCCCCATGACTGAACGCCGATGGTCCGGATCAGGCCGAAGGCCTCGAGCACTTCCGCCGCGTTCCTGAACGACGGTGTGGCGCTGAGCCGCGGCACAAGCCTCAGGACATCCGCGGGCCGCACGGCTCCCTCAAGCCACCCTCCGCCGTGCAGGTCCAGGGCCGCGGCTGGAATGGGTTCCACCGTCGCGATCCTGACGCCGCGGGCGTGGGCATCGGATACGGCGTTGGAGTCTTCGACGGCTCCGCTCGATCCGAAGGTGCCTGCGGAGGCAATCCAGAAGAGGTCAACGTCGCTGCTCGCCAGGGCTGCACGAAGGTCTTTGAGCGGCTCAGCCTTGAGTTCCTCGGCGACGCTGTTGGAGAATCCCCGTCCCCAGCACCCCGCGGCGACGATGGATAGCCCTGCCGCTGCCGCGACATCTCTGACCAGCCCGACCTGCTCCGCCGCCATCCAGACGGCCACCCGGCGCTCCATGGAGCGCTCATCCTACCAGCGAAGGCGGGCCTCTACCTGCGGTGGATTCGTCGCCACCACGTCGCGACCCCCGGCCCGAACGCGGCGAGCCAGCACGCGACCAGCAGCACGATTCCCAACGTAAAGGCCGGGGCCTCGCTGATCAATGCATGCGCAATCTGCCTCACCATCGCACAACGAATGGAGCGGCCTGAAATTGCCGACCTACGATTCATCGAAGGCGCGGCAAGGCGGCCGCGAGCGCACCATGGTGGTGCGTCTTGAGGAAAGTCCGAGCACGAAAGGACACGGTGGTGGGTAACACCCACCCGCCCGTCGAGCCGTAAAGCCGGTCGCGGGCGCGGGACAGTGCAACAGAAAGCAAACCGCCGATGGCTCTTGATTGGGCCGGGCCAAGCCCGGTGCAAAAGGGAGATCAGGTAAGGGTGAAACGGTGCGGTAAGAGCGCACCGCTTCCCGGGTGACCGGGAAGGCACGGCAAACCCCACCGCGTGCAAGGTCACGCAGCTCCCGCGAGGGTGGCACGCCTCTCCGAGGCGTGTCCAATCTCGACGCCTCGTCCGGGCGGAATGGGGGCGGGTAGACCGCAGGACCCGTTCCGATCATCGCAAGGTGGTCGGCCGGGCCCGCCGCTGGAGTGATACAGCGGTGAGAGAAATGGCCGCCCACGTCGGCAGGCCTGCTCGCGAGCCCCCGTCAATGGACTCGAGCGGGAACCACCGGCGGGACAGAACTCGGCTTACGACGCCGCGCCCGACCGCGACGCGGGCCCTCGGAGAACCCGGGGGCCCGCGGCCTTTTTGTCGAGGCGAAGGGATGTTCCGGCCCCTGGGTGATCGAGCCGTCGGGGCGGTCGAGAGTACTCCGGCCGACTCGCATGAAGTCTCAACGACTCCCCACCACGTACACAACAAACGGGTCGCTCAGCTCGACCGATGGTCTCGCCTGAACAGTTCCCGTGTGATCCACCGCTCCTCCCAATTCGTCATACACCTCAACGCCACAAAACCCCGCCTCCCACATCGCATCCGACAGCTCCGGAATCGACCATAAACGCCAGTCGTACACGAAAGCGTCCTTCAACGTCCGCTTCCCGACTCGAAAGTGGATCGCGTTCAGCACACGCCCCGAAATCGGGTCAGCTTCGCGCTGTTGCCAGGTGTAATGAACGACTTGCCCATTTTTCCGGAGGCGAACCACCTTCGATCCCGTCACGAATGCATCTGATCCGCCGTACACGTCGGCCACGAACACGCCGCGCCGGTTGAGCCGCGACCGTATGTGCCGCAGGTACGCGATCAGTTCCGGCCGCGTGTGCCAATAGCAGATCGGAAAGTTCGTCGCCGCGATGATGTCGCAGCGTTCTTTGGCCTGCATGACATCGGAGCGAACGACCTTGATCCCTGGCGCCTTGGCCCGAGCCAGCGCCTCGCGATCCTTGTCCACCGCGACCGCCCGATGCCGAGCATCGAGCTTCACCCACGCCCGCGCCAGCGCCGCCGTCCCCGAGAAATCCTCCCCCAGCACCCGAGCATCGCCGCGATGAACCGCCTTCAAAAACCGGGCCAGCGGCACGGGCGAAGTCACTGCGAGCTCGTACAACTCAAACCGATCTAGCGCCGCCCCGGGACTTCTCCGCTTCCTCACTACGTCACTCCGTCGCTGCGTTACTCCGACACTGCCCCCCGTCACGCCATCCGGATCCACTTAATCAGCGTCCCCAGGTTCGGCGGTTTGCCGTACATCAGCACCCCGATGCGGAAGATCTTCGCCGCGGCCCACGCCGCGAAGCACACCGCGATCAACCCCACTCCGATCGACAGCGCGATCTGCCAGAACGGAACGCCCTCCGAAGAGGCCGCGAGCCGCATCACCATCGCGAACGGGCTCGTCGGCGGCACGATGCTCAGGATCGTCGCCATCGGCGAGTTCGGGTTGCGGATGATCGCCGGCGACAGAATCATCGGGATGATGAACACGATCATGATCGGGCCCACCAGCGACTGCGCCTCGTGAACCTCCGAAACCGCGCTGCCAACCGCCGCCATCATCGCCGCGATCAGGAAGAACGCGATGAGGAAGAAGATGATCAGGTAGACGATGTTGGCCGCGCTGAGCAGGTCGAGCATGTTGAACGAGACCAATGCGCCGACGCCGAGCGACGCGTACGCCACCAGAATCAGCATCCCGACGCACATCTGGCCCACGATCTTGCCCACCATGAGTTGCAGAGGCGACACCGCCGAAAGAAGCACCTCCATGATCCGGTTGCTCTTTTCTTCGATCGTTGTGGTCAGCAGGTATTGCCCGCCCGTGAACGATGAGATCCACAGCAGCATGATGAACGCAAAGGGAATGAAGAACTGCGCGCCGTCGTTGCTCTTGCGCTCTCCCGACGCCGTCACCGTGGTCGCCCGCGGCGAATCCAGCCTCGTCAGGGCCAGGATCCGCTCCGGATCCATGTCGCTCGCCCTGATCCGCGCGGTCACGATCGCCGGTCCCACGACGCTCCGTATCACATCCACGATCCGATCGTCGAGCTTGGTCCGCTGATAAATCTGGTAACGGCCGTATTCCGGCTTCTCCGGAGTGCCCGAGGGTTTCACGGCATTCTCATCGATCACGACCACCGCCAGCCGCCCGCCGTCCGTGATCGCACCGAGTGTCAGCGGCTTCTTCTCCGATTCAAGGTCCGCGCCGGCGTCCAGCACCTGCACCTGCAGTTTCGGCATCGCCGCCGCGGCGTCCAGGGCCGATCCCGCCTGATTCTTCGCCATGTCCTTCACCGGGCCGGCCGGCAGCTTCTCGTCGATCTTCCCCTTGATCGCTTCCCGTATCGCCTTGGATGTGTTCTCCATGGTCGATTCGAGTTTCTCCGTCGTGATCGCCGGCGCGACGATACCGCCCGTCCGGTCGATGATCGCGATCGTGCCGTCGATCTTGGGTGGCTTGTCGGAGATCAGGAGCGGGATCGCCGTGATCGCGACGAACATGATCGCCGGCATGATCGCCACGCCGATGAGAAAGCCCTTGGTCATCACCGTGGATGTGAACTCGCGCAGCGCTACAGCAATCAGCTTTTTCATCGGCGTGCTCCCGTGTTGCCGGAGTCGCCGGTGCCCTCTTTCAGCGACGCACGGAGGGCTTCCTCGCCCCCATCGCCCGATGTCTCCGGCCCTCCGTGCCCGAGCACGATGGAAATAAACACATCCTCGAGGGACACCCGCTTTCGCTCGATCCGCCGCACGGGGGCAATGTCAAAGATGGTCCGCATCATGGCCGAGGGATCCGCCCGGTCATCAAGCGACGCTTCCAGGCAATCACCGTTGCGCCGCACCCGCCGCACGCCGCTCAATCGTTCCAGGGCCCCGCCATCGATCCCGTTCTCGAGGGGTTCAACGATGATCGCCCGGGGATCGTGCCGGCGTTGGAGTTCATCGATCGTCATGTCCAACACCTTCTTGCCCCGGTTGATCATGACGACGTGGTCGCAGATCGCTTCGGCGTGCGACATCACGTGCGTCGAGAAGATGACCGTTCGCCCCTTGGTGTGCTGCTCGTGAACAAGCTCCCGCAGCAGCCGGCTGTTCACCGGGTCGAGCCCGCTGAAAGGCTCATCCAGGATGACCAGGTCCGGCTCGTGCATGATCGCGGACAGAAACTGCACCTTCTGCTGCATCCCCTTCGACAACTCCTGGCATCGCTTGCGATGAACATCGCCCAGCCCGATGCGCCCGAGCCACTCCTTGACCCTGGTCTCCAGCCCGGCGCCATCGACTCCCTTGAGCCTCGCCATGTACTGGAGAAACGCCCCGACCCGCATCTTCCGGTAAAGCCCCCGCTCTTCCGGCAAGTACCCGATCCGGTCCTTTGATTCAATCGCGCTCCTCTTCCCCAGGACCGAAATCTCGCCCCGGTCCGGAAAGAAGATTGACATGATCATCCGGATCGTCGTGCTCTTGCCCGCTCCGTTGGGGCCGATGAAGCCGTAGAGGCTGCCTTCCGGCACGGTGAGGTCCAGATCGCTCACCGCAACCTTTGGGCCAAAGGTCTTGGTGACGCCGCGGATGACGATTGCATCGGCCATAGGGAGCCCATCATACGAGCCGCGCGCGGAGAGCGGCTGGCTGGCCGCATCGACCTGCGAGTTGCGTCCTGCCAGCGTGGCTCGTTCCTACCCTCTGCCCATGTCCGCCACGCTGCCCGATCGCGTCCTCGCCAAGCTCGACGAAATGTCGGCCGAGCACGATCGCCTTGCATCCAAGCTCGAACAGTCCGAAATAGTCGTCGACCACCGCAAAGTCCGTGAACTTTCGATCCAGAAGTCCGCCCTGGCGCCCGTCGTCGAGTCCTACCGCGCCTTTCGAAAGGCCTCCGCCGAAGCCGACGAACTCCGCCGCGCCGTCGCGACCAACGCCGACCCTGACTTCGCCGCCCTCGCCCGCGAGGAACTCCCCGGCGTCGAGTCGCGGGCCGCCGCCCTGCTCAACGAAGTCAAGTCCGCCCTGGTCACCACCGACGACCGCAAAGTCGGTTCCGTCATGCTCGAGGTCCGCGCCGGCACCGGCGGCGATGAGGCCGCCCTCTGGGCCCGAGACCTTCTTGAGATGTACACGAAGTACGCCGTGAAGAAGGGCTGGTCCTTCGAACCCCTCGACGTCACGCTTGAGTCCGATGCAGGCGGAATTCGCAGCGCCGTCGCCAATATCCGCGGCGAAGGAGTCTGGTCCGAGCTCAACTTCGAAGCCGGCGTCCATTCCGTCAAGCGTGTTCCTGCGACCGAGGCCCAGGGCCGCGTGCACACGAGCACCGCCACCGTCGCCGTTCTGCCCGAGCCCGAGAGCGTCGATGTCAAGATCGACTGGGCCAACGACGTCGAAGAGTTCGCCACGCGCGCCCAGGGCCCCGGCGGCCAGAATGTCAACAAGGTCGAAACCGCCTGGCAGATCCACCACAAGCCCACCGGCATCATCATCAAGATGATGGAGGCCAAGAGCCAGCAGCAGAACCGCGAACGCGCCCGTCGCCTGCTCATGGCACGGCTCTACGAAGCCGAGCGCCAGCGCCAGCACGCCGACCGCGCCGCCGCCCGCAAGGGCCAGATCGGCTCCGGCGACCGCTCCGAGAAAATCCGGACGTATCGCTTCAAGGACGGCATCGCGGCGGATGAACGTCTCCCGGGCGAATACAGCCTGCGCGACATCATCGCCGGCGACCTGAGCAAGCTCATGAAAGACCTGCTGGACCACGAGACCTCGCGGCGGCTTGCGGAGCTTTAAGTCAATAGCCCACTACCGTCAGTCCATAGGGAATCTGTACTCGCTTGTGCCCGAAAAGCGCGCCCGCAACGGCCACCGTGTGCTTGTAGCCATCATGGGAGCCGTTTGCGTGTTTGTATTCGTTCGGAACGCAAAGAAACAGATGGTCAACTTGAACCATGACCATCGCTTGGACCAAGTCTCGATATATCGCGTTTCCATAAACTGCGCGTCCCGCTTCAATTTCAAGGCCGCACCTCCATTCGGGCTGGTACGCATCAATTTGGTAGTTCAATGTTGGTCGACCGTTCTCCCCGAAGAAAACGGGGCGGGCGATCTTCTGTGATGACCGCTTGCCCGACTCCACTTCAAATCCAAGAGAAACCAGATCCCTTCGGACTGCGGCCAATACGTCGTTGCTCTCCAATCCTTTGTCGAGGGCAACCGTCGAGATGTCCGTCTCGTGCTTGCGAAGGACATCCACCACCGCCTCACAGAATGACGGTGGCGGAGAAGTCTGAGGAAAGCAGCTGAAACGGATGGTGGACATGCCGAGAGATTACCATGAGATCGTGAAAGGAAAACGGATTGCTTGAGTCGTGTGACATTGCCGTAATCGGCGCCGGAGCCGCCGGCCTCATGGCTGCAATCTCCGCAGGGCGTGCCGGCAGAGGCCTGCGGATTGTCGCCCTGGACAGCGCCCAGCGTCTCGGCGCCAAGATCCTCGTCGCCGGCGGCGGCCGTTGCAACGTCACCCACTTCGAGGTTGATGAACGCCAATATGCGGGCAGTTCGTCGCACGCGATCAAGAAGGTGCTCCGCCGCTTCGACGTTCCGCAAACCATCCAGTTCTTCCGCGACTTCGACGTTGAACTCAAACGCGAGGACACCGGCAAGCTCTTCCCGACCACCGACGACGCCCACACGATTCTGAATGCACTCCTCACCGCGGCGCGCGAAGTCGGCGTTGAACTCCGTCACCCGCATCGCGTCGAATCCATCTCCCGCGATGATGAAGGCTTTCTGATCTCCGGCCGCTCCTCAGATCTCTCCCTTCGTGCCTCCGTGCCTTCATCCCTCCGTGCCTCCAGGGTCATTCTCGCCACTGGCGGCAAGTCTCTCCCCAAGACAGGCTCCGACGGCCACGGATACACCATCGCCAAGTCGCTCGGCCACTCCATCACGCCCACCTTTCCCGCCCTGGTGCCACTCACACTCCCGAAAGATCACTGGATCTGCTCTCTCTCCGGGATCACCATCGACGCCACGGTCGAACTCCGCGCGGCCACCGGCAAGCGACTCAAGTCCTTCACCAACTCCACGCTGCTGACCCACTTCGGCCTCAGCGGGCCCAGCATCCTCGACATCAGCCGTTACTACCTCGATCAAGGCGAGGGAGTGGGGAGGCGATCGGCATCCGGCGGATCAGTGCAGCTCATCCTCAACTTCCTCCCCGCCCAATCCCTCGAACAAACCGACACCGACCTCCAGCGCCTCAACAAGCTCTCTCCCGCCCGCTATCTCCGCGATCACGGCCTCCCCGACCGCCTTGCCGAGGCACTCTGCCGCGCCGCATCCATTGACCCCGCCGCCGCCGCCCACACGCTCACGCGTGATTCCCGGCGTGCTCTCGCCCGCGCGATCACCGAAACACCGCTCCCCGTCACCGGCTCGCGCGGCTATCTCTTCGCCGAAGTCACCGCCGGCGGCGTCCCACTTTCCGAACTCCACCTCGACACGATGGAGTCACGCCTCTGCCCAGGCCTCTACCTCTGCGGTGAAGTCTGCGATGTCGACGGCCGCATCGGTGGCTTCAACTTCCAGTGGGCATGGGCGAGCGGGTTCGTCGCGGGTTCAAGCGCCGCAACTCCTGCTCCTGCGGAACCGCGACCGTAAGGGAGCGGAATCCACCAATCTCCACGCGGCAACAACAAACGCTCAACGCGCTCCACTCACATACTGGCTTTCGGACGCCTCCGCTCGCTGACGGTCGCGGTTCCGCCGATCCCCTCACCACCACTTCAACAAGAAACCCAGCGTCGCGATCACCGCCACGAGCACCAACAAAACCACAATCACCTTCCAAAACGTCGATCCATCATCATCTCCCAGCAGCCACCGCAGCAGGATCAGATCCAGGATGAAGTCGAAGGGGTCCAGCATGTTTCTCCTACGGAATCTCTTCTACCGCCTTTTGTCTGATCCGTTGCCCGATTCCATACACTGGCCCCGTGACTCTGCTCTGCTGCCCCATCCCCGTCTTCGACCCCGCCGCGGCCCTCCGCGACGCGCATTCCGCCAAGTCCGCCGGCGCCGACCTCATCGAGTTCCGCCTCGACGACTTCTTCCACGGCGATGAACTCCAGATCGCCCAGATCGTTCACCTCATCTCGGAATCACCCCTCCCCTGCATCGCTACCTGCCGACCCGTCTCAGAAGGCGGCAGCTACGACGGCCCCGACGATGCCCGCATTGCTCTCTTCGAACGCCTTGGCACCGCATTCGGCAAGGGGGAACACCCGCCTCGCTACATCGACATCGAACTCGCCACCTACGACCGCTCGGCCAACATCCGCCAAAAGATCAACCTCGCGATCGACCACCACGAGCAAGTCCGCGACCTGCAAACTTCCCTGATCCTTTCCACTCATGACTTCAAGGGCCTCCCGTCTGACCTTTCCCGCCGCGTCTTGGCGATGTCGGGACACCCCGTGGCCAAGGTCCTCAAAATCGCCTTCCTCGCCCGCTCCCTCCGCGACAACCTCGAAGTCTTCGACCTCCTCACCCACCGCGACCGCCCGATGATCGCGCTCACCATGGGCGAACCCGGTCTCATGTCCCGAGTCCTCGCCCCCAAGTTCGGCGGCTTCCTCGCCTTCGCCAGCCTCCGCCCGTCAACCACCACCGCCCCCGGCCAGCCCACCATCTCTGAGCTCCTCAACCTCTACCGCTTCCGCTCCATCAACCCTCAGACCGCCGTCTACGGCGTCATCGGCTCCCCCGTCTCGCACTCACTCTCCCCCCACATCCACAACGCCGGCTTCGAATCCATCGGACACAACGGTGTGTACCTCCCCATGCCCGTGTCCCCCGGATACGAATCTCTCAAAGCCACCATTCTCGAGCTCATCCACCATCCCGCCCTTGCGCTTCGTGGCCTCAGCGTCACGCTTCCCCACAAAGAAAACATCGTTCAGCTTGCCCGCGAACAGGGGTGGGGCCTCGACGAATCCGCCTCGATGATGAACGCCGCGAACACCGTCTGTATCGAACGTGACTCTTCGGGAGGGGTGGCCAACGTGAAAGTCTTCAACACGGACGCTCCCGCCGTCGTTCAATCGGTGTTCGAAGCCGTCGGCCCCTTGCAAGGAAAGCGGGTCGCGATCCTGGGCGCCGGCGGTGTGGCCAAGGCCGCAGCGCATGCCCTTTCTGAGGCCGGCGCCTCGATCTCGATCTTCAATCGAACGCTCTCGCGAGCCCAGGCACTTGCCAGGTCAATCCCCGGTGCTGTGGCCTTGCTTCCTTCCGACCTGCATCATCATGAACTCGACATCCTTATCAACTGCACTCCCCTAGGCATGGCGGGAGGACCCGCTCCCGGAGCGATGCCCATCGATCCAGCGCACATCCGTGCCCCGGAGCCCTACACCGCGGTCATGGACACGATTTACATGCCGATCGACACTCCTTTCCTCCGGGCCGCCCGCGAAGCGGGCTTAAGAACCATCGATGGCGTGTCGATGTTCGTCAATCAGGCCGCGGCACAGTTCACACGGTGGACCGGCGCCCCGGCACCAACGCGCCTCTTTGAGCGCATAGTCCGCGAGCACGCCGGCTGACCCCCGGGCCGCGCTCGCCCCCGAAGCGCGGCCCGACATGACCCAGATCAGCCTCGAACATTCGTTTCTCGGATCTTCTGCTCAACCGCCGGCACGCCCCCGCACCGGAACCTACCCGCGGCACTACGCCTGGGTTCTCATCCTGGCCACGCTCGACATCATCATCACGACGCTCGTCCTCGCATCCGGTGGGAAAGAGCTCAACGCTGTCGCCCGTTGGGCGATCGAACACGCCGGCGTCCTGGGCATGGTCGCGATCAAGGCCACCACGCTGACGCTCGTGCTCTTCATCTGCGAATACCTGGGCCGCCACCGCCCCAGGGCCGGCCGCCGGCTCGTCGAGTTTGCGCTGATCGCCAACTCGGTCGCGGTCGCTTTCGGGCTCGTGTACCTCACCCAGTTCTCGATCGTGCTCGTGCAGTGGACGTGGATGCAGTGAGAACCTGTGGCGTTGCCCGTTACGGCTTCCAGGCGATCCCGCTCATTGCCAGCACCGTCTTGAACGACTCTCCAAAGACGAAGTTGTGCTCAGGGAACTTCTCGCCCGACATGTTCTGGTCGAGGTGGCTGAACATGAGTTCGATGCGGCCAATCTTCTCGAATACACCCGTTCCAGCGGCGTGATCCAGTACTTCCACCGTTCCTTCTGTTGCAGCGCCCTTGGGGTCCATCTGCCGGATGACGGCGGTATACCGCAGCGTCTGCCCGGGCGTGACCTCCCGGTCCAGCTCCGCGACTCCGACCTTCGCGAGAATCACCTTCTCCGCAAAGCCCTCGGCGTGGCCGACCAGGATCCCGGCGCTCTGCGCCATGCCCTCGATGATCAATGATGCCGGCATGATCGGCACGGCCGCTCGATCCCCGCGCGCCGCGAAGTGATCGTGCAGGTGCTCTTCCGCCATGCTCACATTCTTGATCGCGACGAGCCGCTCTCGCGGCACCAGTTCCACGATGCGGTCAATCCACATCCAGCGCATCGACTCGTCCCCGGCTCTAGCGAACCGCCGCCGCGCCCAGTTTCTTCTCCACGAATCGAACGATCGACTCGACGGTGAAGATCCCGCCGACCTTGCTGATCTGCGGGTCGGATTCGAGCTTGGAAAAATCCGCGTGCGGAAGGCGGGCCTTGAGGGCCGCGATCCCATCGGGAGTGACCTTGCCGTCCTTGACGTACTTCGGGTCCTGCTGCACGTTGTCCGGGAAGAGTTCTCCCTGGCCGATCTTGAAGCCGAACGCCTGCTCAAGCTTGAACACGATGTCCAGGAAGTCGATCGACTCGGCCCCGAGGTCCCCCGTCAGTGACGCCGTGTGCGTCACTTCATCCTCATCCACGGCCAGCGCATCCACCAAGACATCCCTGACCTTCAAAAAGATCTCGTCGCGTGTCATCCTGCAATGCCCCTTGGTGTCGCCGACCGTACGAGCCTGAGCGGCTATTCTAGTGCGCAAAGTTTGTACCGACAAACTCCGGTCGGACGATCCGGGCCGGCCTCAATACAAACCTCCCGCTGACCGCTACAGGGGCGTCTCCGGTCGCTCCCGGGTCCACCACCGTTCCCTCGCCCTTGAGGTCGTATTCGCCATCCAGGGCCTTTCCGAGGGTCACCTCGACCCGCAGGCTGGACCCCGGTTTCACAAAGCGACCGTACTTCAGCGCCCTGACCCTCCCGAGCACCAACGGCAATCCCCCGACCCCTTGTTCCTCCAGCAATCGTCTGCCAGCCTGCACCATCGCCTCCAGCATCAAGACTCCCGGGAGCACGGGAAACGACGGAAAGTGGTCCTGAAGGTACTCTTCCGCGGCGGAAACGTTCTTGATTGTGACGATCCGACCGGGCCCGATCTCCAGCACTCGGTCGACCAGATTGAAGTGCATGCCCGACGATACCCGCTCGAGGGCTTTCAGGCCACACCGATCTCTACCATCCGGCCATGCCCTCCACCCGCGACCAGGCCGTGTGCATCCGCCATTGGGACTGGTCCGAAACGAGCCAGACGGTTTCACTCTTCACCCGGACCCTCGGAGTGATCCGTGGCCTTGCGAAGGGCTCGAAGCGGGACAAGACGCCGTTCTCCGGCGGCATCGAACTCCTCACCGTCGGTGAAGTCGTCGCGATCATCCGCCCAAACAGCGACCTCGCCAACATCACGGCCTGGGACCTGCAGGAGACCTTTCCGAGCCTTTCCAGGTCGCTGCCGGCGTTCCACAGCGCGATGTACATCGCCGACGTGACTCGCCACGCCCTCCACGATCGCGATCCCCACCCGATTCTGTACGACGCCCTGCTCGAAGCGTTGAGACGCCTCGCCGACTCGCCACCCGGAGCTGTCGTGCTCCAGTTCCTCTGGACAACACTTCATGAGTGCGGTTGGCGACCGGAGCTCGAGCGCGACGTCGTCTCCGGCGAGCCCCTGGGCGACGCCCGTGAATACGGCTTTGCCCCTTCGCTCGGAGGATTCACGCTTCATTCCGAGATCGGCGCCTCGCCTCCCGGGCCCGTCTGGCGAGTCCGAGGCCAAACCCTCACGCTCCTCCGCCGCCTCGGGCAGCCCGTGACGTCGACCGAGGACCCCTCAACAAGACGGGCGGCCAAGCTTCTCAACGCCTACATCGCCGCAGTTCTCGGACGCGAGCTTCCATCGGCCGCCCCGCTCTTCGGCGGCCCGTGAACCACGCTCACGGTCGGTCTCAGACCTGCCGATAACAGCGCACATCCGCGTGTGGTGCACGTATGAACCAAGAGCTGCTCGAGCAAGTCCTGGCCTGCCCGACACTGCCGACACTTCCGGCCGTGGCGGTCCAGGTTCTTGAACTCATGCAGCGGCCGAACGTGTCCATGGATGCGCTCGCCTCGATCATTCAAAACGACCAGGGCCTCGCCGCCAAGATCCTCAAGACCGCCAACTCCAGCTTCTACGGTGTCCGTCGCCCCGCCGCGACCATCAACCAGGCCATCGTCATGCTGGGCCTGGCGACGGTCAAGAGCCTCGCGCTGAGCTTCTCGCTCGTCACCGCCGTCGACCAGAGCGGGTCGGGCGAGTTTGACTATCCATCGTACTGGCGCCGCGGGCTGTACACCGCCGTTGCCGCCAAGTGCATTGCCCGCGAGGCCGGCCTCGCCACCGAGGACGAGGCATTCCTCGGCGGGCTGCTCCAGGACATCGGCATGGTGGGCATGTTCCAGGGCCTTGGCCGCAAGTACCTGGAAGTGATGCTCCGCACCGACGGCGACCATCGCACCCTCGTCCGACACGAACTTGCCGCTCTCGAACTCCAGCACCCCGATGTCGGCGCGATGATGTGCGAACGCTGGAAACTGCCCCCCGAACTGATCTTCCCGGTGCGCTTCCACGAGCGTCCCACCGCCGCGCCCGAGAGCCACGCCGACCTGGTCCGCTGCGTCGGGCTCGGCAATATCGCCCACGACGTCCTGACGGATCCGGAGCCGGCCGAGGCGCTGCGTTTGTTCCAGACGAGGTCGAGCCAGTGGTTCGAGTTCGATCCTGAACTCTGCAATACCCTCATCCGCCGAATCGCCGACGGCACGCGGCAGGTGTCCTCCCTCTTCCGCCTCAGCGTCGGGCCCGAGGTCGATGCCGAAGCCATCCTCGAGCGCGCCCGAGAGCAGCTCGAGGTCATGAAGAACCAACCCCAGGACGAGCAGTCCGCCCAGCACACGCTCAACTCGCTCCTGTCAGACAGCGACGAACGCGACGCCATCACTGGAGCGCTCACCGCCGCGGCGCTCATCGCCGGAGTGGAATCCGCCTTTGTCGGGGCACGGAAGTCCCGCAAGAGCCTGACGATCGTGTGTGCGGGCCTCGACGACTTTGCGGCGATCTGTTCCCGTGCGGGTCAGGACTCGGCCGATGCACTCGCGGTGGATGCCAGCGTGTTCCTCGGCGAACTCGCCGAAGCCGTGGGTGGCTGCGTGGCACGGTGGGATGAATCAACGTTCTGCCTGATGCTCCCGGGCATCGACCGGGCCGAAGCCGTCCGAACGGCGGGTGAGATTCGCGCCGCCATTTCGGTGGAGAGCGAACGCTGGGGAGTGCCCGGTGCCAGGGCGTGTCGCCTGACCGCGAGTGTCGGTTGCGCCACGATGGAGGCCACCGATCGGGTGTACACCAAGTCGCAGCAGCTCCTGACCGCCGCGCTCCGGGCCAAAGATGCCGCGATTGAATCCGGCGGCAACTGCGTTCGCTCGTTCGTTCCCAAGCTCGCGGCCTAGCGGATCAGGCCGGAATCATCCGTCCCACGGTGATCGGCATGATCGGGAAGGCCTCCGCCGTGTCACGCAGGTTCTTCAGCGTCACGGCGTTGATGCGCTCGAGCTCCTCCTCGAGCGTCGCGTAGCGGCCCAGGTACAGCCAGTGTCTCCCCAGCCGCTGCATTCGATCCGCCGGTCGCTCGCCGCCGATCGTGACCCCGGTCGCCAGCTTGTTGCGAAGCCGCTCCAGGTCCGCTTCGGTCACGGAGTCCACCAGCCCAGTGATCTCCTTCTGGATCACCGACCAGATCTCGTCCGCCCGAGCCGGATCGCCCGAGGCGTACACGTAGAAACTCCCCGTGCCGTCGTGCGGATCGAACCCCGCCTGCACCTCTTCCGCGATCCCGGTCTCCAGCAGCGCCCAGTGAAACCGGCTGTTGTCGGGCCCGCCCAGCACCTGTGAGAGCAGCACCGCCGCGTACCGGCGGTCGTCGTCGACCGCGGGCGCCGATGACACCCCGATCATGTACGCACGCGTCACCTTGGCGTCACGAATCGTGAAGCTCGACGGCCTCACCGGCGGGCGCGCGTTGTTCCGCCCGACGCCCGTCGCTTTCCACGAGGCGCACAGCCCCGAAATCTGATCCGCTGCCGCGTCAAAGTCGATGCGTCCCGCCAGCGACACGATGGTGTTGTCCGCCGAATACCGACGGTCAAAGTACTCGCGCATCTGGTCGCGGGTCAGGGCCGCGATCGTCTCGTTCGTCCCCAGCACCCGGTGGCCCAGCGGGTGGGCTCCGTAGTGTTCCTCCATCGTGCGCTCATACAGCACCCAGAACGGCTCATCCTTGTACATCGCGATCTCTTCGAGGATGACGTTCTTTTCCCGGTCGAAGTCATCCTGCCGCAGCGCCGGCCTCATCATCCTCGAGAGCAACTCCGATGCCTCCGCCACCCTTTCCGGAAGCACCTGCGCATAGAAACAGGTCATCTCGCCGGAGGTGTACGCGTTATTCCTCGCCCCCATCGCGTCGAAGCGCCGATTCAGTTCATCCGCAGAAATCTCCTCCGTCCCCTTGAACATCATGTGCTCGAGGAAATGGCTTACCCCCATCAGCGATCCCGTTTCGTCCCGCGCACCAGTCTTCACGAAGAAACCGGCCGCCGCTGAGTGTGCGTCAGGATCAATCTCTCCGATGATTCGGAGGCCGTTGGGTGAGCAGTGTTCTCGAAAGGTAACGGGCATGGCCGAGTGTAGGGGAATCCTCCCGCTGACGTGCACCCGAGGCGCGCCCATCGCCCCGCCAATGACCGATCGAATCTGAAACCGTCTTGTTACCGGGCGCGAACATCTCTACCGTCTTGAGCCGGGAGCTTTGCACAGAGGAAGGCACGGACGACATGCGAAATCGGATACGGGGGTCGGAACAGGCGACCAGCGCCGCGGCCGCGGCGCTTTTCGAGGGACTCGAGACAAGAACACTGCTCGCGCTCATCGCGTGGGATGGCGGCCCCACCGGTCTGGGCACGGATTGGCATCAAAGCGTGAACTGGGCCGGAGACACACTCCCCGGACCCGGCGACGACGTCACCATCGGAGCCGGTCAGGCCGTTGAGTACTCGGCCGGATCGCTCACCCTGCACTCCCTCGTGGCGAATCGTCCGCTGAACGTGCGCGGGGGCGAACTTGGCGTTACGGCTTCAGCCATGATCGCGGACCAGGTCACGCTCAACGGTGGTGGGCTCGCCGGCGGCCTCTGGACCATCGTCGGCCCCGGTCTCGTCGTCACAAGCAACACCGGCAACTCCCTCACCGCCGCCACGATCGCGGCCGACGTCACACTCAGCGATGACAACGCCTTCGTGCGCGTGACCGGTGGGCTGACGCTCAACGGGCTCGTGTCCGTCTCCGGTCCCGGCGCGGCCATCTCCTTCGACGGCGGCACTCAGACGTTCGCCGGCAATGTTGACGTGCTCTTCTCCGGCTTCACCGATGTGCGGTCCTTGTCGGCCGACGCGGGCGCCGTGGTCACCATTGCTTCCACGGTAAGCATCACCGGCGACAAGGGGCGGCTGGTGAGCGGTCAGTTCAGCGGCTCGGGCGCGTTCGTCAACCAGGGCACCATCTGGGCCGACGCGCCGTCGGGCATGCTCGAGATCCTCCCCGCGGTCTTCACAAACCTCGGCACGCTCCGAGCCACAGACTTTGCCTCGCTCCGCATCGCCGCGGGCCTCTGGACCACGTCCGGCGTCATCTCTACCGGCGGCGGGTCTGTATTCCTCGCCGGCACGCTGGACGTCACCGGCGGCATCGGCCTGTTCAGCCGGACCGGCGGCGATGTGTTCATCGAAGGAACCATCCTCAACACGGCGTCGACGCTCACCCTCAGCGCCGCCACCGGCAGCTGGAGATTCCGTGGCGGCACGATTGTCGGCGGAACCGTCAACGTTTCACCGGCGGGCTCCCTGACGGACTACCCATTCACGGCGGGCGGGCTGCAGGGCGTGACCGTCAACGGCAACCTGGTCTGGCAGGCCAGCAACTTTGCAGGCACGCTGGACGGCGTCACCATCAACGGCAACTTCGACTTCGGTAACTTCAGCTCGCTCTTCATCCTGAACTCGCTCACGCTCAATGGCACATTGACTGTCACCGGTGCCAACACCCTCGTCGAGTTCGACACCCCGTCGCAGCAGCTGCTCGGAGACGCGATTGTCCTCCTTCGAAATGAAGAGGCGTACTTCTGGGCGGTGGGCTCGCTGGTGCTCCCGGCGTCCGTATCGATCTCTGGTTTCGGTCGGATATTCGGCGACTTCACGAGCCATGCTTCCATAACCGCCGACACGGCCGGCAAGGCTCTGATGATCGGTCATGGGTCCTTTGTCAGCTCCGGCACCATTTCCGCTTCGGGCGGAAAGCTGTACTTCGGTGAGTTTGGCGGAACCCCGGCCCAGTTTACGAACAACGGCCAGGTCACCGCCTCGGGCGCGGCCATCGTGGCCATCGGGCCCGCATCGGATTCGGGCCCGGTGACCTTCACCAACACATCGACCGTTTCCGTTTCGGGCTCGGCCGCCTTCCAGGTCGGCAACGGGCTCGTGTTCCGCCAGATCACGCTGGCCAACAGCGGATCGATCACCATCTCCGGCACCGCGACGGCCACCATTGGCTCGCTGATCGCTCACGTGCCGGTCGTGCTGAACAACACCGGTGTCATCTCGTCCCAGCCGGGTGCCGCGATCAACATCGACACGCTGGTGACAACCGCGCAGCTCGGGGACCTTCGGGCCGCGGGCGGCGTGGTGGCGGTCCACGGTGTCGTGAACAACCAGCTCGCGACGCTCGCGATGAACGCCACATCCGGTTCCTGGCTCGTCCAGGGCGGCATGATCATCGGCGGCACCATCAGCCTGGCCGGTGGGGCGAACCTCGTCTTTGACTCGAGCCAGCTCAACGTCCTGTCCGGAGTAACGGTGCAGGGCAGTCTCGACCTCGCCCAGGCCGGAGCCCGCGTGTCCATCACAAACGGACTCACGATCCAGGGGACGGTGTCCATCTCCGGCAGCGGAGCGACCCTGTGGCTCAACGGTGGACCGCAGGCCATCGGCGGCAAAGGGCAGATCGTGTTCTCCGGCACATCCGGGACCCAGGTCGTTTCCGCGGACCAGGGCGCCGCCGTGACCATCGGGCCCGGCATCACCGTTCTCGGGCAGTCCGGTGACGGCCGCCTCAGCGCCGGCCAGGTCGGCGGCGGCTCGGGCGCCTTCATCAATCAGGGCCTCATCGCGGGCAAGGTGCTGATCAACGCGTCATCGCTTTCGAACGCGGGAGTTGTCGAGGCCCGCGATGGCAAGACGCTGTCGATCACCTCGGCCCTCACCAATCTGGCGTCGGGCAGCCTGACGGGCGGAACGTGGAAGGTCACCGGTGCTTCCACGCTCTCGCTTCCCGGTCCGGGGTTTGCCTCGAACAACGCGACCATTGTCCTGAGCGGGTCGGCCGCCGCGTGGCCGGCGCTCGCCTCACTCTCGAACAACTCGGGCACACTCACCCTCGCTCAGGGCGCCGACCTGGCCTTGCCGGGCTTCTTTATGAACCGAGGCACCCTGGAACTCGGGCCCGGCAGCGTGATGCAGACGGCGGGATTCACACTGCACAAGAGCGGTTCCTTGCACCTTTCGGCCTCGTCAGAAGGCATGCCCAGCCTGACCTCCACCGCCACCTCGTCCGTGTACGGCTCGTTGTCACTCTCATGGCTCGGTGGATTCACGCCCGGGATCGGCGCGTACACGCTTGTCTCGGCGCCCACGATCCGGGGGAGTTTCGGGGCCACCTTCGTTCAAGCTCCCGGCGTGAATGTGCGAGCCCTGCTCGTCTACACGCCTGGCGGCGTGACGGTCCACGTGCTCCGGTACGCGCGGCACTGAAAAAGACAAGCGGGAGACCGGTGGGTCTCCCGCCAAGCGGAGAGGGAGGGATTCGAACCCTCGATACAACTTTTGGGTCGTATAACGGTTTAGCAAACCGTCGCCTTCAGCCGCTCGGCCACCTCTCCGGGTGTTGGAACGGCAGGCCAAAGAATAGCCCTCTGATCCACGGATGGGGAAGCCGACTTCCTACACTGTCGCCCCATGCTTGAGCAGCTCAACCAGCTTGAGGTCGCGGGGCTCGCGGACCTGTCCAACGCCGGCGATGCGGCCGCCCTCGAGGCCTGGCGCATCGGGTACCTCGGTGGAAGCGGGAAAATCAAGGCCGCGATGGGCGGACTCAAGGATGTTCCCAAGGACCAGAAGCCCGCGGTGGGGGCCCGCCTGAACACGCTGAAGGCGACTCTCGAAAGGGCATTTGAAGAACGCAAAGCCTCGCTCGGTCCGGCCCGGGAAGCCGCGAACGGTCCGCGGGTGGATATGACCGAGCCCGGTCTCTGGTCTGCATCGGAAGTTGGCAAACGCCACATCCTGACCCGGGTTCGAGAAGAGCTGGTCGAGGTCTTTGCTCGGATGGGCTTCGAGGTGGCCCAGGGGCCCGAACTCGAGGATGACGAGCACAACTTTGTCAAGCTCAACATCCCGGCGAATCACCCCGCGCGGGAGGCCTCGGACAACTACTACGTGGACGATCCCGCCAAGGCCGCGCGTCCGCGGATGCTGCGGAGCCAGACCAGCACGGTCCAGGTCCGCGTGATGGAGCAGGCCGTCCGCGACGGCGGCGGGAAGCTCGCGCGGTCCATCAGGGTCATCGCCCCCGGGCGCGTGTACCGGCCCGACACGGTCGACGCAACGCACAGTTTCATGTTCCACCAGATCGAAGGCCTCTCCGTCGATCGTGGCGTGACCATGGCCGACCTCAAGTCCACGCTCCTCCAGTTCGCCCGGGCCTACTTCGGGCCCGACGCGGAGATCCGCCTGCGGCCCAGCTTCTTCCCCTTCACCGAGCCCTCTGCCGAGCTCGACATGAAGATCCGTCTTCGCCCGGAGGATCAGCCACGCTGGATCGAGCTGGGCGGGTGCGGCATGGTGGACCCGGCCGTGTTCACCCTCTGCGGCGTCGATCCGGAGCAATGGACGGGGTTTGCCTTCGGCTTCGGAATCGAGCGCATCGCCATGGGGAAGTACGGAATTCCCGATATCCGGATGCTCTTCGAGAACGATCTGCGGTTCCTGCGGCAGGTGTGACGTCCCACGCCGTGGCAACCCGCTGCAATCTTGTATGATGTCATGCTGTTCTCCCTCCCCTTTCCGGAGCCTGGACTATGCCGCGCTCGCTTGCCGTCGTTTCATTGTCGGCCGTTCTTCTCGTCGGTCTCGCTGGGTGCGCGGGAGAGATGTCGCACGAACGGACGGTGCTCGAGGTCAGGCGCGAGTCGACGGTGCCGCCGGAGGCCGCCGCGCCCGACAAGCCGGGTTCGTACGCCCTCATCGACGGCAAGAAGGAGCCGATCCCGAACATCCGCATGGGCGACGCCGCGACCGTGAGCAGGATCATCGACGAAGGGATGAAGCGCAACCAGGTGATGGATCACCTGACGCACATCTCCAACGACATCGGCCCGCGCCTGACGGCCTCGAGCAACGCCGAAAAAGCGAACAAGTGGGCCCGCGATCAGTTCGAGAAGTGGGGGCTGAAAATCCCGGCCTTCGGTGGCGCCAAGGGACAGACCTCCGGCGATCACGAGCTCCGCGGACTCTGGCAGTGGAACGAAGTATCCGCTCGCTTCGATCGCGGCCCATGCACCGGCAGAATCGTCGCGCGCCGAAATCCGACGGATGATCAGTCCGAGTATCGCACCGTGAAGGAGCTCGAGTTCACCACGCCGGCCTGGACGTCCGGGACCAGCGGCCCCGTTCGCGGCCAGGTCATCAAGATGCCGGAGAATGAGGAACAGTTCAACGCCGTCAAGGACAAGATCAAGGGCTCGTGGATCCTGGTCAAGCCCAGCTCCGGTCGGCGCGGCATCGTGGGTGGGTCCGGAGCCAGGTTGCAGGTCTTCTCGGATATCCGCAAGCGGTGGAAGTCCGGCAAGGCGGCCGAAGAAACCGCGCCGGCCGACAAGGATGTCACCCACTACGAGGGAACGCTCGTTGGTGGGCAGGCTGCCGACGGGATGCCCTTCTTCCTTGACGTGAAGTTGACGGATCCGAAGGCCGTCACTGGAACGATTTCTTCCGGCGGGTTCAGGACTTCCGAAATCCAAAATGCAACATTCAACGCGGAAACGAAAGAACTGAAATTCCGGACAGAATCTGCCCGGGGGAACAGGGACTTCACGCTCAAGCTCGACGGGGAAGCACTGACCGGCAAGGCGGAGATCGCGGACGGCGGCGGCACGATTACCTACACGGGCAAGAAGGCGGCGGCGGATGAAACCAAGAAGGGCCCGGCAATGGAAGAGA
Source organism: Phycisphaerales bacterium (assembly GCA_044222195.1). Lineage (GTDB taxonomy): Bacteria > Planctomycetota > Phycisphaerae > Phycisphaerales > UBA1924 > JAHBXE01. Next base: position 62,994 of record JBGANS010000023.1, read on the forward strand.
AGCTGCTCGCGCTGGAGCCGGCGGGGTGGATTGCGTCTTCCAGCAACGAACTCGTCATCACCGGCGGCGTGCAGGGGTGGGACAAGCTCGATGTGGACGCCGTCACGCCGGATGTGATCGTGACCGTGCGCCAGTCAGACTACGAGTGCATGAACTCAAGGCTCTCTGACGGGCAAACCGTCGAGGCCGAGTTTGACCTGAGGCACACGTTCACCAAAGGCCCGATCCCCGTCTACGACACGATCGCGGAAATCAAGGGGACCGAGAAGCCCGAAGAAGTAATCATCGTTTCCGGCCACCTCGACTCGTGGAACGGGCCGGGCTCTCAAGGCACAACGGACAACGGCACCGGCAGCGCGGTGACGCTGGAGGCGGCCAGGATCCTGGCCGCGGCGAAAGCGAAGCCGAAGCGGACGATCAGGTTCATTCTGTGGACGGGTGAAGAGCAGGGACTGCTCGGCTCGGTCGCGTACGTCAAGTATCTGAAAGAACAGGGGCAGCTCGACAACGTGTCCGCCGTACTGGTGGACGACGGCGGAACCAACTACGAAGGAGGGTTGCCGTGCGTGGCGTCCGAGGTGCCGTACCTCGCGGCGGCAACGGCTCCGGTCAACGGACGGTTCTACAGCGAAACCGACAAGAAGTTCATGGATGTGAACATCCGGCCGCTGAAGGTGTTTACGCAGGTACAGGGGAGCGACCACAACTCGTTCATGCGGGAAAGGATTCCCGGATTCTTCTGGGATGAAACCGGCCGGGCAGATTACAACCACACCCATCACACGCAGTACGACCGCTTGGATCAGGCGGTGCCGGAGTACCTGAAACAGTCGGCCACATGCGCGGCCGTTACCGCGTACAACCTGGCGTGTGCGCCAGAGAAACTGCCGCGGCCCAAGGATGAGGAATGGCAGACGGGCGGACGGCGGGGTGGTGGGGGCGGCGGGCAAGGTGGAGGGCCGGGCGGGGGTCAGCGGCCGACGGGCGGGGGCAGCTGAACTGGAATCGCAGCGCCGGAGGACGAATTGACCTTCTGGCCTTGAAGCACGAGTTGGGAGCATGGAGACAAAGGCGATCGCCTGCGCGTGCACGTGGAGGGCTTTAGTGAGCCGGGTGGAGATGTTCCGGGTCCGGGTTGTTTGAGGTGTTCACCCATCACGGAGAGTCCAATGGCACAAGGCTTGAGTGGCAAGGTCGCGATGGTGACGGGCGGATCGCGCGGGATCGGCGCGGCGATCGCAAAGCGGCTGGCCGCAGATGGGGCCGCGGTGGCGATCACCTACTCGAGCTCGAAGGGCAAGGCCGAGGAGGTGGTCAAGGGGATTCGGGAAGCAGGGGGCAAAGCGATGGCCATCGGGGCGGACAGTGCGGACGCGGCCGCCGTGGCCGCGTCCATTGGCGAAACCGTGAAGCAGCTGGGGCGTCTGGATGTGCTGGTCAACAACGCGGGTGTGGCGATCGTGAAGCCACTGGCGGAGTTCTCACTGGAAGAGTTTGACAGGACCGTGGCCGTGAACGTGCGGGCGGTCTTTGTCGCGGCACAGGAAGCGGCGAGGCACATGCAGTCGGGCGGGAGGATTATCACGATCGGGAGCGTGAACGCGGAACGCATGCCCTTTGCGGGCGGAAGCGTGTACGCGATGAGCAAGGCGGCGGTGGCGGGGCTGACCCGCGGGCTCGCGAGGGACCTGGGGCCGCGGGGGATCACGGTGAACACGGTGCAGCCGGGGCCGGTCGACACGGACATGAATCCCGCGGAGGGCGAGTTTGCGGACGGTCTGAAGGCGCTGATGGCGCTCCCGCGTTACGGGAAGGGTGAGGAGATCGCCGCGATGGTGTCGTATCTCGCGGGACCGGAGGCAGGGTTCGTGACAGGTGCGATGCTGACAATCGATGGTGGGTTCCTGGCATAAAGTGTGGGCTGGGAGGCCAAGCCGGCCATCGGGGCGCTGCGCGGGCGTGTTGTCCGACATTGTCCTACCATTGCTTATCGCGGCATCATCCGCGCTGGAGCGATTCACGTGTCCCCATCCAAGACCGCCGTGTCCAAGCCTGCCACTCAGAAGGTGTCGTACCGTCTGCCGGATCGGATCGGTATGTTCGTGAACAGCCTGGCGCAGAAAACGGGGTGGAGCGAGTCCTATGCAGCTGGGTTCCTGGTGTCACTGGGTTACGCCGGACTGCGGGGGCGGGCCAAGGAAGTTGATGCAAGGCGAAGAGTTGTGGCAGCGCAGGTGGCGCTGGCGCGCGTACACCGGGAAGCGGTGGAGGACAGCCGGAAGGTTCGGGCGGCCAAGAAGGCGGGAAAGCAGACCGCGCGAAGGATGAAGTAGGCACCGCTGCCGAGGGCCCGGTGCGTACAAACCCTGATCAACCGCAATCGGCGCTCCACCTCGTTGTGCCCTCACGGTCAACGAAGAAGTACGCCGCGCCAAGATCACCAATCATGAGCAGGCGTGAGTCGAGGTACTGCTGGCCCCCGGGGTTCTTCGACACGTTGAGCATCGGCCAGGGATCGCCGAACGGGTTGAGCGAGCCGAGCGTGCACACGTGAACCCCGGGTGTTTCGGGGTCGGCCTGAATGGAGTCTGGGACACCGCCGATCTTGCTGCCCCCAATAACACTGAGGCCGTCCTCCGGACCTTGCGGGTAATCCACAGTTCTATGAATCTGGCAATACGCCGGAGCCAGGTCCAGGAGAAGCGGCGCCGAAGCAGGCTGCACCAGGTCGTCCGTCAACGAGTGCCATTCGATGACGTAGGTGGCCGGATCGTCCGGGTCCCAATCCGACCACGCGAAAGGCCCTGGCGCAAAGACCAGCATCAGATCGCCGGGCAGGTCGACGTCTCGAAGGACGTCTCTTGAGTCGGCGAAGCAGAACTGTGCGAGGAGACCCATCGGTTTGCCGTCCTCGGCTTTCGGCCACTGCATGCCGCGCGGCCGAAATGGACGGCCGCCAATGCGGGTCGCCGCGGGATGTTTGGGTTCGCCGATGCCCCAGACAAAGACGTCCGTAGGAACCCCATGTCCGCGGGCCGCGCCGCTCTCGGACCGAAGCTGCTCTATCACCGTCATTTCGCGCGGACCGTAGACCATCTCGGCATGAGGCTGATCCCATTCCAGAAGCTCACGTCGCTTGCGTTCGCTCGCGTACTCGCGGGGATTGTCACGAATCAGCTTCTCGGCGCGCACGCGATGGGCCCGGCGAAGCGATTGGAGGGGGATCTCTTTGGCCCAAAAGTCGGCGTTGAAACGGGTGTGGATGGACATCGGGGGAGGGTATCGACGATCTGCCACAGAGGCCCACGCAAGGGCAAAGGTGGTCGGAATCGCTGGGTGGACGGCCGTGTGGGTTTGTGTGGTACGAACTCAGCCTGCCAACAATGGACCATGAAACCTAGATTGATCACGGCGTTCTTCTTGCCCGCGCTGCTCGTGATGTCACCGAGCGTCGCCCAAGAACACCTGGACTAGTGTGCGGCCAGCGGCTCACTTGAACGTGACTTTCTCGAAGGTCTTCCCGTTGAACTTGCATACGCCGTGCTCGTGGGTGCCGAGCCAGAGGCTGCCTTCGCGATCGCAGTAGATGGAAAAGACGGTGATGGGTTTGCCGTCGACCATGACGGGATAGTTCGTCAGGTTCTTGCCGTCGTACTTCCAGATGCCGGCGCCGTAGGTGGCCATCCAGAGGTCGCCGGCTTTGTCTTTGGCCATGGACATGATAAAGGTGTAGTCCTCTTCTTCGCCTGGCTTCGTGTGCGGGAGGCCGGGGGACTTGATGTAGGTGAGGCCGCCGGCGCCTTTGGTGGCGGGTGCGCCTGGCGGCGGGTTTATGTCGAAGCGGTTGCGCGTGTTGGTGATCCAGAACTTGCCTTCCTTGTCTTCCATGATGGAGCGGGTGCCGAAGGTCTGGTTGTTTTTTTCGTTGAACTCCAGCTCGGACTGGGAGATCCAGGCGAAGGTCTTGCCGTCGAAGCGGAGGGCGCCGAGGCTCGCGGTGCCGAACCAGACGCTGCCGCGGGTGTCGGTGTAGATGGTGTAGGCGTCGTAGGGGCTGTACTTGGCATTCGGGAACTTGTCACGCGGGGTCGCGGCGTAGTGGGCATCTCCTTCGGCAGTCGTCGGAATCTTGAGTTTCCGCAGAGACTTGCCGTCGTAGAAGACGGCGGTGGGTTTCTCGCCGCCGGCTGTGAACCAGAGAACATCGGGCCCGAGCTTGACCTCGGTGACGGGGGGTTCTGAGTCGTCCAGCTTGAGCGTCGTAAAGGTGCGGCCGTCGAACTTGCTGATGCCCTTGCCCGTGCTGATGAAGAGGTTGCCGGATCGGTCTTCCTGGATCTTGCCGATTCCGTTGTCGGGAAGGCCGGACTCGGTCGTGAAGAGGTCGAACGAGTTTCCTTTGCCGGACCAGCGGTACAGACCTGTCCCTTTGATGTAGTCGTGGCCGAACCAGTAGGAGCCCTTGCTGTCCTGGAAGATGCGCCAGATGCACTTGTCGAGTTGGGTGACGGTCTTGAAGGGGGCGGGGGCGGGGGCGGGCGGCGCGGCGGTTTGGGCGCGGGCGGGCAGTGTGAGTGCGAGAAGGACGATGATGGCGATGGTTCGCATAGTGAGCCTCTGGGGGTGAGGCGCACAATACCGCGCGGTGGGGCCGATTCGTGTCACGGGTGTGTCACAAGGGAAAGCGCGAGTCTCAAAGCTCACGTGTCAGAGCAGAGATTGGAATGTGCACACTTGTGTTTTCTGTCACCCGACGCCGCGGGATTCGGGTCTTCGTTTGAAGGAGGAGAGGAGCCAGAGGCGGTCGGGGTTGCGGGTGAGGGTGAAGTCGTACTGCAGCTTTGTCGCGTTGCAGGGGGCATCGGTCAGGGTGCAGAGGATGTCGGCGGAGGAATCGTCGGCTTTGCGCGTGTGGATGACGACGGCGTGCTGGCGCTGTTTGGGGACGATGGCGCGGGCGACTTCGATGAAGGTGGGGAGGTCGGCGGGGGCGTTGGATTCGCCGAGGGTGGCGTTGGTTGCGGTGAAGGCGTGGAGGGTGGCGAGGCTTTCGGGGGATGGGGATTTGAGGGCCGCGCCGATGAGTTCGGCGGCTTCGATGTGGGAGAAGTTGGGGGAGGGGAGGGAGGAGGGGAGGGGAGGATGAAGGGGTGAATGGGTGGAAGGGTGAAGGGGTGAGTCGAAGTGTGGGCGCTGGTGGCGGTTGAGAGGGTTGTCGTGGTCGGTAGCGTCGGACACGGGAGCCTGGCGGTGGGGTGGGTGGAGGCGAACGGTGTTTGACGGCTTGGAAGCCCGTGCCACGCCCCCCACAGGATTGAGGCCGCGGAGGATGGCGCTGGCGGCTCGGCGTTTTTCGATGGGGTTGTCGGAGGTTTTGGCGACTTCTTCGAGGAGGTTGATGGCGTTGGTGCGGGATTCGAGGGAGCGGAGGGCGAAGGCCTGGTCGGCGAACTTCTTGAGCTCGGCGAGGTGGGATTGGACGGCGGGGGAGCGGGCGAAGGCGAGGAGCTCGAGGGGGTTGAGCTTGTTGGTTTCGGCGAGGGCGACGAGGTCGTAGCGGAGGATGAGGAAGGAGGAGAGGAGTTCGGATTCGTGGGGGGTGAGG
>JBGANS010000005.1:0-262948 GCA_044222195.1 Phycisphaerales bacterium
AGACGACGGGCACAAAACCGAGGTTGCAGACCCGGGCGATCTCGGCGCGTTTCTCCGCGTCCGAGGGGGCGTGGCCGAGCCTCTGGCGGAGGGCGTCGAAACTGACTCCCGCCCAGGTCTCGTGCCCGGGGACCAGGAAGTCGGCGAGGACCTTCGGCGTCTGGATGTCCTGTGAATAGAGATAGGTCGGTGCGAAGGGGTGGAAGTAATCAGGGAGGGCGTTCTCGGTGATGAACTTGACGTTCGGGGCGCGGGCGAGCATGGTGGTGAGCCAGTCGTGTGCTTCCCACGACGGTATGTTGTAGCCGAAGCCGTCGAGCCCGATCATGTTCGCGTTGAGCGACACCGCCATGTCAAGCTCGGCGTTGGCGCGGTCGACGTGATCCTGGTTGCGGATGTTGAACGCCTCGAGCCCCTGCGGGCTCCAGTCGTGATCCACCTGCGTTGAAGACCCCCACCAATAGCCGATCTGGAGCCCCGGCGAGGGCATGGCCCGCAACTCCTGCAGCGTGGCCTGCATGTGCGGGAACTGGTTCATTCGCGTCATGAAACGGAAGGGGAACGTGGTGTTCCCGCTGGAGCCCGCGTACACGCCGCTGATTTTCCACAGCATCGCCCGCTCGAAGTTCTTCAGCGGCCGATCCTTGATGTAGCGAGCCTGCGGCGCCCAGCCGAAGAGATCCGGCCGGGCGTTGCGGCCGCCCGTAAAGCCCCACGGGTTGTCCGGCGTCTGCGAAATGAAGTCGGCGAAGTTCAGGCCAGACACGGGGCGCGGGTCTCGCGAGTACCGCACGCCGCCGTAGGTCTGCTTGAAGAAGTCGCGGTACGGCGTCAGCGTCCGGATCCAGCTGTCCGCCGCGTCCACCACGCGGATCGAGAAGAGGTAGGTCCGGCTCTGGTCGGGCGCGAGTGTGGCGCCGATGTGGGTCGCGACCTCCCAGTTCGGCCCGCCGATTCCCGCCTTGGACCGCAAACTCAGGATCACATCGTGCCGGTAGCCGAGGATGGGGTACATGACCGCGACCCCGATCGTGTAGCGGTCGTTGCCAAAGACGGCGACCGGGCTGTAGACAATCGTGGGCCACGTCACGTTGGGGCCCTGGACGACGCCCGTGGCGCCGGCGTCAAGACTGACCGTGCGGGCGTCGAGCTTGAAGTCGTGGGCCGTGACGAGGTCGCCCAGGCGGAACGCGCCGATGAGACACTCGCCGATCACGGCCGGCGTGCGTGCCGGATTGCGGTACGTCACGCTGATGTTCACGCCGTTGTCCATCGGCGTCATGACCGTTTCCGCCGTGCAGGCCGTCCCGCTCACGAATGCGCGGGCGTGCGGCGTCATGACGATGGCGTTGGTCGTTCGATCCTTGATCGTGATCCGGTTATCGGCCGTGGTCGCCACAAACCGGCCCGGGGCCGTGATCGCCTGGGCCCGCGCGGAATCCACGCTCGGAGCGCCAAGCGCGAAGAGGCACACCACAAGTCCAATGGGCTTTGCGGGGACAAGGCGAGGCATGCCCGAATTGTCACATACCAGAGCCCGCCGGACCACCGGTATTTCAGCGGGCATCGGAAAGCCGGGCCGGTCTTCCCGGTCAACCCGGATGTGCCGGTTGTGCGGGAAACGGGCGGAACACCCCGGAAAGGCCGCCGAGGGCCCGTTCAGGCGCTCTGGCGCTGCGAGGCTTCATACTCGGAAGCGCTGTGCAGTTCCGGGACGGGGTCTTCTCCCCCTGCTTCTGCAGCGTCCCAGTTCGGGTCAGCCTGCAGCTCCTCGGGCGCGGGCTGCACGCCCTTGACCGACCTGAGCACGCCCGCGCAGAAACGCATCGACACCCACGCCGCGATCATCGCCGCGAGCATGCGGAACATGAAAAGCCCGACCTCGCCTCGGGGGATGCCGACCAGCTCGCCCGTCCCCACGACGACGGGCAGGACCACGAAGGGATTGGCCGGGCGGACGCGCACGAACTCGTCGAAAAATCGGAAGAAGAGACCGAAGAAGATCGGGTACGTCAGCAGCGTCAGCCAGGGGTTGTCGTAGAAGATGTGTCCGATGATGCCGGGGCCGAGCGTGAAGTTCTCCCCGTAGCGGTACACGTGCGCATCGCGCACCATGGTGTACCCAAGGGCCATGGGCTTGTCCTCCCAGATCGCCCGCGGGATCGGATTGATGAACGTGTACATCACCGAGTGCAGTGGGAAGTACGGCAGCGGGTCCGGGTGGTTCTCGATCACCCACATGCTGTTGGCCGCCGCGTACTGCCCCGTGCCCATCGCGAGCAGGCCCTCGCTGACGTTGGCGTCGGCCAGGTGGCTGATGAACTCGCCGACGTCGGTCTCCTTGACCGTCATCGAGCGGGCCGTCGAAAAGGCCGCCAGGAAGAGCAGGCCGACCGACCCGATCAGGAGCATCCGGTACGCCAGCCGCGTCAGGCTCTGGTGCCGCCAGTGCGACTGGTACGCGGCGAAGAGCACGGTGATCATGACGCTCAGCACGTCACGCCGGCCGAAGGTCAGGACCACCGTCGACACGACCGAGCCCGCGATGATGCAGATGGCGGGCACCGCGATCGCGAAGTTCCACAGGCGCGGCGCCCACGCCCACATTGCCAGCCCCGCGGCACAGGACAGAATGCCGATCGCGAGCACGTCCGTCAGCACGCCAAGGATGGGCACGTTGCGGCCGATGACGATCCGGAAGATGAACCCGATAATCAGGAACATCCAACCCAGCGAGAGGAGCGTCGACGAGCTGAACGCGGGAAAGGGGAACGAGGACGTCCACGCCGGGCCGCGGACCAGCCACCCCTTCTGGTACGACCAGCAAAAGAGCACAAGGAAGGTCACGCACGCGAACAGGTAGATCGTGCCGGTCCGCACCGGCTGGTCGACGTACACATCCCCCCACGTCAGCGTGGCCATGCTCAGCCCGCCACTGACGAGCTGGAAGATCACGAACCCGATGAGGAAGAAGTTCCGAAGGGTGAAAATGTCGTGCGTGCCGCGCAGCCACTGCGTGATCATCATGACGACCACGCCCAGGGCGAGCACAAAGAAGATGAAGGAGAGGATCGCGGCCATGGCTGGGGTTACTTATCGGCCATTCTACGGGTCGGCGTGACGATCGAGTTCGCGCCGCGGCCTCACGAAGTCGCGACGCCGGCGTCCGCCAGGGCCCGCCGGATGCCGGCCACGGGATCGCCCCGTTCCCGCCAGCGTTCCAGCACGAGGGCCGAACCCGCCCGCAGCCGCTCCGTTTCCCCCGGGCTCATGGCCTGGCGCAGGCTCCTGGTGATCGCCGCCAGACTCCCCGCTTCGAAGCGGGAGCCGTTCACGCCGTTCTCCACCAGCTCCGCCGCCGCCCCCACGACCTCGCTCGCGACGATCGCCAGCCCCGCGGCCGCGGCCTCGTTGATCACGACTCCCCAGGGTTCGATGTCGCTGGGACATACGAGCACATGCGACGCTCGATAGATCGCGCTGATCCGCGCCTGCTCACCCAGAAACCCCGTCCAGATCACGCGGGCCTTGATCGCTCCGGGCACGCGTGCCGCGAGCGCCTCGCGCATCGGCCCGCTCCCGATGATCACCAGGTCCCACTCCGGATACTCGCCCGCGAGCGCGGCGAACGCGTCGATCGCGAGATCGATGCGTTTGCGTTCGATGAGGCGGGAGCACACGACCAGCCGGCGACGCTGCTCCGGCAGCCCCAGCTCCGTCCGCGCCCTGGCAACGTCCGATTCCGGCAGCGACCGGATCAGGTCGTAGTCCGGTTCGTACGGCACGTAAAAGCAGCGATCCGGCGTCGCGCCGTAGCGCTCGAAGAACTTCTGGCCTGCACTCCCGCACGGCATCAGCCCCGCGACATTCCGCACGACCCACCCGACGACGATGTTCTTGACGAACCGCTTGATCCCCGTCGCCCGGTCATCGTGGATGTTGCTGTCTGCGAAGACAAAGCAGGGCACACCCGATCGCCGGCACCAGCGGATGAGCCGGAACCGCGTCGCGTCGTTGTACCCGCCGAGAATTACGGCCCTCGCCCGGTTGTCCGTGAGCCACCGGATGATCCGTCCGCCTTTGTTCCAATCCGTGATCGCCCAGCGAGGATGAGACTGCTCCACCACCGGCTGGCCGCGCCCGAAGAGCACCGGGTTGATTTCGTCCACGCGCTGGTTCTCCCACGGCTGGTCCGCCTGGTCGTGCGTGTACAGGCTCGCGATGCGCAGCGACGGAATCTCCCGCACGATCCGGCGGTGCAGGTGGACGCGATAGGGCGTCTGCACGTTGTTCACCAGCGCGAGCAGCGGTCGTGGGTCGGTGCTGGAACTCGCGTCAGGCATACGGCTCAGCGGCCCATTCCCCCGGCACCCTTGATCGCTTCTTCATACAGGCTGACGTACTGGGCGACCACCACGGCCGGCTCGAGATGTTCGCACACCCACCGCCGACCCGCGAGCCCCATCGGCTTGAGCGCCGCCCGGTCCGCGATCAGCCCCGCGATCGTCCGCGACAGTTGCTCGACATTGCCCCCGCCCACGCTGCCGTCTTTGACATCGCTCGCGATCATCTCGACGATCCGGCCCCCGCCGCTCGCCTCGATTTCACGCCACGTGTCCGTCCCCTTGGTCGTCACCACCGGCGTCCCCGACGCCAAGGCCTCGAAATAGACGAATCCGAAGTTCTCCATGCTCGTCGGCAGCACGAACAGGTCGCTCGCGGCAAACAGGGAGGGTTTGTACTCCGCCGGGACCATTCCCAGCACCGTGGTGATGTCGTCCACCTTGATGCTGCGGGCGTATTCCATCAGGCCCGTTCGATACTCAACGTCGACCGGGCCGGCGAACACCACGTTGAACCGGTGCCCGAGGTCCCTCACGCCACGTGCCGCGGCGACGAGGAGGTCGGGCCGCTTCTTGTAGTGCAGGCGGCTCAGGTACAGCAGGGTCGGCACATCGGACGAGGGCAGGGGCAGGCTCTGGCGCGCCGCCTCCGGTGTCGGCGCCGTCCGATACGGCTCCAGGTCGAACACCAGCGGGATCACCCGCCCCGGTGTCTTGGGGTGGCGTTTCTGAGACTGATCGAGCTCGCCCTGCGCGGTCGTGCACACAAACGAGGCGTGGTCCAGCATCCGGTGCGCGAACGCTTTGTAGTAGATCGCCTTCTTGACCCGCTTTTGAATCACCGACCAGTCCGCGAGCATCCCGTGCGGCGACTGCACATACGGAACCTTTCGAGCCATCGCCGCTTCGACAATCGGGAGCTGCGCCGGGTCCCACAGGACATGCATGTGCGCGACATCGACCCGTGACACGACGTCCGCCGCGGCGTCCTTGAACCCGCGATCCGTCCAGATCATCTTCCGCGGCGAGGGCAGCTTGGCGATCGTCGGCACGCCCGGGCCTCCGTGCCGCCAGGCAAGCGGGACATCCTTGTCGTCGCACGTCGCGAGGATGACCTCGTGCCCCGCGCGGGCCTGGTAGGTGCAGAAGTCCAGCACGGCCCGCACGACGCCCCCGTCTTCGAGCCGTATCGCTTTCAGGTAGTGGAGGATTCGCATGGGTGGCGATGGTAGGGGTTGCTCAAGCCGGCTTGAACGCGCTGTGGGGACCGGACGATGGACGGGCCTCGCGCCGGCGGAGCGGCTTGGCGCTGTCCCCGGCACAGATCATCCCGGGCGGCAGCGAGTGGAGCACCGTGGACCGGGCCCCGACGACACAGTTGCTCCCGATGGTGACCCCCGGGCCGACGAATACATCCGCCGCGATCCACGCATCGCTCTCGATCACGATGGGCTCCATCACCAGCGTCATGCTGCGGCTGGTGTAGTCGTGGCTGCCGGAGCACAGGTGGGTGTACTGGCTGATCGTGCAGCGAGCGCCGATCGAAATAGGCCCGAGGCAGAAGAGAATCGCGTGGTCGCCGATCGCCGTGTGGGCCCCGACCGTCAGCCGCCAGGGATAGCTGATCCGCACGCTCGGCCGGATCCGCGCCGTCGGATCCACGTGGGCCCCGAAGAGATTCAGCAGCCGCCGCCGCACGCCGTACCAGTTGTGAAACGTCATCCGCATCAGCGGAAGCCCGACCAGGTCCCACAGCGATTCGAGCAACCGCTCCCGCGGCGTGCGGCCCTGCACCTGCGCGACGCTTGCCGCCGGATCGGTCGACGTCGGGCGCGAATCGGCCTGTCGCGTCTCCTCCGCCATCAGTGGAGCTCCCGCTTCTTGAGCGAGTGGGCCGGGTTCCCCACGTACACGGTCCCGGGCTCGAGATCGCGATAGGCGCTCGACCTCGCGCCGAGAACGGACAGACGACCGATCACGACGTTGGGCCCGACAAAGGCGTCCGCGCCGATCCACGCGTCGGCCCCGATCGTGATCGGATCGCGGATGAGCGGGAAGCGGCGATCGGTGTGGTCGTGCGTGCCGGCGCACAGGTGGGCGTACTGGCTCACGATGGTGCGCTCGCCGATGGAAATGACGCCGAGGGAATACAGGATCGCGTAGTCGCCGACGGTCACGCCGTCTTTGATGTCCAGGTTCCAGGGGATCTCGACGTTGACCGACGGCCGGATTCGGACACCCTTTCCGATCCGCGCTCCAAAGAGCCGCAGCAGCCAGGCCCTGAACCCGTACCAGTTGTGGAACGAGATGCGGAAGATCGGTTTGCCCAGCAGCATCCACACCGCCCGGATCAGCTTCTCACGGAACGACCACGGGCTCGGCTCCGGCGCCATCTGGCCCAGCTCGGCGTTGATCGGGGCGATCTCCACGACGGCCCGGTCCGCCGCGGCCGGAGCGAACGGCGCCGCCGGCGGCGGTTCGGGCAGGCGGTCCTCGGCACGGAATATGTTGGTTCGCGCCTTGGGCGCTGTGTCCTTCTCAAACCACGCTCCGCTCGAACGCTTCTTGAGCAACCGGAGCTTGAGCGTCGTCATCTGCTCGTACACGGCCACGAGTTTCGCGTAGGTGTACCCCGCGCGGCCCTCGAAGATCCCGCCGAGGACAAACATGATGACGAACCAGCGAACCAGCGGCCGGAACGGCAGGTTGTACCCCAGCTCCTTCCACGTGCGCCGCCGCTTCACGGGGTCGCCGCTGAAGAGATTGCGGATCCGCAGCGGCTCGCGCTTGGTGCCGATCACCTCCAGGGCTTCCAGCGAGCTGTACCGGTTGTGCTTGTCCAGCCAGTCGTAGAGGCCCTTGGAAAACGCGTAGTGCAGGTAGGGCTCGCTGAAGACGCCGACCGCCTGCTCCGTGTCCTCGCGCTGGCCGTGCCCGTAGTCCTTGAAGCGCATCCGCGACTTGTGAAAGAGCCGCATCTGGTACGTGGGGTACCCGCCGGAGCGCTTCAGCCACCGACCCATGAACATGAGTTTGTGCGGAACGTGGTACCCCGCCTCGACCGGCCCCTTGGCCAGGCGGTCGCGCATTTCCTTGACCAGCTCGGGCGTAAACCGCTCGTCCGCATCCAGGTGAAACACCCACTCGTGCTTGAGCGGGATGTTGTCGATCGCCCAGTTGCGCTGCTTGCCGAAAGACTCAAACGGGTGCGAATGTACCCGGGCACCGTGCGCCAGCGCCAGCTCCACCGTCCGGTCTTCCGAGCCCGAATCCAGCACGTGCACATCGTCCGACCACCCGCACGAGGCGAGGCAGTCCACGATGTTCACCTCTTCGTTGAGCGTCAGGATCACCACCGACACCGGCGCCGTCGGCCCGTTCCACGCGTGGCCCGCGTTCGCGGTCGAGGCCGGAGTTGGAAGGGTGGTGAGCATCCGTTGGCCAACTCTACCGCGTGGGCCGCCCCTCCGCATCGGCACGGGTCGGCTCCGGGAGCCCGCGCTGGAGCACATCGCAGAACCGCTTCGACAGTTCCCGCTTCGAGAGGCTCGACGAAATCACCTGCGCGGCACGCTCCCCCATCGCCGCAAGCTCGGCCGCCGGCGTGCTCAGGATTTCTTTGAGCGTTCTCGCCGCGCCGTCGATATCGCCGTGGGAAATGTGCCACCCGATCCGGTGTTTCTCGATGATGTCGCTCACGTGGCAGGGCTTCGGGCCCAGCAGCAGCACGGGGCGGGACACCGCCATCGCGCCATAAATCTTGCACGGGTGCACAATGCCGACGACGTCGTCCCCGACGCTGACCACGTGCACATCCGCCGCGGACAGCGAGAACCGGATCTTGTCGAAGGGCTGGTACGGCAGCGAACGGATGTTCTTCACACCCGCCGCGATCTTGTCCTCAACTTCTTTCTTCCCCCCGCCCCCGCCGATGCACAGGACCAGGAGGCGCGGATCGTCCTGCATCCGCTCCGCGGCGTCCAGAAGCGTCCGGATCGGGTTCGCGGGCGAGTGATTGCCCGAATACATCACCACGAACTTCCCGTCCAGCTGCTGGTCCTTGCGGAACGGGTTCTCCGAGTGCGGGATGTTCTCGAGCTTGTCCTCGTGCGGCCACGGGGCCATGGTGTGGGTCTTGGCGGCGACGTCGAGCTTCTTCTGCACGCGCTCGCCCATGAAACGATCGAGCACGACAATGTCCGACGCCTGCGTGAAGGTCCACCGGTTGAAGAGGTTGAACACGCGCGACATCAGCGATCGCTCGGTGGTCTTGCCCAGCGCGATCATCTGGTCGGGATTGAGATCCATCAGCCAGTACTTGAGTTTCGCCCGGCGCACCTTGCTGATGATCACCCCGGCCAGGCCGCAGAACGGCGGGCTCGTCGACACCATGAGCCCGCACACGCCCCGCGTGAACAGGCCGTGGAAGATCGCCTGTATCAGGAACAGCCACTGAGCGAGAAGCCGCACCGCGATCGATGACTTGCCGAAGCTCGAGAGCGGCAGCCGCCGCACCTCCACCCCGTTGAGCAGTTCACGCTTCGTGTACACCTTCGTTGGATCGTCGTAGCCCCGCCGCGACACGTACGCCACCACGCGATACCCGCGCCTCGCCATCTCCGTCCCCGCATCGGACACGTGCTGACCGACCGAAGCGGGATCGGGGATGTAGACCTGGCTGATGATCAGGAACGTCTTGCTCAAGCGCGGCACCTTGCGCGATCAGCGCCGGCCCGCGGGGGCCCGGCGCTTGGTCTTCTTCGCGGGCTTCCGTGCCGCTGGCTTTGACTTCTTCGCCTTCTTTGCGGGCTTGCCGGCGGCCTTGCCATTGCCGCCGTAGCTGGCGGGAATGCCCTGCTTCCACGTGTCCGCGAAGCGCGACTCGGGATTGAACCCATCGCCGGGGATCGGGTGCGAGCCCTTCGTGAACGTGCTGATGCTGGAGAGGTGCGCCGTCTTGGCGTTGTACTTGGCGGTGAACTCTTCGTGGATCCATCGGTAGGTCTTCTCCATCCCGTCGCGAAGGCGAGTGTCCGGCTCCCAGTTGAGGTACTGACGGATCTTGGCGTTATCGCTGTTGCGGCCCGCGACGCCGCGGGGCGCGTCGAGCTTGTAGTGGCGGTTGAGCTTGATGCCGGCGATGTCCTCGGCGATGTCTACCAGTTGATTGATGGAGACAAGTTCCGAGCTGCCGAGGTTGATCGGCTCGAGGATGTTCGAGTGCGTGATCGCCTGGATGCCCTTCACGCAGTCATCGATGTACATGAACGACCGCGTCTGTGTTCCATCGCCCCAGATCTCGATGTCGTGCTTCCCGCTGACGACGGCGGATATCACCTTGCGGCAAATCGCGGCCGGCGCCTTCTCGCGCCCGCCTTCCCACGTGCCGTTGGGTCCGTACACGTTGTGGAAGCGCGCGACACGCGTGTTGAGTCCAAAGTCCTCGCGGAAGTGCCGGCACATGCGCTCGGAGAAAAGCTTCTCCCAGCCGTACCCGTCCTCGGGCAGCCCGGGATAGGCGTCCGCCTCCTTGAGGGCCGTGATGTTCGGGTCCTTCTGCTTGTCCGCGTTGTACACGCACGCCGATGAGGCGTAGAAGAACCGGTCGATCCCCGCCTCCTGCGCCGCCATGATCATGTGCGTATTCGTCAGCACGCTGAGCATGCAGAGTGCTTTGTTGTTCTCGATGAACCCCATCCCGCCCATGTCCGCCGCGAGCTGGTAGACCTCTTTCGCGCCCTTGCACAGCGTCCGGCAGATCCGGAAGTCGCGGCAGTCGCCCTTGGTCGGCCCGGCAAAGTTCTCGGCCTTGCGGTGGACCTGGTACCACTCATCCAGCGGCTTGATATCCGCCCCGCGGACCCGGTACCCCTGCCTCAGAAACTCGCCCACCAGGTGCCCGCCGATAAAGCCACCCGCACCCGCGACGACGATCAGATCGCTCTTCATTCCAGAATCCCCGGGCCACTGACGGCGGCCCAACCGCACACCGCGAGACCTCTCCCGCGGCCGCAACCTCTTTCTCATTTCCTATCGGACCCGCTGCCTTCCTCCAGGAAGGTGCAGGGGAGCGAAAAACCACCAGACTTTGGCCGACCTACGCATCATATCGAACCCCGGTTCGCGAGCAATATCGGCACGCAACGGGCCCTTCGTCAGGGACCATGCACGACGGTCCCGCCGGTTTTGACGGCCGCGTCCCACGCCTTGGCCTCCGATCCCAGCCGAAAGCCGAGCGCGTGAACCTCTTTCATGTAGCTCGCATCGAGAAACCCCTCGGGCTCCTTGCGTCCCGGGTCCAGCGGGAGCGACGCCGCCGCAAACGTCCCTCCGATCCGGTCCGCGAACCGGTGAACCTCATCAAGGTCCCGCACCAGCGCGGCGTCGATCATGACCTGCACCGTTCGCGCGGTGATCGGGATGATCTGATTCCTGATCATCCGCGCCGGCGAGCCCATTCTCCGGTTGATCACCACCCACACCCGCGCATTCTTGCCCGTGAGAATCCCGGCCAGGTCCTCGCCGTGCTCGAGGTCCGGCAGGAACAGTTGCCGCGTCAGCGCCCCGTCCGCGTGCATGCACCCGTCGATGAACACCGGCGGCACCAGGCTCGGGATCGACAGCGATGCCACCACGATTTCCCGAAAGCGCTCGACCCGGTCGTCCATGGGTCGCGATTCATCAGCCGCCAGCGCCGTCAGATTCCACACCCGCATCTCGCCCAGGTCGAGATTCGTTGTGCACACCTCCAGCACCCGCCCGCGCTTGGCCTCCCGAGCCACCGCCTTCACGACCGCGGCGTCGATGTACTTCCTGATCGTGGCCCGCAGCGGCGTCGAAGACGCGTACGCGCTCGACGCCAGGATCGACACCCACGGATACGGCGTGTAGACATCGCTCGTCGCGTGCGAGGTGTACATCGCCCGCAGCGGCCCGTCCCCCGCCGCGCCCAGAAACGCGAACACCGCGATCAGCGAGCCCGTGCTCGAGCCCGTGACCAGGTCAAACTCCGGTCGCGATCCTGACGCTCCCCACCCCTCGATGAGGCCGGCGCCAAACGCCCCGCTCTGGCCCCCGCTTGAAAGCACAAGTATGTTCGGCGCTGCGCCCTGCGCCATCCGGCGCGAGAGCGCCGAGAGCGCCGCCGTCGTGTCCGCCTGCTGCTCCCGCCTCGCCGCTTCCAAAGCCTCCGGAGCGACCGGCCGCTCCGCCACGCCCCCCTTCGGCAACGGCCTCGGCGGGCCGGAGCATCCGGACAGAACCACCACACATGCCGCGCTCGTGACCAGCTTTCTCACGCGGTAAGGGTACGCGAAATCGCGCCCATCAGGTGCCCGTGCACCCTCGCGGGCGCGGCCACAATCCCCCGGTTTTTCGACAGGTGCCGCCCCTGCGAGAAGTCCAGTTCTCGACCCTCGATATCCGTCACCGACACGCCGCCCTCGGCCGCGATCAACGCTCCCGCGGCGTGATCCCAGATGAGTTCAACGTAGCCGCGCCTCGTCGGCATCCGCAGGTACACATCCGCCTGGCCGCGCGCCACCACCGCGTACTTCGCCTGGCTGTCGATCCGCACCGGCTCTCGCTGAGCGATCCCCCGCCCGGCGAGATCGTCCATCACCTGCCGGGTCGTGTCAAAGTTCGAGTGCGACTCTTCCACGGATGTGCACAGTGTGATTGGATCGTTCGCCGCGTGCTCCAGCCGGGTGATCTTCACCGGGTGCGCGTCGGGGTGATCGGCCGGAGTCTCGTACAGCCCCTCGCCCTTGATGCAGAAGTACAGCGTCCCGTGCCGATCGGGCCGGTCCAGCGGCGCCGAAAAGTCCCTCGCCAGGTTCGGGCACCCGAGAGCGCCGATCACCGGCACGCCCCGCTCGATGTACGCCAGCGACACCGCGTACTGCCCCCCGCGAAGAAACCCCTTGGTTCCATCGATCGGATCCAGCGTCCAGAACGCCGCGTGATGCGGATCACCCGCGCCGATATCGATCGCCTCAAGCAGCGACTTCTCTGTCGCCCCCGGCCATGACTCCCGCGCCGCGGCCAGGGTCGCATCCAGTTGCGCCGCATTCTCCGGGTTGCGAAGAAACGCCGACGTCTCCTCGCCGACAAGAATCAACTCGCCCGGCAGCCGCTCGCGCAGAATGTGGGCGACCACGGCCTGGCTCGCAAAGTCCGCCACCGTCACCGGGCTGCGGTCGTCTTTCACGATCCGCGCCACGCGCTGCATGTCGCCCTGCACCACCCGCGTCACGCGGCAGGCCGCGGCGACAGCCGCAACCGCGGCGGACACAAGTTCAGCGGGATCGCGCATGCCCCACGGTACGCGTCCCGGACCTCAGGGGCGCGATCGCGCCCGGCGTCAGGTCCTGGCAATCAGGTGTTTGCGCGGCGCACGATCCGTGAACTCGCGCCCGCCGGTCGTAAAGAAGCGGTACCCCAGCGGCGAGAGAAGATCCATGAGCTCCCCCGTTTCTTCGGGCGAGTGCGTCTCGAGAATCATCGCCGGCTTCGATGTCTTGAGCATCCCCATCCCGCCCCGCAACGCGGCCATCTCGGCCCCTTCGATGTCAACCTTCATCAGGTCGGGCGCGGGCCTGGTCCTGGCGATCTCATCGAGCGTCATCGCGGGAACGCGAATCGTCCGCAGCCGCGATCGGTCCTCAACCGCCCCGTCCGGCGGCGGAAGGTCCGCCAGCCGCTGCACCTGGGCCGTGTCCGAGTCCGTGAACTCCAGCGTGCCGGGTTGATCCGAGACCGCGGCCGCGATGACCTCGGTCCCGGCAATCCCGTTGACGCGCACCTGTTCGCGAAGCTGCCGCGCCGTCCGCGGGTGCGCCTCGATCGCGACGATGTGAAACCCCGGCGCCATCGTGCGGGCCGCCAGCAAGGTGTAGAAGCCCCAGTTGGCGCCAATGTCCCACAGGCACCGCTTGCCCTTGATCTCGGCCAGGAACGCGCCCGGCAGGTCAGTCTCCCAGTTGGTTTCCACCATCGTGCGGTCGGCCGTAGACCACGCGAACTTGCGGTACTTCATCCCCGCGAGCGGTCCGACCGCGATCGGAAAGATGCGCCCTTCTTGCTGGAAGAGCCGCGCATAGGCCGCTCTCGCGGCCGGTCCGACCACCGGCACGCGCAGGGCCATCTTCAGTGGGGCTTTCAGCACGGATGATTCTCCACAGGCCCGCCAGTCTAAGCGAAGTCCTGACAGATCGCGCCCCGCAACACGCGAAAGGGCAACGAAATCGCGGTGATCCGGTACGCACGAGCGGCGATTCGCGACGCTCACTTGTCGCCCGAACGCGACGACTCCCGGATCACTCGCGCGATCGCGGCCCTCACCTCGGCGCCTCGGTGCCGGTGAAGGCCGTGCCCCTCTCCCTCGATCAGTGTCACCCCGATGTGCGGGCTGTTCACCATCGACCGCTTGATGTAGTCAGCATTGCCCACCGGCACGAGCGTGTCCGCCGTCCCGTGCACCACTTCCACCGGGCACCGGACCCGACCCAGCACCAGTGCCAGCAGACGCGTCTGCTCGCCCGCGCCCTTGATCTCCGAGTTCGACGTGTCGTACAGCCCCGGCATCTTCATGTCGATCGGCGCCGTGGACGTCACATCGTTGTACCAGCTGGGTGTTTCAAGGGATGGGTCGAGAGAGCCCGCCAGGATCACCAGTCCGCGAACCCTGTCCGGATAGTCCGCGGCGATGCGAGCCACGATGGGGCCGCCAAGCGAGTGCCCGACCAGGATCGGCCAAGCTCCATCGCGCTCCACCAGCAACGCCGAGATCGCCCTCGCCTGATCCTCAAAGGACGGCACCGGTCCCGAAGTCGCCGATCTCCCGAATCCCAGCCGATCCACCGCGATCGACTCAATCCCCGGCACAGGATCCAGCAGGTAGTCCGCGTACACGCCCGCGTGGCCCGGAGTGCCGTGCACATAGATAAGCCGCGGCTGTTTCTCGTCGCCGACAGCGTAGTACCAGAGCCGATGTCCGTTCGATCCGTCGACCGAGTCGCGCCTGGTCGCCCGATCAAGCTGGCGCAGCGTCTCCGGCGTCAACGCATACCGCACCGCCATTCCCACCGAGAGCATCGACAGCGCCGCGCCTGCGAGCGCGAGCCCCAGCCGCGCCGCCGCCGCCCGCCCTTGATCCGCGCCCTCCATTCGCCGGGTCAGCCACCATTCCAGTCCGAAGTACACGATTCCCCACGCCGGCACCATCGCCGCGTAGGACACCCAGCTCTCACCGGCGTCGACATACAGCACCGCGGCCGCCGCGAGCACGAATGTCGTGATTACCGCGATGACTCTGGCACACCATGTCAAAGCGGAGAGCACCATGCAATACTCACCCGGGCCGGCGTCGAGCCTTCCGGTCATACGACCTCTTCGCACGTGCGTTCGTAAGCGCTCGCCCGATCGTTCTGCTTCGAACGCTCGCGACCCACGGCCGAGCCCCGATCAGCCCGAAATCACGCCGCGCTTGGCCAGGTCCGCCAGGCACGCCGCCACGCTCTCCTCCACACTCATGGTGGCGGGCTTGAGGATCATCTCGGCCTTCTGCGGCGCTTCGTAGGGGTCGTCGATGCCCGTGAAGCCCTTGAGCTCCCCGGCCCGAGCCTTCTTATATAGACCCTTGGGATCGCGCTGCTCGCACACCTCGATGGGTGCATCGACAAAGACCTCGATGAAGGCGATGCCGTCTTTCTCGTGCATCGCCCGGGCCAGGTCCCGGTCCTTGCGGTACGGGCTGATGAAGCTCGTGAGCGCCACGCACCCAGAGTCCGCGAACAGCTTCGCGACCTCTCCAATACGGCGGATGTTCTCAGCCCGATCGTCCGCGCTGAACCCAAGGTTCTTGTTCAGCCCGTGCCGGATGTTGTCCCCATCCAGCCGGTAGCAATGCACCCCCCGCTGCACCAGCACCTGCTCCAGCGCTGAAGCAATCGTCGACTTCCCCGAGGCCGAAAGCCCCGTAAACCACATGGTGCACCCCTTGGCCTTGAGGTGCTTCCACCGCTCCTCCTTGGTCAGGTTGCCGGCGTGCCAATGGATGTTCGTCGCTCTTTGGTCGGCCACTTTCGTGCTCCAGGGCGGGGGTGGGGGAGGGGGGAGATAAGGCGGAGGCGAGTTTAGACCGGCCAACTTCTGGCGAGTCCCCAACCGGGTTGCGCACCTCACCCTCGTCCCTGGCTCAAGCTCCGGGCATTCAAGACAAACTCGACGACCCTGGGCAACGTCAGATGGCGTCAGTTGGTCCTTGACACCACCCGGAGAGCAGCTAAGTTGAAGGTCGTCGTTTTCCCTTACTTCGCCGGGGTTTCGTTCGCCTCCGGCCGTTGTCTTCTTACTGAGTTGGAGGTTCGATCATGCAGAAAGCAACTCTCTCCTTGGCCACCGTCCTCGCTCTCGCGTCGGGCACGGTCGCCCAGGTCGTCGTACCCAATGCCTCTACCGCCGCCGAGGGAGACGGAACGTTCGCTCTCACCTCGACGACCGCCGGAGGCCGCACGTTTCAGTTGACGATCGACGCAAGCCAGTTGCTCTCGATCGTTGGTCAGCAGATCACGGGGCTGCGGTGGCGGCAAAATGGGCCCGGGACCGCGGCCTGGCCGCCCGTTCCGGCGAACTACGCCTCGTGGGATGTATTCGTCGGGCCGGGTGTTGATCCGTCGGCCGCCAGCAACACCTTCGCCTCGAACTTCACCTCAACCCCGACCCAGGTCCGCAGCGGGGCCTTCAGTTTCGCGGCAGGCAGCTTCAGCTTCGGCAGCTCACCAAACGCCTTTGGACCGTCGCTGGACTTCACGACACCGTACGTGTACACAGGCGGCGACCTGACCATTGAAATGCGTTTCGCCACCCAGACCGGCGCCACGACCCAAGCTCCGCTCGATGCGGTCTTGGCCTCGGGCGGTCCGGCCAATGGCTGGGGCGTTAACTTCAGCAGCCGCTGGACAGGAAGCGCGACCGGGACCACCGGCAACAACGCAAACTTCCCGGTGATGCAAGTGATCGCAACCCCCGGCGGCCCGACGGGCGCCTGCTGCCTCACCTCGGGCGCTTCGAACTGCATTGTCACGACCTCGGCGGCGTGCGCTACCCAGGGCGGCACCTACGCCGGCGACAACGTGACTTGTGCCGCGGCGAACTGCGCACCGCTACCCACCGGCGCCTGCTGCAAGACCGACGGCACCTGCGAAGCGCTCACCCAAGTGGCCTGCCAGGCCATCTCCGGAGCCCTCTACTCCGGAAACAACATCACCTGCGCCAATGCCAACTGCGCCGCGGGCGGCGCGTGCTGCCTCTTCTCGTCCTGCTCAATTCTCACCTCCGCCGCCTGCATCGCCACCGGCGGCACCTGGCTGGGTGCCAGCTCGGCCTGCGCCGCATGCCCCACCCCATACGCCGAGGTCGGTGACGCGGGTGAACTTCCCGGGACCGCCCAGACACCCACCGGTGCCGGCGCCCTGGTCGGGATCACGGGTACGCTGACCACGAGCGACGCCGACATGTACAAGATCCGCGTTTGCGACGCCGCCAACTTCAGCGCCGCAACAGTGGGGCTGTCCACCGTTGACACCAACCTGTCGATCTACAGGTCCGACGGCACGGGTGTGGCGTGGAACGACGACCATGTCGTCATCCCACCCGAGGCCACCACCCTTCAGTCACGACTGACCAATCAGTTCGTCGGCCCCGCCGGCAACGGAGACTACTACCTCGCCGTGGCGCAGTTCAACAAGCTTCCTCAAGGCGCCAGTGGCAGCATCTGGATCAACGACAACACGGCCGGCCACGAGTATCGCTCCGAACGCGCTCCCGACGGTCCGGGCGCCGCTCAGCCCATCTCCGGCTGGACCACCATCACGGGAACCGGCGGAACCTATGGCATCCGCCTCGCCGGCGTCTGTTTCCCCGGCGCCTCCTGCTACGCCAACTGCGACGGCTCCACCGGCAGCCCCGCCCTCACCGCCAACGACTTCCAATGCTTCATCAACAAGTACGCGGCCAACGACACGTACGCCAACTGCGACGGCAGCACCGGAAACCCGGCCCTCACCGCCAACGACTTCCAGTGCTTCATCAACAAGTACGCCGGCGGATGTTCTTGAAACCGAGCAACCGACCACCCTTGGTCGCACCCGCGGGCGGCTCCTGAGCCGCCCGTTTTTTTTTGCCTCGGGCGAGCGGAAGTGCCGTATGCCGCCCGCCAAGCTCCCAAAGCGCTGGGGGTCGCCCGGGCGAGGTTCGGGACACACAGTTACGAACACGGACATGCGTGTCCTCTGTTTGCCAACGAACGCCCACGCGAAGTTTTGCTTCCCAAAGCGACTCCCTTTCGGTAGCCTCAGTTCAACGTTCGCCGCGGCCACGTCACGACGGATTCGAAGGTGCGTCGCCTGACTTCGTCCGACAAAGGCTCAAGGCTGCTCTGGAGGGTTGTGATGAAGCGCGAAATCATGTGCATGGCGCTGTTCCTGGCCGCGGGCACCGCTCACGGACAATGGTCGGACAACTTCAATCGCGCCGACGGCGCCATGGGTCCCGACTGGACGGTGACCAGCGGCACGTGGGCGATCGAGGCCAATCAGGGCCGGCACACAGGGACCGGCGTCAACACGATCCTGACGCACAACTCGGCCAACCTGCAGTACGACCTTTCGGTTACCACTCTGGACGTGCTTCGGATTCCGGGAAACACGGCCAACGCGTTCGTCGCCGTAGTGGTTGGGCTGGGTGGAGCCAACCCGATCATGGTGAAGATCCAGGCCCAGACAACGACCAGTGGTTTTTCCAACATCGGTATCTACCGGTTGGCCGCCGGAGCCTGGGGCGTCTGGACGGGCGGCCTGCCCTTCGGCGCGCTCACGGCACAGTTCGACTCGGCACGCATGACGGTCTCGTTCCCGAATCCGGACACCATCAAGTGCGAGCTCGACACCAACTTCGACGGCACACCGGATCAGACCTACCAGTCCACCGGTGTCTCGACCTTGAGCCTCGGCACGCAGCACGGCATCTCGGCCTGGATGCAGAACGCGAAGTTCGACAACTGGTCCGTGGCCCCGCTCGGCCCGACCGGCGCCTGCTGCCTGAGCTCCGGCGCTTCGAGCTGCCTCGTCACCACTTCGACCGGGTGCACCACCGCCGGCGGTACCTACGCGGGTGACGGCGTCGCGTGCGCCGCCGCCAACTGCCCGCCGCTGCCCACCGGCCGCTGCTGCGCCGACGATGGAACCTGCTCCGTTCTCACACCCTTCGCCTGCACGAGCGCGGCCGGCGTCTACGGCGGCAACGGCACCACCTGCTCGCCCAATCCTTGCGTCGCCACGACCTACAACGAATCCGGCGACACGGGCGACCTCCCCGCGACAGCCCAGGTCGCGGCCGGATCCGGCACCCTGACGCGCATCCGCGGCACGCTGACGACCGGCGACGCCGACATGTTCAAAATTCGCGTCTGCGACGCCGCGAATTTCGGAGCGACCACCGTCGGCAACACGACGGTGGACACCATCTTGAGCATCTACAACTCCAATGGCAACGGCATCGCTCACAACGACGATGAGCCCGCGCCGAGTACCGTCTTTCAATCCCGTCTGAGCAACACGTTCGTTGGCCCGGCGGGAAATGGCGATTACTACATCGCCGTCACTCAGTTCAACAAGCAGGCCACCAACGCGCTGGGCCAGCTCTGGATCAACGACAACACCACCGGGCACGAATATCGCATCGAGCGCGCCCCAGACGGCCCCGGCGCCGCCAGCCCGCTGACCGGCTGGACCACCGCCACCGGCACCGGCGGAGCCTACTCTATCACCTTCACCGGCGCCTGCTTCGTCGTCGGCGGCTGCTACGCCAACTGCGACGGCTCCACCGGCAGCCCCGCCCTCACCGCCAACGACTTCCAGTGTTTCATCAACGAATACGCGGCGAACCACGCGTACGCCAACTGCGACGGCAGCACCGGAAACCCCGCCCTTACCGCCAACGACTTCCAGTGCTTCATCAACAAGTACGCCGGCGGCTGCTCGTAAGCCCTCATCGTCACTCGAAAATGGGCGGCCCAGCGGCCGCCCTTTTTCAATTCTGTCGTGAAGTACGTGACCCGACGTCGCTGCCGAGTGAATTCCCTTGACGCAGTTTGAACAGTCCGTACATTGGACTTACGGGACCTCGTTCATCCCGTGTCTTCCGACCGCGCCTGGGCGGTCTTCACTCATTGGGAGGTACGTATGAAAATCACGTTGAAGTCGGCCGCCATCATTGCGGCCAGCGCCGGCACATGCCTCGGTGATGTCCTGCCCGCGAACCCCGGACCGGCCAACAACGGGCTGAGCGCCGGCGCCGCCATCTTCTTCGACCTCGAAGCGCTCGCCTCACCGATCACGGTGACGCACTTCTCGACGGCCAACACGGGCGCGGCCAACGCCGCGTTCTCCGTCGAAGTGTTCGTGCGTGACGGCACCAGCCTCGGTGGGCCCGTCACCGCCGGTCCCGGCAGTTCGACCACGGGTTGGACCTCGCTGGGCATCGTGCCCGCGACGCAGGGCGCGACGGCCAACGGCGTTTCGCTCGACATCGACATTCCCGACATCATCGTCGGGGCCGGTTCCGTCAAGGGCGTCGCCGTCAAGTTCACCACCGTCGGTCCGCGCTACTTCGGCACGGGCACCGGCGCGCCCACCGTGTACTCCGACGTCAACCTGAAACTCACCACCGGCGACGCCCGCAGCGCACCCTTCACCACCACCGGCTCCTGGTTCGCTCCACGCATGCTCGTCGGAAATATCACCTATGGGATCGGCGGGACCGTCGGCGCCTGCTGCCTCCCCGCGCCCTCCTACGCGTGCGTGTCGACGACCGCCGCGTCCTGCGCCAATCAGGGCGGCACCTACGCCGGCGACAACGTAACGTGCGCCACCGCCAACTGCCCGCCCCCGCCCACCGGCGGCTGCTGCAAGACCGACGGCACCTGCGAGGTTCTCACTCAACTCGCCTGCCAGGCCATCTCTGGAGCCCTGTACTCCGGCAACAACGTCACCTGCGCCAACGCCAACTGCGCCGTCGGGGGCGCCTGCTGCCAGTTCTCATCCTGCTCGATCCTTACATCCGCGGCCTGCGTTGCCTCGAGCGGCACGTGGCAGGGAGCGAACTCCGCCTGCGCCTCATGCCCCACGCCCTACGCCGAAGTCGGTGACGCCGGCGACCTTCCCGGCACCGCCCAGGATGTCACGGGGACGGGCGCCGTGGTGGGAATCTCCGGCACCCTCACCACTGGCGACGCTGACATGTACCGCATCAGGGTTTGCGACGCCGCGAACTTCAGCGCGTCGACCGTTGGGATCACCACCGTGGACACGATCCTCGCCATCTTCCGCTCCGACGGTCGTGGCGTGGCCCAGAACGACGACGTCGTCGGCGGGACGGCTCTCCAGTCCGCGCTCACCAACCAGTTCGTCGGCCCGGCCGGCAATGGAAACTACTACCTCACCGTCGTCCAGTTCAACAAGCAATCCACCAACGCGCTCGGCCAGCTCTGGATCAACGACAACTCCACCGGCCATCTCTACCGCAGCGAGCGAGCGCCCGACGGCCCCGGCGCGGCCGACCCGCTCACGGGCTGGACCGTGACCACCGGAACCGGCGGAACGTACGGCATCCGTCTGACCGGCGCCTGCGCCCCGACAGCCGGCTGCTACGCCAACTGCGACGGCAGCACGGGCTCGCCACAGCTCACCGCCAACGACTTCCAGTGCTTCATCAACAAGTACGCGGCCAACGACACGTACGCCAACTGCGACGGCAGCACGGGAAATCCCGCCCTCACCGCCAACGACTTCCAGTGCTTCATCAACAAGTACGCCGGCGGCTGCTCGTAATCACCAGACCTCTGTCAGGCACCCTGCGGGCGGCTCCGGCCGCCCGCTTTCTTTTTCCCCGTCGCGCACGGTCTACCCTTGACCCCCAAAGGAACTTCCATGCAGCACCTCATCTCCCCCCACGGCGGCAAACTTGTCGAAACCCTCGTCGACGACTCGCGCCTCGACACCCTCCGCCGAGAAGCCGCCACGCTTCCCAGGCTCACCCTCACCGCCAAGCAGTCCTGCGACCTCGAGATGATCACCATCGGGGCTTTTTCCCCGCTCAACGGGTTCATGGGCAGCGAGGACTTCGCCCGCGTTTGCCGCGAGATGAAGCTCGCCTCCACCCACAACGGCCACAAGGGCCTGGTGTGGCCCATCCCGATCCTCCTCTCCGTGAGCAAGGACCAGGTTCCCAAGGTCGGTTCCCGCATCGCCCTCCACGCCCCCAACGGCACGCTCCAGGCGGTCATGACCGTCAAGGAAGAGTTCCTCCACGACAAGAAGCTCGAAATCCCCAATGTCTTCCGCACCGAGGACCCCGCCCACCCCGGCGTCAAGGCCGTCATGGATGAGGGCGATGTCTGCCTCGCCGGCCCCGTCGAGTCTCTCAAGATCTGCGTCGACCCAGACGGCCCCGAAGCCTTCCTCGATCACCGCCTCACGCCACACCAGGTCCGCGAAGAGTTCCGCAAGCGCGGCTGGAAAACCGTCTGCGCGTTCCAGACCCGCAACCCCATCCACCGCGCCCACGAGTACCTGTGCAAAGTCGCCCAGGAAATCGTCGACGGCCTGCTCATCCATCCCCTCGTCGGCGAGACCAAGCCCGGCGACATCCCCGCCGCCGTCCGCATGGAGTGCTACACGACACTCATCAACAAGTACTTCGTCCCCAGCCGCACCATGCTCAGCGTCATGCCCGCTGCGATGCGCTACGCCGGCCCGCGCGAAGCGATCCTTCACGCCATCGTCCGCAAGAACTACGGCTGCACCCACTTCATCGTCGGACGCGACCACGCCGGCGTCGGCAACTACTACGGCTCCTACGACGCCCAGAACATCTTCGACCAGATCGAAATGGATGAGTCCAAGGGCGGCCTCGGCATGACCATCTTCAAGTTCGAGCACACCCACTGGTCCAAGGCCGCCGGCGGCATGGTCTCTCCCAAGACCTTCCCCAAGATCGAGGGCGACGCCATCAGCCTCTCCGGCACCGCCGTCCGCGACATGCTCGCCAGGGGTGAGCGCCCGCCCGCCGAGTTCACCCGCCCCGAAGTCGCCGACGCCCTCATCAAGTGGGCCCGACAGAAGCCCTGAGCGATTCTCACCTCACCCGCAGATACAGCGCCGACGCAAAGTTCCCCTCTGACTCATACAGCCCATCCTTCATCCGCGCCAGCCCCCGCTCACGCAGCTCCGCCCCCAATCTTTCCACATCCGTGTTCTGCAGCATCGCCAGCGACGCCGCGATCTCGAACCGCTCGTTCCCGCACACAAACGCCTGCAGCACCGTTGTCTCGTGCGGGAAGAACAACGCAAACTTCCACAGCATCCGCGGGTGAAAGTCGTACGGAAACGTGATGTCGTGAAAGTGCACCCAGCACCGCGCCGGCAATCGCGGCAGCACCTCCAGCACAATCCGCGTCACCTCGCTCCCCGGCCTGAGCGTGTGCGTCGAATCCACAAACAAGAGCCCATCTTCTCCCACATCTGTCAGAACCGCCGTATCCACATACTGCGCCTTCTCCACCACCAGCCGGATCAGCCCGTCCCGCTCCGCCTTCCGAAGCACCTCGTTGGGATACGGCTCCACGCACACCACCTCCGGCGCATACCCCGCCTCCTTCGCCGCCTGCAGGATCACCCACGTCGATACCCCGCACCCCACCTGCACCACTTTCCGCGGCCGATACTTCCTGATAAACGCATGCAGGAACGCCGCATCCCCTTCCCCATATCCGCCCTCCCCGTGCGCCGCCACCGCCGCCGCGTGAATCCCCCCGCGCTCCAGCCGCTCGCGAACCCCCTCGCAGCACGAGCGCACAAACTCCCACTGCGGCCCCAGCTCCGCCCCGCGGATCCCGATCATCGAGTGCGCTTTCCGCCAACGCGTCTCCCGCCGCAGCTCCCGGAAGTCCGGAATGTTGGAGTAGAAGTGGTTGGGAGTGATGTTCACTCCCAGCCGTTGACCCACCTCAAACGCCTTCTGCCACAGGACTTTCACCGCGTCTCGAATAGCTCTTCCGCTCATGCGGGCCCATGGTACGGCCTTCCCAGGATTCCCCAGCCGTGCTATCCGCGGCAAATCCCTCCCCAGACCGAGAACGAGTTCCACTTTCCTCTTGCCCAGATCGCAGTTTGGTGTCAGGATGAAGCGTCAGGGCCCATTCCCCCGGGTAGGAATCCGTTTGGACTTTGACCACGAATAGATGCGAGGCGTTGCCTCAGGAGCAGGCGCGGATATGCAGCACACCAGCTTCGCGAACTTCACCAGGGCGATCTTCGCCGCCACCGGCCTCGCCGCGTCCATCGCCAGCGCCGGCGGAACCGCCGAAAAGGTCCTCATCATCATCAACCCCGCCAGCGCCGAATCCATGTATCTCGGCCACTACTACCAGTTCGCCCGCGGCGTGCCCCAGTCCAACGTCGTCTACTTCGACCCCGCCGGAACCACCTTCTCCTCCTTCGCCGCCGCCAACGGAAACATCGACGCCCTCCTCGGCAAGCTCAACAACAGCGGCCTCTCCAAAACCATCGACTACATCGTCCTCGCCTCGCCCCAGAGCTTCTTCGTCAGCGCGCCCGGCCTCGTCTCCGACGGCTGCTTCCCCGTCAGCCGCTTCTCCCTGACCACCGCCTTCGCCAGCGCCTACATGCGCAACCCCATCCTGACCGGCACGTTCACGTCCCAGGAAACAAACAAGTTCTACGGCACCACCCCGATCTCGTTCAGCAGCGCCCAGCCCTACTTCCAGGGCGTGCCGAACTCCACACCCGGCTCCCGCCGCTACTTCATCTGCGCCACCCTCGGCTACACCGGCTCCCTCGGAAACACCGCCGGCGACATCACCGCCATGATCGACCGCGCCGTCGCCGCCGACGGAACCCATCCCGCCGGCAAGTTCTACTTCATGAACACCTCCGACCCCGTCCGAACGCCCCCGCGCTCCCAGGGGTTCTTCCCCGCCGTGGACGCCATCACCGCCGCCGGCGGTCAGGCCGAAGTGATCAACGGCGTCCTTCCCGACTTCCGCAACGATTGCCTCGGCATCCTCACCGGCTGGCCCGACCCCAACGTCGACACCGCCGTCTTCTCCATCCTCCCCGGCGCCTTCTGCGACAACCTCACCAGCTACGCCGCCACCTTCGACGAACCCGCCCAGACCAAGATGTCCGCCTGGATCCGGCGCGGCGCCATCGGCACCAGCGGCACCGTCGAAGAGCCCTGCAACTATGCGGGCAAGTTCACCGCCCCCAACCTCCACGTCAACTACTTCAAGGGCATGTCCCTCGGCGAGGCCTGGTTCCGCTCCATGGCCTACCACCCCTTCCAGACCCTCTTCCAGGGCGACCCCATCGCCCGGCCGTTCTCCACGCTTCCCACGGTGAGCGGCAATGTCCCCTCCGGCACCATCGGCACCCCGGTCATCTTCACTCCCGCCGCATCCACCACGCTCGCCGGTGCCGCTATCCAATCCATCGAGCTCTACATCGACGGCGTGCTCCAGTCGTCCAAGCCCCCCGGCAGTGCTTTCTCCATCAACCCTTCCGCCCTCTCCGACGGCCCGCACGAGGCCCGCGTCCTCGCCTACGACAACACCGCCATCCGAAACGTCGGTCACTGGATCGGCACGTTCAACTCCTCCGTCTTCGGCCGCGCCGTCTCCCTCAACATGCCGACCACCACCGGCACCATGACCACTGCCTTCACCGGCAACGTCTCCATCACCGGCCCCGGCGCCGTTCAGGAAGTCCGCCTCATCCAGAACGGCCGCGTCCTCGCCGCCGCGAACACCCTCCCCTCCGCTCTCACCGTCTTCGGCCGCAATATCGGCCCCGGCAAAACGAAAATCCAGGCCGAGGTCCTCTACGCCGACGGCCTCCGCGCGCTCAGCCAGAATGTCCTCGTCGATGTCGCCTTCACCGCAGGAACCATCTCCGGCCAGGCCCCCATCGCCCACAGCTACCGCAAGCGCATCCAGCGCGGCTCCGCGGCCGTCATAGAACTCCCCGCCACCTTTGACGATTCCCTCACCAACGCCACCTTCACCCTCCTCTCGAATCCTGCCCAGGCCACCATCGGCGCGGCCAACACCAAGGGCTATCGCGTCATCACCGCCGGCGCCAATGCCTGCGGCCCAGACCCCATCACCTTCCGGGTCGATACTCCCTCCGGCCAGTCCAACATCGCCACCGTCACCCTCATCTACACCGCCGGCCCCGGCTGCCCCGCCGACTTCGACGGCAGCGGCTCCCTCACCGCCAACGACTTCCAGGCCTTCATCAACGGCTACGCCGCCAGCTCCCTCAAGAACGACATCAACGGCGACTGCAACCTCAACGCCGCCGACTTCCAGGCCTTCCTCGATGCGTTCGCGGTCGGCTGCCCCTGACGCGCTGCCCCAACATCTCCGCACCGCACATCTTCGTACCCCCCCATTTCCGAACCCGCATCTCCGCACGCCCCTTCCATCAGAACCGCGACCGTCAGGGAGCGGAAACGCACAGCCACACCACGCGCCCGGAACTCGACGCGCGTGGCCGTAGTTGGCCAGCGGAGGCCCCTACACACTATTGAGCGGGATGGCATCGCTACGGGCGCTGAGGGATTGGGCGAACGCCTTGCACAGTCAAAACCCTGAGGTAGACTTGTCGGGCCCGGTGCTCCGTACTTCGTGAAGAGACGCCTCTATGCAAACAAAGGGAAGTGCGTCGTCTCGAATTCCCCGCTGCTTGGCTTTGCCACCGCTTGCGCCGCGCGGCGGCCCGCGCCCGTATCGCTGATCGGAAGCCTTCGATGAAGCCACGCCTCACGATCTTCGGCCTTTTCAGCTTCGCATTCGCCGCGGCACCCGCAATCGGTCAATATGGCTTTGCTGACTTCACGCTGAGTTGGACCGAGGTGGATGCAAGCACGCATGCCCCTGTTCCCATTCCCAGTGGAACTCTCGATCCCGGCGAGGCGGCACGAATGAGCATTTCCGTCACCTTCAGCCCGATCGGGACCGTCTTTCAGACGGGGACCGGTCCCGGGTCCGTCGCGGGGTTTGCGTATACCGGTTTCGGCCTCTATTCCGGATCCGCCGGGTCGTGGTCCGACATCGGCGTTCCCACGGGGTTCGTCGCCAGCCCGCTTTTCAATCCCAACACACAGAATCTGCTTCAGCAGGTGTGGCAGCCCGAACCACCTCTCGGCGGCAGTCCGATCCCGACCAATCCGATTCCGTCGTTGTGGACGGTGGTGTGGAACCCGCCCAACTTCCAGCAGCGAGTTGTGCCATTCGGGCTCGTTGTCGTCTTCGATCAATTCCCGGAGTTGTTCGTGCGCACCGGGACGGATCCACAGGGCAATTCACTTTTCAGAACGGTTGATTCCGAACCCCATATGGGCTCAGAGATTGGTATTCCGATCGCTCCCGCACCGCCCGTATCTGCGGCCGCGATCTTCACCCTTGCCTTCGCCGCGCGGCGGCGAAGGCCGAGGCACCAGCCTTGCTGATCGAGACTGTTCGATGAACTCACGATTCGCGATGATCGCCCTGTTCAGCGTCGCATCCGCCGCAGCACCTGCGTTCGGTCAGTTCGGCTTCGCCAACTTCGCGCTGAGATGGTCCGAAGTCAACGCCGCCACTCACAATCCGGTTCCCAACTCCAACGGCATCCTCGATCTGGGCGAGGCCGCACGAATAAGCATCTCCGTGGAGTTCAGTCCAATCGGCACAACGTTCGGATCCGGAGCTCTGGTGGTCGCCGGGTTTGCGGGCACCGGCTTCGGATTGGGCGCTTCGATCGTGGGCGCTTGGTCCGACCTGCAGATTCCCGCTGGCTTCCTGGCCGAACCACTCACGGAACTTCCCTTTGGTTCAGTCTGGCAGCCTCACCCGCCGCCGGGCATCTCTCCGATTGCGACCAACCCGATACCAACACTCTGGTCCGCGGTGTGGATGCCCCCGACCTATCAGCCACGAACGGCCGCGTTCGGGCTCAACACGCTGTGGGACAACACCCCCAGGCTGTTCATGCGAAACGGCACGGACCCGCAGGGTAACCCGACGTACAGCGAGTCGGATTGCGAGTGGGACTGGGGATCGAATATCGGTGTTCCGATCGTGCCCGCGCCGCCAACAGCCGCGATGCTTGGCCTCGCCGTTGCCGTCGCAGCACGGCGACGCAGGCCAACGCACATCTCACCGCCGTGAACTCCCGCAGCACACGGCGTGGCAGTCCCGCTCGTTTCTGGGGGTTGGGACCCCTGCATCCTGATATTGCCCAAGCACTCTCGCGGATGCGCGCAGGTTTGCGGTCGCCTCCTCGCCGCCTGCGAACTTCCAGCCGCCGCTGCACGCCTTGAGCACCTTGAATCCAACAGCTCCCCACCCCCAAATCCTG
The DNA here is from genome assembly GCA_044222195.1 of Phycisphaerales bacterium. GTDB lineage: Bacteria > Planctomycetota > Phycisphaerae > Phycisphaerales > UBA1924 > JAHBXE01. The sequence continues at coordinate 27,824 of JBGANS010000005.1, forward strand.
ACCACCATTGCGCGCACAAACGCGGTCGCCAAATCGTCCACACCCTCATCCGCGCCACACTCTCCAGCCCCAAATCACTCTCCCCGAAATCTCCGATTCCCTCTCCAACCCCGCCACCGCCGTCCGCACAAACCCGTCACCCAACCCTACAAATGAAGATGCTCAAAACCATCTCTCTCATCTTGAGCATCTTCATTTCCCTTCCTGCTTTGCCATTTGGCCCTTTGCCATTTGGCTCTTTGCCCCAACTCCCTCACAGTCTCTAGAACTGTTCTAAGTTATCGCCATTGAGATTCAGTCTCAACTGAATACCATGCCCCGTCCTCCGGAGCCCCGAGTGTCCACAGGCACCGCGTCCCCCATCTCACTCAACCAGCTCAAGCCCGGCGAAACCGGTGTCGTCCGCAGCGCGCCCCTCAGCGGCGATGACGCGGCCATGCTCGCCGCCATGGGCCTTTACTGCAACGCCACCGTCCGCCTCTGCCGCGCCGGTGAACCCTGCATCGTCGCCGTTCTCGGCGGCGGTGGTTCCGGATGCCGCATCGGCCTCGCCCGCCCGCTCGCCGATCGCATCCTCGTCGAGCGCCTCGACCGGGGCTCGTGATGGCGGCCCTTACGCAGGACACCCAGATTCAAGAGACCGCCCGCTTCGCGCTCCTGGGCAATCCCAACACCGGTAAGACCACGCTTTTCAACCGCCTCACCGGGCTGCGTCACAAGACCGCCAACTTTCCCGGCACCACCCTCGAAGCCCGCGTCGGCCGCTTCGAGTTCCACTCCTCCGACGCCTCGCACCACGCCACCATCATCGACCTCCCCGGCATCTACTCCCTCGAACTCCAGCAGCTCGAAGCCGAAGTCTGCCGCTCCGTCCTCGAGGGCCGCGCCGCCCCCAGCGGTGAACGCATCGGCGCACCAACCGCCGCCTGCATCGTCGTCGACGCCGCCAACCTCCCACGCAACCTCATGCTCGTCGGCGAAGCCCTCCGCCGCCGCTTGCCCACCGTCATCGCCGTCAACATGATCGACCTCGCCCGCAAGCGAGGCGTCAACGTCGACGCCGCGGCACTCGAACGCCACCTTGGCTGCCCCGTCGTCAGCATCAGCGCCCGCGACGGCGAGGGCATAGAGGCCCTCGAATCCGCCCTGGCCTCCGCCCGAGTCTCGAACCACACTCCCCCCGGCACCCGCGAAGGCCTCCGCGCCTGGGCCGACGACCTCGCCGCCAAGTGCACCCACGGCCAGGCCAACGCCGGCGCTGAGTCCCTCACCGACCGCCTCGACCGCGTCGCCACCCATCCGATCCTCGGCCTTCTCGTCTTCGCCGTCATCATGGCCGGTCTCTTCTGGATGCTCTTCAGCCTCGCCAAGGTCCCCATGGACCTTCTCGACGGCGCCTTCGACGCCATCGCCGGCGCCGTCAAAAGCGTCTTGCCCGAGGGCTTCTTCTCCGACTTCCTTTCCGACGGCGTCATTCACGGCGTTGGCGCCACCGTCGTCTTTCTGCCCCAGATCTGCCTGCTCTTCTTCTTCATCTCCCTGCTCGAAGACACCGGCTACCTCGCCCGCGCCGCGTTCGTCATGGACCGCGCCCTGCGACCCTTCGGCCTCCCCGGCCACTCCTTTATGCCCCTGCTCTCATCCCACGCCTGCGCGCTCCCGGGCATCATGTCCGCCCGGGCGATCCCGGACCGGCGCGAGCGCCTCGCGACCATTCTCGTCGCGCCGTTCATGACCTGCTCCGCCCGCCTTCCCGTCTACGTCCTCGTCACCACAGTCCTCTTCCGCGACGATCCGTTCAAGGCTTCCCTGGCGTTCATCGGGTGCTACGCACTAGGCATCTTCGCCGGCATCACCAGCGCCCTGCTCGCGCGCCGGACCATCCTCCGCGGCCCCTCTCGGCCCATGGCGCTCGAACTCCCCACCTACAAGCGTCCAAGCCTGCGCACCGCACTCATCTCCACCTACGACCGCGGCATCGTCTTCCTCCGCAAGGCCGGCACCAACATCATGGCGATCTGCATCATCCTCTGGTGGCTCGGCGCCTACCCGATCTCGAAGCCGCCCGAAGGCGCTGAAACCCTGCGAACTCAAGCCGCCGCCATCGCCACCACCCAGCCCGACAAAGCTCTCGAACTCAACACCGAGGCCGACCGCCTGACGGCGATGCACCAGAGCGCCCACAGCTTCGCAGGCCGCCTCGGCCGTCTGGTCCAACCCGTGTTCCAGCCCCTCGGCTACGACTGGCAGCTCACCGTTGGCGTCATCACCAGCTTCGCCGCCCGGGAGGTATTCGTTTCCACCATGGCCGTGGTCGTCGCCGGCCAGCAGGACACCGAGGATGAGAGCGTCATGACCACGCTCGCCACGGCCAAGCGCGACGATGGCAGCCCAGTCTTCACGCGGAGCGTGTGCTGGTCGCTGCTGGTCTACTACGTGCTCGCGATGCAGTGCCTGCCGACTTTGGCCGTCACCGCCCGCGAAGCCGGCGGGGCGAAGTGGGCTTTCTTGCAACTGGCGTGGATGTGCGGCGTCGCCTACCTTGCCGCAATGATCGTCTTCCAGGTGATGCGATGAGCATTCCCGTTCATGACTGGCAGTTCTGGGCGACCACGGCCGCGGGAATCCTCGCCCTCGCGTGGCTGCTCCGCGGCGTGTTGCCGATCCCGATCCTGAGTCGGCGGCACAAGCGCAGGAAGCAGCAGAAGCGAGTCACGCTGACGATCGATGGTCGCGTGACGAAGTGAGGACGTTCAGGCCGCGTCGCGGTCGTGGCGGGCCCAGGTCAGCGACCTCAGGAAGCTCTTCCTGGGCTTGGTGAACGACTGGACGGCCTCGTGCACGTTGTCGGCGAGGACCAGCTTGCGGTCGAGCTTGGTTACCTTGAACACGCGCTTCACCTCTGCCGAGAGGGCAAAGAGCGAGAGATGCCCGCCGAGCGAAGCGCAGTAGGTGTGCACCGCGACGAAGGCGTTGATCCCCGACGAGTTGAGCGAGGTGACTTCCGACAGGGACACGGCGAGCCGGCCGTGCGAGCGGTCGGCGAGGGCGTTGAGACGCCGCTGGACCATGTCCGTCTGGTGCTCGCGGATGCCGTTCATCCCGAGGAACACGAGGGTCACGTTGTCCATGCCGCTGACGGTGATGAGGCCGTCGTCGCCGGTGGGCTGCGGCGCTGGAATCGATCTGGACTCGGGGCGCGGCGTGGGCTCGGAGTGGTCGAGCGTCTCGGGACCGAAGTCGTCGTTGGGTCGTCCCATGGTGGTGCCCCCGTGCCCGCGGACCGTCCGCGGGGTAGGGGAATATGGCAACGGAACCGGTCGCCGGCCACGAAGCGTCGCGTGAACGACGCCCGGTCTGTCTGCCTGTGACGGCTGGTCCGGGATACGTGTTATCACGCCGCGTGCGGGGGCCGTCGCGGCGTGTCATACTGGACCCATGAGTAAGACCTTGCTCGTCCTTGTCACGCTGTTATCGGTGGCCAGCGCCGCCCCGTGCAGCGCCCAGGCGCCGGCCGCCGCGCCAGCGTCCGACCGCTACACCCTGGTCCGCTGCGGCACGCTGCTGGCGATTCCCGGGCAGGACCCCCGAAAGGAAGTGACGGTCGTCGTGAAGAACGACAAGATCGATTCCGTTGTTCCCGGCTTCAACGGGCCGGACCTGGACGATGCCCGCAAGGCCGGCGCGAAGGTGGTGGAAGTCAACCTGCGTGAAGCGTTTGTGCTGCCGGGTTTGATCGACTGCCACGTCCACGTCACGACGGAGTGGGATTCGGGACGGTTGCTGCGGAACGTGACGGAGTCGGATGCGGATGCGACGGTCCGTGGCGTCGCCTTCCTCCGCAAGACAGTCGAGGCGGGCTTCACAACGGTGCGCGACCTGACGGCGGATGGCAACTCGATCTTTGCGTTGCGGGCGGGGGTGGAGCGCGGGGACATTGTGGGGCCGCGGATCCTGTGCGCCGGCAAAGCGATCAGCATTACCGGCGGGCACATGGACCCGAGCAATGGGTACCGGCAGGACCTGTGGGGCACGCCGGGGACGGACCTCGGCGTGGCGGACGGGGCGGATGAGTGCATGAAGGCGGTGCGGACGCAGGTCAAGCGCGGGGCGGATGTGATCAAGATCGCGGCGACGGGCGGCGTGCTGTCGATCTCCACAGCCGGGCTCGCGCAGCACTTTACGAATGCAGAGATGGAGGCGGTGGTGAAAGCGGCTCACGCGATGGGCCGGAAGGTGGCGGCGCACGCGCACGGGACGGACGGGATCAACGCGGCGCTGCGGGCCGGGTGCGATTCGATCGAGCACGCGAGCTACCAGAACGATGAGTCGGTCGAGCTCTTCAAGAAGACGGGGGCCTATTACGTGCCGACGCTGCTGGCGGGGCACACCACGTCGAAGCGCGCGGATGTGCCCGGGTACTACCTGCCGATGGTGGCGAAGAAGGCGAAGGAAGTGGCGCCACACATGATGGAGTCGTTCCGCAAGGCTCATTCGGCGGGAGTGAAGATCGCGTTCGGGACGGACACGGGCGTGTCGCCGCACGGGGAGAATGCGCAGGAGTTTGCGTTGATGGTGGAGGGCGGGATGACGGCGAAGGAAGCGATCGTGGCGGCGACGGTCTCCGCGGCGGACCTGCTGGGGATTTCGGCACAGGCGGGGACAGTGGAGGCGGGCAAGAGCGCGGACCTGATCGCGGTGAAGGGGGATCCGCTCAAGGATGTGCGGGAGCTGGAGAAGGTTGGGTTTGTGATGAAGAGTGGGAGGGTGGTCAAGGCCGGAGCACCGTGACAGCACGGCAACAAGGCCCGCGGGTCGTGAAGCGAGAACAGCCGACTTCGAGCCGGCTTCACTTCATGAAACCGACCATGCGACCGAGGACCTTGAGCCGCTCGCCGAGGGCCATCTTGGGCGGGTTGCTGCCGGTGTGGTAGAGGGCGAGGATGGACGTGTCGTCGTCGGAGGGTTTGCCGCCGCGATAGTCGGCGACCAGTTTCGCGAGTTCGCTGTCGAGGTTCTCGGGGGGGTGTTCGGGCGTGGCGGGATCGAGTTGCTGGGCGAGTCGGAGCAGGCCCTGTTCGCCGAGGGCGCGGCCATTGGCGTCGGCGGATTCGATGAGGGCGTCGGTGTAGGTGATGACAATGTCGCCGGGGTTCAGACGGATGGCGAACTGGGGGTAGTTGGTTTCGGCGATGATGCCGAGGGGAAGATTGCCGACGCCGGCGTCCTTGGCGTGGTCGCGGGCGAGATTACCCGGAGAGTCCTGATCGAGGAGGAGCCAGCGTTTGTCGCGGGCCGAATAGAAGAGCGGGCGCGGATGGCCGGCGTTGCAGATGATGAGGTGGTCGGTGGGGGCGAAGTACGTGCAGATGATCGCGGTGGCGAAGATGCCGGACTGCTGGAGGCGTGCGAACTCGTAGTTGAGGGCGCGGGCGAACTTGGTGGGGTTGGGCTTGTTGATGTTGCGGCGGATGATGCCGTGCAGGTGGCGGGCGGTTTCCGCGACGCTCTCGCCGTGGCCGGCGATGTCGGCGAGCGTGAAGCGGACAATGTTGCCCATGGCGCAGGTGGAGACGAAGCGCAGGTCGCCGCCCTCGGAGCCCTGGTAGGGCTCGGCGAAAATCTGCATTTCAAAGCCGGGGACGCTGAGGCGGTCGTGCGCGCGGGAGTTGCCGCCCCAAATTTCAAAGGCACGGAGTCGATGACGGTCGGCGGGGGCCTGCATGGTGGTCATGGGTAATCCTCCTGCGGCGCTGATTATCACGCGCGGAGCGAGCTTGGAGCAAGCACAGTTGCGCTTGGAGAAAGGGGGGCCATCGGATAGTCTGGGGTTTCCCGGCGGAGAAACCGGCATTTCGGTGGCTCACGGGTTCCAGCGGGAACACCTCCATGAAGCGTTACGCGTTGATTGCGGCCGCGATGTGCACTGTGGCTCAAGGCCAGGTGAAGTGGGCGGGGCCGGTGGCGGAGCCGCGAGTCGAGGCCGAGGTGGAACGGAAGGGGCGCGTGCCGGAGCTCGGGCCCGGGAGCGCGAGGGCGGCCCGGCGGCCGGCGGTGGTCGCGCCGGGGGTGGTGCGAGTGATGGAGGGTGGGGTGGATTCTTCGCGGGTGAGAATTGACCGGGCCGGGCTGGCGCGTGCCGCGGCATCGGGGGCGTTCGTCGTACCGGGTTTGAACCTGGGCGGGTCGGCGGTGGAGTTGGAAGTTGAGCGGTTTCGTGTGACGCAGCCGGAGACGCGGTTTGTGGTTGGGGGAGCGTCGGGCCGCGATGAGGAAATGGTGTTCGATCCGGAGAGCGTGGTGCTGCTGCGCGGGCGGGTGGCGGGGTACGGGAGTTCGCACTTGTACCTGGCGGTGTCGGGGTCGATGGTGAACGGGGTGATTGACCTTGGGCCGGGGTATCCGAGCTATGGAGTTTCGTCGCGACTTGGTGGCGAACGGATGGCGCCGGGAGAGGCGATGGTGTTTCGGGCGCTGGGAGCGGGCGGTCCCAACCCGATGCCGTTCTGCGAGGTGAGGCATTCAGAGCCGGAGGGACCGGGGCCGGGTGGCGGGGACGCGTTGCCGGTACGAGGGCTCAGGCAGTTGCAGATCGCGGTCGAGACGGACAACGAGTTCTTTCAGATTCTCGGGACCGCGACGGGCGCGGCGGAGTATGTCGTGCAGATGTACGGCGCGGTGAGCGATATCTACATGCGGGAGATCAACACGCGGGTGGATATTTCGTATGCGCGGATCTGGCCGCTGCCGAACGAGCCCTTTACTCCGAGCCTGAACACGTTCCAGACGTACTGGCAGGCGAACATGGGAGCGGTGACGCGTGACATCGCTCAGATGTTCAGCGGGCGAGGGGACCTGCCGGGGGGGGTGGCGTATTTGAACTCGCTGTGCTCGAACTCGGCGTACGGGTTCTGCGGGAACCTGGTGGGGTACTTCGCGGACCCGCAGAGTTCGAGCGTGCTGAACTATGACCCGATGGTGGCGGCGCACGAGCTTGGGCACAACTGCGGGACGCAGCACACGGATTTCTATGGGCTGGACATCTGCAACCAGATCACGACGCCGGCGCAGCGCGGGACGATCATGGCGTACTGCAACCAGACGATCAGCGGGGGGATGAGCGTCGAGGACCTCACGTTCCACAAAGTGACGCGGCAGGCGATGATCGACTACATCGTGACGCGCCCGAACTGCATCGTGTTCGACTGCAACCAGAACGGGATCGCGGACTCGGTGGACATCACATCGGCGACGAGCCTGGATGTGAACGGGAACGGGATACCGGATGAGTGCGAGGACTGCAACCACAACGGGGTGCTGGATTCGGTGGACATCGGCACCGGGAGCTTTGACCTCAACGCGAACCAGATCCCGGATGAGTGCGAGCCGGACTGCAACCACAATAACGTGCCGGACGACCGGGACATTCTTCTGGGGACGAGCCAGGATGTGCACGGGGACGGGATCCCGGACGAGTGCGATGCGGACCTCAACGCCAACAGCCAGTCCGACTACAACGAGATCATGGCGAACATGGGGCTGGATATCGATCGGAACCGAATGCTGGACAGCCGGCAGGACTGCGACAACGACGGGACGCCGGACCTGGTCGAGCTGGCGGGGGCGTGGAACGGGTGGGCGGCGAGCGCGTTGCAACCGGAGGTCCGCGGGTATCACCCGGTGACGGGCGTGATGATGACGACGTCGGTGACGGGGAACACCGCGCCGGTGCGGGACCTGATCATTACCTCGGATCGGCGGATCCTGGTCGCGGCGGTGAACGGCGTGCGGGAGTACAACTCGAGCGGGGCGTTTGTGAGGACGCTGGTGGCGATCGGGTCGGGCGGGCTGGCGCTGCCGTCGGCGCTGCTGATTCCGGATGCCACGAGTTTGCTGGTGGCGGACCTGACGGGAAACCGTGTGCTGAAGTACAACCTGGGAACGGGGGCGTTTGTGGGGACGTTCGCGGCCGCGGGTTCCGGCGGCCTGGCAGCGCCGATGGGGATGGTCAAAGGTCCGAATGGGAACGTGTTTGTGACGAGCGAAACGAATAACCGCGTGATCCAGTACAACGGGACGACCGGGGCCCTGGTGGGGACGTTTGTGGCTTCGGCGAGCGGGGGGCTGGCGGCGCCCAAGGGGCTGGTGTTCAACCCGGTGACGGGGAACCTCCTGGTGTCGAGCTACACGACCAACCAGATTCTGGAGTACAACGGGACGACGGGCGCGTTCATCAAGGTGTGGAGCGTCGTGGGCGTGCACTTTGCGGGGCCGTGGTGTCTGCGGGTAGGGCCTGACGGGATGGTGTATGTCAGCATCAACGTGGACGACCTCGACACGCACCTGACGCGGGCGAAGATCCAGATCTTTGATCCGCGGCTGGGGAACTTCGTGCGGGCGTATGTGCAGGGGCTGGATTCGGTGATCGAGCAGACCACGGGATTTGCGTTCATGCCGGGGGATGCGACGGACTGCAACCGGAACCAGGTGCCGGATTCGTGCGACATCGCCAGCGGGTTCAGCCGGGACATGAACCTGAACGGGAAGCCGGATGAGTGCGAGGGGTTGTGCTACGCGAACTGCGATCTTTCGACGGGAAGCCCGCAACTGACGGCGAACGACTTCCAGTGCTTCATCGACCGGTATGCCGCGGGGGCGGCGTACGCGAACTGCGATCGGAGCACGGGGACCCCGGCGTTGACGGCCAACGACTTCCAGTGCTTCATCAATGCGTATGCGGCGGGGTGCCCGTGAATCAGGCCAGCGGAGAACGGGCATGAGGGTGTGGACCATCCTGTTCGCGATCATCGTGGTGGTGTGGGCCCGACAAGCCGCGGCGCAGTGTTCGCCCCAGTGGCTGATCGGAGAGTGCTCTCCGACGCTCACGGGCGTGGTCCGGGTGTCGAGGGTGTGGGATCCGGATGGGGCCGGGCCGCGGCCCGCGGTCCTGGTGGTGGCAGGTTCGTTTTCGAATGTCGGCGGATTAGGCGCATCAAACATCGCGATGTGGACTCCCGGGACGCCGGGGACATGGACGCCGATCGGCCCTGGCTTGGCGGGGCAGGTATGGGCGCTCGCCGCGCTGCCGGATGGCGGGCTTGTCGCGGGCGGAGACTTTGTGACAGTGATGGGCGGGTCGGTGGTCAATCGCGTGGCGAAGTGGGACGGGTCGGCGTGGACGCCCCTGGGCAAGGGGGTGAACGGGACCGTGAATGCATTGACGGTGCTGCCGAGCGGGGAGCTGGTGGCGGGCGGGTCTTTCACGATGTCGGGTGGTACACCGGCGAGCCGGGTGGCGCGCTGGGATGGGAGCAGCTGGGCGGAGCTTGGCGGGGGTGTGGGCGGGGCCGGGGCGACGGTGAGTGCGCTGAGCGTGCTGCCCAATGGCGAGCTTGTGGCGGGCGGGACCTTTACGACAGCCGGTGCCGCCGGCGCGAACAGGATTGCGAGGTGGAGCGCGGGCGGGGGATGGTCGCCGCTGGGCACCGGGACCAACGGGGCCGTCACATCGCTGGCGGTGTTGAACAGCGGTGAACTGGTGGCGAGCGGCACGTTCACTCTGGCGGGCGGTGTGAGCACGGCGTATATCGCGAAGTGGAATGCGGGAACGGGGATATGGGCGCCGGTGGGGGCGGGTCTCAACTCGAGTGCGCTCGGTCTCCTGGTAACCGCGAGCGGAGACCTGATTGCCGGGGGGTACTTCACGGCGGCGGGGGGAGCCCCCGCGAGCCGCGTGGCGCGATGGAACGGGGCCGCGTGGTCTGCGATGGGGTCAGGGTTTGGCAACGGCGTGGGAACGGGCGAGGTCTGGACGCTGGCGCAGCTTTCGAGCGGCGAGGTGTTTGCTGGGGGCAACTATGAGTTTGCGGGGGGTGTGTACTCGACCAACACCGCACTCTGGACCGGGAGTGCGTGGACGACGGTGGGGTTCGGATTGAACAACCCCGTCAGCGCCGTGACAACGAACTCCAGCGGCGAACTGGTGGCGGCGGGTTACTTCTTCACCGCCGGGGGGGTGACCGCGCGTCAGGTCGCGAGGATGAACGCGCAGGGAAGGTGGGTGCCGATGGGGGCCGGGACGGGCGGAGACTTCCCGGCGGTGTATTCGCTGGCGATGTACAACGGCAGCGTGGTTGCGGGGGGAGAGTTCACCACAGCGGGGGGCGTAACGTGCAACCGGATCGCCCGGTGGAACGGCACGAGTTGGTTTGGCCTGGGCTCGGGCATGGGGGACAACGCGGTCTATGCGCTGCTCCCTTTGTCGAACGGGCAGTTGATCGCGGGCGGAGGATTTGCGACGGCGGGCGGCGTGACATGCGACTGCATTGCACGCTGGACCGGATCGGCGTGGACGGCGATGGGACCGGGCTTCGACAACGCGGTGTTCGCGTTGGCTCTGATGCCCAACGGGGACGTGGTCGCGGCTGGAGGGTTTCTCTGGACGATCGATGGCCAGCCGATGCAGCACATTGCACGGTGGAACGGAAGTTCCTGGTCGGCGCTGGGTTCGGGCGTGACCGGCGGCGGCCCGCCGTGGGTGTACGCGCTGGCGGTGCTCCCGGGCGGCGACCTGATTGCCGGCGGGGCCTTCACCGTGGCGGGCGGGCAGAGCGCGAACTACATCGCACGGTGGAACGGAACAACGTGGTCGGCGATGGGCCCGGGGATGAACGCGCAGGTGAACGCGCTGGTGGTGACGCCCGAAGGAGACTTGATTGCGGGCGGAGACTTCACGAGTGCGGGGGGTGTGAGTGCGAACCGCGTGGCGAGGTGGAACGGAACATCTTGGTCGAGCCTGAGCTCGGGTATGAACGCGAGGGTTCGGGCGCTGCATGTCCGGCCCAATGGAGAGCTGGTGGCGGGAGGAGACTTCACCATCGCCAGCGGACGGCTGGCGGCGTTTGTGACGGCATGGGGGTGCGGCCCGTGCTATCCGAACTGTGACATGTCCATGGCGAGCCCGGTGCTGACCGCCAACGACTTTCAGTGTTTCATTGACGCGTTCGCGGCGGGGAATCCGTACGCGAACTGCGACGGCTCAACAGGGTTGCCGACGCTGCAAGCCAATGACTTTCAGTGCTTTATCAACGCGTTCGCGGCGGGGTGTCCGTGAAAACGCGCACGATCACCCTTAAGGGACTTGCAGGGCAGGCCTCGCCATGTCGCCAATTGGCTCCGGCATTGCAATAACCGACAACCACCTGCGTTGACTTGGGGCGAACCCCTCAGGAGGCTGGCAAATGAAGAATCGTCGAGCGTTTGTTTTGGTCAAGCAAGCCGCGGTGTTGAGCTTTGGTGTCGCGGTGGTGGGGGTGGGGACCTATGCGGGTGGGATGCGCGGCGGGCCGACGGATTCATTGCCGCCGACGCCGTTTCCGGTTGAAAACCCGTTCAGCGAGGCCAAGCGGGTCCTGGGGAAGGCGCTTTTCTGGGATGAGCAGCTTTCGAGCGACAACACGATGGCGTGCGCGACATGCCACCAGGTGGAGTTCAAGGGGAGCGATCCGCGGCGGGTTCGGCACCCGGGCGTCGACCTGGTTGCCAACACGCCGGACGATGTGTTCGGATCGCCGGGGGTCATCCGGCAGACGGCCAACGGGGACTACCTGGCGGATGCGAGTTTCGGATTGTCGCCCCGGGTGACGAACCGTCAGGCGATGGGGGCGATCAACTCGGCGTACACGCCGCTGACATTCTGGGATGGACGAGGTTCAGGGACGTTTGTCGATCCGCAGACGGGGCAGGTGGCGATTGCCACGGGCGGCGCGCTGGAGAGCCAGGTGATCGGGCCGCCGCTGAGCGATGTGGAGATGGCGCATACGGGGAGGGACTGGACGCAGATTTCGGCGAAGCTGACGTCGTCCATGCCGCTGGCGCTGGCCACCAATGTGCCGCCGGATGTGGCCGCGGCGATTGCGGCGAGCAAGACCTACCCGGCGATGTTCACGCAAGCGTTCGGGGATGGGGCGATCACGGCGCGGCGCATCGCGTTTGCGATCGCGACCTACGAGCGGACGCTCAACTCAGACCAGACGGACTGGGATGCGTTTACGGGCGGGAACCCCGGGGCGCTCACTCAGCAGGAGCAGCGGGGACTGAACCTGTTCCAGGGGCGCGCGTGCGCGGTGTGTCACACGCCGCCGCTGTTCAGCAACACGCAGCCGACGCCGCCGGGAAATCCGCCGACGCCGACGGGCGCGATGTTCAGGAATATCGGGTTGCGTCCGCCGGGTGACGACACCGGGCGGCAGGCAATCTCGGGGATCGCGGGCGATGCGCGCCGGTTCAAGGTGCCGAGCCTGCGGAACGCGGGGCTCAAGACGAGCTTTACGCACACCGGGCAGTTCACGACGCTGGCGCAAATCGTCGGGTTCTATCCCAACGCCGGGGCGCAGTTCCCGCAGAATCGGGACCCGCTCCTGCCCATCCCGCTGAATCCGCAGGACCAGGCGGACATCGTGGCGTTCATCAGCGGCGGGCTGACGGACCCGCGGGTGGCGGGCGGGCAGTTCCCATTTGACCATCCGACTCTGTTTACCAACCGTCCGAACACCAACGTGATCGTGCTGGGCGCGGGGGAGGCGGGAACGGGCGGGATCGTGCCGCAGTGGATCGCGAACAACCCGCCGAACGTGGGGAACACGGGGTTCAAGGTCGGCGTCAAGCAGGGCCTCGTGGGCGCGACGGCACGCCTGCGGATTTCGAGCCAGGCGCCGATCAACAACATCGTCAAACCGGACCAGGTGGTGGGGCCGTTCATCCTGGCCAACGGCGGGGGGGTGGAGCGCGGGTACGGGACGGGCAAGTGGCCGATCCCGGCGGTTCCGGCGCTCAACGGCAACGTCGTGTTCATGCAGTGGGTGATCGACGATGCGGGCGCGGCGGGCGGACAGGCCCGTACGGCGCCGCTGCAGGTGACGATCTTCTGCGGCGAGTCGGGGTGCCCGTGCTACGCCAACTGCGACCAGTCCAACGGGGCGATCGTGCTGACGTCGAATGACTTCCAGTGCTTCATGAACCGGTTTGCCTCGGGTGATGCCTGGGCGAACTGCGATGGATCCACGGGGAGCCCGAGCCTGACATCGAACGACTTCCAGTGCTTCCTGAACGCGTTTGCGAGCGGGTGCAACTAAGGGATTCGGGCTCTTCACGGAACCTGAATATGATCCGGTGCAGTCCGGGACGCCGCGGTGCAATGTGCCGCGGCGTTTCTGTTTTTTCCGATAGGTGTGGGGTGAGCGTTGCGATGTCCGAAGTGACACATCCTGCTCGGGATCCGCGACTCTTTTCGAAAGGGGGAGCGGGCGGTCACGGCATGCGCGTGTGCCTGTTCACGGACACGCTGGGGGATGTGAACGGTGTGTCGCGGTTCATACGGAATGTGGCGGAGCAGGCGGAGGGAGCGGGGCGCGACCTGCGGGTGGTGACCTCGACGCAGTTTGAGGTGCCGGCGCGAAAGAACATTGTGAAATTCCGTCCGATCGTGGCGGGGAAGATGCCCAAGTACGAGAACCTGGAGTTTGTGATTCCGCCGGCGCGGAAGATGCTGCGGTACGTGCGAGCGGCGCGGCCGGACGCGATCCATATCTCGACGCCGGGACCGGTTGGCAGCGTGGGGTGGTGGGCGGCGCGGCGGCTGGGAATCCCGGTGCTGGGGGTGTATCACACGGACTTTCCCGCGTACATCGATTACCTGTTTGGTGATGACGCGATGACGTGGGGGTGTGCGCGGTGGATGAGCTTCTTCTATGGACCGTTCGAGCGCGTGTTTACCCGGAGCGCCGACTATCGCGGGTCGTTGGTCAGGCTGGGGATCGAGGATTCGAGGATTGTGCGGCTGCTCCCGGGGATCGACACGAGCCTGTTTGATCCACGGTTCCGTGATGAGGGGATCTGGGACCGGCTGGGCGTTCCGCCCGGTGTGAAAGTGATTTATTGCGGGCGGGTCAGCGTGGAGAAGAACCTGCCGGACCTTCGGAAGCTGTGGCCGGAGGCGCGGCGGCTATGCGGAGAAGTTGCGGCGCAGCTGGTGGTGGTGGGAGATGGGCCGTACCGGGAGACGATGCAAAGAGAACTGGCGGGGACGGACGCGTACTTCCTGGGGTTCAAGCATGGGCGGGAGCTGTCCACCATCTACGCGAGCTCGGACCTCTTTGTGTTTCCGTCGACCACGGACACGCTGGGGCAGGTGGTGATGGAGTCGCAGTGCTCGGGGCTGCCGGTGATCGTGACCGATCAAGGTGGGCCCAAGGAAGTGGTTCGGAGTGGGGTGACGGGGTTGGTCCTGCCGTCGGGTGATACTCGGCGATGGGCGGCGGAAATCGCCGGCCTGGTGAATGATGAAAGCAAGCGGAAGGCGTGGGGTTCGGCGGCGAGAGAGGCCATTTCGCCCATGTCAATACGGCATTCGTTTGAGCACTTCTGGAAGGTGCATGAAGATGCCGTAGAGGAGAGGGCGAACCGGGGGCGGGGCCGGGCGTAGCACATGGTCTTGTGCTAAAGCTGCTTTCGAAGCATGGCGTTCTGATCGCGCTGATCTTCGGCGTGGTGGCGCTGACGATCGGTGAGTTTGCGGACCAGGTAACGGTGATCGGCGGCTCGGCGGCGATGGTGGCGGCGTTGCCGATGCTGATCAAGAGCGGGAGCGCCGCGCTGGGGGCGTACCTGGTGTGGTGCGGGTGGCCGCGGAAGAGGGGGAGGGGCCTGCACTGTCGCCGGTGCGGGTATCACCAGGAGGACCAGGGGCGGATCGTGGGGTCGTGTCCGGAGTGTGGGGCGCCGTGGCGGTGGATCGGGCGGTCGCGGGTGGGAGAGTTGCGCGGGCAAAGCTGGATGGTGACGGTGGGGCTGGCGCTTCTGTTTCTGGTGACCGGGACGTGGATGCTGGGGCGGGTGGCGCCGTGGCTGCTGGTTCGGTGGATGCCGACGGACGTGTTGATCCAGCGGCTGGGCATGATGCCGGATGATCAACTGACGGATGAGTGGAACGAGTTTGATGAGCGGGTCTTGACGGCGGAAAAGCTCGAAGGGCTGGCCCAGGCGCTGATGAGGAAAAAGGCGCGGGATGGGTATCTGTCGCGGCGGGGAGATGAGACGCTGTTCTTGTGGATCCGGACGTCCAAGCCGGTGGCGGCCGGGAAGCAGTTTTTCTCTCAGGTGCTGTCGGCGGCGATGTCGGCCCAGGAGACAGCGGAGGTTGGAGAGCAGGTTTCGATCAAGACCGATGCGGTGTTCAAGGGCGGTGCGATCGTGGCCAAACCGGAGCCACGGATGGTGGTGTGCTCGGCGGTGTACACCAACGGGAAGGCAGAGGCCGACGAGTCGTGGGTGTGGCCGGTGCGGGCAATCACGGATGAGCAGCAGCGGTCGACGACGCACGTGGTGACGGCGGGGAACGAAGGGCCGCTGGAGGTGAGGCAGGTCTTCTGGCTCGTGATGGGCGGGGACGGGAATGTCACGATGGGGATGCAGGGGCCGGTGCTGCCGACAGGCGCGACGGTGGTGAATCAGTTTGAGGTCACACAAACGATCGCGGTGAAGGAACGGAAAGAGAAGCAGCCCAAGTGAGCCGGGCGCGACGAAGGATGCGGGCACTATGATCCGTGAATGAGTCGGACACCGGATCAGTCGTCGAAGCAAGGGGCGTTGCAGGCGCCGTGGCGGATGCAGTACATCGATGAACTCGATGCGAAGGAGAAGACGGCGGGTCCGCCGAAGGCGACGAGCGGGTGCTTTCTCCGGGACTACTGGCTCTCACCCGCGGACGACATCAAGAACCACGTGATTGTGCGGACGGGCGACGGGCTGATCATGCTCAACAAGTTTCCGTACGCGGGCGGGCACTTGCTGGTGGCGCT
The DNA here is from genome assembly GCA_044222195.1 of Phycisphaerales bacterium. Taxonomy (GTDB): domain Bacteria; phylum Planctomycetota; class Phycisphaerae; order Phycisphaerales; family UBA1924; genus JAHBXE01. The sequence goes on from JBGANS010000005.1 coordinate 43,681, forward strand.
CGGTGACGGCAAACCACGGTTGCTGGATTACTCGGCCACGGATCGGGCGAAGCTGTGGGCGTTGACCGATGTCGCGCTCGAGCTGATGGAGAAGACGCTCGAGCCTCAGGGCGTGAACATCGGCGTGAACCAGGGGCGGGCGGCGGGGGCGGGCGTGCCGCAGCATGTGCACGTGCACCTGGTGCCGCGGTGGGGCGGGGATGTGAACTTCATGGAAGTGGTGGGCAACGTGCGGGTGATCTCGGCGGCGCTGGAGGTGATGGCGGCGCGGTATCGGAAAATGTGGGAAGGGATGAGGAAGTGACGGAGTGACGGAGTGTGAGCACTGTGCCTGCGGAGGCAGAGTGTCGCGAAGAGTTGTTCGGGATTCAGGCCGCGATGCGTTGGTCGCAGCGGAGTCCGACTCGGTAGTCTTCACCGTCTGGGCTGCAGCGGGCGACGATTCCGGTGGTGTGGGGGAGCGGGAAGCCGGTGGAGTAGAGGCTGAAGCGGACGCCGCGGGGGACCTCGACGGGGCAGAGGAGGCCCAGGCCGCCCTGGGATTCGTCGGTGAGCTCGACGCGGGTGAGGGAGAGGGCGCCGTCTTCATCGAAGAACGCGGCCATGGCGGAGCCTTGGCGGGGCGTTCTGGACCAGGTCCGGCGGTCGAGCTTCAGACCATCTCTCTTGAGTTGTGCATCCACGGACTTCCCTTCCGATAAGTGAGGGTGTTATCGGCGGGGGTGGAGGGGGACTGAAGTTCGGGATTGGTGAAGTTGTGAGAGAATGAGGTACTTCGATGACGATTCAGCTTGAACTGCCGGTGGTGCCGCTGGAACTCAGGCCGGTGACGCTTTCTGGGCGGGGTGTGCGGATGGAGCCGCTGGGGCCGCAGCATGCGCGGGGGCTCTTTGAGGCCGCGACGGTGGAGGCGTTCCGGTTTCTGTACATCCAGCCCTCGCCGTGGAGCGTGGAAGGGTTTGAGGCGTATGTGCGGACGCTGACGGGGGATCCGAACCGGGTGCCGCTCGCGATCGTGGAGCAGGGGAGCGGGAAAGTGATCGGGTCGTCGAGCTATCTGGCAATCCGGCCCAAGGACCAGGCCGCGGAGATCGGGACGACGTGGTTCAATCCAGGTTATTGGGGGACGAAGGTGAATCCGGAGATCAAGTTCCTGATGCTGCGGCACGCGTTTGAGACGTTGAAGTGCCAGCGGATTTCGCTGAGAGTTGATGCGCGGAATGCCAGGAGTTTGTCCGCGGTGAAGAAGCTGGGGGCGAAGCTTGAGGGGGTGGCGCGGCGGGCGTCGATTGACCGGCACGGGGTGTGCCGCGACATGGTGGAGTTTGGGATCATCCCGGAGGAATGGCCGGGGATTCGGGCGGGGCTGGTGACGCGGCTGGGGTATGAGCCGTGAGGGAAGGCGAGCAGCCGGGGATGCCACGGCTCACTCAATTCGAGAAGTTGGTGTAGTCTGTCTTTGTGAGTGACACACGCATTACCAAGCAGCAGTGGAGGGGGTTGATCGCCGCGTGGCTGGGGTGGGCGTTTGATGGGCTGGATGGGTATCTGTACGTGATCGTTGCTGGGCGTTTTGTGTCTCAGCTTCTGAAGCATGAGACCGGGGTAGCGCCGGACCCGAAGGAGGTCGCGGCGAAAGCGGCGATCATCCAGGGTGTGTTTCTAATCGGGTGGGCGGTGGGCGGGGCGTTCTTCGGGCGTGTGGGGGATCGGCTGGGGCGGTCGCGGACGCTGATGTTGACGGTGCTGACGTACGCGGTGTTCACCGGAATGTCGTTCTTCGCGCAGGCGTGGTGGCACTTGCTGATATTTCGGTTTGTAGCGGCGCTGGGAATTGGCGGGGAGTGGGCGGCGGGGTCGGCGCTCGTAAATGAGACGCTGCATCGGAAGCACAAGACGTGGGCGAGCGCGGCACTGCAATCGGGGTACATGGTTGGGTGCATCCTGGCGGCGCTGACGGGGAAGTTCATGGCGAACTTCGATCCGAAGTGGGTGTTTCTGATCGGGGTGGCGCCGGCGCTGATGACGCTGTGGATACGTCGTGCCGTGCCGGAGCCGGAAGCGTGGGCGAAAGAGGCCGCGGCGAGGAAAACGCCGCCGGTGTCGGCGCTGTTCAGCAAGGGGTTGGCGAGCACGACGCTCCTGGTTTCGGCGCTGACATCGATCGCGCTGACGACGGTGTGGGCGTTCCTGTACTTCGCGCCGCAGGCCGCGAAGGTGATCCCGGAGGCGGCGACGTGGACGGAGCCGCAGCGGCAGAACTTCGCCTCGAACGTGGCGATCTTCTATTTCCTTGTGAACATCGGGGGCAACTTCGTCGCGACGTTCATCGCGTCACGAATTGGGTATCGCAAGACATTTGGGCTGTTCCTGATTGGATCGCTGGCGTCGTTCCTGATCGGGTACTACAACCCGCTTCGGCTGGACACGATCTACATCGTGTACGGGTTCACGGCGTTCTTCTCGCTGGGGCTGTTCGGGCTGTTCCCGTTCTATATCCCGCCGCTGTTTCCGACGCTGGTGCGGACGCTGGGTGCGGGGTTCACGTACAACATCGGTCGGGTGTTCTCGAGCGTCGGCGCGTTTGCGGGCGGGTGGATCACGGCGCACGCGGGTGGGGCGGGGGCGGCGATCTGGTGGACGGGATTCCTGTACATCCCGGGGATTCTCGTGGCGCTGTTCATACCGGAAGTTGAGAAGAGGAAGATTGATGCGAACGCGTGCACGGCGTGTGGGTATGACCTGGCGGCGTTGAAAGATGAAGGCGGAGAGAAGTGCCCGGAGTGCGGGAATCCGATCATCCTCTAGCAACCCGCTGCGAGAGCCAGAGCGGCGCTACTTCGCCTTCCAGCCCTGTGCGATCGGAACGCGACGACCCGAGCCGAACGCCACGGTTGTGACCTTCAGGCCGACGGCGGCCTGCTTGCGCTTGTATTCGGCGACGTCGATCATGCGGGCGACGCGCCGGACCATGGCCTCGGGCAGGCCGGTTTCGCGGACGATCGTCGAGGGAGCCTGTTTGCGTTCGACGTAGCGCTCGATCACCTGGTCGAGCTGGTCATAGGGCGGGAGTGAGTCCTGATCGGTTTGGTCGGGGCGGAGTTCGGCGCTTGGGGCCTTGGTGATGCTGCTCTCCGGGATCGGGGCGGTGTTGAATCCGCAGGCTTTCCAGTTCGCGTTCATCCAGCGGGCGAGGCGGTAGACCTGCTGCTTGCCGACGTCGATGAGGACGGCGAGGCCGCCGTTCATGTCGCCGTAGAGCGTGGCGTAGCCGACGGCCATTTCGCTCTTGTTGCCCGTGGTGAGGACGATGGCGCCGGTGCGGTTGGAGAAGGCCATAAGCGTTGTGCCGCGGACGCGGGATTGGAGGTTTTCTTCGGTGAGGTCGGGGAGCCTGGCGCCGAGCGTGGGCAGTTCCATGGATGAGAAGACGGGGTCGATGACTTTGCGGAAACCGGTGACGGGTTCCTCGATGGGCACGGTCGCGGCGTTGATGCCGAGTCGCTTGGCGAGGTCGTAGGCGTCGGACTTGGAGTGTTCGGAGGAATACTTGCTGGGGAGGGCGAGGCCGGTGATGTTGCGGGGGCCCAGTGCCGCGGCGCCGAGCGCGGCGACGACGGCGGAATCGATGCCGCCGGAGATGCCAAGGACGGCGGTCTTGAAACCGGTTTTGCGGCAGTAGTCGCGAGTGCCGAGGACGAGGGCCTTGAAGAGGAGCTCTTCGGGAGAGGCCTGGCCGGGGTCGGCGACCTCGGTGGCGCGGCCGGGGATGTCCACGATCAGGAGGTGCTCTTCGAATCCGGGGCCGGCGGCGATGAGCTTGCCGGTGGGATCGAAGACAGAGGCGAGGCCGTCGAAGATAAGGTCGTCGTTTCCGCCGACCTGGTTGACGGCGGCGACGTAGGCGCTGTGGCGCACGGCGTGCTTCTTGAGGATGTCGCGGTGGCGCTGTCCCTTGCCGAGAACAAAGGGGCTGGCCGAGGGACTGAGGATGACCTTGGCGCCGGCGTTGACGAGTTCGACGACGGGATCAGCGGCGTCTTCGTAGCGGGAGGCAAAGCCGGCGTCCTCACCCTTCCAGAGGTCCTCGCAGATGGAGAGGCCGCAGGCCAAACCGGAGCAGGTGAAAGTGACGGCGCGATTGCCGGGGGTGAAGTAGCGGTTCTCATCGAAGACGTCGTAGGTGGGGAGGAGTCGCTTGTCGTAGTAGTCGAGGAAGCGGTTGTCGCGGTACACGAGGAGTGAGTTGGCGATCTTGCCGGTGCCTTCTTCACCCGCAGGGAGTGCAGCGCCGAAGACGGCGGTGATTCCCTTGGTGCAGCTTTCACCGAGGCGTTTGGCGGCGGCGGCGTTTTCGTCGACGAAGCCTTCGTGGAGGAGGAGGTCCTTGGGCGGATAGCCGCAGAGCGCGAGTTCGGGGAAGACGACGAGATCGGCCCCTGCGGCGCGGGCGTCATCGATGCGGCGGATGATGGCCGCGGCGTTGTCGTCGATGGCGCCGACGGTGGGATTGATCTGGGCGAGGGCGAGTCTCATTGGGGGGATGGTAAGGGGAAGGGGGCAGGGACGGAGTGACGCAGGGACGCAGTGACGAAGAGGAGGAAAGAAAGGAGTCAGTGTTGACCGGGCGTCTTCGGGGCGGCCTGTTCCAGCGGGTGCGCGTTGTCTTTGCGGAGTTTGAGGAGGCGGTCGGGACGGAGCCAGGCGAGGCCGAGGCCGCCGCCGAGGATGTAGGCGAAGAACTCGGTGGCGCTGACGAGGAGACCGAGTGCGATGAACGTCTTGTCGCCGTCGGCGCTGGACATGCCGGACATGGCGAGCAGCGGTGCGCCCCAGGCGCCGACAGCGCCTTCACGAAGGCCGGCGAGGCCGGAGGGGCTGACGATGCCGACAACGAAGTAGAGAAGGCTGACCATGAGAGCCTGCTGGAGGCTCAGGTCCGCGATGGGGAAGCCGGTGAGCTTGAGAATCTTGGCGGCGACGACAAAGCGACCGGCCTGGACGGCGCTGTCGAGCATGCGGTTGGCGATCCCGCCGAAGACGGCGACGGGGCTGGCGAGGATGTCGAAGCCGGCGTGGAGCTGAAGCCAGATCTTCCAGCGCAAGGGGCGCTTGAGGGCGGCGATTCGGGTGAGGCCCACGAGGTGTTCGAGGCGCTGGAGGCCGGATTCGCCGCGGAAGAGCCGGGCGATGAGCATGAGGAAGAAGCCGAACATTGTGGCGCCGGTCGTGGCGAAGATGAGCCAGAGAGCGTCGATCCGGCCGCGGAGGATCGCGGTTGAGATCATGACGCTGAAGACAATGGTCATGACGACGGCGACGGAGCCGAACCAGGCGCCGATGGTGGGGACGGGGACCTTGTCGCGCCGGTTGTGGATGGCGAAACGAACGATGGCGCCGGCCTTGAAGGGGAGGTAGCCGAGAAAGGTGCACACGCCGTTGGTCGCAAGAACGTCTGGAAGCCGGAGGCGACTGATCGGGATGATGGCGAGCCAGAAGGCAAGGCCGTTGAGTGAGAGGGAGAGGAACGAGAGCCCGAGCAGGGCAAGGATGAGCTCGGCGGGGGCGTCGGCGAGTTTGGAGAACTGCTCGCGGTTCTCGGGTTTGAGGGCGGTGCGGAGGCACCAGCCCAGCGCCGCGATGCTGGCGAGGAAGCCGACGATCTGGATCGCGATGCGGAGGAAGCGGCCGCCGTTGAGGTTGTGTGTGTCGGTCAACGCGCGGCTCCGGGCGGCGTGAGTTCGAAGAGACTCACGCCGATGTCCGGCCAAGATCGGACGAGACGGCCTTCGGCCTTCAGCCAGGAGGAGATGGTCTCGGGGGTGACAAGCGGATCGGCCCATCCGCTGGCTTGGAGGCGGGCGACCTCGGGTTCGTTGAGGAGAACGAGTCGGACACCTTTGTCCCAGAGTTCGCGGGTCCAGGCTTGGGGCAGAACAGGGGCACGGCGGATGGCTTCACCCAGGGGCCAGCGGTCCCAGGTGGTGTTGTACAGGATGGGGCAGGTGTAGTAGAGGGCGCGGGCCTCGCCGAGCAGGTACACCTTGGTGCCGGGGGGGGCCAGGACGTTGGTGAAGATTTCGGGAGAAGCAATCTCGACGAGTTCGCGAGCCTGGCTGGGGTCTCGCGTGAGGACGCGGCGGTCAAGTTCGCCGGTGCGAAACCAGGGGCTCTCGAGAAGCGAGAGGTTTGGCTGGCCGCCGCTCTGGGCGGAGAAGATGCCAATCGAGAGTCCGGCATGGCCGATGCAGATGAGCGAGCCGGCGCCGTAGATCAGGCCGCGGCGGGAGGACGTGCGACCCGGTGGGTCGAGGTCATTGCGAGGTATCAGCGCGGTCAAGGCGAGGGCGACTGCGCCGCAGCCAGTGACGGCGAGCGGGAGAAGGAATCGGGACTGGAGGTGTGTGAAAAAAAGCCACGCAAGAAGTTGGGCGGCGAAGCCCAGGCCAAGGATGAACGCTCGGATGTGGGTTTCGCGGCGAACGAGAGAGAGCGCCCAGGCGACGGCGGCGACGGCGGGGAGGATGGCCCATTGCGGGTGAAGGAGGCCGCGGGGCGGCTGGCCTGGGCGGCCGGTGTCGAAGAGCATGGCGAGACGGGAAGTGAATGTCCCGGAGAACTGGTGGCCGGCGATGTAGCGCTGCACCTGATCGGGTGTCCAGGCGCCGGTTCCGAAGAGACCGGTCGCCATGGGGAACACCGGGTTGCCGCAGGCGATGGTGTTTCGGATGAGCCACGGGGCGATGGCGACGGCGCCGCCGATGACGGCGCCGGCGAGGACTTTCCACGATCGGTCGGGGCTCTCCGCGTTCTGCGCGGCGCCGCGAGTGATGAGGAAAAGCCCCACCACGGGCGCGCAGAGAAAGATCGCCGTGGGCTTGCACCCGCAGGCGACACCGATGAGGAATCCGCAAATGAGTCCGCGGGCCCGGAGAGCCGGGTCGCCTGCGGCGAGGACCGCCGCGGCGAAGAGTGCGGCGACTCCCATTTCGTTGTAGGCCATGGAGCCGGTGACGATGACCCAGGGGATGGAGAGGAACAGGGAGCCGGCGATGGCGCCGATTTCGGAGCCGGCGCGTGCCGCGGCCCAGCGACCAACAAGGACGGCGGCGAGCATGGCCATGGCGGCGTGGAGGAGCTGGCAGGTGATGACGCCGTGGCCTTCGGCGGCGAGCAGGCCGAGGGGGAGGGAACGTTCGCGGCCGGTGGCGGGTGCGCCGATGAGGGTGCCGAGGTGTGTGAAGGCGGATTCGACGTACCCGGGCAGGTAGGAGTAGACGTTGTGGTCGCTCGGCCAGATGCGGCCGGATTCGATCCACTCCTGGGGGAGTTCGAGGTGGTAGCTCAGAGCGTCATAGCCGTGGGCTTCGCTGTCCCAGAGCCAGCCGGGTGGGCTGCTGGCGGCGGTGACGAGTACGGCGAGGGCCGGCACTGCGAGAAGTGCGGACTTGGGGATTGAACCGGTGATGACGCCGCCGGTGCGGCGGACGTGTTCGAGGATGCGGCGGGCGAGGAGCACGATTCCGATGAGGACAACTCCGCCGCCGAAGGCGAATCCGGGAGTGCCGGAAAGGAGGCCGAGCACTCCGAGCACGTGGCTGACGGAGAGCATGAGCGCGAGGCCGAGCCCGCACTCGATGGTCGCGGCGGCCTTGGCGTCGCGGGTCCATCGGCGGAAGAGTGTGCCGAGGCCGAACGCGCCGAGGAGGTATGCGGCAACGGGCGGGCCGGCAACGAGGAGCATGTAGATGACGGAGACGAGGCCGGCTTGCGGGGTGTGGGGGCCGCGAGAGACCCCTGCGATCGTGCCGGCGAGAACGGCCGCCCCTGCGATGACGAGAAGCAGGGAACGTCGATGGAGATTGAGCGAGGCCGGCATGAGCCGGGGAGTTTACACAGACGCGGTTGGGGGACAGGAATCAGCGTGCGGCGCGGCGGCGGGTGTACCCGACGATGCCGAGGCCGGCAAGCCCGGCGACGGCGGCCAGGGGGACCGGGACGAGTTGGAGCTGGAGGATCTGGTCCTGGAAGGAAGAGCTGGTGAAGCCCATGAGGCCGGTCTGGGCGGCGTTGCTGCCGATGGCGCTGAAGAGAGATGCGGCGCGAGTGGCGATGGCGCTGCTGAGAGCGGAACCGCTGGTGCTCCGGGCCTTGAGCGTGCCGGAGGCGAGGTTCAGGCTGCCGGCGCTCGACGGGTCATAGTCGTAGATGACTTCCCAGATGGCGAGCTGGAAGGCGGCGGCCATGTCGGCGTCGGAGCCCATCTGCGAACCGCCGGCGGCGGCGTACATGTCGTAGATGGCGTGCATCTTGGCCGCGCCCATCGGTCCGCTACCGGGGAGGTTCTGGATGCCGGACACGGTGTAGGTGGAGCCGGATGTGGAAACGGACTGCGCGAAGTCGCTGCAGAAAGTGATGTAGTTGCCGGTGAGGCCGGCCGCGGCGCCGTTGCCGTTGGAAAACGTGTGGACGAGTTGTCCGGCAAAGCAGTTGATGGTGGAGGAGCCGAGCGAAACCCGGACGTTGCGGCCGCTGCCGGTCGAGTCGAACTCCATTCGGACGGTGTCGGCCGCGGCGGACCCGGCGGCGATAGCGAGAGCGGCCAGTATGGCGGTGGTGCGCATCTTTCTCAACCCCTTATGACGCCGTCAGTGGCGTGCACCCCAGATGTACCACGGGGTCGGGAATGCTCAAGTGTTTTTGAGAGTTACAGGTGTGGAGGATGAGGGATATGTGGTTGTAGGACCTTGTGTGATGGCGGGTTCCGTGCATAATGCACGCCATGAAGATCCGACGAGGGTTTACGCTGATCGAGTTGCTGGTGGTTATCGCCATCATCGCGCTGTTGATCGGGATCCTGCTTCCGGCGCTGGCGGGGGCGAGGCACTCGTCGCGCACGACGATCTGCTCGTCGAATCTTCGGCAGCTGGGGCTCGGGTGGAACGCGTACTCCGACGAGAACAAGGATGTGATGCTCCCGCATCGGCCGCCCAACCTCCCGGGGGGCACGGGCAATCCGGCGAACTGGCTCGAGGTGGGGAATGGTTTGAAGTTCCGGCCGACGTGGATCTCGCGGATGGGCGCGTATGTCGGCCTGTACCCGTTCAACGAGCCCAAGACGGATGACGGGCGGCAGGACTTTGACCACAAGGTGTTTGTGTGCCCCGCGGCGGCGGACTGGACGGACGAGCGGAACGCACCTTACGGGTACAACTACCAGTTCCTGGGCAACTCGCGCGAGACCAACGGCCGCAGGCACAACTACCCGGTACGGCGTTCAAGACTGCAGAGCATTTCCGGGACGGTGCTGGCGGCGGACTGCATGGGGACGGCCGCCGCGTTCGCGAAGAGCACGCGGCTGCCGTACAACAACAACGGCGATGACCATCACGAGGTCGGTGATGAGGGGTATGTGCTCGATCCGCCGCGGCTGACGGCGGCGAGCGATCGGTGTTCCGCGCCGGATCGGAGCGCGGTGGATCCGCGGCACCAGGCCAAGGCGGTGGCGCTGTTTGCGGATACGCACGTCGGGGTGTACACGTCCGATGGGTTGGGGTACGTGACGCGCAACGACGGGTCGTACGAGGTGACCGGTGGCGGTCCGGTGTCGCCGAACAACAAGCTGTTTTCGGGGACGAGCACGGACGCGGACCCACCGCCGATTCCGTAGCGCTGGTGCAGATGCTGTTGGTTGTGACCGTTCCGCGAGGGCGTGTGCTACACTCGGCAATTCCCGCGTCGTGACCACCACGCGTGGGGCGTGACCAGTGCGGACACCCTATGAGTCGAACGAGCGTTCCCACCACCACCGGCGCGGCAGGGTTTGTGCACCTGCACCTCCATACCGAGTACTCGCTGCTGGACGGCGGGAACCGGATTGACCGGCTTGTTGCGCGCGTGAAGGAACTGGGGATGAGCGCGGTCGGGATCACCGACCACGGGAACCTGTTCGGCGCGGTTGCGTTCTACCTGGAATGCAAGGAAGCGGGGATCAAGCCGATTCTGGGCGTCGAGGCGTACGTCACTCCGCCCGGGAAGCCGCGACAGGACCGGACGTACACGGGAGGCGGCGAAGGCGGGTACCACCTGGTGCTGCTGGCGCAGAACCTGAAGGGGTGGGAGAACCTGCTGGTCCTGTGCTCCGAGGCGTACCTGACGGGGTTCTACTACAAGCCTCGGATAGACCGGGAGCTGCTCGCGAAGCATTCGGAGGGGTTGATTGCGATCAACGGGCACCTGGGGAGCGAGATCGGGGAACACTTGCTCGCGTTCGAGAGGACGGGGGACCAGAAGTACTGGGACCTGGCGGTCGAGAGCGCGACATGGCATGCCAAGACTTTTCGAAATGGCGGAGTGGCGAAGTCACGAAGTGACGGAGCAGAGGCCTCGTCACTTCCCAGGTTCTTCATCGAGCTGCAGCACCACGTGGCGGAGCAGAACTCGATCAATCCGCACTTGATCCGGCTGGCGAAGGAGCTGAAGCTGCCGCTGGTGTGCGACAACGACTCGCACTTCCTGCGGGCGGAGGATCACGATGCGCACGACACGCTCATCTGCATTTCGACGCAGGTAAACAAGTCCGAGCCCAACCGGATGCACTATCCGCCGGAGCTGTACGTCAAGAGCCCGGCCGAGATGTGGGAGATGTTTGAGGCGTATGGGGACGCCGGCCGCGAGGCGATGGAGAATACGGTCCGGATCGCGGACTCGTGCAATGTGGAGTTGCCGCTGGGAAAGAGCCACGCCCCGATGGTGCGGGTCAAGGTTCCCGAGGCGAAGGCGCTTCCGAAGCACGACGATCCGAAGTACGGCGGGGACCTGTCGGCGTGGCACAAGGACTTCTGCTCGCGGTTTGAGGTCCAGCCGTTTCAGGGTGAAGCGGACGAGAAGGCGGTTGCCGCGGCGCGCAAGGACAGCGAGGCGGCCATCCGAATGCTGGCGGAGGCCGGGTTCATCTGGCGGTACGGGGCGGAGCCGGCGAATGCCGAGGCGTTGCGGGCGAGGTTGACGCGTGAACTGACGATTCTCTCGACCAAGAACATCATCCCGTACTTCCTGATCGTGTGGGACTTTGTGAACTGGGGGCGGCAGAACGGCGTGCCGGCGCTGGCCAGAGGGTCGGGCGTGGGGACGATGGTGGGGTACATCCTCGGGCTGTCGAACGCGTGCCCGGTGCGGTACGGGCTCCTCTTTGAGCGATTCACGGACCCGGATCGGACGGAGTATCCGGATATCGATATCGACCTGTGCCAGGACGGGCGCGGGAGCGTGATCGACTACGTGCGACAGAAGTACGGGCACGTGGCGCAGATCATCACCTTTGGGACGCTCAAGGCGCGTGCGGCCATCCGGGATGTGGCGAGGGTGCTGGGGATTTCGCTGTCGGTGGCGGATCGCATCGCCAAGCTGGTTCCGGAAACGCTGAATATCACGCTGGATGAAGCGATCGAGGAAGAGCCGGACCTGAAGGGGTTGTACGAAGGGAAATCGCAAAGCCTGGAGAAGATCAACAAGGACCTGCACGCGGCACAGCACGCCACGCCCGAGCGAGTTCGGGCGCTGATTGACAACGCCAGGACGATCGAAGGTCAGGCGCGGCACGCTTCGGTCCATGCCGCGGGCGTGATCGTGGCGACGCGGCCGTTGCACGAAGTGGTCCCGCTGTACAAGCCGACGGGCGGGGCAGACAACGAAGTCGTTACGCAGTGGGACGGGCCGACGTGCGAGAAGATGGGCCTCCTGAAGATGGACTTCCTGGGCCTGCGGACGATTTCGATCGTGGAGCGGGCGAAGAAGCTGATCCGGGAGGGGTTGCCGGAGGAGGCGATCTGGGCGGGAGTCGGGCGGGGGGAGGAGTTTGAAGGGAGACAGCGAGACAGCGAGATTGCGAAAAAGGGGAAGCGGGTCGTGTCGCAGGCGGCGGCGCATCCGCTTGACCTTGATCGACTGACGTACGACGACCAGCGTGTGTTTGAGCTGTTCCGAAGGGGCGAGACGACGGGCGTGTTCCAGTTCGAATCGCCGGGGATGCGGCGGCTGCTGGTGGAGATGAAGCCGGACCGACTGGAGGACCTGATCGCGGCGAACGCGCTCTTCCGGCCGGGGCCGATGGACCTGATCCCGGACTACAACCGGCGCAAGCACGGGCAATCGGAGGTTCCGAAGTCGCATCCGCTGGTGGACAAGCACACGGCCGAGACGTACGGCGTGATGGTGTACCAGGAACAGGTCATGCAGATCGTGCATGAGCTGGGCGGGATCTCGCTGCGCGACGCGTATTCGCTGATCAAGGCGATTTCGAAGAAGGTGATCGCGAAGATCGAGAAGGAGCGGGGGCGGTTTCTCGAAGGCGCTCAGCAGAAGGGCTTGCAGAAGAAGCAGGCGGATGAGCTCTTTGAATTGATCCTGAAGTTCGCGGGGTACGGCTTCAACAAGAGCCACTCGACGGGCTACGCGATTGTGGCGTACCAGACGGCGTACCTGAAGACGTTTTTCCCGAATCAATACATGGCCGCGTTCCTGACGTTTGAGTCGGGGGCGCAGAAGAACTCGGATTGGATTTCGTATCTCGAGGATTGCCGCAAGACGAGGTTTATCGATCCGCTGGCGAACGGCGGGCGCGGGAAGGACGTGAAGACAGGTGTTGAGGTCCGGCCGCCGGATATCAACTTGTCGCAGGCGGACTTCGCCGTCGTGTTCGAGAAGGACGAGCCACGGGAGGCGCTGCACGGGCATGTGCGGTTCGGGCTTGGCGGGATCAAGGGGGCGGGGGAGAAGGCGATTGCGGTTCTCATTGAGGAAAGGGACGGAGGGACGAAGGGACGGAAAGACGATGAGGGGAAGGCGAATGGGCCGCGGCCGTATTCATCGCTGTTTGATTTCTGTGAGCGGGTGCTGGCTCGGGGGCCGGGGATCATCAACAAGGGGACGATTGAGTCGCTGATTTTCAGTGGGACGTTTGATTCAGTGCACGGGCGTGCGAATCGGGCGGCGATGACGGCGACGGTTGAGCAGGCGATGACTGCGGGCCAGAAGGTTGCGGCGGACAAGGCGTCGGGACAGGGCGGGCTCTTTGGTCTTGGCGGCGGCGATGCTCCGGCGGTGAGCGTGGAAACACCGCTGGCGAGGGTGCCCGCGTGGAATGAGACGGAGACCCTGGCGAAGGAGAAGGCGATCCTCGGGTTCTACACGTCGAGTCATCCGCTCGATGCGTGGAAGGACTGGGGCGCGATGTTTGCGACGGGGACGACGCAATCGGCGCGGCAGCTGGCGCAGGATGCCCGGATCGTCCTGCCGTGCCTGGTGCAGGGGGTTCGGACGCTGGTGGCGAAGAATGGGCGGTCGGCTGGGCAGAAGATGGCGGCGGTGACGGTGGAAGATCTGACGGGGGCGATCGAGTGTTTCTGCTTTGCGGACGCCTTTGCGCAGTACTCGCACCTGATTCACGTGGATGCGATTGTGTTTGTGCTCGGGCGGCTGGATCACAAGCGTGGCGAACCGCAGATCATCATCGACCGGATCGTGCCGATCGATGGGACGCCGCTGCAGCCGGGGAAACTGAGGGTTGTGCTGCCGGCGCGACGGCTGAACGGGACATTTGAACCCGCGGTGGAATCGGCGGCGAAGGTGCTGGCAGGCTGCGCGGCGGGAGGTGGGAACGGCTCGGCGAATGGGACCAACGGTGCGGGCCAGCCGGGATCAGAGACATCAGCGTTTCCGCTTGAGGTCGTGGTGGAGACGGAGCGTGGGTGGGCGGTGTTGCAGCCGGATGTGAAGACGCGAATTGCGCCGAGTCCGCAGATGGCGGCGGAGTTGTGCCGCGTGCTGGGGGCGGAGAGCGTGCGGGTGGTCGGGGGCGTGACGGTGGAGCCGGCGAAACCGAAGTGGCAGGGTGGGCGTGGGGGCGGGTACGGCGGAAAGTAGGATTTGGGTGAACAGGTGAACAGGTGAACAGGTGAACAGGTGAAGGAGATGCGCATGGTGCGAGTTGCGATTCCGATGGTGGGGCTGGCTCTGATCGGCGCGGCGCAGCCGGAGGCGAAGGTGCTGAAGGCTCCGCCGGTGGTGACGCCGGGACCGGCGTTTTCGGTCGCGCCGCCTTCAGATGCGGTTGTGCTCTTTGACGGGAAGTCAATGGCGGGGTGGGCGACGCGCGACGGCAAGCCGGGGGCGTGGAAGGTGGCCGACGGCGTGATGACGGTTACGGCCAAGGCCGGGGACATTGTGAGCGCCGAGACATTCGGCGATGCGCAGATCCACATCGAGTTCATGACGCCAGTGGAGAAGGGTGACGGGCAGGACCGGGGCAACAGCGGCGTGTACATCCACGGGCGCTACGAGGTGCAGGTGCTGGATTCGTTCAAGAGCGAGACGTACCCGGATGGGCAGTGCGGGGCGATTTACAAGCAGCACGTGCCGCGGGTGAACGCGTGCCGGCCGCAGGGCGAGTGGCAGAGCTACGACATCGTGTTCCACGCCGCGAAGTTTGAGGGCGGGAAGAAGATGATGAACGCCCGGGTGACGGTGATCCACAACGGAGTGCTGATCCAGGACCACGTCGAAGTGACGGGGCCGACGGGCGGAGCGATCGGGCAGGAGGAGGCGCCGACGGGGCCCTTGCTGCTGCAGGAGCACGGGCATGAGGTGAAGTATCGAAATGTGTGGGTGAGGAAGATGTGACGCAGGCGACCGCAATGCAAACGTGCCGTTGATCGGAATCAGGACGCTGTCGTTCGGAGCGCCGGCTGGAGTTTCCAGTACGTCAGGGTCCGCCCAAGCCATTCGGCGGGCCCGAAGCGGAAGAAACGGAGCCAGATCGGGCTGAGGATGAGCTGAGCGAGCCAGACACTGATGACCAGAGTCGCGACTGTGGCCATGCCCCACGTACCCCAGTTTCCAAGCGCCCAGCCGTCGAAGATGAAGACGGCGGTGAGGGTCTGCAGGAGATAGTTAGAGAGGGCCATGCGACCGACGGCCGCGAGCGGGGCGAGTGGCAGCCGGAGCGATCGGGCGCGACACAGGAGCAGGATCAGCCCAACGTGGCCGAGGGCGAGGAACCCGGCGCCGAGAAAGCGGAGCGTCCAGGCGAGGGCGCCGAGCATCTGGCGCGACTCCGGGCTTGATTGAGAAGCGCGGCCGAGAGCTCGGGCAAGCTGCGGCCAGAAGCCGAGGCCGATCATCAGGAGCCCCGCGGCGTATCCCCCGATCATGAGGCCCCAGGAGACTGAGCCCGGGCGCGAACCGGTGAGAATTGGGACCAAGCCCATGCCGAGGAGCATGAACCCGCCGCACCGCCAGAAATTGAAGTTGATGCAGCCGTACCAGTGCCAGACGATGTTGAGCTTGGCGCGCCAGCGGAAGAGATCGAGGTAGGTGCCGTGGTAGGCCGAGTGCTCGTTCTCGATCGACTCGCGCCAGATGCGATCTTGTGTGGATTCAGGCGGCGGGACGGGGGACTGGTCGGCCGATCGCGCGGTCGTCACACTCGGATCGTCGAAGACGGCCCACGCTCTCGGGCCCATTCGGACCCAGACGGAAACAGTGAGGATGAGGATGCCGAGGCCAATGAGAGCCCCGGGTCGGAGGCGGTGGAGAGGGAAGAGGAGCACCCCGCAGATGGCGTAGGTGTTCAGGATGTCGCCGTACCAGAGGCCGAAGGCGTGGATGAGGCCGAAGAGGAAGAGCCAGAACATACGGCGGTAGTGGATAGCCGCGGCACGGAGCGTGCGGCCGAGGCGGTCGGCGTTGAGGACGACGCCCGCGCCGAAGAGCATCGAGAAGATGGCGATCATCTTGTCTTCGAAGAGGATGTTGGAGAGGGACCAGGTCCAGAGGTCGGCGGCATGGGCGGGAGAGCCGGGGCGGTTGGGGAAGGCGGGGTTGTCGAAGTCGTTGAGCGGGAAGGCGAAGTTGCGGCTGTTCATCACGAAGATGCCAAGGACGGCGACGCCGCGGAGGATGTCGAGGGAGCGGAGGCGCTGGGTCTCGGCGAGGGGCGCGGCGGGAGGAGCGTCGGGCATGGGAGTTCAGAGATGCCGCGGGGCGGGGAAACTGTCAGCGTGGCGGGAGAGGCGGGGGATGGTCGCCGCGGGACGGGATACCGTCATGTGTGCGAGAGACTGAACTGCTCCAGCATATCTATGGGCGATCGGCGGACCTGTCGCGGCGGTTTCCGCAGGTCATCGTGGGTCCGGGGCATGACTGCGCGGTGATCGGGGTAGAGGGCACACAGGTGCTCCTGAAAGTGGATCAGGTGGTCGCCGGGCGGCACTTTCGGGAAGGAACGCCGATTGACCTGATTGCTCGGAAGGCGGTGGCGCGGGCGGTGTCGGATGTGGCCGCGGCGGGAGGGACGCCTGTGGCAGCGCTGGCGGGGGCGACGTTGCCGAAGGAGTATCGGGAGGGGGATGCGCTCTTTGATGCGATGGCGAGGTGGGCGAATCATTTTGGGTGCCCGCTGGTGGGCGGGGATATCGCGAGCAGCACCGGGCCGCTGGTGCTGTCGGTGTCAATCGTGGGAAAGCCCCACGCGGGCCGAGGGCCGGTTCTTCGGTCGGGCGCGGCGGTGGGGGACGGTGTGTACGTGACGGGGGCGCTGGGCGGGTCGTTTGATGCGGCGACGGGGATGGGGAAGCATCTGAGTTTTGAGCCGCGGGTAAAGGAGGCGAAGTTCCTGTGTGATTCGCTTGGGGCGCGGCTGCACTCGATGATGGATGTGTCGGACGGGCTGGGGCGAGATGCGGGGCGACTGGCGAAGGCGTCGGGCGTCGGGATTGCGATGGAGGAAGCGCTACTGCCGATGGCAACGGAAACGTGGCAGCGGGCGGTGGGGGATGGGGAGGACTACGAGTTGCTGTTCGCCGCGGCGGGGGAGGTGGCGTCAGAGTGCCCGAAGACGGGGACGGCGATCACGCGGATCGGGACTGTTGTGCCGGGACCAGAGCCTGCCATCATGGTGTTGCGTGATGGGGGGCGAGTGGATGTGTCGGGCATGGGGTGGGAGCACGGGGCGTAGCCGCTTCCGTACTATTGACGGTGATCGAGTTTGCTCGCACATCGAGGTCTGAGACGGAGACGGCGCTCATCGGGGGCGCGCTGGGGCGGTTGCTGCGCGCTGGTGATGTCGTGCTGATTGACGGGATGCTGGGGGCGGGGAAGACGACGTTGATCCGGTCGGTGGCCGCGGCGATGGGAGTGGATGTCGGCGCGGTGGCGAGCCCGACGTTTGTTCTGGTGCATGAATACACGCGGCCGGAGGGTGGAACGGTCGAACGGCCGGAGTTGATCCACGTGGATGCGTACCGGCTGAGAGACCCGTCGGACCTGGAGTCCCTTGGGTGGGACGCGGTCATGGCTCGGGTGAATCAACACCCAACGGCGGCGCTGGCTGTGGAGTGGGCTGAGAGGCTGGGGCGAGGAGCGCTCGGGCCGGTGGAGCCGGCCCGGCTTCGTATTGAGCATGTGGATGAACGGTCACGAGAGTTGAGCTTTGCGGTTCCGGACTCGTGGCGGGCGAGGAGCGGGCTTCGAGAGTTGAGTTCGAGGCAGGCGACGACCTGCCCGGTGACGGGTGCCAGGGTGGAGCCCGATTCGCCGACCTATCCATTTGCATCGGAGCGGGCCAGGATGGCCGACCTGTACCGATGGTTCAGCGGGTCGTACACCGTGTCGCGAAACGCCAACGAGGCGGACCTGGAAGAGCCGGGTTGAGGCGGGCGCGGCCTGATACGATCGGACTATGACACGATCGACGCTTGCGGGCGGGCTGCTTGGGCTTGTAGTGGTCGCGGCGGCGCAGGCACAGGTTGGCGGCGCGCCCTCTGGTGGGACAACTCCACCGAGCGCGACGGGCATCTGGCCGCTCTTTGTCCAATCATTTGACTTCTTCACCGTGATTCTGCTGGCGGGGTCGGTGGCGGCGGGGGCTTACATCTTCCGGGCCCTGGTCGAAGTGAGGCCCGGGGCGATTCTGCCAGTGGACAGGACACGGGCCATTTCAGAGATGGTCAAGCAGGGGCGCTTTGGCGAGCTTCGCGGCTACGTTGAGAAGGATCGGTCGTTTCTGTCTCGGGTTCTGGCCGCCGCGTTCTCACAGGGGGGGACTCGCGAGTCAATGCGGGAGGGGGCGGAAATGGTTGCGTCGGAGCAAGTGGCATCGTGGTTTCGCCGGATCGAGCCGCTCAACGTGATCGGCAACCTTGGGCCGCTGGTCGGGCTGGCGGGGACGGTGTGGGGAATGATCCTGGCGTTCACTTCGCTGGGACAGGCGGGCGGGCAGGCGGGTCCGGCGGACTTGTCGCTGGGCATTTCAAAGGCGCTGTTCCACACGCTTCTGGGATTGTGCCTGGCCATTCCGTGTTTGCTTGTATTTGGTTTCTATCGCTCGGTGATCGATCGGCACTGCACGCGGGCGATGGTGATGGCGGCGGACCTCGTTGAGAAGTTGCCGGTGGAGGGGCAGGCCAGACCGTGAGCGATTGCTCTGCACTTCTTCACTTCTGATGAAACTCCGCACGTTCCATCCCCAGCACCCGTTCGGCAAGATCAATGTCACGCCGATGATCGACGTGGTGATGTGCCTGATCGTGTTCTATCTCATCGTCGGCAAGCTCGCGGCCGATCAGCGGGCGACGATCCGGTTGCCGGTCTCGACGATCGGTGTGGATGAGAAGACGCAGGACACGCTGGTGATCAACATCATGCCGACGACCGGTGGGGCGCCGGCCAGGTTCGTGATCGATGTGCTGGATATCTCGCCAGAGAACCTGCAGCAGGCGATCAAGGACAGGTTGGCGGACAAACAGGACGTGGTGGTGGAGCTGCGTGGATCGCGGGAGCTGACGTACTCCGCGATTGCATTTGCGATGCGGGCGTGCAAGGAAGCGGGGGTGGAATCCGTGCGGCTCGCGACCGAGCGGGGCGGGGGAATGCCATGAGCAGGCCGTTCCGCCGACGCAGCGCCAGGGCGATGTGGGACCTCCACTTCGGGCCCAACATGACACCGATGGTGGATGTCGTGATGGTGATCCTGATCTTCTTCATGGCCAGCGCGACCTTCGCGGGGGCGGAGTGGTTCCTGAAGGCGGGAATTCCGCGCGAGGCCGCCGCGGCGGCGAGCCCGCAGCCGCAGGGGGCGGATCCGTTCGCGATGCCGCCGGCGCGGTTCGAGCTGTCACTCGTGGTGGAAAACGGGCGAACGATCGCACGGGGCGAGGGGGTCGGCGAGACTGAAATGGGGTCGCTCG
Organism: Phycisphaerales bacterium; assembly: GCA_044222195.1. Classification (GTDB taxonomy): domain Bacteria; phylum Planctomycetota; class Phycisphaerae; order Phycisphaerales; family UBA1924; genus JAHBXE01. The sequence goes on from JBGANS010000005.1 coordinate 62,925, forward strand.
CCGCGACGTTGAAACAGCTCCGGGGCGAGGCGACGGCGGAGGAAATCGTGCTGATCATCCGGCCCGATTCGGGTGTGCCCTATTCGGATGTGATCCGTGCGCATGATGCGGCCGCGCAGGCGGGGATCACGAAGGTCGGGATGATGGACATCAAGACCGGGAGCTAGCTCGGTCGCGCGACCGCAAAGATGTGGAGTCGGTGGCCCTTGGGCGCGAGGCCGCGCTCGCGGCAGAGGCGGTCGCGGAGCGCGAGGAGCTCGGGGATCTCGATGGACTCGACCTGGCGGGTGTCGACGCGGATGAGCAGGTCGTGCGGGGTGCGGCCGTAGACGAGCTGGTAGTGGGCCTGGTCCTGGTCGAAAAGGACGCGCTGGATGATGCCGGCATCCTGGAGGAGTCGGATGGTGCGGTAGATGGTGGCCTTGGAGACTCGGACACCGCCGGAGTTGACGGCGGTGAGGAGCTCGTCGGCTTCAAAGAGCCCGTCGCGTCCGACGATGGCGTCGAGGATGCGGGCGCGCTCGGGGGTGTACTTGAGCCCTTCGGCCTTGAGCGTCCGGCGGAAGACGGCGCAGAGGGGCTCGACGATTTCCAAGGAATCGGGGGGCACGGCGAGATGATAAGGTCGGGGCGACCCGCCGGGCGGTTCAGGAGCCGGCGTGCGTCAACCGACGGCGGCGCCCGCTCGCTTGGACCGGAACTTGACCTCGACCGGGACGGGCGCCGGGGACGAGTTGGTGGCGGGAGGAGCCTTCTCAGTCCGTTCTTTCAGCAGCCGGCCGGCCTTGAAGCGAACAGCGTTGCGAGCCGGAACGAGGACGCGCTGCAGGGTCCTTGGGTTCTGGGCGGTTCGCGGTGCGCGGGAGCGGACTTCGAAGACGCCGAAGTCGCGGAACTCGATCCGGTTGCCGCGCTCGAGTTCTTCGATCATGAGATCGAGGAAGTCCTGCACGATGTCACGGACGCACGTGCGCCGGGCCTTTCGTTTCGCGGTGATCCGATCGACCAGGTCTTTTTTCTTGATGGTCGCCATGAGTTGCCTCTCTCCCATGACCCCAAAGCTGGAGTAGATGACACCCGCGACGCCCAGCCGTCGCCCCAGATGCGGCCCCCGCCGATCACACCAAAGCCCACGAGCCCGAAACACCTCCCGTGGATCCGCCACACGCTGGCGGACAAGCGGAGAGTATGCCACACCGGGGGTGCCGCGTCAATGAGGAGTTTCAACCTCGAATCGTGCGTCGGGAAAGCGGGAATTGGGTCTTGACACGGGCGTGTGAATCGCTATGGAACGAACTTTCAGAAGCGGATCACGACGCCGGCGAAGAGACCGGCGACGGCGCCGGAGTATTCGAAACGTGCAAGGCCGTTCCCGCTCTGCATGTCGTAGTACGAGAGGCGGTAGCCGACCTGGAGGCCAACATTGGGAACGGGCCGGTAGGTGTAGCCGTTGAGGATCTCCATGCAGAACACGGAGCGATCGGCGCCGGTGGAGAACACGCCGGTGGTGACCTGCAGGTCGATGTCGAAGCGGTCGACGATGTTCATCGTGGCCTTGAGGCCCACGATGGGGGTGATGAAGAACTCGTCGGCGCTGGTAGAGCCGCCGGGGGCGCGGGCGTCGAGCCGGACGTCGTAGAACCGGACCCCGCCAAGGGCCTCGAAGTTGAGGGCGAAGTCGTGGTTCTGGAGGCCGTTGACGGCGTCGGGGCCGCCGAGCTGCCGGGCAAAGACGGCTTCGCCGCACGCCAGGCTGAAACTCGACTCGATGAGGTCTCCGGTGTTCACCGCGATGGGCCCGATCTGGTTTGGTCCTGTGGCGACCTTCCCGACCTCTTCGAGGGACACGGCAAAGCCGGAAACAGTCACCCGGTAGTCGCCGGAACGAACATGCAACTCGGCGTATGGCGAGGCCCGGGGCGCTTCGAGATCGAGATCGACGAACTTGAAGGTGTTGGCGGAGCCGGGAAGTCTCATCTCTCCGCCCGGCGCGGCGTAGAACACCGAGGGCTCGAAACGAATGGTCCAGCGGTCCGAGGGCGGCGTGAGCAGAGCATCCTTCGGTACGTCCTGCGCCTGGGCGGCGACGGTGATTGCTGCGCCCAATGCCAGCGCCAGACCCCGGCCCTTGCTGACGTCCTCCCGAGACCTCATCACGTCGGACCTCCTTGCCAAGTACACGGTGCGGAGGATAGCGTAACGCGAGCGACCATGGCCACCGAGTCCGACGGAATAGAAGTAGCCCCCGGTGTCCGTGTTCCACCGGGCGCGCTGTCCTTTTCATTCAGCGGGAGCGGCGGGCCGGGTGGACAGAACGTCAACAAGCGTGCGACCAAGTCGGAACTGCGTGTCCGCATCGATGCCATCCCGATATTCGGGCGCGCGAGAGAACGTCTGGCGATGCTGGCGGCGAGGTGGCTGACGGATGCGGGGGAGATCGTGATCGTCTCCAGCGAGCACCGGTCCCAGGGGCAGAACAAGAGCGAGTGCGTGGATCGGCTGCGTGAACTGCTCGTGGAGGCGATGGCCGTGCCGCGGCTGAGAAGGAAAACGCGGCCGTCACGCGGGTCGGTCGAGCGGCGATTGACAGACAAGAGCCAGCGGTCAGAGCGGAAGCAATCCCGGCGGACTCGCGAGGAGTAGGGTCGATGGAATGGGGAACGGTACACTGCGGCGAGCATTCAATGGGAACGGGTGCTCCGGAGGCGTGGCATGCCATGGCTGTTGCTGGTCCTTGCGGGGATGTTTGAAGTGGGCTGGGCGGTGGGCCTGAAGTACACGCACGGGTTTACGCGGCTGTGGCCGTCGGTCGGGACGATCGCGGCCATCGTGCTGAGCATGGGGCTGCTCGGCATCGCGTCCAGACAGTTACCCATCGGGACGGCCTACGCCGTGTGGGTCGGGATCGGGACGGTGGGGACGGCGATCTTCGGGATGGCAGTGCTGGGCGAGCCGGCGACGGTGTTGCGGGTGCTGTGCCTTGGGCTCATTGTGACGGGGGCGCTGGGCCTCAAACTGCTGCACTAGGGCCATACGCTCCTGCGTGCGCGAGTTCACCCTGGCTATTGAAACCAGCAACCCTTCCTGCGAGGCGGGAGTGGCGCTGGGTTCGCGTTCGCGGGGCGTCGTGGGGCACGAGCCGGTACAGGCAGGGGATGGCCGGCACGATGACCTCTTGACGGCGATCGAGCGGTTGTGCCGGCGAGAGGGAGTCGGGCCGCGAGACCTGTGCCGCGTCGCGGTTTCGATCGGACCGGGGGGGTACACGACGCTGCGGATCGCCGTCGCCGCGGCAAAGATGCTGTGCGAGAGCCTGCGCGTCGAGTGCGTGGCGATTGAAACGGCGCGAGTGGTTGCGAGGCGGGTGCAGGCACCGGGCCCGTTTGCCGTGGTGCTGGCCTCAAAGGATGAAACGGCTTTCGCTACGGTGTTCGACTCGGCTCTGACGGACAGGGGCCCGGGTCGTCTGGTCACCGGGCTTGAGAGCCTGGGCGTCGGCACCATCATCGCGGATCGACATCTGCCGAAGGCGATCGCCGCCGAGGCGATGGACCGAGGCGTCGTGATTGCGGCGCCGAGGTTTGATCCCGCGGCGTGCCTTGAGCTGTCGTTTGACGCCGCGGCGGTGGACCCTGCGGCGTTGGCGCCGATGTATCCGCGTGAGCCGGAAGCGGTGACGAAGTGGCGGCGGCTGCGCGGGTGATAACTCCGCCGGGGCGGCCGCAGGCAGGAATCCCGCCCTCCGCGGCGAATCGTTTCTTCATTCATCCGAGGCGGCTTCACCAAGGGCTCGGGCGGTCCATCGCTGATTCCCGGACGTAGCACGTGAAGTTGGGCAAGCTGGGGACCGATACACCGCAGAGCCGTGGAAACACCTCGCGCCAGGGATGGGGGCCATGAAGGAAGAAACGCCGAACGGGCAGAACTGGGCGGACAAGCGCATTTTCACCACGGGTGAAGCGGCGCAGGTCTGCAAAGTGAGCCAGCAGACAATCATCCGATGCTTTGACAGCGGACGACTCACGGGCTTTCGTGTTCCGGGGTCGAAGTTCCGGCGGATTCCTCGAGAGGAACTGATCCGTTTCATGAAGGCGAACAACATCCCGCTCGAGGCGCTCGAGGGCGGGACGAAGCGCATTCTGGTGGTCGATGATGATCCGGCGATCGTCGAGCTGTTCAGGGAAGTCCTGACGCGCGACGGCCGGTTTGAGGTCCAGTCCGCGGCGACGGGGTACGACGCGGGGCTGCTCACGCAGAGCTTTCGGCCGCACCTGATGATCCTGGACTACATGCTCCCGGATGTGAACGGGAACATCGTGTGCCAGCGGATCAAGACCAACCCGGAGCTGCGGGACACGCGGATCGTCTTCGTGTCGGGCGTGGTGAACCAGGACGAGGTCAAGGCATTGCTGGCCCTGGGGGCGGACGACTTCATCAAGAAGCCGTTCAACGTCGGGGCGCTGGTCAAACGGATTTCGGATCTGACGGGGCTCGAGAGTGACCCGGCGCCCGAGCACAGCCGGACATAAGCGCGCCAGGAGGAGAGTTCGTGCCGCTCACGCTCGACCAGGATCGCGCAGCGCAGATCGACCTGATCCTCAGGCAGGTGGACAGCCTGCCCACGCTCTCGCCCATCGCGTCGCGGCTGATGCAGATCACCAATGTCGAAGATGCGAATCTCGACAACCTGGTGGAAGTGCTGGAATCAGACCCCGCGCTGACCGCACGGCTTCTGGGCCTGTGCCGCAAAGCGGACAAGGGCCTGGGCGACCGGATCACGACCGTGCGGCGGGCGGTCGTGATGCTGGGGCTCGAGGCGGTGCAGGCGGCGGTGCTGTCGGTCGCGGTGTATGACCTGATGCAGCGGTGCTCGCCGCGGTTGGATGAGCCGCTTCCACTGAACAACGAGACCGTGCTGGAGTTTGACCGGCCAGGGTTCTGGATGCACTCGGTCGCCGTCGCCTCCGCGAGCGACCTGATCGCGGCCAGCCATGTCGACCTGGGCGTCAAGCCTGAGGAGGCGTTCGTCGCGGGCCTGCTCCATGATCTCGGGAAAATGGTGCTCGACCTGGTGCTCCCGCGGTCTTACGCGCGGGTGCTGGGGCTTGCGGAGCGGAGGGCGATCACATCCGCCGAGGCGGAACTGCAGATTGTCGGCGTGGACCATCACACGGCGGGCAAACGGCTCGCGGAACACTGGGGGCTCCCGCCCGCGCTGTGCGAAGTGATGTGGCTGCACGGATCGGTCCGGGGTGGACTCGACGCCATTGCCGCCGGGCCGACCCGGAACCTGGTCGCGATTGTAAGTGTGGCGCGAACGCTGTGCCGCCACCTGCACCTTGGATGGTCGGGTGACTTCAATCACCCCGAGCCCCTGGGCGGGTCGCGGGGAATCTGCGCGAGGTTCGGTCTCTCCGCTGACATCGTCGAGGCGGCGACGACCAAGTTGCACGAGTCGGTGCTTCACCGGTGCAAAGTGCTCGGGCTGGAAGAGCGGGACAAGCCGGACGTGATGATGCAGTCGCTGGCCGCGGCGAATCGGCGGCTGGGCCGGCTGACGGCGATGTTTGACCAACGGTCCCGCGCCGCCGCACGGCAGGGGCGGGTTCTGTCGGCGATCCAGGAGTTCCACGAGCGTTGCGGCGCCGCGCCGGGAGACCTGACTGAGACGTTGGCCGAAGTGGTGCACAGCGCGATGGGAGTTCTTGGGTCCGGGTTCTTTGCGGTGCTGTACCAGGCGAGGGACGGCGAAGAGTGGAGGTTGTGCCGTTTCGATGATGAGGGCCGTCCGGCGCGTCCGATTCCGGTGGAAACGCCGTCGAATCCGGCGACGCGGCGCGCGGCGTCGCTGGCGGAGTTGTGCCGCGCTGACCACTTGAGCGTGGCGTCGCTCTCCATGCTGCCGTGGCTGACGGATCATCTGGTGGACTCGGTGGATGTACGCAAAGTTCAGCTCTTGTCGCTCACGCACGATGCGGAAGGGACGGCGGGAGTCCATCCGGTGGCGCTGCTGCTGCACGATCGGGACACCGCCGGGTCGCTCGACCGGCAGATGCTTCAGACGCTGACGAGCACCTGGTCGGCGGCGATTGTGGCGGCGACGCTGCAGGATTCCGCTCGGCGGCTGGCGGAAAACCTGGCGGCGTCGAATCGTTCGCTGGCCGAAGCTCATCAGCGACTGGCGGAGACGGAGTCCCTGGCCCGGCTGGGCGAGATGGCCGCCGGCGCGGCGCACGAAATGAACAACCCGCTCACGGTGATCAGCGGCCGGGCCCAGTTGCTGGCGGCGAAGCTGGCGAGCACCGAAGCGCAGGGCGCGGCGGAAGCGATCGTCGAGGCCTCCGGTCATCTGAGCGAGTTGATCACCGCCATGAGGCTGCTGGCGTCGCCGCCGACGCCGAACCTTCGGGATGTGGGGGCGGACGAAGTCGTGGGCGCGGCAATCGACGCCGCGAGGCAGCGCACGGGGGTCCAAACCCCGATCGAAGCGCACATCCCGCGCGTTGCGGCGCCCGACGGCGGGACCGGAGTCGCGCCTAGTGCGTTGCTGGACAAGGAGATGATCGTCACCGCCCTGGCGGAGATCATCGCCAATGCGCTCCAGGCCTCGAATAACACTCCAATCACCGTTCGGGCTCACACGGCCAATGCGGATCGCCGACTGGTATTCACGGTCGAAGATTCGGGAGCCGGGATGTCTGCCAGGGCTTTGCAGCACGCGTTCGATCCTTTCTTCTCTGAGCGGCCCGCCGGCCGTGGCACGGGGCTGGGCCTCACGCGTGCGCGGCGGCTGGTCGAGCTGCATGAGGGAGAGATCGTGCTCAAAAGCCGCCCGGGCCTGGGGACGACGGCGACCATCAGTCTGCCGACGCGACCGAACGGAGGGTCTTGAGATGGCACGCCGCAAAGGAAGCGATCCGACACCGCCGGCCCCGATCCCGCTCAAACCTGAGGCTCCGCGTGTGCCGCGGGTGCTGATCGTGTCGGGGAATCGACTGGAGCGGTTGCGGCTGGCGTCGAAACTGACGGACGTGGTGGATCACACGGGATCGCATATCGCGGTGTGTGTTCAGGCCGAGTCGTGCAAGGAGGCCATGAGCACCATCGAGAGCGACCAGATTGACCTGGCGCTTATCAAGACAGAGTTGCCGGACGGATCGGGGCTGACACTGACCCGGGAGATCGCGCGGCGGGGCCGGTGCCCGGCGTCGATCCTGCTTGCGGAGAACCCGACGCTGGACCAGGCGGTGGAGGCCATGCGGTGCGGCGCGATGGACATTGTGTCGTGTCGAGCGGCGGCGGCGGACCTGATCGCCTCGGTGCGCACGGCGTTTGACCGCAGCCGGCAGGCCCGGACACGCGAGGCGAGAATTGACCGATTGACACGGGTGTGCCGCCGGCTGAACCAGGCGAGGCACGAGGTGACCAAGCAGGTCAGTTCGCTCTGCGGCGACCTGGTCAACGCGTACCAGGAGCTGTCGGGGCAGGTGCTGGAGCTGAGCATCGCGAGCGAGTTCAACGGATTGATCCGGCAGGAGCTGGACGTGGAGAGCCTGTTGCGGACAGCGCTGGAGTTCATCCTGGCCAAGACCGGGCCGACGAACGCGGCGGTGTTCCTGCCCGCGACGAGCAGCGACTTCTCACTCGGCGCGTACGTGAACTACGACTGCCCCAAGGATGCGGCGGATGTGCTGCTGGACCACCTGGCGGGGATCGTGGCGCCGCGGATGGAGAAGGAGCACGAGCTCAAGGTGCTCACCAGCTACGACGAGCTCGAGTCGTTCCTCGGCGCTGACGCTCATTGGCTGGCCGAGTCTGGCGCCATCACGTTCGCGTGTCATCACGAGGAGGAGTGCCTGGCGGTGGTGATTCTGTTCCGCGACCGGCGGAATCCGTTCCCGGAGAGCGTGCCATCGACCCTGAAGGTGATCGCCGACCTCTTTGGGAAGCAGCTGGCGCGGGTCATCCACATCCACCACAGGCATCTGCCGAAGGACCAGTGGGGCGGATTTGGCGATGACGACGACGACGATATTGATCTGGCGGCGTGAGGTCGAAGCTAGGGCAGCACGAGCAACGACCTCTCGGGATCTGCATCGAACGCCTCGATGATCGGCCGCGCCCGAGTCAGGATTTCGTATACCTGTTGCGTCGGCCCATTTCCGCTCCGAATCCAAATGACTTTGGGCGGGTGACCGCGTGCGAAGCTGAGAACCTGAAAGTCCTCATCCTTTGTCGCGATGCAGAACCCGTTCGACCTCGCGAACTCCCACACGTGCAAGTCTTCGGCGCGGTCGAGCCCCACAAACGCCAGATGCGACGTACCAGGGAACGCTTCGTCGAGCATGGGGACGAGCCGTCGGGAAAAGTGCTGATCGAGCAGCACTTTCACGCGGACATTCTCCAGCCGCCGTTAGTGAAGTCAGCGGCGAAGGCCAGGGCAGCCTTAATGTCTTCTTCAGTGATTTCCGGGAAGTCGGCGCGAATCTGATCGTGCGACATTCCTGATGCAAGCCACCCAAGAATGTCGCCTACGGTGATGCGCAGGCCGCGAATGCAAGGCTTCCCACCTCGCTTTCCGGGCTCAATCGTGATGATCTTCCGGTAGTCCATGCCCAGATCATACGTTGGGCCCTCACGCAGTGCTGGTTCGATGAGAGCAAGGAAAGCTGGGCGCCTATGCCGGATGACACGCGTTACAATGTCCCCAGCAAAGGGGCCGCGCATGGCATCTGTCGTTTTCTACTTTCAGGTCCACCAGCCCTTCCGGCTCAAGCGGTATTCGGTGTTTGATTCGCACCCGTTCTACTTTGATACCACGAAGAACGGCGACATCGCGAAGAAGGTCGCGACGAAGTGTTACCGGCCGACGACGAAGCTGATGCTGGACCTGGTCAAGCGGCACAAGGGGAACTTCAGAGTTTCGTACGCCCTGACGGGTGTCGTGCTGGACCAGCTGCAGGAGTTCGCGCCGGACGTGATCGACACGTTCAAGCGCCTGGCAGACACGGGGTGCTGCGAGTTCCTGGGCGAGACCTACTACCACTCGCTGTCGTTCCTGTACTCGCGGGCGGAGTTCGCCGAGCAGGTGCTGGCGCAGACGCGGAAGATACAGGATCTGTTCGGCCAGACGCCGAAGGTGTTCAGGAACACGGAACTCATTTACAACAACGACGTCGCGAGGTTTGTGTCGGAGATGACCGACGCGAAAGGGCAGCGGCGATTCAACGGGATCATCTGCGAGGGCGTGGACCGGATTCTGGGGTACCGCTCGCCGAACTACGTGTACCGGCCGCCGACGTTTGGGACCCCGCAGGCCAAGGGGGTTCGGCCCTTTGGCGTGCTGCTGAAGAACTACCGCTTGTCGGACGACATTGCGTTCCGCTTTTCCAACCGCGGGTGGGCGGAATGGCCCCTGTCGGCCGAGAAGTTCGCCGGGTGGGTGAACCAGATCAATGGCGACGGGTACCTTTGCAACTTGTTCATGGATTACGAAACGTTCGGCGAGCACCAGTGGGAAGACACGGGCATCTTCAAGTTCATGGAGGCGATGCCGGAGAAGGTCTTCGATGTGAATCCCGGGCACAATCACTTCATCACGCCGTCGGAAGCGCTCGCCCAGTTCGATCCTGTCGGCGAGTACGACGTGCCGCAGTTCATCTCGTGGGCGGACACCGAGCGGGACCTGACGGCGTGGCGTGGCAATGCCATGCAGGGCAATGCTCTTGAAGAGGTGTACCGCCTGGAGAAAGCCGTCAAGCAGAAAGTGCAGAAGGCCGAGGCCGCGGGGAATTCGAAGGACGTCGCCGATGCCAAGTACCTGCTCGAGGACTGGCGGAAGCTGACGACCAGCGACCACTTCTACTACATGTGCACCAAGTACTTCGCCGACGGGGACGTCCACAAGTACTTCAACCCCTACGACTCGCCCTACGACAGCTACATCAACTTCATGAACGTCCTGGACAATGTGAGAACCCGGCTCGCCCAGGAACCGGCGACGCGGACCGCACCCCAACCGGTCTGATTCGTACAGTTCATCGATGAGCGATCCCGAGAAGCGTCGCCGCCACACAAGCCTCTGGAAGGCGCTCCGAGCGGTGCGTGTGCGGTCGATCCCGCAGCTCAAGCTCCGGATGCCGGGCACGAGCTTCAGCGGGCCGTTGCCGTCGGCGACTCCGGCCCAGGACTCACTCGCAGAAGAGTTGAAAGCGACCGTCACCGAGCTGGCGGTGGGAATCGGCCAGCGCCATGTGTTCAGGCCGGCGGGGTTGCGGGATGCCGAGGTGTTCCTGGGAGGTGAGTTGGCGCGGCTCGGGTACAAAGTGAGGCGGCAGGCGTACACCGCGGCGGGCGTGGAGTGCGCGAACCTGGATGTCGAGATCCGAGGGACGCGGCGGCCGGAAGAGATCGTGGTGGTGGGGGCGCACTACGACTCTATTGGCGACTCGCCCGCGGCCAATGACAACGGCAGTGGGGTGGCCGCGGCGCTGGCGCTGGCGCGCCGATTCGCCGGGCGTGCGTGCGAGCGCACCGTCCGGTTCGTGCTGTTTGTGAATGAGGAGCCGCCGTTCTTCTTCACGGACGAGATGGGGAGCCACGTGTACGCCAGCGCGTGCAAGGCCCGCGGCGAGAACATCGTGGCGATGATGACGCCGGAGACGATTGGGTACTACAGCGATGACGAAGATTCGCAGAAGTACCCGATTCCCGTGGGTGGGTTGTATCCGACGAAGGGGAACTTCATCGCGTTCGTGGGGATGCACGAGTCGGCGAGGTTGATCCGGCGGGCGGTGGGAACATTCAGGCGCACGTGCCAGTTTCCCTCGATCGGGGCGGGGCTCCCGTCGATCGTCCCGATGGTCGGGGCCTCGGACCATTGGTCGTTCTGGTGCATGGGCTATCCATCACTGATGATCACGGACACTGCGCCGTTCCGGTACCCGCACTACCACACGCGCCGGGACACACCGGACAAGATCGACTTCGGAAAGATGGCACGGGTGGTGGAAGGGATTGAGAGGGTGACTGATGATCTCGTGAACGGCGCGGCGATCTGACGGAGTGCCGCGGATCGTCAGTGCGGGACGGTCGCGGAGTCCGCGAGCACCTTGCGGAGCTTCCACCGGCCGCCGATGAAGCGGAAGAGCAGGAAGAGCGCGAGAAGGCAGATGTAAAGGGCGGCCCCAATCCAGCCGCCCAGTGGCTGGAGGTTCTCAGGCAGAGCGTACTTCAGAAGCGTGCCGACGCCGACGATGACGAACCAGGAGAGGATGACGGTGACGACGCCGGGAACGACGGTGTCCCCCGCGCCGCGGAGCGAGCCGCTGAGGGTCATGGCGACCGCGTCGAATGCCTGAAAGGTGGCGGTCGCGACAAGGAACATGGACCCCAGGGCGATGATGCGATCGGCGGCCTCGGGTGTGGTGCCGGCGTCGATGAAGAAGCGGATCATCGGTGCGCGGAATATGACCATAAGGACGCCGCACGACACCATGTAGACCACGGCCAGGCGCAGGCCCAGCCACGCGCGCCGCGCGGCGAGGTCGGGCCTGCCCTTGCCCATGTACTTGCCGACGATGGCCGTGCAGGCGACGTGGATACCGACGGCCGGCATGAACGAGAGCTGCATGTACTGATGGGCGATCCAGCCGGCGGTGGCGTGTTCCTTGCCGAAGCTGCTGACGAGGTACACCATGAAGTACCCCCAGCAGACCATCTCGTTGCCGAACATCACGCCCCCGGGCCAGCCCAGGCGGACGAGGTCCTTGACATGGGCCCACGACCAGCGCCAGGCGCGGCGGGTGTGGTACTTCGCGTTGAACTTCGGACTCAGAAAGAGAAAGGCGGGAATCGCGCTCTCGATCAACGTGGCGAGCACGGTTCCGTATGCGGCCCCCGCCAGGCCCATCCGAGGGATGCCAAGCGTCGTCGCGACCCCGTGCGCGGCGTGGACCAGTGGTTGCAAGATCGCGCCGAGCCAGCTGTCCGTGAAGTCTGGAACGGGGCCATTGCCGAACGTGAGCGTGGCCGCGGCGAAGAGGTTGAAGATGTTGGCGACGACGCCGGCGACGAGGATGATGCCGGCCCGGTGCAGGCCGTAGAAGTACTGTCCGAGGGTGCGGGTGCCCATCGTGAGGATGGAGCCGAAGATCAGGATCTGGCCGTAGCTGGCGGCGAGACTGGCCTGCTCCGGGTTCACCTTGGCGATCGCGAAGAGCCAGGGAATGGTGAAGCCGAAGGGGACGAGGATCAGGATCCAGTAGATGAAGGCGAGCCAGAGCCCATTCCAGGCGTAGGCGGCGCCGCGTTCGGGTCTGCCCGCGCCGAGGTTCTGGGCGACGTAGGTGTTGATGATGGTGAGCGTGCCGTGGGCGATGGAGATCGGGACCCAGGAAATGAGGCCGCCGTTGCCCTGCGCGCCGAGGTAGATGGGCTCGGGTCCCAATCGAACGACAAGGAACTTGTCCGTGAACGTCATGAAGGAATAGGACGTCATCGTCGCGACGGTCGGCGCGGCGACGCGGAGAAGCTCCATCAGCGGCGAGGGCTCGCGAAGGACGGGAGGGCGCTCGGAGGGCGGGCCCTTGAGGGGTTGTGATTCGATCGTTGACATGGGGGCGGGCGAGTCTAGGCCGGAGAGTGTCGACGCTCGCACATAAGGATGGCGAGATCGATGGCGGCTTTCATGCTTCCCGGGTCCGCTGTGTTCTGGCCCGCGATGTCGAATGCGGTCCCGTGGTCTGGGCTCGTGCGGATCATCGGGAGGCCAACGGTGACGTTGACGGCCCGGTCGCGGTCGAGCAGTTTGATAGGAATCAGCCCCTGGTCGTGGTACATCGCTACGACGAGATCGAAGTCGCCGCGAAGAGCGGCATTGAAGATCGTGTCTCCCGGGAACGGCCCCCGGGCGTTCATGCCCTGCTCGGTCGCGGCGCGAATCGCGGGCTCGATGACGCGAGTCTCGTCATCGCCGAGCATGCCGCCCTCGCCCGCGTGCGGGTTGAGGCCGCAGACGGCGATGCGCGGCCGGTCGACGCCGAGTTGCCTGCAGGCGTCGTTGCCGAGATCGATCGCATCGAACACCCTGTCGGGTGTGAGCGCGTTGCCGACGTGCATGAGCGGAACGTGAGCGGTCGCGAGGATGACGCGAAGGCGCGGGCTGACGAACATCATCCCGTGCCGCTTGGCGCCGGATCGCGTGGCGAAGAGCTCGGTGTGGCCGGGGTATTGGCCGCGCCCGGCCATCTGCCAGGCGAGCTTGCTGATGGGGCCGGTGACGATGGCGTCAACGTGGCGATCGTCGGCGGCGGGGCGGCGGGCGTCGAGGATCGCATCCTCGACGAGGCGGAACGAAAGGTCGCCACCGGCCTTGGTGGACTCGTGCGGAAAGGGTTCGGCCGCGGGATAATCAAGAACGGTGACTTCACTGACCCCTGGACGAGGGACAACGGTGTTCAGGGTGGAAGTGACGTGCCAAAATGGTTTGATTCCGGCGGCGGCCGCGGCATCGTGGAGGGCCTTGGCGGGTCCGTAGAGCCGAAAGTGGGCGCGGCGGCGGAGGTCGAGGTCTGCGAGCGCCTTGACAATCACTTCCGGCCCAATTCCACCGGGATCGCCAAGGGTGATCGCAAGAGTTGGGGTGCTCGCCGGGGAGGGAGTGCTCACGCCGGAACGGTAGGGGCCGCGTTCCTACCATCACGACCTTCATTTCAGAGCATCAAGGAGCTTTTCCATGTTCAGCCGTACCGCCGCCATCCTGGTCTGTCTCAGCTTTGCTGGCGCGGCGATCGCGCAGCATGACAAGCCGGCTGAGAAGCCCGCCGAGAAGCAACCCGCGAAGCCCGCGGACAAGCCGGCCGACAAGCCCGCGACCCCTGCGACACCGCCGGCCGCTCCGGTCCCGGGCCAGCCGACCGACGGGATGTACGAAGCGCCCGACGGGACGAAAATGGCGGTCGTGAAGAAGAGCAAAGCGACGTTCTCCATCGAGATTGAAGACCTGAAGGTGGGCACGGGTCCCGAGGTCATCTCCGATGCGGTGATCACCATCAACTACCACGGCACGCTCATTGATGGAACGGTGTTCAACACCAGCCGCGCCAAGAAGCCGGTGACGTTCCCACTGCCGCAGCTCAATGTCACGGGATGGCGGCTGGGCATTCTGGGCATGAAAGTGGGCGGGGTTCGCCGCATGATCATCCCGCACGCACTGGGGTACGGCGATACGGAGATCCCGGGTCCCGACGGCAAGCCCCTGGTGCCCGCCAAGAGCGATCTCTACGTCTCGGTTGAACTCCTCGCCATGAACGGGAAGGACGCCGAGGGCAACGCCTACCCGCCCAAGGACAAGGCTCTGAGCCACGTCGAGAAGCCCAACGGCCTGATCATCGAGGACATCAAGATCGGCACGGGCGCAGACTGCCCCGAGAAGGCGACGGTCGTGTGCCACTATCGCGGTACCTTCGCGGTCAACAGCCAGGAGTTCGATTCGAGCTACAACAGCGGTCAGCCGGCGACGTTCTCGCTCGATCCGATGGCTTCCCAGCCCGTGATCAAGGGCTGGCAGGAAGGGATTCCGGGAATGAAAGTGGGTGGCAAGCGCCGCCTCATTATCCCGGCTGAGCTCGCGTACGGAGCGGCGGGTCGGCCGGGCATTCCGCCCAACTCCATGCTCGAGTTCGAGGTTGAGCTGGTTGAAGTCAAGAACTGAGTTGCTGGATACAACCTTGAATCGTCCCATTCGCGCCGAACGAAACGCTGAAGGGCGCGCGTCCCTGGAGCAATCTGCTCCCGGGCGAGAGTCACCCCCCGCGCTGGTCGTCGGTAAGGGACTTGTCGTCCACACGTTCGATGGCGGCGCCGAGGATGTTGAGCTTTTCCTCCATGCGTTCATAACCGCGGTCGAGGTGGTAAATGCGGTTGACGACGGTGGTGCCCTCGGCCGCGAGGCCCGCCAGGATGAGGGATGCGGAGGCCCTGAGGTCGCTCGCCATGACGGGGGCGCCGACGAGCTTGCGCACGCCGGAAATGATCACGGTGGGGCCCTGGCGGAAGAGGTGGGCGCCCATCCGGGCGAGTTCGGCGACGTGGAGGAAGCGTTCGGGGAAGATCTTCTCGGTGATGACAGAGTTGCCCTCGGCGAGGCAGAGCAGCGCCATGAGCTGGGCTTGGAGGTCTGTCGGGAAGCCGGGGTGCGGCTGCGTCGTGACCTCAACGGGCTTGAGGATCCGGTCGCACGTCACGCGCACCGAAACGCGCATGGGGTCTTCCGGAGCCGGGTCGCCCTGGCGGTTGTGCCCCATCCGGCGGATGTGGACCCCTGCCGCGGCCAGGCGATCGGTGACCGACATCATCGCGTCGAGGGGGCAGTTGTCGATGGTGATATTGCCGTTGGTGGCCGCGGCGATACACATGTAGGTACCGGCCTCGATGCGATCCGGGATGACGCGATGGTCGGCGCCCTTGAGTTCCTTGACGCCGTAGACGGTGATACGGGGAGAGCCGGCGCCCTCAATCTGGGCGCCCATCTTCATGAGCAGATCCGCGAGGTCGACGACTTCGGGCTCGCAGGCGGCGGACTCGATGATGGTGATGCCTTCGGCCAAGGTCGCGGCGGACATGACGTTCGCCGTGCCCAGCACCGTTGAACCAAACGGTCCACCGAGGAAGACCTTGGCCCCATGCAGGCGACCGCCCGCGGGGGCCTCGGCGATGATGTCACCACCCTTGAGGGTGATGCGGGCTCCGAGGGCTGCGAGCCCTCGAAGGTGGAGGTCCACCGGCCGGTCGCCGATCGAGCAGCCGCCGGGCATGGAAACCTTCGCCTCGCCTCGCTTGGCGAGCAGGGGACCGAGGACGCAAATACCCGCCCGCATCGTGCGGACGATTTCGTATCGGGCGTGGCTGGAAGACTCGTCCGCCGTGTGCAGGCGCATCACATTGGGGTGGTTGGGGTCCGCCTCGGCCTTGTGGCAGCCGAGTTCGGTCAGGAGGCGCTGGAGATTGCGGATGTCGGCCAGTGGGGCGACATCGCGCAGGGTGACCGGTTCGTTGGTGAGAAGTGCGGCGGCCATGAGCGGCAGAGCCGCGTTCTTAGCGCCGTTGACTGTGATGCGGCCTTCGAGCCGCCGCCCGCCCTCAATGACGAAGGTGTCCATCCGTGAATCTCCCGCCAAGCCCCGATCCGTGGGTCCGATCATACATCGGTCCGGACGCGCGCCGGGCTTGTGGGGTGGAAACCGACAGGGGTCAAAGCCGGGCATGCCTTGCGCAGGCGTTACAGATCAACCCCCATTCGGGCCG
The DNA here is from genome assembly GCA_044222195.1 of Phycisphaerales bacterium. Lineage (GTDB taxonomy): Bacteria > Planctomycetota > Phycisphaerae > Phycisphaerales > UBA1924 > JAHBXE01. The sequence goes on from JBGANS010000005.1 coordinate 79,230, forward strand.
CTCGACTGTGTTGGCAATGGATCGAATTCGAGAGTTCACAGTGACGCAACAGCCGGGATCGGCCTTCCCTCGAGGGGATAGCCGGGCACCGGCAGGATCGGAGGGATACGGATGAACGCACGCACGATCGCAACCCCGGCCATCGGAATCCTCGGCATCTGTGCCGCGGCAGGAATGGCTGTGTGGTCGGGTCCGTCTCCGGCCAGCGCGGTGACGGATACGTATGCGTACCTGCCGAACCAGGCGGTCCTGGCGGGTACGGTTCGCGACTTCAAGGCGGTCGGGCAGACCGGCGGCCACGCGGACTTTGAGCGCCAGCCGACGGGTGGGTATGCCCACTACATCGGGCAGGTGCAGGACCAGCTGGGCAGCGACGGCGTCCCCGTATTCAAGACGGTGGGCTACAAGGTGAGCACCGAGTGGCGCGACGCCTCCAGCCGCAACATCATCAATCCCCGTTCCTACATCACGGCGAAGTCCGGGGACCGGGCCGGGGCGGCCTCCAGCTCCACCGGCGGGTCGACGACCACGGCCGAGAACTTCTCGAAGTGGTTCAAGGACGTCCCCGGGATGAACGTTCAGGCCACGGTGCCGATCACGCTGGTTCGGCAGCCGAATACGAACCGGTACGTCTTCGACGACACCCTGGACGCGACCTACATGTCGAAGAACGGGTTCTTCCCGATCGACGGCCAGCTCTACGGCAACTACAACAGCAGCGGGCACAACTTCCACTTCACCTACATGATCGACACCGAGTTCACCTACGAGCGCAACGCCGGGCACGTCTTCACCTTCAAGGGCGACGACGACGTCTGGGTGTTCATCGACGGCAAGCTCGTGATCGACCTGGGCGGTGTGCACTCGGCCGTGCAGCAGACCATCGAGCTTGACCGCTTGAACTGGCTGGTCAACGGCCAGGTCTACAGCCTCAAGTTCTTCTTTGCCGAGCGGCACACGACCCAGTCCAACTTCCGGATTGAGACGACGCTCAACTTGCGGCAGGTGCAACCGCCGGCCGCGTCGGCGCTCTGCGACTGATCGGACTTGAAAGGATTGAAACCCAGGACCCGGGCTTCGCGCCCGGGTCTTTTTCTTTACCAGCGCGAGCGGTGATTCCGCTGAAAGTACAGAACCTGGTCGGGGCGCGGGTTGAGATAGAGCCGGCGGATGTCGTCGAGCGCCGGGGGATCATCGGCGGTCGTGCGTATGTTCATCGAATCGTCGAGCCGGGCGTACTCCCACTCGGCCGCGGGCGGCGCTTCGGGGGTTCCGAGCACGAGCTCCCAGGCAGCGCCCTGGTTGCCGATCGGTTCGCCGCGGTAGGCGCGGCGGATGGCCTGCGTGTCGGAGCATCCGCCGGAGAGGCCGAGGCCGGCCGCGAGGCAGGCGCACGCGAGTCCTCGGGGAGAGTCCGATATGAAGTTTCGAAGTCCCATTGGACCAAGGCGGGTTGCAACCCGCGGGCCGAGTGCCGCACGTGGCCGGAGTGACCACGTCGGGAAGGTCTGTTGCCAAAATGCCTCAGCGGTGAGGCACCGAAGAGACAAACGCGCCCGGGGGGACTCGAACCTCCGACCTGCGGTTTCGGCGCGATCCAGAGCTTTCGCTCCGGGCCGGACCATCTCTTCACCCTTTCCGGACGTCCTGGTGAGAGGAAGTTCGGACTCGGGCGCCGGGCGCTTCGGTCGCGATCGGTCACGCGACACGTGCGGGGGTATCGCCGGGGCGGCTCACCCGCTGGTCTCTACACCTTCCGCCAGCGAGGTCCGGAGGATGCGAGTGACCGCATCGCTTCGAACCTGCCCCGCTGACGGCTCGGCTCGGGATTACCCGGCGGACGATCCGCTGTGGGCTTCCCCGAGTTCACCCGGTTCGCCTCGGCCCGTTCTGGCAAGCATGTGCTCGCCCCCGGGCCGGGCCCCTCTTTGCCGAAGGAAACCGCCGCTCTATCCAACTGAGCTACGGGCGCAGTTGTGAGAGGAGTCTAAGGAGGTTGGGGCCCACGAGCCAATCGAAAAAGCCCCATACGGGGCTTTCGATGATTGTTCGCGAACAGGGTCAGCGGCGACGCCGGCCGAAGCAGAGCAGCCCGCCGAGGCTCAGGCACGCGATCGACCCGGGGGTGGGCACATTGGTGACGAAGATGTCGGTGTCCGCGAAGCCTGCTCCACCGGCGTTGGGCTGGATCTTGAAGGCGATGAAGCTGCCGGTAAGGAAGGTGCCGCCGCCCTGGGAATTGGTGAAGTCGGGGATCGGGACACCCGCGAAGTCCGAGTCGGTGAACGCTCCCGAGAAACTGAGTCCTTCAACCTTCCACCCGCCGCCGATGTAGGACGAGATGGAACCCGATGCCGAGAAGTTCGCGGTGTAGCGGTCGCCGCCAGAAGCAGGTCCGCCGTTAACGTCAAAGGAGAGCGTGCCGCCCGTGACCTGACCGCTGGACAGGCTGATGGACATCGCCATGTCGGTCAGGGAGCCGGTGTAGTTGGGCTGGACCTGAAAGGGAGATACTCCGGTCCTCAGTGAGACCGAGAGCAACTCGCTCAGCGTGGTGTTTTCAAAGAGGTCGAGGCGACCGGTATGGGTCAGCCCGCCAAAGGCAGACGCCTGCCCACCCGAGTTGAAGGCCTGGAACGAAAGGTTGTTGATGTCAAACTGCAGTGTCCGCTGCTGGGCAAGGCCCGCAGACGCGAACACCAACAGCGCTGTGCCCACGGTCACCGCGGTGATGGCTTTCATCTCTTTCGCTCCCTAGCTCTCCGGGCCATTGCCGGCGAAACCGCCGCCGGCCTATCCACACCTGACTTGTGAACGTCGCCGCCGCTGTGCGCAGAGACCCTCACATAGCGGAACATACTTCCGGAACCGGCAGATGCCAGCAATTTGCGTACTTTTTTCGAGGGGTTTGGATACTCGGACGCCGGGGTGTCCGAGAAGCCATCGCACGCTGTCCGATAGCCCTCCTCCCCTAGCATTGCCCCCTCAAAAGTCCGTTGCACTCTCACGATCGGGACATTCGCCATGGAAGCCGGAATCGTCGGCTTGCCCAACGTCGGCAAGTCAACACTCTTCAACGCTCTCACCAACGCGAAGGCGCTCGCGGCGAACTACCCGTTCGCGACCATCGAGCCCAACGTCGGCGTGGTGCCCATTCCTGATCCGCGCCTGGCGACCATCAGCCAGTTCATCAAGTCGGAGAAGATCCTTCCCGCGGCACTCAGGCTCGTGGATATCGCGGGCATCGTGAAGGGCGCGAGCGAGGGCGAAGGACTGGGGAACAAGTTCCTCAGCCACATCCGCGAGGTGGACGCCATCATCCAGGTCGTTCGATGCTTCATCAAGGCGCCGGGCGGAGAAGACATTCTCCACGTGTCGGGGAGCATTGATCCGCTGCGCGATATCGAGATCGTCAACACGGAACTCGTGCTCGCGGACCTGCAGACCGTGGATGGGGCGCTGACCAAGGCGGAACGGGCCGCCAAGAGCCGCGAGCCCGAAGCGATCGCACGATTCGAGGCACTGAAGAAAGTGCAGCCGGTGCTGCAGGCCGGGAAGCCGGTCCGGACGCTCAAGGTCGATGATGTCGAGCAGGCCAAGCAGCTCAAGAGCCTGGGCCTGCTCACCGCCAAGCGGGTGATGTACCTGATGAACGTGGATGAGGACGACCTCAAGGGCCAGTCGCCAATGTGCCAGAGGGTCCGGGAGCACGCCAAGGCGGAAGGATCGGAGGTCATCGCGGTGTGCGCCAAGCTCGAGTCCGAGCTCTCCGAGCTGGCCGAGTCGGAACGGGCGGAGATGCTGCAGTCCTTGGGGCTGGAGGAGCCGGCGCTGGCCGCGGTCGCCCACGCGGCGTACCACCTGCTCGGGCTGCAGAGCTACTACACCGCCGGCCCAAAGGAAATCCGGGCGTGGACGGTCCCGGTCGGGGCGACGGCGCCCCAGGCGGCGGGCGTGATTCACACGGACTTTGAGAAGGGCTTCATCCGGGCGGAGGTCTACAGCGTGGCGGACCTGGAGAAGTACCACAGTGAAAAGGCGATCCGAGAGGCCGGAAAGATGCGGGTGGAGGGCAAGGCGTACGTGATGCAGGATGCGGACGTGTGCCACTTCCTGTTCAACAACTGAGGCGGAAACAGCGGCCGGAGCGGGGAGGGGGCCTTGGGGCCGGTCCTCGACCCAACCCCCCGTCAGTTCTACACTTGAGGCCCTTTCCTTCAGCACTTGGAGCACCGCGAGATGGCGCAGACCAACCCGCTCGACATGGTCATCGGTTCGGAAGAGACACAGCGCGACGCCAAGGCGGCCGCGAAGTACTACGACTCGGCGAAGAAGGCCGAGAAGGAAGGTCAGAGGGAGACCGAAGTGGCCGAGTTGCGTCGGGCGGTGGCGGCCGACCCGCAGAACCCGTCGGCGATGTTCGAGCTGGCGTACCGGCTGGATCTTTCGGGTGAAGAGGATGAAGCGCTGTCGCTGTACGAGCGCGTGTGTGAGCGGGCGCCCGCCCCGGTGAATGCGCTGATGAATCTCGCGATCATGTATGAAGACCGGGCGGATTACGCCCGTTCGGAACGGTGCCTGCGGCAGATTCTCGAGACGATGCCCAATCACACGAGGGCGAAGCTGTACATGAAGGATGTGCAGGCCAGCCGCGAGATGACCATCGAGGATGAGGGCGAGCGCGACATCATGAAGCGCAAGGCGCTGCTCGATACACCGGTGACCGACTTTGAGTTGTCGGTCCGGGCCCGCACCTGCCTGAAGAAGATGAACATCCGCTCGCTCGGCGATCTGCTCCGCATCAGCGAGGCCGAGCTGCTGACGTACAAGAACTTCGGTGAGTCGAGCCTGACCGAGATCAAGAAAATGCTCTCGGCCAAGGGGCTCAAGCTTGGCCAGGGTTCGGATGACGCCCACCGCGCGGCCCGCCGGCAGATCGCCGACCAGCTCAAGGGCAGCGGCAAGGAAGCGGCGCTGGCGAAAACCGTCAGCGACCTGCAGCTCTCGGTCCGGGCCCGCAAGGCACTCCAGCTCCTCAATATCCAGACGCTGGGCGACCTGGCCAGCCACACCGAGGCGGAGCTCATGGGCGTCAAGAACTTCGGCGCGACGTCGCTGTCGGAAGTCAAGGAGCGGCTGGCCGAGAACGGGTTGGCCCTGCGGACGCTCGAGGCCTGAGTTCGTTCTTTCGGCCGGTGAAGCACGGTCGTCCACGGTTTCGTGTACGCGCCGGTGTTGTGTGCCGGCGAATGTCTGTGATACGCTGTGGGGATGGCGAAGGCGTCCGGTCCCGGCTGCCCCGATTGCGGTTACCCGATTTTCGGGTTGCGTGATATGCGTTGCCCGGAATGCGGGCGGGCACTCGATGTCCGCGACTTCAACTTTGATCTCGAGGATTCACGGGCGCACCAGAAGAAGCTCCGGCGCGACGGCCGCATCGGCGTGACGGCCGGACTGGTCATGCTTCTCATCCCGCTCGGGCTGATGGGCCTGCTCGGGTATGCGTTTCTGCAGTACAACGTCTTGCCGCGGGGCCTGCTGCTGGTCTTTGTGTTCCTCGCGATCTGGATTGTCCGGGTGCTGATCTGGATCGGGGATGAGGCGCTGCCCGCAAAGAAGCGCACACGGGGAACGCCGGCGGACTCTCGAGATGGGCCTTCACGCCGGGGGCGATGAACCGTCTTCCGTCGCATCCTGGACCGTCCCGGCGTCACGCTCGCCGCTGGCGTGGTAGTTGATGCGCTCTTTGGCGTACCTCTCCGGCGAGATCTTGAGGTCCGGCGTCTCCCCGCGGACGTGCTGGGCGTGGAGATGCTTGAGAAAGGGGACGCACCACTGGCAACCGGTGCCGGCCGAGAGACACTCCGAGATCAGGGAGGCGACGGGCGGATTCTCGACCTGAAGGTAGGTCCTGATCTTTCGCAGGCTCACATGGAAGCACAGGCAGACGTGGTCGTCGGGGTCCACGAGGAACGATAGTCCCGTCCGAGGAATCAACGAAAAACCCCGGCCTCGTGACCGGGGTTCTCTGACCATCCATGGTCGAAGTTCGATCAGGCGGCCTTGCGGCTGGAGCGGTAGTTCCAGGTCGGGAAGGTGAAGTTCTTCCGGGCGGAGGGGCGCTTGCTCGAGGCGCGGCGCTTGTTGGTCGTCTTGCGACGCTTGGCCGAGGCCTTGCGCGTGGTCTTGCCCCAGGCCTTGTTCCAGCTGTTCTTCTTCCAGCTCTTGCGGGCGCTCGACTTCTTCGCGGAGGCGCGGGCCTTCTTGCTGCTCCAGCGCTTCGAGGACGACTTCTTCGAAGTCTTGCTCGCCGTCTTCTTCCATTTCTTCTTCCAGTTCTTGCGGTTCTTCGACGCGTGCTTGGTGGTCCGCGTCGTGCGATAGGTCCTGCGGCTCGGCATCTGTGGCTCCAGTGTCGGGCGTTCCTACTTCCGGACGCCCCATACCTTGTTCCGGGTTGCCCCGGTCGCTCGCGAAACCCCGCACCGCGCGGGATAACCGCTCGCTCTGCTTCGAATCGGCACTTCACGCGGCCCCGATAAGTGCGGGTCCAGAAAAAACCTCCCCGGTCGTGGGAGGCCGCTCACGCCCCACCCGAACTGCCTCCAACCTCGTGCCGCGGGACCGTGCACACCCCGCGACCTATCCTCCCGCCGGTGCCCGCTGTTACCGCCAAAGCGACCGTTTGGACGCCCGATTCGTGGCGTGGCCTGCCGAACGCGCAGGAAGTGCCATACCCAGACCGGGAAGCGCTCGACGCGTCACTTGAAAAGCTCCGCAGTCTGCCGCCGCTTGTAACCAGCTGGGAGATCGAGCGGCTGAGAGGCCTTGTCGGCGAAGCGCAGGAAGGAAAGCGATTCATCCTTCAGGGAGGCGACTGCGCCGAGACGCTATCGGATTGTCGGCCCGAGGCCATCGCCAGCAAACTCAAGATCCTGTTGCAGATGTCGCTCGTCCTGGTGCACGGCCTGAAAATCCCGGTCGTGCGCATCGGGCGATTCGCGGGCCAGTACGCCAAGCCGCGATCAAGCCCGACGGAAACGCGCGGGCGTGACACGTTGCCAAGCTACTTCGGTGATCTGGTCAATGGCGCGGAGTTCACTGCCCCGGCCCGGGTTCCGGAGCCGCGGATGCTGGTGCGGGCTTACCAGCACGCCGCGATGACGCTGAACTTCATCCGTGCGCTGGTGGATGGCGGCTTCGCGGACATGCACCACCCGGAGTACTGGGACCTTTCGTTCCTGAAACATGCATCCCTCCCGCCCGAACTGCGGCGCGAATACGAGGCGATGACGCGGAACCTCGCGGACGGCTTGAAGTTCATGGAAGCTCTCGGTGAGCGGGCGGTCAACGACCTGACCCGGATGGAGTTCTTTGCGAGCCACGAGGGGCTCAATCTCCTGTACGAGTCGGCCCAGACCCGGCGTGTGCCGCGGCGGGAAGGGTTTTACGACCTCACCACGCACCTGCCGTGGATCGGAGACCGGACGCGGCGTCTGGATGGGGCGCACATCGAGTTCTTCCGGGGTGTCCGGAATCCCGTGGGGGTCAAGCTCGGGCCGACCGTCGCGCCCGATGAACTTCTGCAGCTTGTGGATGCGCTCAACCCCGCGAATGAACCGGGGAAACTCGTGCTGATCACGCGGCTGGGGGCCTCGGCGGTGCAGAATGTGCTGCCACACTTGGTGGAACGCGTGCAGCGGGCGGGGCGACGGGTCCTCTGGATGTGCGACCCGATGCACGGCAACACGATCGCGACGCGGAGCGGGCTCAAGACGCGGTCGTTCGATGCCATTCTGGAAGAACTCGACAGGACGGCGGAGGCGCACCGCGCCTCGGGCTCGCGGTTGGGCGGGGTTCACTTTGAGCTGACGGGCGAGGATGTGACCGAGTGCATCGGCGGCGCCGCAGGCGTGACGGAAGCGGGGCTGTCCACAAACTATGCGACAGCGTGCGACCCGCGGCTCAACTATCACCAGTCGCTGGAACTGGCGTTCCTGCTCTCGCAACGGATGTCGCGCCCTTGAAGCACGCCCGGGCGTCGCCGGATGACCCTCCGGGATTCAGAACAGAACTCGTTTGATTTCGTCCATCGTCGTGACACCGGCCCGGGCCTTTGCCTCGGCGTCCACGTGCATGTTCTGGAAGCCGCCGCGTTTGGCCGCGTCGGAGAGCGAAACCGAGTCGGCGTTCTGGCCGGTGAGGCGGCGGAGTTCCTCGGTCATGAGCATGATTTCGTAGACGGCGAGGCGGCCCTTGTAGCCCGTGCCATAGCACGCGTGGCAGCGTTCGCCGGCGAGTTCCTTGCCGGTGCCTCCGCAGGACTTGCACACTCGGCGAAGGAGACGCTGGGCGAGGACGCCGAGCAGGGAAGAGGTGATGAGGTAGGGAGGTACGCCAATATCCACGAGCCGCGGGATGGCGCTGGGGGCGTCGTTGGTGTGGAGCGTGGCCAGCACGAGGTGACCGGTGAGCGAGGCCTGGATCGCCAGTTCGGCGGTCTCCTTGTCGCGGATTTCGCCGACGAGGATGACATCGGGGTCCTGACGGAGCAGAGAGCGCAACCCCGTCGCAAACGTCACGTTGCGCTTGGGATTGACCTGCATCTGCGATATTCCCTCGAGGTGATACTCGACGGGGTCTTCGATGGTCATCACGTTGCGGCTGCCGCGGTCGACCTTGCCGAGTGCGGCGTAGAGCGTGGTGGTTTTGCCCGAGCCCGTGGGGCCTGTGACGAGGACCATGCCGTTGGGCCGGTCGATCAGCGACACCAGGCCCTGCTGCATCGCCGGCGCCATGCCCACCTGGTCGAGAGAGAGCTGAGTTTGGGATTGGTCGAGCAGGCGGAGGACGATGCGCTCGCCGTAGATCGTGGGGATAACCGACATGCGGATGTCGATCTTGTGGCTTCCGATGCGGACGGTGGTGTGGCCGTCCTGCGGGCTGTGGCGGTTGGCGATGTCCAGTTCGGTCATGACCTTGAGACGCGAGCTGATCGCCGGAGCGAGCGAGAGCGGTGGGCTGAACGCATCGAGGAGCATGCCGTCGATGCGGAAGCGGATGACCAGGCGTGTTTCGAGCGGGTGGACGTGGATGTCCGAGGCGCGCCGGCGGAGGGCCTCGAACAGGATCATGTTCACGAGGCGGATGACGGGTGTCTGCCGCGCGAGTTGGAGGAGGTCCGTGGCCTGGCCGATCGCGCCCGCGGCGGTGGCGATGGCCGCTTCATCCAGCGGCATTTCCTCGATGATTTCGGTGACCAGGTCCTGGCGCTGCTCATAGCCGCGGTTGATCAGGTTGGCGACGCCGGCCCGAGGGGAGAGGACGATCTTGAGAGGGAGGCCGAGATTTTCCTCGATGCGGGCGAAGGTCGCGGGCTGCATGGGCTGAGCGGTGATGACCGTCATCGTGCGGCCGTCGGATTCGAGGCCCGCGATGTGGTGACGGCGGGCCACGTCCGGCGGCACCACCTCGTAATAGCGACTGGCGGATTCGTGCAGCCGAGGCTCGGCGATGAAGCGAAGGCCGGTGCGCTCGGCGAGCTTCAGCAGGGCCGTGTGCTCGTCGAGCGCGAGCATGGTGAGCAGCACATCCCAGGGCTCGTCATCGGAGCCGGTTTCGGCCGCGAACTTGCGGAGCTGGTCGGGCGCGATCTTGAGCGGACCGAGGAGCTCGGCGATGCGGCCCCACTCGCCCGAGGAAAGGGCGAGAGCGGTCGTCCCGCCGTTGCGGACGGAGAGTTGGTCTGGGCGTGGGCTCAGCGCTGGGCTCCTTCGCCAGATTCTTCACGTTTGGCGGCGGTGGGAGGTACAGGATCGGAAGGCACGGCAGAGGCGGGCAAGATGGGCTTGGGCGCTTCGTTAAACTCCATCATCACGGGTTTGAGCTTCGGGCCATCGACTTCCACGCCGGCGTCCGCGGCGTGGCCCCGGGTAAGCAGTGAGACGTCGCCCCCGTTGATGTCGCGCATGATCCGGGGAGTGATGAAGACGTAGAGGCGGGTGGTAGTCCGGTTCTTGTTGGTGTCGCTGAAGAGTTTGCCCAGGATCGGAATATCGCCGAGCAGAGGGACCTTGACGATGGTCTTTCCGTCGGAATCGACCTTGATGCCGCCGACGATGATGGTGGCGTTTCCCGGGATGGTGACGTTGGACGAACTGACGTTGCGCGTCTGCTTGGGGGCGGGGACGCCGTTGGTCGAGGTGCCGACAAAGTTGGAAAGCTCAATTTCGTACTCGAGCCGGAGGTAGCCGCCCTCGGAGATGCTGGGCGTCACCGACAGGCTGGTGCCGGCGCTCTCGTAGCCGGTGAACGAGGTCGTTGAAGTCGATGTTCCGATGTCTGTGCCGGTGGTGGGCTGTTCATCGAGACTGACGATTTCGGCGTACTCGTTGTCGTCGACGAGGAGTTGCGGGCTGGAAAGGATCCGGGTGTCGGCGTTGCGCTTGAGCGCCGTCATGATGATCGGGACGTGATCAGACCGAACGACCGCGGCGGTCAGGCCGGCGAGGCTGGTCACGACGCTCTTGGGGCCGACGAAGTTCCCGTTGGAGGTGGTGGTCCCGGTCGTCGTTCCGGCAAAGGTTCCGAGACCGAAGTTCGTGTTCAGGGCGCCGTCCCGGCCGCGATCGAACACGCCTTGAACTTCAAACGCCAGGCGGAAGTCGTCGGTGGCGGAGACCGAAACGATCTGGACCTCGATGTTGACCTGCGGACGGCGCTGATCGAGCTTGTCGATGAGCTTGGCGATCTGCGTGTGGTCGCGCGAGGTCGCCTTGACGACAACCTGGTTGTTGGCTTCGTCGGCGAGAAGGAACACATCCTGGCCACCGACCGCGGCCACGCCGTCGGGCGAGGCTTCACCACCCGGATTGACGGCGAGGGCGCCGCCGGGCCTTCCCCCGACGCTGAACGAGCCGCGGTTCTGGTTGGAGTTGGTGCGGCCGGTGTTGCCGCGGGTGCCCTGGTTCTGGAAGTCGTTTCCGCCCGGGTTCGAGTTGTTCCGGTTCAGTCGAGATCCGCCGGAATTTCGATCCTGGTAGTTCGACCGAGACGACCGGCGATTGGACCCGGGGAGGAACGAGTTCCCGTCCGAGCGGGAGACCTCTTCGTTGAAGATGAGCCCCTGCAGCAGGTCGGCCATGTCCGAGGCGGGCATGTTCTTGATCTTGTACGCGCGGAACTCGACGACCTCGAGCTGAGGGTTGAACGAAGCGATGAGCTTCTGGATCGCGCCCTGCTGTGAGGCCGTGCCGTTGTAGGTGATGGCGCCCCGCGAAGGGTCAACCACGAGCACCGGGCCTCCCAGCGTCGCGGCCTGATTCCCCTGAAGCAGGTTCAGTCCCGGCTGATTGGCGCGGAGGGCCCCGGGCTGGATTCCCGCGGCCTGGTTCTGGGCGGCCGTGGTCTCCACTGTCTCGACGGTGCCGAAGCCGAAGCGTTCCGCCAGTTGGGCAATCTGCAGCGCGGCGGACCCCGCGAAGTATTGCTTGTATTCCATGCCGTTGGGCTTGTCGAGGACGGCCAGCAGCGTCCGTATTTTGGCCTCTTCCTCCGGATAGCCACGGAGAATCAGAGCGTTGCCCTGCGCATCCGCGGTGAGGCGATCGGCGAGATTGTCGAAGTTGCCGCCCGCGAGTCCCGTCAGCGGCTGGCCCGGGGCATTGCCCTGCGGTAGTCCCGTACTTGAAGAGCGGCCCACGAGCTCGAGCACCCGGTTGCGCGCAGAAGACGCCGCGAGATGCTCAAGGTCGAAGCGGATGAAGATCTGATCATTGGCGCGGGCCATGATCGTGTTGACCAGTTGCTGGATGGTGTCGATACGACGGGGAGAATCGGTGACGACGATGACGCTGAGGTCGTCGAGGTAGTTGATCCGGCTGCGGCCTTGTCCTCCGGCAGCAACGACCATGCCCATGTGCTGAGATATCACGTCCGAGAGGGATGAGGGCCGGATGGTCGGCGTGGCGATGATCCGGGTCGTCGCCCGCTCGGTATCGAACGTCACGGTCACGTTGTCGAGCTTGAGGATCTTGTAGAAGCCGGACTGGGCGTCGAGGATGATCGTGTACCCATGCTGCTCCAGCAGGGCGTCGAGCAGGGTGAGCAGCTCCGAGCGCTTGACGACGACAGGGGCGTTGAGGACCACGGTGCCTTGCAGGTCGTCCGCCGCGACCACGTTAATCTGAAGCGTGTCGGCCACGTATTCGATCAGGACCTTGAGGTCGATGCCCTCGGAATAGGCCACTAGTGAAACCTCGTCGGCCTTGAGAGCCTGGCCGCCGTGTCCGGCCCCGGGCTGGCCGTTGGCTGCTCCACCGCTGACGGTCACACCGGGCCCCTTGGCGGGACCCCGGGCCGAGCCGCTCGCGCTTCCCTGGGCGGCGGATGGGTTTGGTGCCTTGGGATTCGCAACGGCCTGGCCGCTCGGGGTCACGGGCTGGGCCTTGATGCGACCGGAAGCGGCTGCCGCCGCGGCCGCCTCGGCCTCCTTGCGCTTGACCGGGTCCATGCCCTGTTCTCGTTCATATTGCTCGCGCTTGGCGCGCGCATCGGGGGACTCGGGCTGTTCCTGAGCGTTGAGGGGAGGGGCGAAGGCGAGAAGTCCCCCGGCGAGGGCGATAAGAATGGAAGCGCAAAGGGAAGGGTGTCTTGTCGATGGCACGGCGAGTTCTCCAGAATACCGTTATAGCGACTCCAAGCCCGGCCTGTCCCCGGGGCGGCCTTCCGGGCTGGCGCTCGGGGGTCTCAATCGATGCGAATCGTCAGTCTCCTGCCATCCGCTACCGAAATCGTCTGCCTGGCTGGCGGCCGAGAGTTTCTGGTGGGCCGGTCTCATGAATGCGACTTCCCGGCATCCGTGTCCTCCGTGCCGGTCCTGACGGGGCCTCGAACCCCTCTGGGAGCAACACCCGCCGAGATCGACTCGGTCGTTCGAAGTCATCTGGGTGAGGGACAGTCCCTTTACACCCTCGACACCGACCTTCTTCATCGGCTCCGGCCCGACCTGATCCTGACTCAGGACCTGTGCAAGGTCTGTTCCATCGACCTGGCCGCGGTGCGGGCGGTGGCGAAGTCGATGGACCCCCGCCCTCGCGTGCTGAGTCTGAACCCCCTTGGGCTGGAAGACGTTCTGGACGATGTCCTGCGCGTCGGGGAGGCGGCGGGACGTGCGGAGAGGGCATCGGCCGAGGCGGTCACGCTCAAGGAGCGACTGTGGCGTGCGGCGGACCACGTCAACCCGTATACAGATGGGCCGGGCGTCGTTTTTCTGGAGTGGACCGAGCCACTTTTCATTGGCGGCCATTGGACGCCGCAGTTGATCGAGCGGGCGGGCGGGAGGCACCCGCTCAACCCGACGACGCCGGATCCAAACTCGGGCGCGGCCGCGGGCCCCCAGGCGTGGGCGCGGAAGGCGGGTCCCTCGCGACAGGTCGAAGCTGAGGACCTGGAGCGGGCCAGGCCTGACGCGATCATCGTGTGCCCGTGCGGCATCCCGCTCGACAGGGCGAGTGAAATGGCCGCGGAGCTGTCGGAGAAGACCTGGTGGAACGAGCTCCCCGCGGTCAGGCAGGGCCGTGTCGCCATCGTGGACGGCAACCAGATGTTCAACCGTCCCGGGCCGCGGCTGGTGGACGCCTTCGAATGGCTGGTGGGATGGCTTCACGACCGGCCGGAGCTGGTCCCAACCAGCTTTCCGTGGCGGCTCATGTGATCGCTGTCAAAGAAGCCTGGTCGCGGCGGCCAGGATGAGCAGGGTCATGACGGTGCGGACGGCGGTGACGGGCATGGCGTGCACCCACTTGGCTCCGAGCAGCGCCCCGATGATGCCCGTCGGCGCCAACAGGCCGACAAAGGCGAGCGCACTGCCCACGCTTTCGTGGTGTTCGGGAAGCGTGGACAGTTTGAGAACTGCGCCGATGGCCGCGGTGATGCAGAGCACGGCCGAACTCGTCGCGATCGCGTTCTTGAGGCGGAGATTGCAGACCAGTTGAAGCAAGGGCACCAGAAGAAACCCGCCACCCAAACCGAGCATGCCGCCGATGGATCCGGTGAAGAACCCGCTGACGCCGAGCTTCGTCGGGGTCGCCCTCTCGATGCGTCCCTGACCACTGAATGAGCGCCGTCGCGGCCGGACAATGATGCTGAGGTTCCACGTGCAATAGAGGATGAGGAATATCGCCAGCATGACCTGCAGTGTCTGGCCGCTCAGCTGGTTCGACAAAAGGACGCCGCCGGCCATGCCCAGAGCGGTCAGCGGCACGAGCCATCGGAGCAGAGGAACTCGGACGGCCTTCTCGCGATGGTGCTGGATGGCCGCGGGAAGGGAAATGGCGACGTTGACGACCATGCCCGCGGCCATGTACAGGTGATGGACCTGGGGATCGGCGGGCTCACCAAAGAGCAGCGGGCTGTAGATCACGTGGAGTGCGGGAAGGATGAAGACCGCGCCACCAACGCCCGCCATGCCGCCAAGAAGACCCGCGATGAGGCCGATCAGTCCGACAGCGATCATCTGTTCGACGGGCAACATCGGCTCCCGCGTGAGGGCGGACGACGGAAAGCCTAACAGGGAACGAGCGAGGGACGTTCGTGCGAGATTCGATAGGCATCGTCCGTGGGGCGGACGGCCCGTCCCAGCCAGAGCGGCCGGCGCAGGCCGCCCGGGCCCGGCGCGGGCCGAGTCAGCTTGAGCCACTCGCGGTAGACCTGCATGGACTTGTTCGTGTCGACTTCGACGTCGCCGTAGCGGTCGCCATCGCGGGCCCGCTCGACGCGGACGGCCTGGTGCCAGCAGTGCATCCCGGAAACGGGGCATGGGTGGACGGGGAAGGTCAGATTCTGGTGAACGCCACCGTCGGTCCACCAGACGCGTTTGGAATCCGGGTCGGTGCTCTTGAACGGGCCGACATCCGCGAGGCGGCGGAACTTGACGACGCCGGGAGACGGCTCTTCCTTCGTGACCAGGGCGCTCGCCCAGCGGTCGGTGCCGACATCCTCAAAGAGCCGCCACCGGCCGAGGTGGTGCGAGCACGCAACGACGCCGGGCCGCATGCCCTCGGTGACCCAGACGCGGTTGACGAAGTGGCCGATGTCGGTGGTGATTCGGACCATCTCGCCGAGCTCTACACCGATTCGCCGGGCGTCTTCCGGGTGAATCCAGACGGGGTTGGAGTTTGAAAGTTCGTAGAGCCACTTGGAGTTGCCGCTGCGCGTGTGAATGAGCGTGGGCAGGCGAAATGTCGGGATGAGGGCGTATTCACCCTTTTCGGGGTTGAATCGCTTGCGATTGACATGGCTCTCGATGTACGCGGGCATCGTGTACTCGGGCCAGCCCCAGTCGGCCATGGTCTGCGAGTAAATCTCGAGCCGCTTGGTGGGTGTCTTGAAGCCCGCTCGAGGCTTGCCTTCGGCGAGAATTCCGATCGTCTTGCCGGACTTGCGGACGTCGCCCGTCGCGGCATCGGGCTCAGCGCCCGCGAGCTCCTTGGCCGGCAGCTCTTCCATGTGCCCGTGGTACGTGTCGGCGTTGACGAGGAACGCACCAAACCGCCGCATGTATTCCAGGGGCTTGAGGCCCTTGGCGGCGGCCGCGGCGGGCAATCCCGGGACCGAGTTCTCGAAGATCCACTGGTAATACTCATCAACGCCGATGCGCTGTCCCGGGCGGTAGGGCGATTCGAAGTACTTGCGGACGCCGAGTGATCCATCGGGATCGATCTTCCAGGACAGCGCGATCCAGAACTCGTCCTCTTCCCAGACCTCGCCGGGATTGGCCTGGTGCGTCCACTCGAACCGCTCGCCGAGGCGCTCGCGCATGGTGCGGAGAACAGGCTGCCGGAAGCTGATCCACTGCGATGCGTGGGTCTCCTGGCTCATCAGGTCGTGGCGCTCAGCACCGAGGCCGGTGGGCAGAACGTAGTCGGCGTACTGCGCGGTCTCGGACCAGACCGGCGTGATGGCCGCGTGCAGCCCGATGAGTTTCTCATCGCGGAGCACCTGTTCCCACATCATGCCGTCGGGGTTGGTCCAGACGGGGTTGTAGACGCGGGTGAAGTACGCGGCGATCTTGCCGCGCCCTTCTTTGAGCATGTGCGGAAGCAGATAGGAGAGTTCGTGATACGCGAGCGGGTATTCGCGCGGGTAGAGCAGTTCGCTCCAGACGTTTTGCGGCGGCGGTTTCAGGAACGGCGGGGGGACGAACTTGTCGCGGGTGTTGGGGTTGGTGCCGCCGGGCGTGCCGACCGCGCCGACGAGCGCGGAGATGAGCATCAGGCAGCGAGAGACTTGCCAGCCGCCGAGGTTGCCCGCAGCGGCGTTGCGCCAGACGTGTGCGGCGAAGCGGCTTCCGGCCGCGGCGATTTCGCGGGCGATGACGACGATCTTCTCCGCCGGAACATCGCATTCCTTCTGCGCCGCCTGCGGCGTGAAGCCGGCGTAATGCTGTTTCAGGGCGGCGATGAAGTCGTCAAACGTTGAACCGCCCTTGACCTTGAGGACATCCCGCCAGTTCACCCACGTCTCGACAAACTTCCGGTCGTACAGGCCCTCGTTGATAATGACGTTGGCCATGGCGAGAAGCAGAAAGGCTTCGGTGCCCGGCCAGGGGCTGAGCCAGTAGTCTGCTAGTGAGGCCGTGTTTGAGAGACGGACATCGACGGCGCAGATCTTGGCGCCGGCACTCTTGGCGTCGATGATGCGCTGGGCGTGGGGGTTGAAGTAATGTCCCGTTTCGAGGTGTGAGGAAAGGAGGAGAATGAACTTGGCGTTGGCGTGATCCGGCGAGGGCCGGTCGGCGCCCATCCACGTCGCGTAGCCGACGCGGGCCGCCGATGAGCAGACGTTGGTGTGCGAGTTGTGGCCGTCAACGCCCCAGGCCTGGAGGACGCGATCCATGTACCCGTCGTGGCCGGGGCGGCCGACGTGGTACATGACTTCCGTGCGGCGGTTCTCCATGATCGCGGCACGGATGGGCTTGGCGATCGTGGTCAGCGCTTCATCCCACGTGGTCCGTTCGAACTTCCCGCTGCCGCGAGGGCCGACGCGCCGGAGGGGATACAGGATTCGTTCCGGGTCCTGAATCTGGTTGAGCGTTGCAGGCCCCTTGGCACAGTTGCGGCCGCGCGACCCCGGGTGATACGGGTTGCCCTCGAGCTTGACGATTTCCTTGCTCGACTTGTCGATGTACGCGACGAGCCCGCACGCCGCCTCGCAGTTGAAGCACGTCGTCGGGACAAGCATGTACCGCTTCTCGACTTTGCGCGGCCAGGCCTTGGCGTCGTAGCCCGCCCAGTCGTCCCACTCATCGATCGGCGGGAAGGATTCGAGCGGAGTCACGTTCATGCCGGGCGGGTCGATCATCGACGATTCACCTTCTTCAGTCACGAGAGCGGAGGCAACTGGCCTGCACGAACATACGCCCATTCATACAGATAGAGGCCGACGAGTATGGGAGCCGCCGCGGCGACCCACAGGCCCATCAATGCCGCGATCGCGCCGAGGCAGCCGAGCAGCAGCCCGGTCTTCCACGGATCCATCCAGCCGATCCGGAGCGTTCCCAGGAATGCCGCCGCCTGCTTGGCGTTGGTGGTCGCGTGATGCCCGAAGCGGTCGATGCACGAAATGAGTGCGTGCATGATGGTTGCCGCCGCGACGATGTACGCCAGCCGAAGGGGATTCAAACTGAACAGCGCGAGCGCGGCTCCACCGCACATGGCGGCCTGCGCGAGGAGGTGGGGCAGGAGCCACTTGCTTTGCCACAGGTCGCGGCCTTCGCACTGGCCGAAAAGGAACGCGGTGTATCCCGCTGTTCCAACGCCCAACAGCGCCTGAACCCAGCGCAAGGCATCCGCGGCAGAGTGCATGTTGACCAGTCGCAGCGCCACGATTGCACCGGACGTCACGCCGAAGGCGCCGAGAATGATCCCGCCCTTGACCAGCCAACTGTTCCAGTTGGGGCGCGTGAGCAACCGGTAGAACGTCATCGGTTTCTTCAGGTCTTCGATCAGGAGCGCGGTGGTCGCGAGCGTGAAGACCATCGCGAGGACTTCGGGCAGATAGGCCGCGGCCCAGCCGGTGAGGCCGAGCCACGCGGCGAACGGGGACAGGATTCCAGCGCCCGCAGCGATTCCCTTGGTGACAAGGTACAGGGCGACCGGCCAACTCCACTCGATCTTGTGCCCCGCATCGAGGACAACCCGGGTGTTCTTGAGGACCGGGAGGCTGATGGGCCAGGCGTCTGGCTTGTGCGCCGGGCGGTCGGACCACAGGTAGGTAGACGGGCGGGACGGCTCGCCGGGCAGGAGTGCCGCGGGTTCGACGCCCTTGTAGTGAACGTTGGGACCCGTCCGCTGTTCGGGCCGGCGGATGTGCGTCTTGTTGTTCTTGACCATCAGCGAGATCTTGCTGGTGGGGTCGTGCAGGTCGCCCGCGATGATCGCCGTCTCCGGGCAGACGATGACGCACGCCGGCTCGAGGCCCTTCTCCACGCGGTGCGCGCAGAAGTGGCACTTCTCGACCGAGCCCTTGTCCTCGTTGAGGTAGATCGCGTCGTAGGGGCATGCCTGCATGCACGCGCGGCAGCCGATGCACGCATCACGGTCGATGTCCACGATGCCGTCGTCGCGCTTCTCGAGGGCGTTGACGGGGCAGATCTTGACGCACGGGGCGTTGGTGCAGTGGTTGCAGCGAAGGACGGCGAAGTGTCGGCGGACTTCCGGGTACGCGCCCTTCTCGACGTACTTCACCCACGTGCGGAAGTTGCCGACGGGAACGTCGTTCTCCGCCTTGCACGCGACGGTGCAGGCGTGGCAGCCGATGCAGCGGTCATGGTCGATGAGGAAGCCGTACTTCATTCCCGCTCCGTGGAGCCAGCCGATTCCGGGTCGGTACGGTATCCGATCGAGCGAGCGTTGTCCCGCGACATCCGCCCCGCATCGGCCTGCTCCGGCCGCGACACACTCTACTCTACCGGCGTGACACCCACCCTCCCCCGTCCCTCCGATCTCTGGAAGTGCTGGGCCCTCGACCCGGAGACCGTGTATCTCAACCACGGCTCGTTCGGCGCCTGCCCGCGCGCTGTGCTCGACGCCCAGACCCGCCTGCGCGAGCGCATGGAACGAGAGGCTGTGCGGTTCTTTGTCCAGGACATGGACGGCCTGATCGATGAGTCGCGAACGGCGCTGGCCGCCTTTGTGAACTGCCGCGGTGAAGACCTGGTCTTCGTCCCCAACGCCACAACGGGGGTTGCCACGGTTCTCATGAACCTCCAGGGCGTGCTCAAGGACGGCGACGAAATCCTGATGACCGGGCACGAATACCCCGCGTGCATGAACTCCATGCGGCGAACGGGCCAGAGAACGGGCGCCAGGGTCGTGTCGGTCGCGCTGCCGTTCCCGCTCAAGAGCCCCGACGAGGTCGTCGCGGCGGTGATGAACGCGGTCACGCCGCGGACCCGAGTCCTGCTCATCAGCCATGTGACGAGCCCGAGCGGCGCGATCCTGCCCGTCGAACGCATCGTTCCCGAGCTCGAACGCCGGGGTGTCATGTGCATCGTGGATGGGGCCCATGCGCCGGGCCACGTGGCGGGACTCGACCTGACGGCACTGGGCGCTTCGTTCTACACCGCCAACTGCCACAAGTGGGTCTGCTCACCCAAGGGGTCGGCGCTGCTTCACATCCGCGAGGACCGACAGAAGATCCCGGGCGGTTTCCGCCCTCTTGCTCTGTCCAACAACGCCGAGAAGGTCAAGCCCGGTCGCAAGCATCTGCTGACCGAGTTCGACTACGTCGGCACGGGGGATCTCACCCCGTACATGTCCATCGCCGCGGCCATTCGCACGATGGGAACGATGATCCCCGGCGGCTGGCCCGAAGTGATGCGACGCAACAACGACCTGGTGATCAAGGCGCGCCGGATGCTCTGCCGCGAACTCGGTGTGGAACCGCCGGCCCCGGAGTCCATGATCGGATCGCTTTCCACTCTGTTCCTGCCGCCACACGACGGCGCGAGGACCGCGCGGCTGCTCGCCAGGCCGAGCAAGTATCACGACGCGTTACAGGACGTTCTGGTGGAGAAACACCGGATCCAGGTTCCGCTGTGGTCGATCGCGGGTGACGGGCGGAGGCTCTTCCGCATCAGCGCGCAGCTCTACAACTCGATGGAGCAGTACGAGTACCTCGCCGCGGCGCTCAAGGAGGAACTGGCGGCCGAGGGCAGGGCCTAGGGGATCCTCGGGCAGGCCGGGGCATGCGGCGATGGAACGACGAACAACAAGGGAATCCATGTGAAAACCCTGTCTGCGGCGCGTCGATCCTGAGATACGATGACAGACATGACGCCCGCGATCGCTGAAACCTCGTGTCGCCAAGCCGCGCTTCGGTTTCCCAAGCTCGGCAAGCTTGTCAGCTATCTCGAATCGCTGAACTCGCGGGCGGACCTTGCCGTACTCACGCGGCTGCTCACGGAGGTCGACGTCTCCCGCGCTGACATCAGCGAGAGCTGCCTGTTCAATCCCGGCGGCTACAAGCGCAACACCATCGCCCGATCGGACTGGTTCGAGCTCCTGGCGCTGTGCTGGCGCAGCGGGCACTGCACGCCGATCCATGATCACGCCGGCGTGAGCTGCGCGTTCAAGGTCATCGAGGGCACGGGAACCGAAATTCGGTGTATCAAGACCCCGTCGGGCCTGATCTGCCCCGTGCAGACGATGCAGATGCAGCCGGGCTATGTGTGTGCCGCGGAAGATGCGGACATCCACCAGGTCGCCAACATGCAGGCCCCGGGCCTGGACCTGATCACCCTGCACATGTACTCGCCGCCGATCTCGAAGATGAACACCTACACGTTCGCGACGAGTGACGGCGCCGAGACGGGCAAGTACGACTGTTGAGGCTCAGTCCGGGTTTTCGTCGTGGTCGTCGCCGCCGAACTCGGCAGGCTCGATGATGGCGGACATGGAGCCCTGGCTGTTCTCCATCCTGGGGTCCCGCCCGAACGCCAGGATCTGCTCGCGCTTGAGTTCTGCGTGTTCCTTGTGAGTGGTCATGCAGATCGCGCGGCCGTCAGTGTCGACGGCTTGGGCGATCTTGAATCCGCGTTCGATGGAGAAACCGAACACCTTCTGCATCATCTCGATGACATACTCGTAGGTGTGGGCGTCATCATCGAGCAGCACGACGTTCCAGGGGACAGGCTGATCGATGGCATTTTCAGGTTTTGTCTGGGTAGCGGTCTTGGCCACGGCATCATCATACCCCCGTGACAATCCTCGCTTTCTGGCCGATTCTGGCCCATCGGGCCGATACCAGCGCTCAGAACGCACCGAGACGCGAGCCGGGTCCGGGGATCGGTCCTTCGCCGCGCCTCCCATCGGGGATTCTCACATGAACAAGGGCGAGTTGATCGATCAGGTTGCGACCAACATGAACACCAGCAAGACGGACGCCGGTAAGGCGGTTGAAGCTGTTCTCGACTGCATCACCCAGGGCATCAAGAAGCAGGACAAGGTTGCCCTCGCCGGCTTTGGAACCTTCGTGAAGCGTCAACGGGCGGCCCGCAACGGCATCAATCCCGTGACTAAGCAGCCCATGTCCATCGCCGCCAGCACCACCTGCGGCTTCAAGCCCGCGACGGCGCTCAAGGCCGTTCTCTAAACGACTTGCACGACCGAATCATGACTGGGCCACGGCTCGAACCTCGGGCTGTGGCCCTTTGCATTGGGGTTTCGCGGCCCCTTGCCGCCCTCTGTTCTACAGTCCGGCATGATCCTCTTGGCGACTGTGCTGTGCGGGATGCTCGCCAGGCCTCAGCCCGAAGAGGGCAAACCTGTCCGATACGAGGACCTGCCCCCCGCCGCGAAGCTAGGCGTGCGTGTCGATTCCGTGCGCAGAGCCTGGCCGACGGCCCCGTTCGTTGTCATCGTTCCGACAGCGAGCGCGTACATCGAGGCGATCGGTCGCTGGACGCCGCAGGTTCGATTCCCGGTCCTCCTCGACGACGGCACGGCCGGCGGTCGGGAGGACATCGCCCGGTTCGTGCGAGGCTTTGGCCAAGCGAGGGTGGTTCGCTGGGCCGGCAAGGTGGGTGCGGGCGGGCAGGAGGCCGTGGATGCCGCGTTGCGGCGCGTGTGGTCCGGCATGATCCCTGGAGAAGAGTCCGATTCGAAGGTCGAGACAGCAGCGGCGCTGATCGCTCGGTGGCGTGCGATCAACGTACCTCGATCGGGCATCGTTGTGGCATCGATGGAAGACCCGGCGTGGACCGCGGCGCTCGCGCTGTCCGCCGGGCGGGCGCAGCCGCTGGCGTGGGTGAAGCGCCCGCCAGGGGTGATAGACGCGAAGCTCGATAAGGCGGCGATGGCGGCGTTCGAGTCGGCGGTCGAACAGGCGTGTGAAGCGACAGGCCTGGCGTGGAAGTCCCTCGGCGACGACATCGACGCCGTGACGATTTGCATGAGTTCGCCCTCGAAAGCGCAGGGAGACGCCGGCGCGATTCTCGCGATGAGCGATGTGCTGTGTCGCAGCGCGGGCGGAAACGTGGGGAGCGGCGCCCGCTGGGCGTGGGCGAGCCAGATCGCCGGCTCCGAAGCACGCAGCGCGTACACCGCAATGTGCGCGTTGTTTCTGAGCCCCAAGAGCGCATGGCTTTTCGATGGGTATCCCACCAAAGAGCCCTGGTCGAGTTTCGCCATGAAAGCCGGCGTGCAATACCTCTCGCGGGTAGGCATCGAGCCCGTTGTCGATGAATCTCCAAAGGGTGGAGAGTCGGCCTGGCGGTCGCGGGCGTCGAGTGCCATGGATGCGGGTCTGATCCTGGTCAACACCAAAGGAATGCCCGGCGAGTTCTTTCTCGAGCCGGGCCGATGCCTCCCCGCAGATGTGCCGGTTCTCAAGGTACCGGCGATGCTTCACCTGGTGCACTCCTGGTCCGCCGTGGGGCCCTTTGACCGTGGCACGCTGGGCGGGCGTTGGCTGGAGCGCGGCGTGTACGCCTATCTCGGGTCGGTCGATGAGCCGTACCTCAACGCGTTCATCCCCTCGTCCGTGGTCATCGGCAGGCTGGTGTCAAAGTTCCCGTTCGGGGCCGCGGTCCGCATCGATGGGGCGCCCGCGTGGAAACTCGCGACGTTCGGCGATCCGCTGGCCATGATGGGAATCGAGCTTCCGCGCATCGAGCACGAGCTTCCACTTGAAGACTGCGCATCCCTCACGCAGGACCTGGCGGACGCACTCAAGGAAGAAGACTTCGCGAGGGCAATCCGAACCATGAGCCTGCTCGGTCTCGACTCAGACATCGCGATACTGGTCAACGGCCTTGGTGCGGAGAAGGCGGACCGGCTCACGCCCGAGGCGGCGGAAGGGGCCATACTCGCGTTGTTTCGGGCGGGCGAGGGCGAGGCCATGATCCGGTGCTTTGCCCTGCTTCGCGAGCCCGTGGCGGAGCGAGGCGACTTGAGAGACGCTCTCTGGCATTACGCCCGACGAGCTCTGGGCGGTACGCGGGACGCTGCCCTCGTTTCGCTTCTCAGGCGGAACATCCGGCCTGACGCCCGAATGCGGGACACGCTCGATCTTGCCGAGGCCTACGCGGCAATTCTCGGCCACGACAAAGCCGTCGAAATGCTCAAAGAGCAGCGCGGCCTGCTCAGCGATTCGACCTCGAAGCAGAGAATCGATGAGCAGATCAAGTATCACACCGCCAAGCGAGCCCGTTGAACCGCACGGTCAACCGGGGGGTACCAGCGCGGAAGGCCCCAGGGTCTGGATGGTCAGCGTGCCGAGTTCCCGGGACTTCAGGTACGCGTTGACCTGTCCGAGCGTCACCGAATCAATGTGCCGGGCAATCTCGTCGAGCGAGCGAGCCCGGCCCAGGCGGTGATGGTCGTACGCCAATGACGCGGCACGGCCCGCGGTCGATTCGCCGCTGAAGACCAGTCGTGACTTCATCCCGACCACGGCGCGATCGAACTCCTCGGGTGCAATGGGTCCGCCCGGCGAGTTGATCCGGGAAAGCTCGGCCAGCATGACATCCAGAGACTGTTGCGCTCGCTCGGGCGTGGTGCCCACATAGCCGACGACCGATCCAAACTCCTTACCGCCGGCGTACCCAGCAGAAACCGAGTAGCACAAGCCCCGCTTCTCGCGGACTTCCGAGAAGAGCCGGCCGGACATCCCGCCCGACAGGACGGAAACGACGATCTTCTCCAGAATGCTCCTGGGGTCACTCTCGGGTGGAGCATCGTGGAGAATGACAATCTGGACCTGGTTGGACTGATCTGTCTCGTGAGCGTACCCTCGCACGGGAGCCGGACCGCGCGTGAACTCTGACGCCGTGCCGGACCAACCCTTGAGCAGCGCGTTGAGGGACGTGGTGACGGCGTCCGGGTCGATGGCGCCCGCAAGCGCGAGGATGGATCCGCCGGGGACCGCACGAGTCCGCCACCCCCCAATGAGTTCGTCCCGCGTCATCGCGGCGATACCCTCGGCGGTCCCAAGTGAGGACCGATTGAGCGGCTCGGGGTAGTGCCTTGACCGAGCGGCGATGGAAGCTCGCTCGTGCGGGTCGTCTTTCAGGGAGTCAATCGCCTGAAGCGCCAGGTCCCGGACCGGCTCGATGGATTCCTGATCAAACCGCGGCCGGCGGACCATGTCCACCAGCAGCGGCAGTGCCTCGATGACTCGGGTGCCGAGCATGGTCGCGCCCAGCCGTAAGTGATACGTCCCGGCTTCCGTCGACCTTCCTACTCCGAGTCGATCGAGGGCATCGGCATGAGACCTGGAGTTCAGGTCGCCCGCTCCACGAAGCAGTAGTTCGGAACACATCGTGGTCAGGCCCAAGCGGTCGGCGCGCTCGGTCGAGGTTCCCGCCGGGACCAGCCACGACAGCCCCGCAGACTTGACGCCAGGAATAACCTCGACGATGAGCGGCATGCCGCAGTCGAGTCGTCGAGTGGTGATCGAGTTCATGAGAGCTCCTGGCCGGCACGATACCGACGCCGAGTTTAGCGCGGGTTCCGATAAGCCGCGCCATCCTCATAGACGGACCCGTACATCCGCGCCTCCGTCAGTCGCGCCACCGGCCCGCCGATATCGAAAGCCGGGAGGGATCATGACCAAGTCGCTGCGCCGGGCCGTGGACCTGTCCACCATTGCCGCGGCCATTGCGCTCACGGCGATGCTGGCGTGGCACTTCTCGGGCGAGTTCCGTCGCGATGGTCAAGTCCAGTCCGTTCGAGACAGCCTGCGGAGTTTCGAGAAAATGCTCTCGATGCGATCCGCCGCGAAAGACACGCCGCTATCGCGAACGGGCTGGCCCTTGACGATGGAAGCACAGTGGTTCGGCGATGGAGCCCCGCTGAACTCGCTGCTCACGCCCGATCGGCCGTGGGTTGAGGTCGCCACACCCGAAGAAGGTCACCTGCGGGACCCCAATATCCGGATCGCGGCGGACTTCCGTACGGCGGCGTTCTGGTACAACCCGCAACTGGGCATCATCCGGGCACGAGTTCCGTACGAGATCAATGATGAGTTCGCCCGCGAGCTCTACAACCAGGTCAACGGCACAACCGTGGCGTCAATCTACGGAACGGAGCTTCCCCGATTCGAAGCGGCCACCTATGGCCCTCCCGCGGAACTGGCCGGGAGCCCGGCAGAGACAGCCGGTGGGACCGAGCCAACCCCGAACGAATAATTAACTTGGGCGACGAATCGAAGCTTCGTCCGCCATTGTGCGGCGAACTTTCGCTATCGTGCGGCCAACCCGAGGACATCGTTCATGGTCCACCACCCGGGTCCTCGACCGACCAGCCACTTGGCGGCGTCCAGTGCTCCGCGAGCGAACAGATCTCTCGAAGTGGCTCGGTGAGTGATTTCGAGATACTCGCCCTGCGATGCGAAGCGCACGGTGTGTTCGCCGATGACGTCACCGCCACGGACTGAAACAACTTGAGCGGCGTCAACCTGCAAGCCGCCGGCGAGTGCGGCGTCCGCCAGTCGTAGCGCGGTGCCCGACGGAGCATCCTTCTTGGCGCGATGATGAGACTCGACGATCGAACAGTCGGAGGAACCGCCGAGCAGCCGGGCGGCGATTTCGACCATCGCGGCGGTGACGGCGACGCCCTTTGAGGTGTTTGGAGCGACCAGCACCGCCTGGTCCGCTGCGGCCCGACGCAGAGCCGCGACCGTCATGGACGCGAGCGCCGTCGTGCCCACCAGGAGCGCGGCCCGCACCTTTCGTGAAAGCGCCAGCGCTTCGTTGGCGCCGTCGGAGCTCGAGAAGTCGATGACTACGTCGGCCCGAAAATCGCCGGAAAACACGCCTGAATCGGTGATGGTCAACGGAGATGTGTGCCCGCCGGAGACGATTCGCGTGCCGATGACGCTCGAACGCGGGCGCTCCACAGCGCCGACGAGCACGAAGTTCGGGTCTTCACCGGCGAGCGCGCACAGCCGCGCGCCCATGCGCCCCGCGGCGCCGTGAATGATGATTCGGACGGGAGTCGATGCCGGGGGTGGGGTTGACATATCGCTCCGGACTTGTTCTCATGCTCACGCTTGCAGAAGCTGCGCGTTTGTTCAAGCGATGCGCCGCGTACTTCCGATAGTACTGCAAGCAGTAGAATGCGGCGCGGCGTTGTGGCGCGCGGCCCCGCACACGTGCAGCCGATGGCTGCACCAACATTCAGGAGACTCCCGATGGCAAAGAAGGCAAAGAAGAAGGCGAAGAAGAAGGGCAAGAAGGCCAAGAAGCGCTCGCGCCGGTAACCGTTCCCCGTTCGAATGTTTCATTGAACAAACGGGCCCGTGTGTTTCCCGGGCATTCCACATCAAGCCACCGACACGGGGCCGATTCACGTCGGCCCCGCGGTCGTTTTGGCTTCCAACAATGCCCCATGTCCCTCGCCGCCGCCCACCTGCTCAACCATCGCCTGGGGGTGCTCAACGCCGATGGGGCCTTCCGCCCGGTCCGATTCATCATCGACGGGGTGACCGGGGACCTCGTGTTTCCAGCGGCCCTGTCGGTGACGGAGTCCGAAGAGCTTGTCCTGCACATCCCTCGGGAACAGCCCGACGGAGACCGCGAACTCCAGCTGCTCCTTTCCGCCCGGGCGATTGAGGCTTCGGGTGTGTGCGACCGGTGGGCGGGATATCACGGGCCTCCAGACCGAGCCTCGTTCGTCTCCTGCCGCATTGAATCGGCGAAGTTCGACGCCCAGGTGGTCGACGCTGCGGAGCTTGCTCTCGTGAACACCATCAGAGCGGACGAATCGCGCCTTCGGAAACGGGCCAACTCGGACAAGGCGAGGCTTCGCTCGGCGTGTGTCCGCCGCGCTGGCGTGCCGATCCCGGAACCTGTCGTCGTCGGCGTGGATCAGTTCGGGGTTGATGTGCGTGCCACCCTCGGCATCGTCCGGATCCCATTCGCGTGGATGGCGGCCGACGGCGGCGATGCCGACCGATGCCTTGAGGACCTGCTGGGAGGCGGGCCATGAAGCGGTTGCGGGAAGCTCACGCGCACATCGCCCAGCACGGGCGCGAGATGGCCCAGCTCAATCTCGCTTCGTGCGCATCGAGAGGCGAGTGCCTGGATCGGATCGCGGGTGAAGCCGACACGTATCGCCAGGCTGCAAAGGAGGGGTGGCTTCTCGTCAATGGTGTTCGCGTGGAGGCGTGGGAGGGAGCGCCCGGTGGTCCGGTCTGGCCCACCATGCGTGAGCTCGACGAAAGGTGCCCGGACCGGCCATGCATGGTCCAGTCGTTCGATCATCACGCGTGCGCGGTCAATAGCCGCGCGTTCGCCGCCGCGGGATTCTCCGCGTCGTCGCCGGACCCCGCGAGCGGCCGGATTGTTCGAGACGATCACGGTGAGCCCTCCGGGCTCCTGCTCGAGTCGGCGTATGGCAGGGCTCGCGGTGCGGTCCCCGAGCCAACCGATGAGCAGAAGCGGGAGTGTGTGCTGACCGCGCTGACCAACCTTGCCGGACACGGGTTTACAGAGGTGCATGAACTCTTAGCGCCGCCCTGGCTCGGCCCAGTCCTGGGAGAGTTGGAGCGAGACGGACGGCTGCCCTTGGAATCGGTCTGGGTATACGCCCCCTTGGCCGACCTGGAGGCCGCGGAGCGTGGTGCAAAGGGCTGGGAGTCGGAGCGATGTGTGCTGGCCGGTGCCAAGGTCTTCGTCGACGGCACGCTGAATAGCCGTACCGCATTGATGCTGGAGGAGTACGTCGATCCCTTGCCGGGAATGCCGCGTGGCCAGGCCATGATGAGTCAGGCAGAGTTGGAGTCCGCGTTCGCTCATGTCAGACGTGTCATGGGGCCGCACCGCGGCCACCTGTCGGCGCACGCGATCGGAGATGGAGCGGTTCGGATGTTTCTCGACGCACTTGAGAACGTCAGCCCGCATCCGGACGAGCTCGGCATTCGCGCCCGGATCGAGCACTGCGAGATCATCGATGCGGCCGACGTGCCGCGATTCGCACAACTCGGGGTCACGGCAAGCGTCCAGCCCTGTCACCTGCTGTACGACATCGAAGTGCTCAAGCGGTACCTTCCACACCGGTTACACCGGGTGCTGCCCTTGCGGGAGCTGATCGACCAGAACTGCTTTCCGGGTTCGCGTCCGCCCAATCGCGGGAACACCAGCGGTGGGGGAGCGTTGTGGTTCGGGTCGGATGTGCCCATCGTCCGTCCCGACCCGGCGGACAGCATTCAGGCCGCTGTGCACCGGCGTCGGTCAGGTATGCCGGCGGACCAGGCGCTGGCGCCGCAGCAGGCGATCACCGAGTCGGAGGCGTGGGCGGCGTTTGGGCGTTGCGCGTCCGAATGACCATCCCGGCTACTTCCCGCCGAGTTTGGCGACTGAGGTTTCGCCCTGGCGTGCGTAATCGATAGCTTCGCCCAGGATCCTCGCCGCCTCCTGCGGCGCGTGGAAGCCCATCGAGTTTTCGGCCGCGACAAAGTCGAGCCGCCATTGGGCCTTGCGTTGCAACTCGCGGGCATCCTTGAGATCGGCGTCCGGCCGCCCGGCCTTCTTGGCCGCCGCCAGAGCCTTGATGAGGTCGTTCACCGCGTCGGTGCCGCGGTTGAGCAGGTCGGAAGTTCGGTCCTGAATCGCGGCCACTCGAGCCTGAATCTCGGATTCAGGGTAGTTGTGGCACACCTGGCAAGAACGCGCGACGTTGAGGAGCGGGCTGCGGACGTGGTGGTCGCTGATCTTGATCGCGCCTTCACGCTTGTACGGCATGTGGCAGTCGGCGCAGCTCACGCCACTCCGCGCGTGAATGCCCTGGCTCCACATCTCAAACTCAGGGTGCTGAGCCTTGAGAACGGGGGCGCCGGTCAGATCGTGCGTCCAATCCTTGTATCCCGCGGCGTTGTAGTAGCTCTCGATCTGTTCGACCTTCAGCCCGCGATGCCAGGGGTAGGTGAGCAGCTTCTGGTCACCCTTAAAGTAATACTCGACGTGGCACTGGCCACACGCCATGCTCCTCATCTCCTGGCGGGAGGCATCGACGTTGGGGTCGTACGGCTTCTTGCGGTCGCCCTGACGCCAGCGCCCGATACTGGGAAGATGCGGGAGCGGAGCGTCGCTGGCCGCCAGCACGCGAATGCCGTTGATGAACCCGGGTCGGGTCACGCGAAGCGCCATGGTTGAGGGGTCGTGGCAGTCGAGGCACGCCACCGGATGCGAAACGAGCTTGGTGGCTTCCTCGTACGGCATGGCGCAAACGGCCTCGAAGCCCTTCATGAGCTGTTCCTGCCCCTCGGGCGAGTGGAACGGGTCCTTGGCAGTCCCCGGGGCCCCATGCTTGATGCCCGCTTCCCGGTATGCAACGGTGTTGCTGGCGTGGCATTGGAGGCACGCTCCCGGTTGCTTGCGTTTGGTGATTCGTTCGGTTTCCCGCTGGTCGCTGAGCATGTAGGCGTGCCCACGCTCCTCGCGGTAGTCGATGCTGAACGCGTACCCCGCGAAGATGTCGCGCCAGCGAGCATCGGCGTCGAGTTTCTGGAACGCTTCAGAGCCGCCAAAGCGGGTCCGCTCGACATCCACGGTCCGCTTGTATCCATCGTACTGACGGGGAAAGTTCTTGCCCCACTGCGCGGGGTCCACCGTCGTTTCGTCGATGCCGACGATCTGGAAGACCGTGGCCGCTGCTTCACGCTTGCGCGTGGCGATGTTCTGCTGAAGCGCGAGGATCAGCGCGGCAATGACCGCGAAGAGGACCACGACGACTCCGTACACGGTCCAGCGGGTAAACGACTTTGACGTGGTCGACATTGGCGGAACCCCGATCTATCGCTGTGGGCCGTGGCCCGCACTGGAGTGACAATGCACGCAGGCAACCCGCTCGCCGGTGACCGTGGCGTGTGACACAACTTCGCCTACGAGGCCGAAGTGGCAGCGAACGCAGTTGTCCTCGACGATCCGCAGACTGGATGCCTTGATCTGAATCGGCTCGTGAAAGTCCTGGAAGGTGAAGCCCTTGGAGTGGCGGTACCCGTGTTCCATCTTGGTCAGGTACTTTCCGATCACATCATGCGGCACGTGGCAGTCGCTGCACGATGCGTGCGCATGATGAGGGCCCTTTTGCCACGCGTCGTAGGGCTCACGCATGATGTGGCAGTTCACGCACGCCTTGGGATCGTTCGACAGGTACGAAGTGCCTTCCGCGTAGTCAAACGTGTACGCCCCCAGCCCGAGGCACGCTCCCAGCAGCGCACACATCAGCGCCGCAGGCCAGCCGATGCGCCACCAGCGGGACCGCGAAGGGGGGGGTTCCATTCACCGGAGCTTACTGTCCGATTCACCCCGTGACAACCCGCGGGCTACACCAATCCGAACAAGATTGCGATGAGTGCGGCGATCGAGGCCGCGACGGAGAGCGCCAGCCTGATCTTGAAGTTCAATCGCAGTGCGCGAGCGAAAGTGGACCCGCCCGCGTCGGCGCCCCGACGGCTCTGCTCCCCGGCGGACTTGGCCAAAGACTCCCCGAAGCGGTTCATAGCCTCGCCGGGAAGCTTGCCCGTGTACTTTTGGTAGAGCCGACGGTCGATCGACATTGATTCAGTCGCCCTTGGATCGAGTTCGATCCTTCCACCAGAAGAAGATCTGGGACCAGATTCCCGGTGCCCGCATCGTCTTGAAGCCCCCAGAAACTCCCTTGGGCATCTCGTCCCGCTCAGACTTGGCCTTGGCGTCCTTGGCGAGCACCTCCCCGAGCCGCTTATAGGGATCGCCCGAACGTCCGGAGTACTTTTCATACAGGCGGGGATCGATGGCCATGCAAAACTCCTCTTCCTTTGGACCCGATGGTTCCGTAGAGTCTACCGAGTGTTTCGGGGTCTGCAAGGCCGGTTTTTGCGCCCCCGAGACCATTCCGCCACAATCGTGTGGACGCTGAGGAACCCAGGCATGCGGCAGGACATCCGGTACAACAACATCATCGACGGAACGCAGGCACGGGAGGCCCAGGCCTGGGCCGACAAGGCTCCCGAGACCCCCGCGGCCAAGATCAACGCCGACCTCTTCTACATCACCCAGCAGTACCACAAGTACACCCGCGAAGACCACGACGTGTGGCGTGACCTCTTTGACCGGCGGTGGACGGTTCTGGAGCAGCAGGTCAGCCGGATCTTCATCGACGGAATGAAGATCCTGCGGCTTTCTCGGGACCGCCTGCCCCTGCTGGACGATTGGGTCGCGGACCGAGACATCGAACTGGCCGGTGGCGTGAAGGTGAAGAAGGGCACGAAGCTCGACGGGATCAACAAGTTCCTGCAGGCGCAGTCCAACTGGGCCAGCTATGGCGTTCCCGGCTATCTGCCGGCCAAGGCTTTCTTTGCCTGCCTGGCGCAGCGGGAGTTTCCCACGACCGTGCTGATCCGGCCGCGAGATGTGATGGACTACTTGCCCGAGCCGGACATCTTTCACGACGTCTTCGGGCATGTGCCGCTGCACACATTGAAGGTCTTCGCGGACTTCCTGCAGACCTACGGCAAGGCCGCGCTCCTCTGCGAAGATGAGGAGCACATCAAGCGGCTCGGCAGGCTCTTCTGGTTCACGGTCGAGTTCGGGCTCATCAAAGAGGACGGCAAAGTCAAGATCTACGGCAGCGGCCTGGTCAGCAGCCACGGCGAAGCCAAGTACTCGCTCGAAGGCTCATGGGAAAAGAAGGGTCAGTCCGCGGAAGACTGCAAAGAGCGGCCGGTGGCGGAATGGCGTCCATTTGACCTCGAACGCGTGTGCAACACTGACTTTGAGATTCACCACTACCAGCCGATCTACTACGTTCTGGAGAGCTTCGAGCAGCTCCGGGACGCCATGAACGAGTACGCCGAAGAAGTCATTGGCGCGGCGGGCCTGGCGGCTGCGGGAACGCATTGATCGTCACGTGGGCGTTGCGAGCAGCACGGTCTCACCGGCTTTCGCCTCGGTGCCGTTAGATCTATGCGTCCGGAGCGTCCGCACGAATATGGCAATCGCGTGCGCGCCGAGCACTCCCAACGGCATCAGTATCGCCGCGCTCGGAAACATGTACCTCGTGGAAGCGACCACGCCCGTCGCATCGAGAGTCGCCACGAGCAAGAGCCGCAGGACAAATGCCGCCCACAGAAGCGCTGACAACCAGTACCACGCCGCGGGCAAAGTGCGCCGCAGGCGCTGGGCACAGGCGGCGCCCAGCACGGAAAGGCCCATCGCGAGCACCGACAGCCAAGGAAGCGTCGAGGCGATTGATCGCTTCCAATCATCGAGCCGGGCCACCGCGCCGTTTCGATACAAGATCGCGGTATGGTCGGTCCGACGTGCGGCCGCCCGCCGCTGGGCAACGGCGTCGAACCGCGCGACGTCCTCCGCGGGAAGATCCGGCGAATCCGCCCCGCGAACAAACCCGACCTCGGTCATGCACCGCCAGCACGCCGGAAACGATCTCGGGATCGCCACGGCCAGCTGACCCCAATCGGGCGGGATAAACGCGAGCGGCGTCCATCGCCGCGGCAACTCTCCCCGGTCCTGCGCCGAGCGAAGCTCGCGTGTGATCGTCCGGTAGAACTCATCGGTCTCTCGCGCATCACGGAAGGCATCGTTGTGGAGAATCCACGCCGCCTCGCGCATCAGCCACAGGTTGTAGCTGCCTGGCTCACCAGGTACGCCCGTCGTCTTCTCTCCGACGCGGATGTACGTCGCGCACCGATCATCCTTCGTCATGATCTCGAGTAGACGCGAGTACGTCGGGCTCGCCTTCGCCGCCTTCTCGCGCACCTCGCGGGGGATCGGCACCCGCGGGTCAGGATGCTCCGGAGTGATCGAGAGCATGGTGCGATACAGGTCCTTGAAGCCCGGCAGCGACCAGTCGTACGTCACGTACGCGCCGATGCGGACGAGGTTCGCCAGCCGAACCACATGCTCCGTCGCGAACACCATCGCCAGAGGCATTGCGCACGCGATGAGAAGCCGCCGGGCGGCCAGTTGGCGCGGCAGCGTTCTCAGGACCCAGCTCTTGATCGTCAACAACCCGCAGCACCCGACCAGCGCGTAAATCAACACCGTTTCCTGCCGGGTGACTCCCGCCACCGCCGCGGCCAGCCCCGCCCGTACTGACCACCGGGCCATCTCGCGCCGGTTGGTTCGTGTGTTCGCCGCCGCGAGGGCCGCGAGCATGATGAGCAGCAGGCACGTGTACAGATTCTCGGAGAGCGCGTGCCGGAAGAGGTTCGTGGTGATGGGGTGAAACAGCAGAAGGGCGACGAGAATCGATCGTCCAAGGCGTCCGACGCCCGCCAGCCCAACCACGTGGACCAAGAGGAGCGTTGCCCCAATCCACACGCCCTCGATGACCAGTCGCGCGGGGATTCCCAGCAACGATCCGACGGCCAGAAACAGCGGATACCCCGGCTGCCGCGAGTACGTCCAGTGAATGTAGTGGTTCTTCCAGTACCACGCCGCGGCCTGCCCGATGTACGCGGCCTCGTCGTACGGCTGTGCGACGATGTCGTCGTGGGAAATGAACATGAACCGGGCAATGACCAGGGCGATGAGGGAAGTGATGTACCAGCGTCGGGCCCGGTAAGGCGACATGTGGCGGAGCATAGCGAAACAACGATGCGTCGCCCGGGGCAGCGCAAATGAGAAAGGCCACCCTCATCGGAGGGTGGCCTTCGTGTGCTCAAGGCGTCAACTCGCCTTCGGTCCAACCAGCGACCGGAGCTGCTCGCCCAGGTCCCCGGCGCCGAAGACGAACTTCACGTCCGCCCCCGCCAGGACCTGCTGCAGGAGCTCGAGCTCCTTGATCCGCGCGAGCATCGGGTTTTCCGCAAGCAGACGCGCGGTGTTGGCCTGGCTCCGTGCCGCGGCCGTTTCCTCGCGACGCTTGATGAACTCGGCTTGGGCCTTCTTCTCGGCCTCGATGACCTGGTTCAGGATCGCCTTCATCTCGCCGGGCAGGATGATGTCCTTGAGGCCAACGGTCTTGACCTCGACACCAAAGTCCTGCGCCCGCTTCGCGATCGAAGCGCGGACTTCCCCGCCGATCGCCTCCTTGTCGGCCAGGAGGACGTCCAGCGTCCGCGTCCCCACCCCGGCGCGCAGCGCGAGCTGCGCCTCCCGGTAGAGGGACTGCGAGAAGTCCGTGACGGTCAGCGTCGCCTTCAGGGCATCGGCGACCTGGTACGTCACAGCGAGGTTCACGCGCAGCGTCACCTTGTCGCTGGTCATGATCTCCTGGCCGGCCACATCCAGCGTGTGCTCGCGCTTGTCCACGCTCACGACACGCAGGTTTCCCGCGGCCTTCCAGAAGACGTGCTTGCCCGGCGCGAGCCGCTCGCGCAGGACACCGTTGACCAAGAGCAGGACCTCGAAGTTCGGGTCCACCATGACCCACTCAAGGTGAGTACGGGCCTCGGCGTGCGCGACGACGGCTTCGAGCTTGCTGTGCTCGAAACGCAGCGTCGAGACGTCGAAGGTTTCGACCTCGAGCTTGGCTTCGGTCTTCCAGAACGCGTGGCGTCCGGGCCCGAGGATGTACGCCAGGCGGCCATCCTTCCAGACCAGGGCGCGCTGGGCGTCCGACAGGTCCACGACCGTGAGAGCCGATGCGACCGTGGGCTCGCGGACCAGCGATTCGAGCAGCTTGTGCTCGAACTTTGCCGTCAACGTGCTGGCGACCTCGACGGTCTCGTTGCCCGGACGAACCAGGTTCGCCCAGAGCACCTGCCGGCCGGGGCCAAGCAAACGCACAAAGTCCCCGTTCTTGAAGAGAAGACCACGCTCGAACTTACGAACACGAGAAACCAACACAAGGCACCTCCTTCTACAGAATCACCACGACACACTTTCAAATGCGAGCCCAGAGTTTCAGCGTCACGCTCTGCCCGCCTTTGCCGGGGGGAGGTGCTTGAGACGGCTGGCCGCTGCGGGCCGCGCCGCGATCAGGTCCTCGAAGAGTCACGCCTCGGAGAGGCGTGCCACCAGGAGTTCCGGAGCGCGGCCGCCCGAAGGGAAAGCCGTCGGAATCTGCATCCCCGCTAGCCGGCTTGAGCGTTGCTTCACTCCGTTGGACCGGGCCCAATCGGAGCGAAGCAGTATCACGTTCAGCGTCAAACCCTGAGCCCACGCAGTTGCGGTTTGTGGCCGCGCCGTTCTCACGGCAGGAGTGGTTCAAACTCCGTGGCTGATGAAGGGGGACTCGAACCCCCGACCCCTGAGGTATGTCTCAGTGCTCTACCAGTGAGCTATTCATCCTGTGCCACCTTCGGCGGCGGTCGAACCC
Organism: Phycisphaerales bacterium; assembly: GCA_044222195.1. Lineage (GTDB taxonomy): Bacteria > Planctomycetota > Phycisphaerae > Phycisphaerales > UBA1924 > JAHBXE01. The sequence goes on from JBGANS010000005.1 coordinate 114,998, forward strand.
GTCTCGGAACGCGCGCAGCAGACCACATCCCACAGGAAGGGTGCCGCGCAACGCCAACGGACGAACGTCGATAGGGCCCGGTTCAGACTTCAGTTGTGCGACGCCTCCTTTCAATGATCAAACAAGTCCAAAACGCATGCGACCCCGGAAACGCTTCCGGGGCCGCCGACACTCTGTGTATGTTCAGCAGGGCTACCCGGCAGATGGCGACGTTGTCTCGCCGGCCAAGTCGATGGCCAAGGTGGAGTAGACGCAGGAGTTGTGTGGTGTGCGGTCCATGTCGTGGACATGTGAAACGCACTTCGTGGCGATTTGTTCCAGCGCCGGCAGAAAAAACCTCAGTCATGCAAGAACGGTCGCTTGCCGTCGCACTCGTGATAGCCACGCAAGGAGTCCCAATGTCCCGCCTACGCAACCCTCTGATTCTCGCCGCAGGGCTCAGCGCCGCCGCCGCAACGGCCCACGCCCAGCTCGCCAACACGAGTTTCGAGTTTGGCCTGGCCTACCCCGGCGGGCCCAACATCTTCACGCCCGGCACGCCCCCCCCGTGGATGCCGACCACCAACGGATTCACGCCCGACCTGTACGACAACACCGGCGCCGATGGCTGGAATCTCGGAGGCATTCCCGCGTACAACAACGGCTCCCAGAACATGTTCCAGGGCATGGTGGCCGCGCACGGCAATCGGTTCATCGGCTTCGCTGCCAGCACGCAGTTCGGCGGGATCAACGAGTCCTTTGAGCAGACCACCGTCCCGCTCAACCCCGGCCAGGCGTATCTCCTCTCCGTCCAGATGGCCGCCGACGACGGAGGCAAGGCAATCCCCTTCGGCGGTCCGTACTCCGGCCGGGGCGAGGTGGATGTGCTCCTCGACGGGAATCTGATCGGGACCTTTACTCAGAACACCGTGAGCCTGACCTGGGAAGTTCGGAATATTTCGTTCATCGCTCCGGCCAGCTCGACCGCCGTGTTCACCTTCGTCGCCAAGCTCGATCCCACTCCGGGGTCGGTCGGAAACAGTTACATCGGACTCGACAACATTCGCCTGGTTCCCGCGCCCGGCTCGATGGCTCTCCTGAGCCTGGCTGGTTTCGCAGGGCTGCGCCGCCGCAGAAGGTGATCATCGGGTCGTTCGGGCCGGCCACGGCCCCAAAGCCAGACATCTCTCTCCTCTCTCTCCTTTGACCACGACATCGGCCCCGGGACACCGGGGCCGATGTCGTTTTCCGCCATCAAGAACTCGACGGAAGCAACGGACTTGGTTCGCACGACCAGATTTTTCAGCGTGTTGTGCAAGGTGCTGTCTGGTCATCCGCAGTCTTCATGCCGGGCTGTCCCGGCTCTGGAGAATCACATGCTTTCGGCCCGAATCACAACCCTGGCAATCTTCGGAATGGCGCTCCCGGCATCCGCCGCGATCGTGAGCGTGACCGGTATGACGAACTGGCTGGTCACTCCCCCGGCGTCGTGCGTCCCAACCGCCCTTACCGGCCCCTTCGCGTACACCTGGAATGAACAGCAGAACGTGTTCGTCAACTCCTTGGCGGACATGGTGACCAATCCCAGTTCGAGCAACGCCCCGACGCCCGGGTTCGTCAACGGGATCTACGACAGCCACTTCCTCCACTTCGATAACCAGACCGGAACGCCTCCCGCCCAGGGCACCATCACGTTCAACAACCCGATCGTCGCCGTGATCTACAAGGGAACCGTCCTCGACACGACCGACGCTTCTCCGGGCGCCTTGGGAACGATCTATCCGACCACCTACCTCTGGCGCGGCCTGGCCACAGCCCCCAGTTCGTTCGTCACGATTCTCGGCAACACACTGACCTTTGACCTGAACACGTTCAGCCCGGTCTATGTGATCGATCAAGTCCGTATTCTCACCCAGGCCCCGGCGCCCGCCTCGGCGGCGCTCCTCGGTCTGGCCGGTGTCGCAGGGATGCGGCGTCGCAGAAACTGAACCACTTCATCGCCCGACCGGTTCGCCGGGCGCGGCTTTGAAAGGAGGCCCCCGCCGAAAACTCTCTCTCCTCTCTCTCTTTGACCACAGCAGCGGCCCCGGAAAACCGGGGCCGTTGTTGTTTTCCGTTCCGCGGCCGCCGAAATCGTCCACTCGGCGTCGATCAGGTACTACACCTTGTGGGTCTGGTCGTTTCGGCTTGAAATCCGGCGCGGAATCCACCCAACACACTCGTAAGCGGGGACCCACTCGCGAATAATCCATGGCATCGCGGAGCGCACAGACACACAGGAGGTGCGGCCATGATGGAGTTGTTCTTCGGAGACAGCGCGGCATGGTTCTCGGTACCCGCCATCGTGGGCTCGGCTGTCTTTCTCATCCGCATCGCGCTGCTCATGGTCGGCGGCCACGGCGGCGACCTGCACGCGGGTGATGTACACCTTGACATGGGTGATGCTCACCACGGTGATCCCGGCGAGGCATTCAAGGCGCTCTCCATCCAGTCCATCGCGGCGTTTCTGATGGGATTTGGCTGGGCCGCGCTGGGGGCGTTCCGGGGCACCGGGTTCCACTGGGCCCCGAGCATCGGCATCGGGCTCATCGGTGGGTTCGCCATGGTCTGGCTCCTCGCGCTCCTGCTCAAGGGCATGTACGACCTCCAGAGCAGCGGCAACATCGACATTAGCACCGCGCTCGGTCACGAGGCGGATGTGTACGTCACGGTTCCACCCCGGGGGGAAGGCCGCGGCCAGGTCCGCATCACACTGCAGCAAAGGCTGCGAGTGCTCAATGCCATCTCCGAGGGTGAAGCCCTGCCGACCAGCACCCGCGTACGCGTGACCGGCATCAACGACGACAACACACTGACCGTTTCACCGGCCTGATTTGACTCGAGGAGCCCCGCCATGAACTCGTTCACGCTCGCCGCGTCCCCGGACACCCTGCCCGCCATGTGGTTGGGAATCGCCGCGGCGGCAATCCTGATCGTGCTCTTTGCGATTGTGTTCATCATCAAGCAGTACAAACGCTGCCCGTCCAACCGCATCCTCGTGGTCTTCGGAAAGGTCGGCGGCGGCCAGGCGAGCCGGTGCTACCACGGCGGCGGCAAGTTCGTCATACCCCTGATCCAGGACTACGCGTTTCTCAACCTTGAGCCGCTCGTCATCGACATCCCTCTCGAGGGCGCGCTCTCACTCAACAACATCCGCGTCGCCGTTCCCGCCACGTTCACCGTCGGAGTGTCCACCGATCCAGTGCTCATGAACAACGCGGCCGAGCGTCTGCTCCCCCTCAACTCCCCTCAGATCCGCGAACTCGCTCAGGACATCATCCTCGGGCAGCTCCGCCTCGTCATTGCGACCCTCACGATCGAAGAGATCAACAAGGACCGCGAGAAGTTCATGAAGCTCATCAACGAGAACGTTGGCCAGGAAATCAACAAGATCGGCCTGGATCTCATCAACGTCAATATCCGCGATATCACCGACGAATCCGGTTACATCCAGGCGATTGGCAAGCGGGCCGCAGCCGAGGCGATCAACCGGGCAAAGGTCGAAGTCGCCCAGCAGGAGCAGACCGGCGCCACCGGAGAGTCCATTGCCGTCCGCGAGAGGACCGTCAACGTCGCCCGCGAACAAGCCGCCGCCATCCAGGGCCAGAAGGAACTCGAGCAGCAGCAGCGAGTCCGCGTCGCCGCTCTCGAAGCCGAGGCCGTCAAGGGCGAAGTGGCCTCCCGCCGCGAGCGAGAAATCACCATTGCGCAGCGCGAGGCGGAAATCGCCGCCGCGAAGAAGCAGGCCGAGCAGGAGCAGCGCGTCAAGGTCGCCGGGGCGGAGGCAACAGCCGTCCTTGGCGAGAACACCGCCAAGTCCAGCATGGTCGAATCCAACGCCAAGCTCGCGGAAGTCCAGGCCGAGGGTCGCCGCCGATCGGACGTCGCCGGCGCCAAGGCCCAGGAGGCGATCTTGCTCGCCGAGCGCGACCGTGAAGCCGCCCGGCTTGGCAAAGAGCAGATCGTCCCGCAGGAAATTGAAAAGAAGCGGATTGAGATCGCCGCGGAAGCCGAGGCCGAGAAGCTCCGCCGCGAGGCCCAGGGCCAGGCAGATGCGATCCTCGCCAAGTACGAGGCCGAGGCGGCTGGCATACAGAAAGTCATGGAAGCCAAGGCCGAGGGCTACCGAAAGCTGATCGAGGCCTGCGGTTCCGATCCCGCCGTCGGCCCGACGCTCCTGCTGATCGAACAGCTGCCCAAGCTCGTCGAGCAGCAGGTCAAGGCAATCCAGAATCTCAAGATCGACAAGATCACCGTGTGGGATACGGGCGCGGCCGGCGGCGGGGCCAATGGCAGCGCGAACGGGCACGCCGGCACAGGGCGGAACATGACGGCCGACTGGCTCTCAGGTTTCGTCGGAGCGCTGCCCCGAATCCACGAACTGGCCAAGCAAGCGGGGATTGAGCTCCCCGCGGCGCTCGGCCGGTTGAACTCTCGCGATGGAATCATCGCCGAAGACAAGCCTGAGCCGCGGCGCGAGGCTTGACCCGTTTGAGCGGGGGGTGGGGGTGGGGGTGGGGAGTGGAGTTCCCCTGGTTGACGCCGGCCTGGCCTTCCAGCGGAACACTTGCGTTCTTTTCCGATCCCGCTATGATAAAGGATAATATTATCCTTTATTAGGAGTGGGATATGAAATCACTCGCACTCTGCGCACTGTGCTTCGCGGCATCAACACTGCCCGCCCATGCGGTCATCGTGGGTACTCATGACAACTTCCAGGACCTGACGGTCCAGGGGTGGGAAGGTGCCTCCCCGGTGAACGTTGCCTCAGGAGGTCCCAGCGGCGCGGCGGATGCGTACTTGCAAATCACTTCGAACGGAGGTGGTGGACCGGGAAGCCGGCTCGCCGCCGACAACCCCGACGAGCGGTGGAATGGCGACTATCTCGCCTCCGGAGTCACCCAGATCGAGGCCGATTTTCTGAACATGGGCGATGTACCACTTGAAATGCGGCTCGTGCTCTTTCACGGCGCCACCGAGCGGTACACATCGCTGGTGTCGAGCGTGGTTCCCGTCGATGGGCAATGGCACCACCTGATCTTCTCGGTGGATGAAACTTCGCTGGCCCAGGTCAACGGCACCTGGACATACGCGGAAGTGATGTCCGCCGTCGACAACGTCATGCTCCGTCACCAATCTGGCCTGCCGGAGCCAGGCGGGACCGCGATCGCATCCAGCGTCGGGATCGACAACATCCGCATTGCGCCGGCGCCGGGATCGGCGATGCTGCTCCTCGCCACGCCGTTCGTTCGCATTCGTCGGCGGCGAGTGTCGTAGAAACGCTCGGTGTCGGTGCCCATCGCAAAGAGTTTCTGCAGCGGGCCGCGGGCCGATCGCCGCGGCCTTGTTTACTTGGGCTCTTCCTTGGGCTCCGTCTTTGCCGCCTCGAGCCGGAACTTCACCGTCCGGCCCTCCAGCATCCGCTTGACGCTGACCTTGACCTCGCCGCCCCCGGCCAGAGCTCTTTCGACGTCATCCACTGTCTTGATGGACGTGTCGTTGATCGACGTGATCTGCTCCACGGGCACCGTCAAGTTGCACCACGTCAACGACCGGCCGGGGTGCCATCCGATGCGACTCGCGGCCACCCTGTTCCGCTTCCGCCTTTGCTTCCGCTCTGTCCTTCACCCGTCAAACCCGTGGAATGCTGCAGAATTCCTGAGGTGAGCGTCGATGCTTGATCGATGTCTACCGCCGCGCCCTCAGTCAGCCGCACCGTTTCCCGGGACGACATCGTCCGCCTGGGTCAGTCCGGCCGGCCGTGGGACTTTCTGCCCATCGCCGCTATGGCACTGCGCCAGGTTCCGGACGACCTCGGCCTCCGGCTCATCACGGCCTCCAACTTCGTTCGTCTCGGTCTGAAGTCAGCCGCCGCGGAACACCTTTCTCTCTTGCCCGAACAGATTCTCGCTTCACCGGAAGTCCAGGGACTCGTCCGCGTCGTTCGCGACTTGCCCGCCGACATTGTCAATCCAGACGAACGCATCGCGATGTGCCGGGGGAATCTTGAAGCTCTCGGTTCCCGCGGCCCCGGGACAGGGCAGGAATTCGAGCGCTGGGCAAGCGGAGTTGGAAGTTCCGTGTACTGCCGGGCGTGTGACGGCAATGTCATTGCTCGGACTGTGGCGGGCGGCGAGTGGCGCGTGCTGAGCGACCAGCGAGCGGCACTCTCGAGGATGGTCCGCGAGCACTTCTCGCCAACCAGCCCGGAACTCACACGCCCCGTTTACATCGAGGGCATCGATCCGCCCTGGCTGCTCATCCACCTTACCGAGGCCAGAACCCGCGAACCGACCGGCTATCTGGCCCCGATCACAATCGTGCAGGCCGAGTTCGATCAGTTCTTTGATGGACTTTCGATGGCGGACCTTCGAGCCATCCTCAGCGCCGGAAACATCACCGCTTTGGTCGGCCCGCACGCCTCCCGGGACCTCGCCGCTCACCTTGAGTCACGCTCCATCTATCAGACTTCGGGGCCCGGGCTGACCACGCTCGCCACCCGCACCCGTGTGAGCCCCCCGTTGGCCGAGGCGATCGCGTCGGCCAATCGCCGGCAGGAAGCGCTACTCACCGAGCTCACCCGCCGCGCCGTCGAGGCGTATCCGCCTCGTGACGCGGCGTCATGGCGGGCTCGCTTTGACGAAGCGCTCTCGGGCGGCGCACCCCTGCGCGTTCTGATCCCCACCACCCGCTATTCAACGTTCATCCAGCACGCCAGCCGCGACCTGGCGCGCGCCCTGGAGAATCGCGGCCACACCGCCCGGGTGCTGATCGAGCCCGACGATTCCACCAAGTTCGTCACCTACGCCTATCTCGCCGCGTGCCTCGAGTGGCGCCCCGATCTCATCATCACAATCAACTATCCACGGGCGGCTCTCGACGGTGCCGTTCCCGCGCACGTTCCGTACGTGTGCTGGGTGCAGGACGCGATGCCCCACCTATTCAGCCCCGCCCTGGGAGCGGCGCAGGGGCCGCTCGATTTTCTGGTCGGTCATCTCTTCGACGAACTCTTCGATCGTCATAACTACCCGCGTGAACACGCCCTCTCCGCCGCGATCGTCGCGGATGAAACCAAGTTCCACATCGGCCCGGTCGCGGCGCCGCAGCGGGCACGATTCGAGTGCGAAATCGCCTATGTCAGCCATCAGAGCGAGCCGCCCGACATCCAGCACAACCGCCTCAACGCCGAGTTCGCCAAGCTCGGGATTGGCAACACCCTCGAACGGCTCCGCCCGATTATCGAGCGCGAGGCGTTCAAAGCACTGACCGATCTTCGAACGACCGACACGCGCGAGTATGCGATCGACGCGCTGCGTCGCGAACTCGGGCGCGAGCCCGACGCCCGCACCGTGGACGTCGTGACTCGTTCGTATTGCCAGCCGCACATGGATCGCCTCATCCGCCACCAAACGCTCGACTGGGCCGCAGAAGTGGCGGACCGTCGCGGGTGGCGGCTCAAGCTCTTCGGCAAGGGATGGGAGTCTCACCCGCGCCTCTCCCGCTTCGCGGCGGGTCCGCTCGATCATGGCGACGATCTTCGCTGCTCGTATGCGTGCGCGGCCGTCCATCTGCACATGATGGCGCACGCCCTGGTTCACCAGCGACTCATCGAGTGCGTGCTCTCCGGCGGCTTTCCGCTGTGCCGCCTGCACGCACCGGAGCGCTGGGCCATTGTCGAATGCCTGTCGCGCCTCGGCGTCCGCCAGGGGGCTCAGCCGATCGAGGGCCTGGACCATCCGGACATTCTCAAGCCCTGCCGGGTGCCGTCCTGGGCCGATGCTCCCGCCCTGATGCAGCTCGCCAGCGCCATGCAGCGGCTTGGTCTCTTCGAAGCCTCGTTCCGGACGATCGGCGGTGCGTGCCCGGGCCCCATGATCAACGAACAGGAATGGCTCCGCCCCCAAGCCCTGCGCGAGCACGAGATGGACCTGTGGTCGGCCTTCGGCCTTCTCGGCCAATCCGAGCAGTTCATGTTCCACTCTCGGGAGACGTTGGAACAGCGGGTCGAGTCGGCGATCAACCGGCCGGACTTGCGCGAAGCATCCTCTGCCGCCGCTCGCCGTCGGTTTCTCGATCGATTCACCTATCCCGGCCTCGCGTGCCGATTGCTGGACTTCGTACGGGACCATCTCTCGCCGGCCGGAAGTGCGGCTGGGACCCCGCCGCGGAGCCCTCGATGACCGGCCCCTGTATCTCGTTCGTCATTCCCGCGTTCAATGCCGCCGGGACCATCGGGCCGACGCTCCGCAGCCTCCTCGTCCAGACGCGAGCGGATTGGCAGGCCATTGTCATCGATGATGGAAGCACCGACCAGACTCGGCACGCGGCGGAGTCCGTGCGAGATCCGCGAATCCTTGTTCTCGCCCAGCCCAACGCCGGTGTCGCCGCCGCCCGCAATCGCGGTCTCTCCGTTGCGAAGTCCGCGGGCGTGACATTTCTCGACGCAGACGACACCGTCGAGCCGGCGTTCATAGAACGAATGGTTCCCCGTCTCGACGGCGTCGACCTCGCCGCTGCATCGTACCGATACGTCGGTCCGGACCTCCGCGACGTTGGCTGGACCATCACCCACTCGCCCGACGACCACGTGCGCTTGTCGGAGTTCAATCAGTTCGCGATCGGTTCGATCGTGTTCAACAGGGAATCGCTCCTCTCCCGCGGAGGGGCGGCCCCGTTTCCGTCCGGCACGACGCAGGAAGACTGGGCCCTTCTGCTCCGGATTACCTCGTCCGGCGCGCGATGGGCAGCACCATATACCGAAGGCCCGCTGTTCTCGTACCGCCTTGGCCCGCAGTCTCGCACCACCGCGCTCCACGACATCTGGCGGGACGGCCTCAATCTCATCGCGGCCGGTCACGCCAACCCGCGTGCCGCCGAACGGGCCCTCCGCCGCTGGACCGTTCGCAATCTCGCCCGCGCCGGGGCGGCGTGTGATTCGCGGCTGTGCGCCCGGATGTTCGAACACCTCGACACCCTGACGGCGTTCGACGTGCAGGCCCTCGCCGGCGCGCTCCGCTGGGCCTTTCGACGAATGACGGTCGCCGGCGAACCGCAGGCCACCCAGCCCCGGGAGAGCTGGTGTGCCTCCATTCTGCACTGCCTCGGCGATTCAGAGCTTGCGAGCGATGCACTTCGGAGGGCCTCGTGCCCCGACTGGAACCAGATCGCCACCGCCGCCGCTGCCCGGCTGAGTCCGTCGCAAACGCTGGTGATCTACGGCCTTGGCCGCAACGGCCGCGACCTCCTCAGCGTTCTGCAACCCACGGGAGTGCCCCTGGCGGTGATCGACGACGGCCCGGCGTTGCCGGGGAATCTGCCGCGCCTCACGGTGCCCGACCTGACACCCGATCACATTGTGCTCGTAACGCCCGACGACCGGGGGGCCATCCTGACCAGCCTGCGCGGAGGCAAACAGGCCCAGGTCCTCTTGCCGGAGCAGTTGGTCGCCTGAACGGAGAGACGCGATGAACTCAGATGAAGGCCTCGACACGCTCGTGTGGTTGGAATCGATGCTCCCGGTCGCGCGGTGGCGTCGCATTCTGTACATCGGCTGGCACCCCAAGACATTCGGCGAGTGGGGGGGAGACTGGTACCTCCAGCACATCCGCGGCCGAACCAAGGGTGCCGCCCCGGTCCACACCATTATCGAGGCTTGCCCCGCATACGCCGACGCCCTCAAGGTTCACCCTGTCCGCCAGCGATTCGGAATCCGCGTCGTCCGCGATGATGTGTCGAACTTCGTCAAGACCAGCAAAGACCGATTTGATGTGATCTTCTGGTGGCACGGCCCCGAGCACGTGGACGACGCCACGCTTGGGCCCACGCTCCGCGGCCTCGAAGCCATGTGCGACGGCGCGGTCGTGCTGGCCTGCCCCAGCGGCGAAGACCCCTACGAAGACGCCGAAGGCGGTGACAAGCACCGCTGCATCATCACCGAGCCACTTCTCCACGACATGGGCTACACCACGCGCCTCTTTGACCGCACCTGGAAAGATCAGCAGCCGGCGATTTCCGCCGTCCGGCTCTGCGGCGCGAAAGCCTGATCCTCGAACAGGTCATGCGACAGTTCCGACTCCCGTCGTGGCCGCGCAGTTTCTGCGCATCGTCGTGGCCTTCCCCAATCAGAGCCTGAACAGGATCAATGGCACCGAACCTGCGATCACTGTCCGGAAACCTTCAAGGTGCCTTGTTATCCACCCGATGAAGCTGCGTCCGATTACCTCACCAGCCCTATTTCCCGGAGTTTCAGGGATGAAGATCGCGTTTATCGGAGTCGGAAAGCTCGGGTTCCCGTGTGCCGTCGCTCTCGCCATGAAAGGCCACGACGTCTACTGCTACGACAATGACTCACGCCTGATCGAGGGCTACGAGCGCGGCGAAGTCACCCCCTTCGAGCCCAACCTTCCCGAGCAATACGCCTCCTGCAAGAAGCGCATGCACTACTGCGGATCGATCGACGATGCGGTCTCCAGTTCAGACCACATCTTCGTCGCCGTTCCAACCCCCCACGCGCCGATGCACGACGGTTCGTTCCCTTACGACGGCGTAGGGCGAAACTTTGACAACTCCATTATCCGCGACTGCCTCGTCGAGGTCGGCCGGGCCATCGGCAAGAACGCAAAGGATGGCCGATTCCGCACGATCCTCGTCATCTCGACCACGACGCCGGGCACCATGGTCGAAGACCTCGGCCCCGCGACGGAAAAGGCCGTCGGCCTTCCCGTCGGGTCCGGCTGGACCATGGTCTACAACCCCTTCTTCATTGGCCAGTCCACCGTGGTCAACGACTTCCTCAACCCGGAGTTCGTTCTTCTGGGCGTCCCTCAGAACGAACAGGGAAAAGTCGCGGACAAGGGCCGCGGCGAGGCGATCGCCCGCGAGCTCTACGGCACGCTCCACAACCAGCCGATCTGCCCGATGACCTGGACCGAGGCCGAGTGCGTCAAGCTCTGCTACAACACCTATCTCGGCCTCAAGGTCCTCTTCGCCAACACGGTGATGGAGCTCTGCCACCGCATGCCCGGGGCCAACTGCGACGTCGTGAACGCGACGCTCAAGCTCGCGAAGGACCGCCTCGTCTCGACCAAGTACATGGACGGCGGAATGGCCGACGGCGGACCCTGCCACGGACGCGACCAGATGGCCATGAGCTTTGTCGCCCAGAAAGTCGGACTCGCGTTCAACATCTTCGATGCCATCAACCACGGTCGCGACGCCCAGACATCCTGGCTCGCCGACCTGATCCAGGACCACCGCAAGAATCGGCCCGTGGTCCTGCTCGGAATGGCGTTCAAGCAAGGAACCAACCAGACCCAGGGCAGCCCCGCCATCCTCCTCGCCAACATCCTCCAGCAACGCGGTGTAGAGCCGATCCTGCACGACCCTGTTATCAAGCCCTACACGGAAATGCCCGTTGAGCCCGCGGTGTACTTCATCTCCACGCGCTGGCCCGAGTACAAGGGCTTCAAGTTCCGCAAGGGCGACACCGTCATCGACCCATGGCGCATGCTCAAGGAAGTGCCCGCCGGCGTCGAGCTGGTCCACGTGGGCGTCGGCGGACGCGCGGCGACGGCGGGACAGATCAACCCGTCCCTGCTCGCCACGGAAGCCAAGCCGGCCAAGCGCATCCGCGCGGCCTCCTGACTCGAGTCCTCCACGGAAGGAGCACGCGTGCGCACCGTCGGGATCTACAGACTGCTTTACGGCTCGGACTTTATCGGCGAGTCCCTGGCCTCCATCTATCCGCACTGCGAACGCATCCTGTGCTATGTCGGGCATGAAATGTTCGGCGGACGCCGGATCATCAACTACTTTGGTCACGACGTCTACCTGCCCCACGACATCGACGGCCTCACCGACGCGATCAATGCCTGGAAGTCCTCGAACGACCCGGACGACAAGGTTCGGGTGCTCCCCAATCCGCACGCGACGCTTCTCAAGGGGCAGCTGCAGGCGATGATCAACGACGAGGTCATCCCCCGCTACGACCCCACTCACGTTCTCTTTGTCGAGTCCGACGAGGTGTGGCACGAGAACACGATCAAGACGCTTTTCCAGATTGCGCGGGAGTCCGACGCCGACGAAATCATGGCCGCCGCGTGCCATCTCTTCTGGCGTTCACACAAGTACTGCTCCACGCGCACGAACCCCTACACCGTGATGCGCGCCCTCAAGGGGCGCAGGACCATCGGCCCGACCGGCCACGCGCTCGGCAGCGCCGCCAACGATGTGAAGCGTCACCGAGACGACCGACTCAAGATCCACAACTTCGGCTTCGCGGCCAGCGAACGAACTATCTTCTGGAAGCACATGACCGCGCTGTCGTTCAGCCGCGATGTCAAGCTCGATTCGCCGCCGCGGGAGGAGTGGTTTGAAGAGGTCTGGCGTCCCTGGAACGGCGTGACCAATCGCCGCAAGGACCTTTGCCCCTCCATCGGGTACGAGGACGCCTTTGCTCCCGCACAGGACTATCCCTTCGAGCACCTCCCCAGGATCATGCAGCAGCGAATCAGCACGAACCCGCTTCCTGACTGGGTGAAGCTCAACGCACTCGAGTCCGCGGCAATCCCGCAGGAGGTCGCATGACCACGTCACGCTGCGCCGACCGCAAAGCCGCCGCGCACACCGAGGGCGTCACGCTCTCGATCAAGGGCCGCGTGCTTCCCATGAACGGTGAGCAGGCCGCGACGCTTCACGAGCTGCCCGAACAGTTCCAGGGTCGCCAGCCCTCGCAGATGGAGCACAAGTTCACCTCAACGGGTATCAAGTTCTGGAAGCACAAAGACGAGATGGAGTCGTACAAGTCCGGCACCGGCCGCTCGGTCATCTCGACGCATATCGCCCCCGAGGGCCGCTGCAATCTCAAGTGCTCGTACTGCTCGGTCAGCGAGCGCACGCTCCACAGCACCATCGAGCTCCCGCGCATCCAGGACTACGTCACCAAGCTCAAGTCCCGCGGACTCAAGGCGGTCATCCTCACCGGCGGTGGCGAGCCGACGCTCTACAAGCCCTTCAACGAGCTCGGCGAGTGGCTGCTCGACCAGGGCCTTGAAGTGGCCCTGATCACCAACGGGACCCAGTTCAAGCGCGTCTCGGACCGCATCCTGAAGAACCTGACCTGGGTCAGGGTCTCTATGAATGTCTTCAAGGACTGGGAGAAGAAGATCGAAGTCCCGCGTGAGAGGCTGGGCACGCAGACGACCGTCGGCATGTCCGTCTGCTACAGCGCTGAAAACAAGGACCCCGAGTTCCTCCGCAAGGTCGCGCAGTTCGCCGAGCGTGCCGAAGTTTCCTACGTCCGCGTCCTGCCCGATTGCATGCTCCCGCAGGCGGCGCTCATCAAGGAGCACGAGGGCCTGACGGAGCTGTTCAAGACTCTCGAAGGCTCGAAGCGCTTCTTCCACCAGTTCAAGATTCACGGGGCGCCGTGCCAGTCCAAGTGTCACCAGAGCTACTTCCGGCCGTACCTCTCCGAGGCCATGGACCCGGTCACCGGTCGCCCCGGACTCGTGTTCCCGTGCGACTCAGTCGTCCTCAACGAGCAGGCCCAGCGCTTCCGTCCGCGCTACGCCGTGTGCACGCCCGAGGAAATCCTCGACTACATGGACGGCAAGATCGCCCAGCAGTTCGATGCGACCCAGCACTGCTCCGGATGCGTCTTCACACGCAATGTCGACATGCTCGACCGCTTCGTCAAGGGCGAGGAAGACCGCTTCGCCGAGTACGCCACCACCGAGGTTCACCATGAAAACTTCGTTTGACATCGCCCAGCAGTACGACGAGGCCTACTACGAGCGCGGCGTCGAAACCGGCAAGTCGTGCTATTCCAACTACCGCTGGCTCCCGGAACTCACCGTCCCCATGGCGATGGTGCTCATCGACACGCTCGGTATCCGGCCCCGCCAGCGAGTGCTCGACTTCGGGTGCGCCAAGGGGTTCTCGGTCAAGGCCTTCCGCATGCTCCGACGCGACGCCCACGGCATCGACGTCTCACCCTACGCCATCGAGCAGGCCGATCGTGACGTCGCGCCGTACTGCCACCTAGTCGACGACCTCGATTCGTGGTCGCTCACCAACCGGTTCGACCATGTGATCGCCAAAGACGTCATGGAGCACGTGCCCTACGAAGTCATGGACGACACGATCCGGGCTGTCGCTCGCATGACGGACTCGTTCATGGTCGTCGTCCCCCTCGGCAGGAACGGCCGTTTCATCATCGAAGCCTACGAGCGTGATGTCACGCACATCATCCGCGAGGACGCCCAGTGGTGGCTCGCGGCCCTCGAGAAGCACTTTGCCGATGTCTCCTGGCAGCACCACATTGACGGCCTGAAGGACAACTGGTACCGCGTTGATCCCAAGGGCAACGCCGTCTTCATCGCCAGAGGGTCGCTGACCGGGAACTCCCCGTGACGCCAAGGGCCAGCATCGTCATCGCGATGCACAACGCCGCGACCACCGTCGGGCGGGCCCTTGAGTCTCTCCAGGCGCAGTCCGAGCCGCATTGGGAGGCGATCGTCGTCGACGACGGGTCGACCGACGCGTCCGCGTCGATCGTCGAGAAGTACGCGGCCGTGGATACCCGCGTTCGCCTGGTCCAGCAACCAAACGCCGGCGCCGGGGCGGCGCGCAACACCGGGCTCGACCGCTGCAGGGGCGACTTCGTCGGATTCCTGGATGCGGACGACTGGCTCGAGCCAGCGGCCCTGGAAGTCTTGCTCGCCGCGTGTGGGCAGACCGGGGCCGCGTGCGGAGCGTGTCTTCATTGCGATCAGGACGGGCGTCCCCTCGCCTGGAATCAGTCATGCGCGCGCCGGGCTGAGGTGGGCCTGAATGAGCTGCTCACCCGTGAAGCCTTTGCTATCCACTCGCAACTCATCCGGCGCGACCTGGCAGGCGAGACCCGATTCCGCACGCACCTGGATTGCTTTGAAGACCTCGACTTCTTCCTTCGCCTTGCCGAGCAGGGGGTTCGATGGCGCACCGTGGAGCGGGTCGTCGGTACGTACCGGCAGCGCCCGCGAACCCGCGGAACTCCGCAGGATGCGGCCCGATTTCAGACCATTGCATCCGTCTACGTGGACAGCTTCACCAGGATGCGTGTGCGGTCTCCCGGAAATGCTCCGACCACTGATGTGTCTCCCGACGCACTCAACCGCTTGCTTTTCGGACGCGCGGTGACCTACGCGACCATGATGATCCTGCAGGACCAGACGCCGGCCAAGGACCGCGCGGCGTCTGTCCTGGCAAGCCTGGGCCCGGGTCTACAAATGTCGCCCGAGGACGCCGCGCACGCGGCCCACGGGTATCTGCCGTGGTCCGAGCTGCGGGCCATTGCCGACTGGCCCCGGCACATCGAGCGTTACGCCCAGGCCCTGGGAGCGTGGTGGTCTCGATGTATCGAAGACCGGCGGGCAGCGCCGGACCTCATCGAGCGCGCGATTCCGCTTCTGGCGCGTCGCATCGCCAACGAGCTCGATATTCCGGGCGCATTGATCAAGCGCCTCGATACAACGCGGCCGATCACGATTCTCGGCGGGGGCCGCAACGGAGTCCGCCTGGCGGAAGCACTCGCCGCCCGAGGTCTGCGGTTCAGCGTTCGCGACGACCGACCGGACGGGTGCAACGAGGTTGTGAATGCGTCCCGGGGGCTCGCCCGGATTGAAGACCCTGGTGAAGCACCGCATTCGCGATCGCAGTACATCATGTCGCTGCTCGATGACGCCGGCTATCTCCGTTCGCTTCCCTCCACACTCCGGAGCCTTCGATGGGCCGAGGTGGTGGATGAAGAGGCGCGCGTGCTGGCTCTCCACCTCGCGTCTGCCCTCCACCAGCCCTGTTGAGCCGGGGTCGGCGCCTTTGCGATAGATCGGCCTCTACGGCCCTCGCGGCTTCCTTAGAGTCTGGCGGCCGCGATGCTCGCCAGTTCCGATCGCTCACTCTTCTCCAGCGACACGTGCCCCACGATCCCGATCCCCTTCATCTTCTCAACCGCGTAGGCCAGACCGTTGGATGACTGATCGAGGTACGGGTTGTCAATCTGTCCGATATCGCCCGTGAGGATCAACTTCGTTCCTTCACCTACGCGGGACGCGATCGTCTTGACCTCGTGCGGCGTCAGATTCTGGGCTTCATCGACAATCATGAACTGGTGGGGGATAGACCGTCCGCGGATGTAGGTCAGCGGCTCCAGCACGAGCTTCCCGTCGGCCATCAGCTTCTGCACGCGCTGTTCGGTTGAATGACTCTCTGCGCTTTGTGTTTGCGCCCCCCGCGTCGAGAGGAGGTACGACAAGTTGTCGAAGATCGGCTGCATCCACGCGCCGAGCTTCTCATCCTTGTCCCCGGGCAGGTAGCCAATGTCACGCCCGAGCGGCATGATGGGCCGGGCCACCAGGAGTTTGTCGTACCGCTCTTCAGAAAAGACTTTGGACATTCCCGCCGCCAGCGCCAGCAGCGTCTTTCCGGTCCCCGCCGAACCCAGCAGCGTGATAAACCGGATTTCGTCGTCCAGCAGCAGGTCCATCGCCATCGTTTGTTGAACATTTCGCGCCAGGATCCCGAACACCGGTTTCCGTGGCCCCGTGATCGGAATGAGATGTTCGGTATCCGCAAGGCGCCGCCCGAGCCCCGTGTGGTTCGTGTCGTCCTTGTCCTGAAAGACCACAAACTGGTTCGGCGTCACGATGTGCGTGAACGGTTCCTTGTCCGGAGATTCCAGGTCCACCGCCTCGGACAGCCGCGACAGAGGCAGCATCCGGTCCTTGTACAGGTCGTCGATCATCGACGTCTCGCACTCAGCGTGGACCGCGCCCGTGTACAACCGTTCGGCATCGACTTTCTGGTTCTCAAAGTCCTGCGTGGTGATGCCCAGCGCATCCGACTTGATCCGTGCCGAGATGTCCTTGCTGACGAAAATCGTCCGGACACCCTTCTGATGAAGCTGCCACGCGGTCGCAATGATGCGGTTGTCCGGCGAGTCCTCGTCGAGCACCCCCGGCCGCTGGTGGTCGAGGATGTCGATCCGGATCGTGCCCGAGTGTCCGTTCGAAGGGGCCGACGCCGCGGCACCGACCGTGGGGGAGAAGTCTCCCCACGGCACGCCGTCCGTCAGCCGCCCCTTGGTCCGCAGCCGGTCCAGGTGGCGGATGCACTCGCGCGCGTTGCGTCCAAGATCATCTTCCTTCCGCTTCATCGCGTCGAGTTCTTCGATCACGGCGAACGGAATGACGACGTGGTGCTCCTTGAAGACAAAGAGCGCGTTGGGGTTGTGCAGCAGAACATTGGTGTCGATGACGAACGTCTTGAGCGTCGCTTCCGAATCCCTGGATGCGACTCCCGCGTTCTTACCCGAAGTGGCTTTCGTCCGCCGGGCTTCTCTGGGCTTGGTCATGAGCGTTCCGGGCACATCCGTGCGGCCCGCAGGTTTCAACATGCCCGCAGGATACCCGATTATCGGCGTGCCGGGGACCCGCCGTCAGCGGATGAAGGCGTCGATTGTCAGGGAAACTCCGATGGCCGCGGCGACCGCGGCCTTCATCAGGACCGAAAGTGCCCGCCCGACCGCCGCCCCCTGTCCGATCTTCGTCGCCTCACCCCACGACTTTTGCCCGATTCCCCGTTCGAGCACCAGCGCGCCAAGCCCCGCCCCCGCGACGCCCCCGACGATGGTCCCGAGGATCGGCACGATGATCGTTCCGATGATCGCCCCGACCAGTCCCCCGATGATCGACCCGATCGCTCCGCTCTTGCCGCCGCCTTGTTTGGCCGCGCCGGCGGCCGAGAGCGCGAACTCAGCGACTTCCGCGAGCAGGGCCAGCGATGCGCACGCGACGAGGTTCCAGGTGCTCAGCAGCGGCGGATGTCCGTAGAGCCAGTGAGTGAGCAGCGCGGCTCCAAGGATGAACCACGTCCCCGGCAGCGTGGCGATAGTCAGGCCCAGGCCGATCAGCGCGATCAGGAACAGGATGACACCGGCGAGGAGAGTCATGAGAACGCCGTGCGCCGAGCGCCGGCGCCATCTTGTTCGACTTCCGCCTGAACCGATTTCGGGTTCACGCCGGAGCCGGCGCAGCGGCCGCGGCGGGCGGTTCCCGGTCCGGGAACGCAACACGTTCCATCTCCAGCACCCAGGACTCGAGGGGGGTGTGCTGATACAGGTCGAGCTTGAGTTCCTTGCCGCCGTGCTTGGCGTGCCCCGGCTTGATCTTCAGGAAGATGAGGAACTTGTCCCACTTGCGCTTGTCGAAGTCCTCAATGTCGGCGGGCGTCAGGGTGCTGCCGTCGGGGAGTTGCAGGGCCTTGGCCTCGGGGTCCCACTTGTACTTCCGGGCCATGATCCGCGCGACGTGGGCGAGCAGGGCGAGCCCGCCGGCGACACCGAGCACCGTGAAGATCCATTGCACGAGGATGTCGTACTGGGACAGCGGCTTGGGTGCGCTGCGGGCCGTCGAACCGGTGGTCCACAACTTCTTGAGCTCCGCCAGCGCGGTTTCGCGGTCGGTGCCCGTGAAGCGGATCGGCTCGGACTTGAGCGCGTGAATGATGGAGAGGGAGTTAAGCCACTCAAACCGGGCCCGGACCGCGCCCGAGAGCTTGTCCCCGCCTTGCTCGCGCAGAGACTTGAGCTCGGCGGGCGGATTCTCGATCGATACCTTGACGTCGCTGAGGCCCTCTGTCCTGGCTGCCTCCAGGTATTGATACAACAGATAGGACGAGTGGCTCTTCCCGCGCGCGGGATACGCGATCGTCGCGTCGTAGTAGCCATAGGCCCCGAACGCGAGCAGGACGATCGTGAAGATCGCCATCTTGAGGAACCATGGACGGTTGGGCTTGGTGACTTCAGTAAAGCTCATGCAGTCTCTTCATCTAGGGGGCCGAGGGAGTCCGAATCGACGCGATCGAACGCCAGGTCCCACCACAGGTCCGCGCGGGCACGGGCCTCGGGGCGTTCCCTCACATCGTCAAAACCACCCTCATCGACGCGCCGAATCGGGATGCGAGGATAGGGAATCCGCGCGTGCAGCGCCCGCGACAGCCATCGCTCGTGCGCCAGGCGGAAAAGCCGTGATCGATCGTCATTTCGGGCTTTGCGCCAGAACATGGAAGCCTTATTCTAGCGAAACGCCCGCCCCCTTCGCGTCCCCGGGGTGCATTCAGGAAGCGAACGATGAAATCGATCACGTGGACAACGATTCTGGCCCTGTGCACGGGTGCCGCGGCGGATGTCGTGCTGGTCCCGGCGTCGCGGGACAACACGCTCTACGAAAACACCGAAGGCATCATCAGCAACGGGGCGGGAGAGAGTGTCTTCGCCGGGAAGACCAACGCCGGTGTCGTGCGGCGGAGCCTTCTCCGATTTGACGTGGCCGCGGCTGTGCCGGCCGGATCGACCGTGACCTCAACAACACTTTCCTTCAACGTATCGAGGTCGATTTCGTCCGACCTTCCGATGTCGTTCCACCGGGTTTTGGTGGACTGGGGCGAGGGGCCATCGGTTGCGCTGGGCGAGGGTGGACGGGGCACGTTGGCCGAGCCCGGTGATGCCACTTGGCTGCACAGGTTCTATCCGGATCAGTTCTGGGCCCTGCCGGGTGGTCAGCCGGGCGTTGAGTTTCAGGCGGAACCAAGTGTGGTCGCGATGGTGGGAGCCATCGGGAGCTACACCGTTGGGTCAACGCCCGGGCTCGTGGCGGATGTACAGGCGTGGCTCAATGCTCCCGCCGACAACTTTGGCTGGATGGTCATCGGCGATGAATCAACCCTTGGCACGGCCAAGCGAATCGACAGCCGCGAGAACGTGAATCCCGCGGTCCGCCCGATGTTGGCCGTTGAGTACTCCCGCCCATGCTATCCGAACTGCGACGGGAGCACGGGCACGCCGTCTCTCACATCCAACGACTTTCAGTGTTTCTTGAATCGGTTTGCCGCTGGAGATACCTACGCCAACTGCGATGCGAGCACGGGCACGCCGACGCTGACGGCCAACGACTTCCAGTGCTTTCTCAACTCGTTTGCCGCGGGGTGCACGTAAGGCGGCTCAGGCCTGAACCTGGTTGAAGTCGAAGAGCATGCAATAGGCCGCCTGCCAGACCGGGTACATGACCTCACAGCGGTATCCCGTGAACTGGGCGGGATCCCACCCGACGCGTTCGAAGACGTGCGCCGTCAGTTCGGCATGCCGTTCGTAAGCCGCGGTGGCGGCTCGCTGCAGCCCGGACCCGAGACAGGTGAGAGGCGGATCGCCGGGGAACCGCGTCGACCATCGGGCCCGGCGGCCCGGGCCGCCGCTGGTAAACCCGCCGAGATGCAGCTCCGCGGAAGGCGAACAGCGGCGAGCGATGTCACGATGCAGGTAGACATCGGAGACCATCCGACGAGCCGGATACACGATCAGGGACGAAACCTCGCCGATGGGCGGGTCCTGCGTCGCCGGATGCCGGTCGGGCGTGGATCGACGATGGGCGATCACGATGTCGAGCGGGCGGGCGCTGGCGGGTTCGGCCGGATCGATGACGTGGATCGTCTGCTTGCCCGACGCACGCGAAGTGACCCGGGGCAGCGGGTGGGTGCAGAACGTGGTGAGAAGGGAGTCGGGCGTGTCGCCGCGGGCGGGCCGCGCCGCGAGAGTTCTCATGGAGGCGCCGTCGGGCCGCCCCGAATCGGGGCGGGCGTCGAGGGCGAGGTTGTCAGGAGTGACGGCGGAGATTTCCAGCGGCACGGCACTGGCGCGCCAGATGTGGCCGATTCTTCCCTGAACGCGCACGGTCTCGGTGAGTTCAGGATCGTCCGGGACCGGACGGATGAAACACATGAACACGATGGCGTCGGACCAGCGCCCGACGACTTCCGTCGCGGCGCGGAACAGGCCGCGCCGGGTGTTGGCGTCGTCGCCCGGGCCGCGGGGATCCGCGCCGAAGTCGATATCGGCTTCGAGGCGCTGGCGCAGCCGGCGCTGGCTGCCGGCGAGTCGATCGATCAGGGTTTCAAAGGCGTCGATGGCCGCGCTCGCGGCCGCGAGCTGCTCGGCGGCGCCGGGCTCGGGCCGCCGGTGCAGGATCGCCTGGATGACTTGGCGGAGACCTTGTACGCCGGGCAGGCGCACGAGGAGCCCTTCGTTGGGTTCTTCCGTCGCGATCGAGGCGACCAGTCGCTGGCACGTGTTGCGGTCGACCGAAAGCGCGCGGGACATCGCGCTGGCCCCGCGGTGCTCGACCGGCAACAGCGACACAATGGCCCGCAGCTCGACCGACAATCGGCGCGCCACCTGGGCGGCACCGGCGCGTTCATCGGCGCTCAACGCGGCGGCGGGCGCATCCGGAAACGAATCGCGAATGGATCCTTCGGAAAGCATGTGAATAGAGACTTCTCCAGCGCGGAACAGTGTAAAGAAAACTCGCGTATCGAGGTGGCCGCTGTTCTGAGAGCAGTCTACGGGGTTTTGATGCGATCGCAACCACGGAATGACCGTTTTGGTCCCGAGAAAGAGAGTCATGGGAAACCGCATGTTCTACTGCCTGGTCATGGTCTCGGGGCTCGCCACGGCGTGCCCGGCCCAGTGGTCGACCGATCCGGCGAACACCCTCCGGGTGGGTGACCGGGCCAACGACCAGATTCAGCCCAAGATCCAGCCCACGCCCGATGGAGGGTGCTGGATCTCGTGGTTCGACAACGCCAAGGGCGGATACGACGTGTACGTCCAGCGGCTGACTTTGACGGGGCAGGAAGCCTTTGCGCATAACGGGGTCCTGGTGTGCGACCGAAGTGTCTCATCGACCGTGGACTACGACATGATCGTGAACTCGCAGGGGGACGCGGTCGTGACGTACAACGACGACCTGGTCAGCCCGGGAACGCAGCAGATTTCGGTGAGCAAGGTCCTGGCATCGGGGGCCGTCGCGTGGAAGACGACGGTCAGCACGGATGCGCTCTTCAAGGGAAACCCAAGGGTGGTGCAGCTCTCTGACGGGACCTACGTCGTGGGGTACAGCTCGGGAACTTCGCCGCAGAGCTGGGTGATGCAGCGGCTGAACAACACCGGCGCCCCGATGTGGGCAGCGCCGGGCCTGGCGATCACCGAGGTCGGGCATTACCTGGCCTTGTGTGACTTGAAACCGTCCGGGACCGGCTTTGCCGCTCTTTGGGTTCGCGCATCGGGGACCAATCCCATTACTACCAACAAGGGGCTGTACGCTCAGAAGTTCGACACGGCCGGGGCGGCGCTGTGGAACGCGGGTGCGGCGACGGTCCTCTTCGCCGGCGACGCCTCTCAGTCCATCCAGAACGGGTACTTCCCAACCATGTCGCCCGACGGCGCGGGCGGAGTGGCCGTGGGGTTTTACGAGACGAGCGGCTCCCGCAACGCCTACATCCAGCACGTGCTCGCGGATGGCTCGCTGAAGTTTCCCAGCCCGGTGAGCAACGCATCGACGGGTGCCAATCGCATCCGCCTGGGGGCGGCGCTGGGGTACGACGAGTCATCGCAGTCGTACTACCTGGCTTCACCAGAGGGCCCGGTCACTTCGATTCCGGACCGGACGTTTGTCCAGAAGTTCAACTCCGCCGGGGCGCGGCTGTGGGGTGACACCGGGGTCGAAGTCGTACCGACGAGCACCAACCAGCAGAACTTTCTGCAGTGCCTGGTGCAACCCGACGGGTGCATCGTCGCGGGATTGGACACACGATCGGCGACAACCCGCATCGTGTTCGCGGCCAAGGTGAAGAACGACCAGACCGTGCCGTGGAGCGTGCTGGTCAACAGCGATTCGGGCACCGACAAGGGCCGGCTCGCCTCGACGCTCAGCAGCAAAGGGGTGGCGATGTTCGCGTTCCAGTGGGGCGGGACCGGGTCCTCCGACCTCAGCGCCCAGAACGTCAACGGCGACGGCACGCTGGGCGTGTGCTACGCGAACTGCGATCAGAGCTACGCGACCCCTCGCCTGACGGCCAACGACTTCCAATGCTTCCTCGATCGATTCGCGGCGGGACAGGCGTACGCGAACTGCGATGGCAGCACGGGCACGCCGGCGCTCACGGCCAACGACTTCCAATGCTTCATGAACGCGTACGCGGCAGGGTGCCCGTGAGCGCATCTTCGGCGCAGAGACCTTGACGCGGAGCGCACGGATCGCTCATCTCAGAGCGTTGCGATGGGCTTTCCTGGGAATCACCGTTGCGGAACCAGTGACCTCCGGTATGCTGATTGTCCTCGGGCGCGGCGAAGATGTCTTCGCCGCGGGATCAGAGTCACGCCGCCGGCGGCTTGGTCGTTGGGGACGAATCACAAACCAGGAGGAGCGCATGCACGCTCGAATCATCCGTTCAGCGGTGGCTATCACGTCGTTGATGGCGTCGGCGGTCTGTTCGGCGCAAATGGCGCCGTTGGCGAGCCACGAGTATCCGATGCCGATGGACTCGGGACTTGTGCTGAACAAGGGCCAGGGTGGGGACGGGCAGGCCGCGGCCTTGGTGTATCAAAATGAAGTGAGGGTGATCGGTGTTCCGTGGCTGCGTCTGGCGTTTGACGAGGCGACGCTGGGAGGTTCACCGGACCTCGGAGATGGGGCGTACCTCGTCATCACATCGCTGCGTGACCACGCCAAGCAGACGCTCAACGCGAGGAGCTTGCAGGAATGGAGCCAGACCTCGGCGTACTTTAACGGGGACGCGGTGAAGGTGGAGCTGTACGCCTATCCGAACACGGGGTACAACCGGATCAAGATGTCGCGCGTCACGGGCGGAACGTTCGAGGTGGGGGCGGGGATCGACACGATCTGCGGAACGGTCGATGATCGGATCCTGTCGTCGTACCCGGCCCAGGCGCGCATCCTGCCGATGGGGTGCACGGGGTGGTTGATCACGACGGGGAACTGCGCGAACCGCTTTCTGACGGCGGGCCACTGCTTTCTTCCGACGCCGCCCGCTTCGGCGGTGGTGCAGTTCAACGTGCCGCTTTCCACGGCCGGTGGCGGGCTCGTGAATCCACCGCCCGAGCACCAGTACCCGGTGGTGATGGCGTCGGTCCAGGCGACGCAGACGGTGATCGGGAACGACTTCGCACAGTTCTTCACCAGCGCGAACTCAAACACGGGGCTTCACGCCCGGGAAGCGCAAGGCGGCGCGGCGTACACGATCGGGAACGCGCCGGCTGTGGCGGGGCAGACGCTTCGAGTGACGGGGTACGGCACGACGAATCCTAACGACCCGGTCGCGGGCGGCGGGCTGCCGTTGAGTCAAACGCAGGTGCAGAAGACGCACACGGGGGCGTACACGCTCCTGAGCGGAACGCGGATGGAGTACACCGTAGATACGACGGGCGGGAACTCGGGCTCGCCGATCACCAACGGGATCACGGGGAGCGCCGTCGCGATCGGTATCCACACCAACGCGGGGTGCGGAACGGGCGGCGGGGCGAACTCCGGCACGGCCATCCAGAACGCGGGACTGCAGGCGGCGCTGGCCTCACCGCTGGGGACGTGCGCGCCGTACACGGCCTCAACCTGCCTGGACACGATCTTTGCGAGTGACAACGGGAACAACGCAGGCGGGATGGTGTTCTTCGACGTGGCGGTGGCGGTGGGCAACGACCTGGAGGTCACGAACCTTGTCCAGAACGTGGCGGGACAGGGCCTGCCGTTCAACGTCGTGATTTACCTGACCCCGGACACGAGCGTCGGCAAGGAGACGACGCCCGCGGCGTGGACCCAGGTAGCCACCGGTTCGGGCATGGGCGAACTGGCGAACACGCCGGCGCTCGTGGCGCTGTCGAACCGGTTCACTCTTCGTGCAGGGAAGAACTACGGCGTGGCGATCCAGTCGAATCAGCTGAACCACGAGTACACCAACGGGACGGGGCTCAACGAGGTGTACGCGAACACGAACGTGCGGATCACCTGCGGGCGGGCGTCGAACGCTCTGTTCGCGTCGCTGATCACGGGCGAGCGGGTGTGGAACGGGCGGCTGTGCTACCGCACCCACGAGGCGTCCTCGACCAAGTGTCTCGGGACGATTCTCGCGCAGGACAACTTCGGATCGCTCGGCGGCGGCGTGTACTTCAACGCCAACGTTTCCGGCGCGGCGAACCTGATCATGACGGGGCTGAACCTCAACGCCGGGACGCTGGCGCCCTCCGGGACGGCCTTCACGATTTCGGTGTACACCAAGTCCGGCAGCTTCTCCGGCTTTGAGCAGACGCCGGCGGCCTGGACGCTGCGGACCGCGGGCTCGGGCATCACCGCGCCGGTCGATCACCTAACGCCCGTCAACTTTGACACGCCGTTCACGCTGAACGCCGGGTCGAGCAACGCCGTCGCGGTGATCATGAGCGCCGCGGCCAACCATGCCTATACCAACGGAACTGGCGCCAACCAGAACTACAGCAACGGAAACCTGGCGATTCAGACGGGATCGGCGACCAACGCGGCGTTCAGCGGCGGAGTGAACACGCCGCGGGTGTTCAACGGATCGCTGTGCTACTACGCGGATGTGAACGGCTGCACGAGCACAGCGGCGGAGCAGACGCCTCCCAACCCGGACCTCGGTGGCTTCAACTCCAACGCGGCGGCCGGCGGCGTTTCGCCGCAGCAGGTTGCGGACTCGTTTTCGGTTCCGACCGCTCGGTCTATCACGGGGATGCGCCTGTGGGCCGTCTACACGGGCACGTCCGGGCAGTTCGCGCCGGCCCTGCAGAACTTCACGGTGAACATCTTCGCGGACGCCGCGGGGAGCCCGGGGGCGCTTGTCTACACCGCGAACGTGCTCAACGTGCCGGTGCAGGACTCGGGAGCGGTCGCCACCGCCTTTGGGGCGCGGCCTCTCTTCCAGTACGACCTGACGATCCCCGCGTTCAACGCCGCGGCGGGAACAACGTACTGGCTGAGCCCGCTGGGCACGAGCGATAGTTTCACCTGGTGCTGGCAGTTCCAGGCCGCGGGTGGCACGCTGCGGTCTCGTTCCACTGCCGCGGCGGTGTGGAACTCGTTCGCGGGCAGCACGGCGTTTGAGCTCTGCGGGTCCCTGCCGTGTTACGCCAACTGCGACCAAAGCACGGGGAGTCCGCTTCTGACGGCCAATGACTTCCAGTGCTTCATCAACAAGTTCGCGGCGAACGATCCGTACGCGAACTGCGACGGGAGTACGGGAACGCCGAGCCTTACGGCCAACGACTTCCAGTGCTTCATCAACGCGTTCGCGGCCGGCTGCCCGTAAGCGGACCAGGACGGAGAGTCGAACCAGTGCCCCGCGGGCCCGTGCCGCGGGGCTTTTCTTGGACGGTAGAATCGGGTCCTGGAGGATGCCCCATGCTGACCGCCGCGCCCTCGGCATTGTTTGATCAACGGACGGATTCCCTGCTCGCGAAGCTAAAGGCCGAGGGGCTGTACAAGCACCTTCAGATGATCGAATCGCCCATGGATGCGGCGATCAGGATCCGCGGAGCCGACGGCAAGCCACGAGAGGTCCTGTGCTTCTGCTCGAACAACTACCTGGGGCTGGCAAACCACCCGGAGGTGGTGGAGGCGGGGCTCAAGGGTCTCAAGGATTTTGGCGCGGGAACGGCGAGTGTGCGGTTCATCTGCGGGACATTCAGCCCTCACGAGGTGCTGGAGAAGAGCATCGCGAGACTGATGGGGACGGAGGCGGCGTACACGTTCGTCAGCGCATGGACGGCCGCGGAGGCGCTGTTTCCCACGGCGTGCGAGCCGGGAGATGTGATCATCAGCGATGAACTGAATCACGCGTGCATCATCGACGCGATCCGGCTGACCACGGTGATCAAAAAGGGCGTGCAGAAGGATGTGTACAAGAACAACCGCCTGGAGGGAGAGGGCTCGCTGCGGGCGGCGCTGGAGCGGGCGCGGGCGAACAAGGATGTGACAGGGCAGGCCTGGGTGGTGACCGACGGTGTGTTCAGCATGGAGGGGTCGGTGGCGGACCTCTCGAAGATGCGGCGCATCTGCGACGAGTTCAACGCGATGCTGGTGGTGGACGACAGCCACGGGCACGGCGTGATGGGCAAGCTGGGGCGTGGCACGCACGAGCACTGCGGAATGGTGCGGCCGCTGGATGGGTGGGACCAGAGGCCGATCCACGGCGAGGTGGATGTGTTCACGGGGACCCTTGGCAAGGCGCTCGGCGGCGGGGCCGGCGGTTTTGTCGCGGGGAGCAAGCGTCTGATTGAGCTGCTGGTGCAGCGCGGGCGGCCGACGCTGTTTTCCAACGCGCTGCCGGTCACGGTCGCGTGCAGCGCGGCCAAGGCGATCGAGGTCCTACTGCGCGAGCCGCAGCGGGTGACCAAGCTGCGCGAGAACTTGGCTTACGCGAGGCGCAAGATCAAGGAGTCAGGCTTTGACGTGCTCGAGAGCCCCACGGCGATCTGCCCGATCATCGTGCATGACACGGCCAAGGCGATCGCGATGAGTAAAAAGCTGCTGGAGCTGGGCGTATTCGTCATCGGCTTTGGATACCCGGTGGTGCCGGAGGGGCACGCGCGGCTGCGGTGCCAGATTTCGGCGGCGCACACCAAGGCCCACATCGATCAGCTGGTGGTGGGGCTGAGAAAGCTCTAGTCCGGTGGGTGGCACTCGGGCCGGGAGGGATTCGTGGCACGAATCACTATTTCTTCAGGCGCCCCGTGGGAGCCGATCGTCGGGTATTCACGCGCGGTGCGGGTCGGGAATATCGTGCACGTCGCGGGGACGACGGCGGTCGGCGCGGATGGAAAGGTGGTGGGCGTGGGTGATCCGGCCCGGCAGACGCGCGAGATCCTCGTCAAGATTGGCCGGGCGCTGGCCGAGGCTGGGTCATCGATGCGGGATGTTGTTCGAACCCGGGTGTACGTAACGGACATCTCGCGATGGGAAGAAGTGGGGCGGGCGCACGGAGAAGTGTTCCATGAGATCAGGCCCGCGAGCGCGATGGTCGAAGTTTCGCGGCTGATCGATCCAGAAATGATGGTTGAGATTGAGGCGGAGGCGATCGTGGTGGATGGGCGTTGATCAGGTCTATCGGAACCGCGACCGTGAGGGAGCGGAATCGTCCGATGATCGGGTGGGTTCGAATGCGCCGGGATGTGGCAGGTTTCCGCTCCCTGACGGTCGCGGTTCCGATGAGCATCGCGGGTTCGAGTAGTCGCCACTTAGTGGCTCGGCGGTGGGTCTTCTTCCCACAGCTTCACATCCCGCTTCTCACGGATGAAGATGAGGCCAACGACGATCGTGATCGCCGCGATCGCCATCGGGTACCAGAGGCCCGAGAGCTTGTCTCCCGTGCGCTGCACCAACAACGTGCCGATGAAAGGGACCATGCCGCCGAAGACGCCGTTGCCGATGTGGTAGGGGAGCGACATCGACGAGTAGCGGATGCGTGTGGGGAAGAGCTCGACCAGGAACGCGGCGATCGGGCCGTAGACCATGGTGACGAAGATGACTTGCATCCAGACCAGCACGGTGAGGGTCATGGCCCGCGGGCTGGTCAGGCCGGGGAATCGGATCGAGTGCTTGATGGTTTCCTTGAATCGCTCACCCTGTGCGATCTGGGTGATCATCACCGTGTCGGTCGTTCCATCGTGATAGACGCGATGCTCGCGGGTGGTGGTTTCCGTGCCCGCGGGATCGGTGCCGGCGGCGGGCACGGCCCGGACTTTCGGCTCGCCGAGGCTGGTCGAAGACACGAGCTTGAACTTCATCACATCGCCGACGTCGGCGACGGCGAGCATCCCTGTGTAGATCGGGTAGTAACTGAGCAGGCCGAGCAGGCACCCGGTGAGCATGATCCCCTTGCGGCCGATGCGGTCCGAGAGCGATCCGAAGACGATAAAGAACGGCGTGCCGAGCAGGAGAGCCAGGCCGATCATGTACTCGGCCTGCGTCGCATCGATTCCGACGATCGTCTTGATGAAGTACATCGCGTAGAACTGGCCGGTGTACCAGACGACCCCCTGGCCGGCGGTCGCGCCAAAGAGGGCGATCAGCACGATGCGGAGGTTCGCGCGGTTGCCGAAAGACTCCTTGAAGGGGTTGCGGGAAGTCTTTCCCGCGGCCTTCGCGCGGGCGAAAAGCGGTGATTCATTCATGCGCCGGCGGATGTAATACGAGAAGACGACCAGCACGAGCGAAACCCAGAAGGGGATGCGCCAACCCCAGGTGTTGAAGTCCTCCGACGAGAGCGACGTGCGGCACCCGAGGATCACAGCCAGGGAGACGAAGAGACCGAGCGTGGCGGTGGTCTGGATCCAGCTGGTCCAGAACCCGCGCCGGCCGTCGGGGGCGTGCTCGGCGACGTAGGTGGCAGCGCCGCCGTATTCACCGCCGAGCGCCAGGCCTTGAAGGAGCCGCAGCAGGACGAGCGCGATAGGCGCGGCCCAGCCGATGGTCGCGAAGCCGGGGAGGATGCCGATCAGGAACGTCGCGCCGCCCATCAGGAGCAGCGTGACCATGAATGTGTACTTGCGGCCAATGCGGTCGCCAAGGAAGCCGAAGAACATCGCGCCGAAAGGGCGGACAACAAAGCCGATCGCGAAGGTGGCGAGCGTGCTCAGGAGCGCG
Source organism: Phycisphaerales bacterium (assembly GCA_044222195.1). Lineage (GTDB taxonomy): Bacteria > Planctomycetota > Phycisphaerae > Phycisphaerales > UBA1924 > JAHBXE01. The sequence continues at coordinate 144,556 of JBGANS010000005.1, forward strand.
GCGGCGCCCGCGCCCTTGGGAAAGAAGACTTCGGAGATCGTGACGGCGAGGCTGCCGAAGATGTAGAAGTCGTACCACTCGATGAGCGTGCCGGCGGAGGAGGCAGAAATGACTTTCCACAATGCGGAGGGAGCGGCCCGGGATGAAGGGACGGTGGCCATTGGTGCGGCAAGGTAGCCGAATTCGACCCGACGGTGCTGGAGATTCCGGCAATGCCGCGGCCGCGAAGGGCCACTTACCCGATCCAGCCCATGATGCGGAAGACCGCCCGTGTGATGGCCATGATCTGCCCGCCCTCGGCCGTTTCGAACTCGCGGACCCGGGCGGTGTCGAGCCATCGCAGCTCGTCGTATTCCCATCCGCGGATCGTCGCCGGAACCTCGCCAACTTCGACGGGAACGATGAGATCGTGGCTTCGGGCGGTCTCGTCGTAGATCAAGGCCACGGGCGTTCCCACCGATCGCACTTCGAGGCCCGCCTCCTCCTTCACCTCGCGCAGCAGTTCCGCGGCGATTTCCGGCTGCCCCATGGATGTCCAGAGCGGGTCCGGATCGATCCCCCCGGCCGGGCAGTTCTGCCACATTCCGCCGTACATGCGCGTTCGATGGCTCCGTCGGCCGAGCAGGACATGCTTCGTGCCCGCCGCGCCCGTCGCGAGCAGAACGCCCGTGACCGAGAGCTGCCGGACGCCGGTTTCGACGGCGGGCTGAACGACGAGGCGTTTGTACGTGTCGAGCACGCACCGGACGGTCCTGCCATCGACTCCCTCGACGCTCAGCACCGGGCCATCGAAGAGCCGGGGGTTCAGCGCTCGCTTGCGTTCCCACTCCGCGTCGATCGCGGCATCGTCGACGGGCAGAGGCTGCTTCCGGATATCGACGCGTACCGGCCCGGTCAGCGGCACGACACGCACGCCGGGTACAAGGTGCGCAGAGCCATGTGTACTCACGAGAGCAGACTCCCGAGGTCGCCGGGAAGATCGGGCAGGCCCATGTCCTTGGCCTCCCTGGCCATCACGACCTTCATGGATTCCTGAGCGTTGCGGATGGCCGCATTGACGGCGTCGGCGATAAGCGTGCCGGCGAGTTCGCGAGTCCGCTCATCGGCGGCCATCCCGGCCACCAGCGCCGGCTGCATATCCACTTTCAGCACCCGCATGGTGCCGTCAACGGTGGCCCGCACGGCCCCGCCGCCGGACTCGCCCTCAGCGCGGACCTCCGCCGCCCGAAGTTTGATTCGTTGCGCGGATTCCCGTAGGCGCTCCTTGTCCTTGAGCAGCGCCGCCATCGCCCCCATCGCCTTGATCTTGTCGAACATTGTTGGCCTCGATGCCTTTCACCCATGACGCGGCGGTGACGCGCCCGTCGAACACATCCAGCAGCAAGTGCCCCGAACTCCAGCCCTTGATCTGGTCGAACTCGAAAACCGCCGTGCCGTTGCGGGTGCCCGGGTCTTTGTGCTGGAGCCGCCTGGCGGCTTCCCGCAACGTCACACCGATGAGCTCGCGCTCGCGGACCATCCGCTTGACTTCGATCTCGCTGATCGTCATCGAGCTCTTGGTGCTCAACGCCACGACGATCGCCACCGCGCCGAGCACCGCGATGACGCCCAGCCGAATCAGCATCCCCTTACGTGCGCCGTGGTTCGACATGAATGATCCTCGCGTTGAACACTTCCATCGCCTTCTTGACCGCCGGATCATTGACGATGGCCTGGGTCGCCTCGGCGAGGTTCACGGCTGGCGCGACCGGTCGTGGAGCGGGAGGAGTGGTGGTCGCCGGGGGTGCCGCAGCCGGCATCGGCGCCTTGGGCTCGATCATGGCCTCCGCCGGAAGGCTCCCGGAAGGTCGCGGTTCAGACAGTCGCGGTGACGGGCCCGGTTCTGGCGGGCGCGGCACGGGCGGTCGGGCGGCGGGCGCCGGCTCGGCCGCCGTCAGCGTTTTTTTACCGGGGCACTCCCGTTCTTGATCGCCGCGGACCCGGTCATGACGGCGGTGACATCCGCGAGTTTCTCGGTCATCGCCAGGCGCACCACCAGGGCATCCATCAGCGCCCGCGGCGAGGAACTGTTCTTTACCGCCCGCTGGACGCTCTCGCACAGGGCGATCATGTGGACGACGCCCGCGGCGTCAAACTTCGAGGCCCGGCCCGCCTCTTCCTTGCGGGCGGCGCCGACGATCTCGACCAGTTCCGTCTCGGGCCCGCACGCGGCGAGGACCATGAGGTCCCGCAGGCGATCGAGAAGGGCCTCGATCATCTGGTCGCCCGAGACGCCGCGCTTGGTGAGGTCGTCGGCTCGCTCGAGCGCCGCCTTGGGGTTGCCGTCCGCCACGGCGTCGATGAGCCCCGAGATGAGTTCGCGGTCGGGCAAGCCGAGAAGGGATTCGAGCAGGGCGACGGTCAGCTTCTTCTCGCCCGCGGCCAGTAACCGGTCCATCAGCGAGAGGGAATCCCGCATCGAGCCGTTGCCCAGCCGTGCGACCATGTGGATGAGATCGTCGTCGGCCGTCGCTTTTTCATCCTTGAGCACGGCCTTGAGATGCTCGGCGATCCTGCTCGTCGGGATGTTGCGGAAGTCGAAGCGCTGGCAGCGGCTCTGGATCGTCGCCGGCACCTTGTGAGACTCGGTCGTGCACAGGATGAACACCACGTGCTCGGGCGGCTCCTCCATGGTCTTGAGCAGGGCGTTGAAGGCCTGCATCGAGAGCATGTGGACCTCGTCGATGATGTAGACCTTGTACTTGCCCCGCAGCGGCCGGTACGCCGAGTTGGCGATCAGGTCCCGCGCGTTGTCCACGCCGGTGTTGGACGCCGCGTCGATCTCGATGACGTCGGTGTCCTTGCCGGACATGATCAGGTCGTTGACTTCCTTGGTCCCGCCGTTGAGGGCTTTGGCGAAGATGCGGGCCATGGAGGTCTTGCCGACGCCACGGGTGCCCGTGAAGAGATAGGCGTGGGCGACGCGGTTGGTTTTGATGGCGTTCTGGAGGGTGGTTGCGATGGAGTCCTGCGCGACGACTTCGTCAAAGTCGCGGGAGCGGTATCGACGGGCGAGGACGGTGTAGGCCATAGGACGGGATTGTAGCGAAACTACAGAATCCGCCGGTGAGCACTCGCCTCAATTAAGGGTCCGTCCCCTTCATTCAGAACAGGCATCCAGTCCGGCAGGGTTCGGGAATACTCACGCAGTACTTCCACTTTCTTGTCGCACGCCAGCACGAATCGAGATGCACCGACATGGGCCACAGCGGCATACCCGTCCCAAAACACGGTTGGCCTACCGCTCCGTGAGTGGTAGATCCCCAGTCGCACCTGGTGAATCAAGAACGCGCATTGATCGGACCTCGCCTCTTCGTTGGGCCGCCGCTTGCCGCGAGAATCAAGGATGACCCATTGCCGCGCCGGACGGTCGAACACCAGCCCTCGCCGGTTCCTCGATGACCACCACAACCTGAAGAAGAATGCAACCACAAACAGCTCAACAATTCCAATACCAATCGCCGCAGCCCACTGACCAGTCACCGCAAGTGTAATGGTGCTGAGAGCTCCTAGGGCAGGAGCGATCATGAACATGCACGAAAGTCTCGCCGTGGTTTCTCGAGTCTCAAGAAAACCTTCCCTCGACGGTTGCAGCTGAAAGGGCACCGGTGTCGGAGTGAACCGATCACTGACCGCGGTCCACGATGTCGCAATCAGGCGATCGCTGTTCATGCACAAGTCCGTACGACACTGTAACCTGCTTCCATGCTCAAGCTGTTGTCCCGCAAGGTCGGCCACAAAGCCCTCATCCTCTACCGCGGCACGCTCATCCCCCGCGCTGAGGAGTTCGCATTCCTAATGAAACAGGGCCTCGACGTCAAACTTGCCAAGCAACCCGCCTCGGGCTGTGCCTGGACCATTGTGCTCCGTCACACGGACTGGGGAGAAGCCCGCCTCAGCGCGCCGAGCAACCCCACTGCCGTCCCCAATGTCTTCCTTGAGTGGACCATCAACCTTACCGATCGAGAGCGGTCAGACGCCGCCGCGGCGGGCATGTGCCTGGATCTCTCGCTGACGTCGTCAAAGGAGCATGTCCTCCGCGACAAGAAGAATCTCTTGCGTTTCCTGCGCGCGGTGATGAGCGATGACGCCGTCGTCAGTATCGACGCGGGCTCGATGCTCTACTGGTCGCCCGCGGCGCTCGACGACGAGCTCGCCATGCCCGCCGAACTCGACGTCGCGGCCCTGTACTGCATCCACGCCGTTCACACCGACACAAACCGGGACCACGCGTTCTGGCTCCACACCCACGGCTTGGCCGAGCTCGGCGGGTTCGATGTGGACATTCTGAATCCGTCGGAGTCGATTGCTCAGGGCTGCGGCGATGTGTTTCGCGCCCTGGCTTATTCCATCCTCGGGGGCGAACTGACGCCGAGCGAGAAAGAGTTTCACCTTGCCCATCCCGGGGGTGCTGTCCGGCTCGTGCCGGTGCCCGAGTTCGACGCCAAGACCGGTGGGGCATACACGGAGCTCAGCGACGGCGAAACCTCCCACCGCGACCAGCGTTCCGTGCTCTGCGACCCCGCGGGCGGGCTGCTTGGCCGCTTCAAGAAAGTGCGGCCATCTTCGTTCCTTTCGAGCGCCGATACAGATCGCATGGTGGTGTTGTTCTCTCACGACGCAACCGCCGCGATGTCGATGCGCGCCCGCGCCACAATCTCGACACTGTCCTCCCTCATGCAGGAGCTCGCTGAGTTTGAACTCCCCACGCTCGCCAAGATCGGCTACGAGCGCGACAGCGGCGACGGCGGCGAGCACATGTGGTTCAGCGTTCACGGTATCGAAGGCGATTCCATCGATGCCACGCTCGAAAGCTCCCCGTTTCACATCGAGCGCATGAAACAGGGAGATCGCGGCCTCCACGCCGTCAACCAACTGACGGAGTGGAGCATCATGAGCCCGTTCGGCCGCATCAGCCCGGACAACCTCACACCCCTGCGCCGTATCCGCGAAGACATCGACGGGTTCAGAACGATGATGGCGAAGCTGAACTCGGACAGGTAAGCCGCGGCCGATCGGATTGAACGCCCCGGGGTAGGGCAGTTCACAAATGACCACATTGAGTCTTGGTCACCTCTAAAGTGCATCGCTCCGGTCGGCGGCCAGGACACCAGCGGCACCGGATGACGGCCGCTTATGGCTGCTGCGGTCAAGCTCTGACCAGGTTCACGGGCCACCCGTGCACCGGGCCCGGCCGCCGACCGACGCGACGCAGGGCCCATGATACCCGTGGCCCCGGCCTCGGGCCCGGTGTGCTTCCCGGACGTCAAGGCCGACACCCCGAACGGCCAAGCCGCGCCCAAGCGCATGGCCTTCGGAACATCGCCAGATTTCCATCCGTACACTCTTGCATCGTGGACTCCCCGGAAATCCCCAAAATCCTCGCGCCCGAGGACCGCCAGCAGGAGCGGGAGTCGGTCACCCGCCTCGTCCGCGCCGTCTTCCTGGTCCTCTTCGTTACCGTCGCCTTCCTCACGGTCCTCGACGTTGAAGCCGACCCTGACTCCACCCGCGTCGGCGCTCTCGCCCTCAAGCGAGGCTGGTCGCTGGTCATCTGCTTCAGCGCCGCGCTGGTCGTCGGCGTCGTCCTCATCGAGGTCTTCGCCAAGAAGAAACGGATTTCCACCCTCACCTCGATCTTCCTCGGCCTGCTCGTTGCCCTCCTCGCCACCTACGCGCTGAGCCAGGTCATCGACCTGCTCGGCACCGTCTACGACCTCAGCACACCCACCGGCAAGCGTCTCGTCTTCATCGCCAAGATCCTCGTCGGCATCACCCTCGCCTACCTCTGCACCGCCACCATCATCCAGACGCAGGACGACTTCCGCCTCGTCATTCCCTACGTCGAGTTCGCCAAGCAAATTCGCGGGCCGCGACCCCTGCTGCTCGACTCTTCCGCCCTCATCGACGCCCGCATCGCTGATCTTGCCGACACCGGCATCGTCCAGCAACCCCTGGTCATCCCTCACTTCGTCGTCACCGAACTCCAGCTCCTGGCGGACTCTTCGGACAAGCTCAAACGCGCCCGCGGCCGGCGCGGCCTCGACATCATCGCCCGGCTCCAGCGATCCGCCACGCTCGACGTCTCGATCGATGAAACCCACCTCCACGGTAAGGCGGTAGACCAGATGCTTGTCGAGCTCGCGCGCCGCATGACGGGCATCGTCGTTTCCGTGGATTCAGGCCTCAACCGGATCGCAGGTATCCAGGGCGTCAAGGTCCTCAATCTCAACGATGTCGCCAACAGTCTCAAGCCCGCGCTGATCCCCGGCGAGCAGCTCTCCATCACGCTTGTCAAAGCGGGGGAGCAGGCCGGCCAGGGTGTGGGGTACCTCGAGGATGGCACCATGGTCGTCGCCGAAGATGGCGGCGACTACATCGGCGAACTGGTCACCCTCAACGTCACCTCTTCCCTTCAGACCTCCGCCGGTCGGCTGCTTTTCGCGCGACTGGTCCGCCCCGATGTCCACGTTGATGAAGTTCGCCAGTCCCTGCCGGACGCTGTGGCCGACCCATCGCCTTCGGAAGCCGCCCAGGAGCCCGACGCCCTTCACGTGACCGATGCTCCCGACGCGCCGATCGATACGCCCGCCTCGACTCGGGTTGCACCGCCTACCGCGGCACGCGGCCCGTATCCACCCAAGCCCGCGAACAAGCGGGTCAACCCCGCCCGCAATCCGCGTCGATAGGAAGCCCACTCGTCCGCGTCCCTTCTCACTCCGTCGGCTTCTGCCACCCGTAGTCCTTGTCCTTGCTGAGTGTCGCCGCGGCCTGGTTCGTGCAGCGCTTGCAGATGCACGCCTCCGGGTGCGCCGGACTCTGCCAGGCCTGGTCGCTGCGGTGTTCGAGGCACATCACGCACTTGTAGCCCTCGGGGGCATTGCCGCTCTTGCCCAGCATGACCATCCGATACGCGACCGCGAGACAGTGGCCGCAGATGACGCTTCCCTGGTGCCCTTCGATCACGGGAAGGTCCTCGGTCCACTCGCGTCGGCAAAAGTCGCACAGCACATCGGACATTTGCACGTTGTCAGGATCGGTCTCAGGCCTTCGCATGTCACGATCCCCGGAGCAGCTGATTCTGCGCGATGAGCCGGTACGTTTCGCACCGTTGCATGAGCTCGGCGTGTGTGCCCTGGTCCACCACGCGGCCCTGGTCCATCACCACGATGCAGTCCGCGTTGATCACGGTGCTCAGCCGGTGGGCGACGATCAGGCACGTCCGACCCGTCGAGAACTCCGCCACCGCTTCGGCGATCCGGGCCTCGCTGTCCGCGTCGATCATGCTCGTCGCCTCGTCGAGAATCAGGATCGCCGGCTCGCGGAGCACGGCACGCGCGATCGCGATCCGCTGCCGCTGCCCGCCCGACAGCGTCAGCCCCTGCTCGCCCACCAGCGAGTCATACCCCTGCGGCATCGCGGCAATGAAGTCGTGGGCCCGGGCTTTCTTCGCCGCGGCGACGATTCGCTCCTCCGTGGCGTCGTCAGCCCCATAGGCGATGTTCGCCCGGATGGACCGCCGGAACAGAACCGTCTCCTGCGTCACCACGCCGATCTGTCGGCGCAGACTGCGGACAGAAACCTCGCGTATGTCGCGCCCATCGATGAAGATGCCCCCCGATCCCGCATCGGGGTCGAACAACCGCGGAACCAGGGCCAGCAGCGTCGTCTTGCCCGAGCCGTTGGGGCCCACCACGGCGACCCGTTGCCCGTGCGGGACTTTCAGGCTCACGTGGGAGAGCGCGGGCGTCGTCGCGCCGGGATAGGTCAGCGAGATGTCCTTGAACTCGATCGAGTCGTGGTGGCGGGAAAGTTTCGGGAGCAGCTTGCCGTGTCCGGGCTCCGGCGCCGCGTCCAGAAGCTCGCGAATCCGCGTCGCCGACGCCGACGACTGCTGGATGTCGTTGATGATCCCCGTCAGCGGCTTGAGCGAAGCACCCGCCGCAAAGAGCGCCGCAAAGGCCGTGATCAGGTCGCTCGGGTCCAGGCTCTTCTGGATCACGGCGTGCGCCGGGATGATGAACAGGCCGCCGAGCACGATCACCGACAGCGCCTCGACCAGCGGGCTCGAGATCGCTCGCGCCGTGCGGACCCGGAACATCATCCGCATGAAGTCCTTGTTGATCCGGTGAAAGCGCCCCGCCTCGTAACGCTCGGTCGTGTGGACCTTCACCACCCGCAGCCCCTGCAACGATTCCACCGCCGCGCTCAGCAGCCCCGCCTGCGACTGCATCGCCGACCGGGCCGCACGACGGATCCGCTTGCCCAACCTGCGGATGATCGTGTAGAACGCCGGCCCAAGCACGATCGCGCCAAGGCTCATCCGCCACTCCACCACCAGGGCCGCCGCGAAGAACCCCACCCCCTTGAACACCTGCGAGACGGACTTGGAAATCAGTGAGGTCAGCCCCGATTCCAGCGCCGCCGTGTCGCCGACGATGCGGCTCACCGTATCGGCCGCCCCGCCCGTCACGACGCTCTTGAGCGGAAGCCGGATAACGCGGTGAAAGGTCTCCCGACGGATGTCGGCGATGGTCCGCTGGACGATGGTGAGGGACAGGAAGGCGTGCAGAAAGGTCAGCGTCGAACCCACAACCGTGAGCAGCCCCATGCCCAGCATGATCCAGACCACCGCGCTCATCCGGTCGGTCGGCAGCGCCGCGATCCACGACCCCGGGATGCGGCCGCCCACAAACCGGCTCGCGTTGAGTTTCGCGGCCAGTTCGGGCAACGTCGCCCCATTGGGCGACAGGATGTTTTCCAGCAGCGGCTTGATCCCGATGATCCCCGCCCCCAAGCTTCCAGCCGAGAGCGCAGCGCAGGCGATTCCCGCGATCAGCATCGCGCGGTACCGGAGCATCCGCTTGGCAAAGGGCCAGAAGTGACTCATGCAGGGAGGGAGTATCCCCCCGGGAGGGGGGCAGGACAAACGAGATCGAGGGATTGGCACTCTGGGGCCGTGGCGGGGGCGTGAATACCCTTCCGATGCTCCCCGCAGAACCTGCGCATGACGAAACCGACGGTTACGGTCGTGATCCCCTGCTACAACCACGGCGCGTTCGTGCGGTGCGCGGTCGATTCCGCGCTCGCCCAGCACAAGGCCGACGTGCGGGTCGTGATCGTCCAGGACGGCTCGACCGATGGAACAACTCCCGCCGCGTGTGATGCCTGCGCCGGCGATCGGGTGCGGGTCATCCACCAGGAGAACCGCGGCCTCCCCGCCGCGAGAAACCGCGGCGCTTCGGGCGCGACCGGCGAGTTCCTCGTGTTCCTTGACGCCGACGACTGGATCGAGCCCGCCTTTGTCGACACGCTCGCCGCGGCACTTGCGGGCACTGGCCCGGAGGTCTCCCACGCCTATTGCCAGGAGCGACTGGTGGAGAAGGGCACCGGCGTATGGAAGGTGCCCGAGTGGGACCCGGTCCTGCTGCTCCTGACCAACCTCCACCCCGTCACCGCCCTCGTCAGGCGGGATCGGTTCGAAGCCGCGGGTGGCTTTGACGAGTCGATGCGTGGCGGGTACGAAGACTGGGAACTCTGGCTGCGGTTCCTTGAGCGCGGCTGGCGGGGTGTGCGGGTGCGCGAGCCGCTCTTTGTCTGGCGCCGCCACGGCCACTCGACCATGATCATGAACGTGATCCGCGACCACGAGTCGCTTTACGCCGGCCTGCGCCAACGCCACCCGAAGCTCTACCGGACCCACGCGATCGAGCTCATCGTGCGGAGCAACGCCATCATGGGCCGTTGCGGGATGAACTGGCTGGACGAGAACGGCACCCCCATTAACCTCCGTGCGATGAAGCTGCAGCGCCGAATGTACGAGTCGATCGTGGCCGTCCGCGCTCAGCGACGGCTGCAGAAAATGCTGGGGGGCCGCGGATGACCCTCTCGTCCGACAGCACCCTCGTGAGGCGTCGCGAGCCCGTGCAGGTGCCCGCCGTGGGACCGCCACGTCGGGATCGCGCCGGCGGGCCGCCCTACAGCGCCACCGTTGTTGTGCCGTGCTTTAACTACGGCCGCTTTGTCGGCGACGCCGTCGAATCCGCGCTCCGGCAGGAGGATGCGAGCGTCAGCGTCGTCGTCGTCAACGACGGGTCGACCGACGGCTCGTCCGCCGCCCGCTGCGACCGTTGCGCCTCGGACCGCGTGAAGGTGATTCACCAGGACAACCGTGGCCTGCCGGGAGCCAGAAACCGCGGCGCGTCGGGCGCGACCAGCGAGTTCCTCGTGTTCCTCGACGCCGACGACTGGATCGAGCCGACGTTTATCGCCCGGCTCGCCGAGGCCATCCGCGCGGGCGACGACGCCGACTCTCACGCCTACTCGCAGCAGCGGATGGTCGAGCCCTCCGGCTCATCCGTCTGGGCCGTGCCCGACTGGGACCCGGAGTTGCTCATGGTGACCAACCTCCACCCCGTGACGGCCCTGGTCCGGCGCGAGCGATTCGAACACGTCGGCGGCTTCAGCGAGGACATGCGCGACGGCTACGAAGACTGGGACCTGTGGCTCAAGTTCGCGGCCCGGGGGTGGCGCGGCGTGCGGGTGCGCGAGCCCCTCTTCGCGTACCGGCGGCACAGCCGGGAGACCATGATCTGGAAAGCCGTCGCCCGGCACGAAGAAATCTACCGCCGCATCGTCGCCCGACACGCGCCCCTGTTTGAGGCCCGCGCCGACGCACTCATCGCCCGCATGAACATCATGCTCCGCCGCCACGACATGAACTGGATCGACGAGAGCGGCGACCCGATCAACCTGCTGGCCCTCGAGCGCCAGAGAGACGACTACGAAGCCATGGCGGCCGTGAAGGCCCACCGCGCGCTCCACGGCGTGATCGATGCCCTGCCCGGTCCACTCTCAGGTGCCGCGAGATCGACCCTCGGCGCGATCAAGCGCCTGCTGCCACCCGCCAAGCCTTGATCTGGTCTTGGTCTTGGCCTGTTCAGGCCGCGGCCCGGGCCCTACGGGGCGCCGAAGGAACTGTCGTCCGCAAAGAACGCCCGGACTCCGGAGGTCAGTGTCGGCCCAATGGTCGCGGAGTTGCCCGCGGGGTCGAGCCGCGTGAGCTGGGCGAAGATCGCCCCATCCTGGGCCGTTGCTCCGGACACGATGTCGGCCGTGACCGAGACCGAATACGACCGGTACCTCGCATCGCTGTTGACCCGCTGCATCACCTCGGTCAGGTTTCGCACGGCGATGTCAATGCGGTGATTCGCCGCGAGACTGCCCGTGCCGCCCGCCGGCGTGATGATCTCTTCGCTCGTGCCATCGACGAAGTGGAACTTGAGATGGTACGTGACGCCGATGCCGGTCGCGGCGTACGGGTTGAAGATCGAAATAGTCTCCTGCCCTTGCGCGCCCGTGCTCCCGTCGGTGAACCCGCCGGCAAACTGGAGCTCCTTGGAGGAGAATGTCTGGAACGCGGCCTCAACGGCGTCGCTGCCCGCGGCCAGGCTGAAGTACGACACCGCGATGGGTTCGGCCGAGGAGCGGACCTTGTAGCGGATGGTGAAGTACTCGTCCCGGGGAAGCGCGCCGTTGAGCGTGGACACATCCCACCGGCGGAAGCGGACGTTGGTGCCGAGAGTCAGTGTGCCGTTGTTCGAGAAGATGGAGCCGTCGGACAGGATGAACTGGAAGTCGATGGTGACGGCGGTGGTGATGTTGGCGCCCGTGCGGGTCGCGGAGATGACCGTCTGACCGGAGGAGGAAATGTAAGCGCCGGGCAGGATGCCCTCGACATTGCCGTCGCCGATCACGCCCAGCTCCATCGAAGCCCGGGACGGGGCGGCCCGGTACTGGCTCAGGACCGCGACGATCGGTTCGGCCGAGGTGACCCGGATGGAGATCAGCCCGTCGGGAAGGCCCGCGATCTGCGAAAGGTCAAGCCCGCCGCGCCGGTATGGCTGCATGATCTTCGAGAGCGTAACGGTCGTGCCGCTGTCGGAGAAAAAGGACACGGTGACGGTGTTGACAACGCTCGCCGTGTTCTCCCACACCACGTAGGACGAGATGCCCGGACCCTTCTGGGCGCCCGCGAAGTTCCACTTCTTCAGCAGCGCGGCGTCAAAGGGCTCGGCCTGGAAGAAGCTCTCTGACGCCGTGGCGTTGAAGTCCTTGTGGATCAGCGTCCCGGAGACTTTGCTGGTCGAGCGGACGATGTAGGCGAACGGCGTGCCCGCCTTGACGAGGTTCAGGGAGGGCGTTCCGGCCTTGGATACCGTGAAGTCGAGGTGGGCCCCGGCGACAAGTGTGCCCGAAGAAATAACCACGTCGCGGGTCTTGGTCTCGTAGCGGCCGATGATCTGGTACAGGGCTGATGCCCCGGCGTTCTCGTTGACGAGGTCAACGGAAGACACGATTCGGCCGCTGCGGAATCCCTCGGGGAAGTAGATGGTCTGGTTGTAGAACTCGGTCTGGTTCGGGGCCTTGATGACTTCCGCATCGATGATGCGGACGAGATCGGTGTTGGCCGGTCCGGAGAGCGGAACCTGCCCGAACGCATCGCCGCCCAGGAACGTGTTGAGGTCTCGAGTCGTGAAGTCCGCGATGGTCGTCACGATGTCCCACCCGCCGATGACCTTGCCGAAGACGGTGAAGCCGCCGTTCTGCGTATCCAGGTCTGGGTTGTCGACGAGGTTGAAGAAGAACTGGCATGTGGCGGAGTTGGGGTTGCCGCCGAGCTTCGCCATCGCCACGGTGCGGGCCACGTTCTTGCGCGAGTCGCTGTATTCGTTGACGATCGCCGCGTCGGAGGTGACGGCCGAGTACTGAGGGCTGCTCGTCGGGTCGTCCACGAAGCCGCCGCCCTGGAGCACAAACCCGGAAATCATGCGGTGGAAGAACGTATTGTCGTAGCGCCCGCTGTTGACGTAGTTCAGGAAGTTGGCCGCCGTAACCGCGGCGGGGGGACCGCCCTTGTCGTAGAGCTCGATATCGATAAAGCCCTGCGTCGTTTGGAACCGAACCACCGTGTCGTTCGTGTTCTTCATCGCGCTCAGCGAGGGCATCGTGCCGCCGAGGAAAGGGTCGGCGTACAGGGCGAGCCGCTGCTCGAGCCCTTCGAAAAGGGCGGTTTCGACCGGGCGCGCAGAACCGGCGCGGGCGCTGATGAGACGCTTGAGGAACCGAAACGCCAAGGGACACCTCCTGGGGGCGGCGAAGTCGCCGTCCCGGGGATTACGGGTTGAACTCGGGGTTGTCGAAGTACACCACGGGCTTGGTGGGATCGATCGAGGACAGGGTGGTCAGGCTCTGGCCCCAGGTGTTGTGAATTCGCGTCAACTGGGCAACGACACCGCCGATGGGCACCGGGATGGTGAACGCGGCCGAGATGACCTGAATGGAGTAGAACCGGAAAGACGGGTCGGAGCTGATCTTGTTCAGAATGTGCGGGAAGCTCGCGGCCTTCAGATCGGCCCGCTGCAGGGCGCCGAGGCTGAGGACCGAGGACTGCGGCGCGAAGAGCTGCGTTCCATCGGAGAACTGGAAGAGCAGCTGGTAGAAGAAGCTGACGCCGGCGTTGGCGTACGGATTGAAGACCGAGATCGTCTCGCTCATCCCGTTGGAACCGACCAGCGTGGGATCGGTGTAGCCGTCCGCGAAGAGGGCCGTGGCGTTGGAGTTGATCTGGAACGGCGTGGATACCTCGTCGCCCGCAATCTTGCTCCGGTAGCTCACCGAAACCGAGTTGACCGCTTGGCGCTCGGCGTACTGAACGGAGAAGTATGCGTCCCGAGGAAGACCAACGATCGCCGTCAGGTCCACAGACTGTCGCCGCGCGGCCTGAGTCAGCGTGACCGGACTCGGCGTGATCACCGTGCCATTCGTGAGGGTAATGGTGTAGTCCACGATGACGATGGCCGCGCCGCCGGGATAGAAGAAGTCGAGGTGAGCCTCGCCGCCCGTGGCGATGTAGGCGCCCGCGAGCGCTCCTTCGGTTCGGCCAAGGCCCTGAACGCCCTGGCTGGTAGCCCCGTCGGAGAGGCCGCCGCCGCCCGTCTTGTACTGGCTGACCGCAGCGGCAAAGGGGGTCTGGCACGTGATATAGATCGAGTACTCGCTGTCGGCAAGGCCGGCCACAAGATTGAGATTCAGGCCGCCGCGCCGAAAGGCTTCAAGCTGGATGGGAACATAGATCGCCGAGCCACCGGTGGGATAGATGAGAACGTTGATCGTGACGTTCTTGCCGTCGAGCTCTTCCACCAGCAGATAGGCCTGTTCGGTGGCGCTCTTTCTCGCGGAGGGGAAGTTGTAACGTGTGAACTGCGGCGAAGGAATCTGCGGCGTGACCAGGAAGTTCTCTCCCAGCGTGACGCCGCTGTCGCGATGATCGAGCGCAACGCCCGCCTTGCGGGTGGTCCGCACGTCAAAGGCGTATCCGACGCCGGAGCGGACGAGATTGAGACCGGGAAGAGCGCTGTCGTTGACCTTGAGGCTGAAGCGGGCGCCCGCGGCGATCTGGCCGGAGTTGAGCACCTGGTCGCGGTCGCCGTTCTCATAGTGAATGATGATCTGGTAGTAGTTGATGTTGGACAGGTCTTCGTTGACGATGTCCACTCGCTCGGTCGTCGTGGCGCTGCGGAAACCCTCCGGATACACGTACGTATTGGAGTAATACCCGGCCTGTCCCGCCGCCTTGATGGTCTCGATATCAAGGATCTTGACGAGCGTGGCCTCGGTCGGGCCGACGCCAGGGTTGAAGCCCGGACGAACCGGGACGGTCGTGAACGGGCCGGTACCTGTCCCCAGGAAGGCCTGGTTGAGATTCTGCACCGCGTACCCGGAGATCGTCGTGACGATGTCCCATCCCTGGATGACCTTCCCGAACACGGTGTACCCGCCGCTGGAGGTGTCGAGCGGGACATTGTCCTGGAGATTGATGATGAACTGGCTGTCCGCCTGTACGGAACTGATCGGCACCATCGAAATCGTGCGCTGCAGGTTCGAACGGCTGAACCCGTTGGCGATCGGGGCGTTGGGTGTGATCGTGGTGAGCGTGCCCGGAGTCCCGTCATCCCACTTGTAGCGCCCGGCCTGCAGGACCCCGTTGGTCATCGAATGGAAGAACTGCTCGTCGGTCTTGCCGCTCGTGATGTAGTTCCGGAAGTTCGCCGTCACGGACGGGACGAGAGCCTCAAAGAGCTCGATGTCGATCCGGCCCACGTTGGTGAGAATGCGGACGACCGAGTTGTTCCGGTCTTCGAGCTGTGTCAACGGAATGAACCCGGTCGCCATCGGCACCTGGTACAGCACCATCCGTTCCTCGAGCGATTCGAACATCCGCTCGGGCGCGGGAGCCTGGTGACGGCGAGAGCGACGCAACGACTTGGGGCTCAGGATCATCTTCAAACTCCTCGCATGCGAACAGCCGCATGGCGGCAGACATCATCGTATGGATGGGCCGCGGCAATGTACCAGAACCTGTTTGGTCCGTGGTCGGCCCGAACCCGCCCCATCGATTATCCGCTCAACCCATGAGCCCGGTTTCATGGGCTTTCGCATAGACCAGCACGCTAAACTGGCCTGTTGATCGACGAGGGAGCACACCATAGGAGTCTTTCGGGGCGGGAGCTTCGTCCGGGTGCCGCGGCGGGCGTGGCCGCCTGGCGCGTACGAGTGGTCATTCCATACCACAGCCGACCAGCCGAAGTTCGCGCTCTCCTGACCGACCTGGCCACGGTGAGCCAGGATGGGGGCCGCGTGTCGATCTCGGTGCTTGTGGTGGATAACGCATCCGACACCTCCGGGGCTGAACCTGTCCCGTTTCGCGTGCCGGGAATCGAGTGTCGGACCCTTCGTCTGCCGGAGAACCGGGGTGGAAGCGGAGGATTCAGCCATGGAATGCAGGCATGGCTCGAAGGCGGCGTGCGGGGCGACACGCACGAGCTCCTCTGGCTGTTGGATAGCGATGTACGGCTCGATGCAGAGTGCCTCACGCCATTGGTAGATGCCCTCGATCGGCATCCCGAACTGGCCGGAGTCGGATCCATGCTGGCCGATCCGGATACGGGTGTCGTCTTTGAGGGCGGCGGAGACGTGGACTCAAAAAACGGAGAGCTGGTTCAGGTCCTGCCGCGGGATTGGCAGAAGCGTCGACTCATACCCGCGGCATACGTCGCCGCGTGCAGCCTGCTCGTGCGCCGAACGGCCGTCGAGGCGGCGGGCGTTATGCGGGATCTGTTCATCAGCGGCGACGACGTTGAGTGGTGCTGCCGCGTCCGGCGGGTGACCGGGTTGGGCTTCGCGGCGGTGCCGGCGTCGGTCGCGTTTCATCCTCAGCCGGACAAAATGCGCACGTGGGGCAGGTATTACGCAGCCAGGAACGCACTCATCGTGATGGACGCCGCGGGAGTGACGAGCCGGCGTGCGAAGTTCAGGCGGGCGATGCGGGAGGTGGGCCGGGCCACGTGTCAGGTCCTGGTCGGAAGGGACGACCTCGCCTCGCTGCACTTGAAAGGTTTGCGAGATTCAGGCCGGCCCGGCCCCGCAGCCCAGGACGTCGTCAAGTTCGAGGCGTGGCGCCCCATCGGAGAGCTCCCAAGCGCACTTCGCGAAGCCGTCGCCGCGGTTCGGGGCCGCGTCATGGTGCAGCGAGGCGTCGTGTCGGATGTCGAGGGGTTGGTCAAGACGTTGAACCTGGTGTGCGTCGCGCCGGACATCGAAGCCCCGTGCGCCAAGCCGCTGGGGCGAATCGAATCGGCGGGCCGGATTGCCTCTCGGCTGGTCCGGCGGTCGAAGTATGGTGTGGCGGTGGTGTCGGCGCGGGGGAGAGCGGACGATTGGCTGGCGGCCAGGCTGTTGATCAGTGTTGACGAGCGGGCGGGGGGCTTTGCCGTCCGCAAGATCGGGCGTGCCCAGCGGGCGGTACAGCTTCTGCGCGCGGCGGCCCGGGGTTTCACGCTCGCGGCGCACGCCGCGCTCGCCGGCCAACGGACGGTGGATGTGCCGGACGGCCAGGCCGCGGAACACAGCGGCGTACCTCGGCGACCCACGCTGTCCATCGTGGTGCTGAGTTTCAACCGGTGGCCGGCCTTGAAACGCACACTCACGCGGCTCGCGCGCGATCCGGCGACCCATGGCGCCGAGCTGATTGTTGTGGACAACGGGTCGACGGACGGCACGCCGGGAAAGGTCGCCGCCGAGTTTCCTTCGGCTCGCGTGATCGCCCTCAAGACGAACGTGGGCATCGGCGCATTCAACGAGGGCGTTCTCGCGTCGGCGGGTGAGGCGGTGCTGATCCTTGATGACGATGCGTGGCCGGATGAGGGCGTTGTGGAACAGGCGTTGGACCTGCTTGCCCGTCGGCCAGACGTCGGCGCGGTCAGCCTGAAGCCCGTACATCCCGAGTCGCGAGCCAGCGAGTGGGCCTTTGCCGACGGCGTCGCGCCCACAGACCGCTGGCCCGTGATGGGATGCGGAAATCTCGTGCGGCGGACGGCGTGGGACCGTGTCGGCGGGTACGAGCCCGCGTTCTTTCTGTACCGCAACGATGTGGACCTGGCGCTGAAGCTGCTCGGGAGCGGGCACAGGGTGTACTTCGACCCCGCGTGGGTGGTGTGGCACGAAACCAGCGCCGGCGCCGGCGGTCGCAAGTCGGCGCGGTGGTTTGAACTGGCGTCGCGAAACTGGGTGTGGCTCTGCCGCAGGCACGGGGCGGGATGGACCAGGTGGAAAGCGATGCTCGCGGGATGGCTGTGGGCGCACCGTCAGGCAGGGCTCTCGATCGGCAATCACATGGCCGTGGCGCGGGGCGTCGGTTCCGGCCTGGTCGGCACGCGTGCGCCTCTGCCCCGGGGCACCCGCCGCGGCTCCATGCAGGCGTTCCTGCAGGTCCGGATGAACCGATCGGCCTCGTGACCGGACCCGGGGCGCGAAGCTAGTCAGCCACAAACATGGCCAGCATCGATCGCCACTCCCCGTAGCGATACGGGATCGTGTGCGTCGTATGCAGCGCCTTGATCCGCTCGTGCATCCGTTCGGCGAGGTCATGCTGCCACGCCTGCGCGGAACGATCGCAGAAGTACACCCGGCAGCCGAGCGGCTTGATCTTGTGAACTCCGCAAAGATGCCCAACCTGAAACGGGCAGTCACCCCGAGCGAGGGCGCCGCGAAGCGAACCGATCGTCAATGGTGGATGCGACCCATCGAGCCGAGCCATCGTGTAAGCCACTTCAAGCCCGGTGACGTACAGGCGATGGCCCGCGGCTTCAAACTTGCAACACCGGCCCGAGGCCCAGCACGAGGGGCCGCGTGCCGCAATCGCGGCGGCAAGATCCGAGTAGATCGACTCAAGGAGCGAAGCAACATCCGGAGCCTGCGCGGCGGCGAGCCACGCAGCGACAGGCGAGAACGGGCCGGATGGGTCATCGAGATGGGTCACGCGGCGTCCGATCGCGTTGAATGCGGATCTTCTCCGGCGGGATCAACGGTCCCTCATCGATACCTGGGCAGGTGCGCTTGGCTTGTTCCCAGGTTCGACGGCTGGCGATGATCGAAGGCCAGAAAGGCCAGGTCCGGCACTGTTCGGGCCGGTCCTCATACACACCGCAGACGGCCTTTCCCGGAACAGTCTCGCGATCGAGGAAGACGCAATCGAGGCCGTGTGGCGTGGGCTTCTCGGTCAGCGATCGGCCGAAGACTGTTTGACGTGTGTAGTCGCGTACGAAGGCTTCGGTGGTGACCCGCAGGCGAGCCGCGAGTGTCGCAACTTCCTGGTCGCTGACGTTGACATAGCCCTCCGGCCCTGTGCAGCAGTTGCCGCACATCGTGCACCGGAAGCGAAGGCCCGGCTTGTCCGACCCGCCGTTGGGCTCTTCAAACCAGTCCCGACCGGGGGATTGGCGCGACTGGTAGCTCATGAGGCGCGGATGCGGGAGGGATTGCCGGACGTCTTGACCGTGACCGTGGGCACGCCCGTATATCGGATGGCCACGAGGGTCTGGTCATCGGCCCGGCTCATGGTGCCGGTGTGCTTGAACAGGGCGCCGTGGACGGAATCGACGACGCAGTCGGGAGCGCCGGAACAATGGTCGAGGGCGTCGCGCAGTCGCGCCTCGCCGAACATCGTTCGTGCCCCGTCAAAGGCCTCGGTAATGCCGTCGGTATAGAGAATGAGCGTGTCATTGGGGCGGAGGTCGATGGTTTCGCAGGTGATCTCGTACGGATCGAACACGCCGAGCGGGAGCGCGCCCTGATCGTCGAGGATCCGCACCTGCCCCGTCTGCCCGCTCTTGATCAGGGGCGGGTTGTGGCCGCTGCGGGCGTAGCGGATGCGGGCGTTGCGGGGGTCGTAGATGCCGAGGAAGGCGGTGATGAACGTGCCCTCGATTCCCGCGGCGAAGAGGCGGGTGTTGGCCCACCGCAGCACGGCGTCGGGTTCGGTGGTCTCGCCGCTGTACGAGTGGAGAATGCCGTGAAACATGGCCATGACGGTGGCCGCCGCCGCGCCGTGCCCCGAAACGTCGGCGATGATGACCCCCCACGTGCCGTCGGGGAACTTCAGGAAGTCAAAGTAGTCCCCACCGGCCTGGTCGCTGGTGAGATAACTGGTGGCGATTTCGAGGCCAGGGATGTCCGGCGTCTGGCTGGGGAGGAGCGACCGCTGGACGCGGGCGACTTCTTCGAACTGCTGCTTGAGGGCCGCGTTGAGCTTGCGGACCTCTTCGACCAGGATGAGGCGTGTGTTGTTGCCGCCGGCGAGGTTGGCGACCAGCACTCCCTGTTCGAGTTCGTCGACCGTGAAGGCGTACGGGTCCTTTCGGAACTGGATGTTCCAATAGCGCGGCTCGCCCTCGTCGTACAGCGGCATGACGCAGGCGCTGCCCATGCCGGCCAGGCGGTTGCCCAGCACGCGGTCGTTGCGCAGGTTCAACTCGTGGATGATCTGTGGGCGCTTCAGGGCAACGCACTCCCCCAGGAACCCGCCCGAGTGAACGGGAATGAGCTCGCGCTTGCGCCAGTGTTCGACGCTGGCAGGGGCGATGTTGGCCGCCCGGATGCTCTCGAGATTGAACTCTCGTGTGATGCGGTACGGGGGCGGTGTGGACTCCGGCAGGTCCTTGGTCGACAAACTGATCATGTAGTCCATCGGCCGGAGCACCCAGTAGTGCTCGGCGAACGCGCTGAAGACCTGCAGGGGAGTGACCGCCGTGCTGATCTCGCGGACCATGGTCAGCAGCGTTCGGATGCGGGCGTTGTCAGAAAGGTCCACGAACTTCACCCGCAATGGTAGCGGTGGGGGATCGACCGAAACTCAGTGCCGGCACGCTTTCTCCACCGCCTCGCGGCGCTTGGCGGCGTCGGAAAGCGAACGGTCGGCGTCGGCCAGGGTCCGCTCCCGGGCGGCGGGGTCGGCCAGAAGCGAAACATTCACCAGGACGTTCCAGCGCGAGGAGCGGGCGCTCGACTCGGCGAGAACGGCGGCGATCGCGAGATCGCTGTGGAGGTGCGGGTTGGTCATCGGGGCCAGTTTCTCGCAGAGACGGAGAAGGTCATCACATGCCGCGATAGCGGCCATGGGAATCTGAATGGCCGCCTGAATCGCGGCGGGCAGTTCGGCGCGCCGGCGAACGTCGAGTTCCGGGAGCTTCATCAACTCGTTGACGAGCGAGTAGGCGTGCGCATCCTCT
The DNA here is from genome assembly GCA_044222195.1 of Phycisphaerales bacterium. Taxonomy (GTDB): domain Bacteria; phylum Planctomycetota; class Phycisphaerae; order Phycisphaerales; family UBA1924; genus JAHBXE01. The sequence goes on from JBGANS010000005.1 coordinate 165,222, forward strand.
TCGCCGAGTTCAACGAGAACGGACTGCAACCGAGTGAGCGAGGTGCTCGCGGACTGAAGCCCGTCCTGATGAGTCGAAAGGGACTTCTTGCCGAGGGAGTACGCGACAACCATGTGGGCCAGTGCCGCGGCCAAAGCGCCCGAAGAGCAGGCCACCGCCCCGCCGCCCGGAGATGGGGTCCTTGCGGCGACGCTCGAGAGCAGCTCTGAGAAACGAAGCGAAGCGAGGGTGGTCATGGCGAGAGGGTACCCGCGGACGCCCCGCCCCGGTTTGGAGTGCGATGTGCTAGTGTTCACGGCATGAGGTTGGTCATTTTCCTTCTCTGCGGGCTCCTGAGTGGATGCGCTTCGCCGCGTCCCGGAGACCCACTCACCCGTCGTGGTGACGAGATCATGATCTGCGGTCAGCTCTTTCACACGGGGGCGCCGGTGGTCTTGTGGACCGATCCGGGCGGGTACGACGCGTACCGTGTGGAACGGCGCTTCGTCCCGCTGGACCAGGCGGATTGGAAGTCGAGCAGCAAGACGCTCGAAACGCCAAACCGGTACGGCCTGCGCGAAGGCGTGCTGACGCCGGACGAGCGAGAGCGCGTCCGCGGTGGAGGGTGGGACCTCGACCTGCTCCAGCGCCACGTCGACCAGTTCGTGATTCACTACGACGTGGCAGGTACCAGTCGTTCCTGCTTCCGCGTGCTCCACGATGTGCGGGACTTGTCTGTCCACTTCATGCTCGACATCGACGGCACGATCTACCAGACGCTGGATGTCAAAGAGCGCGCGTGGCACGCGACCGTGTCCAACGACCGCTCCGTCGGCATCGAAATCGCAAACATCGGGGCGTACCCGCCGGGGAAAGACGGCGTGCTCAAGTCGTGGTACGCCACCGACGACTTTGGACGAACGGTGATCACGCTCCCCGCGCACGCGGGCGATGGAGGCGTGCGCACGCCGGGATTTGTCGGCGAGCCGGCGCGGCCGGGGCCGATTGAAGGCAGGATCCAGGGCGCGACGCTGGTCATGTACGACCTCACGCCCCAGCAATACGAATCTCTGGCCAGACTTACGGCGACGCTCTGCACCGCTCTGCCGCGGATCCGCTGCGACTACCCGCGCGGCGTGGATGGCACGCTGATCACGGAGAAGCTGCCCGACGCGGAGCTCGCCGCGTACAGCGGCCTGCTCGGGCACTTTCACATTCAGTCCAACAAGATCGATCCCGGCCCGGCATTCCAGTGGGAAGCGCTGGTCGAGAAGGCCAGGTCATTGATGCGGCCCCGCCGGCCGTAGGAGATCGGGAATCTTTCGTGTCCCGGCCGCGCAATCCGCACACGCGCCCGGGCATGCACGTTGTGTGATGTATCATGGCCGGGAACGGGCCCGACGGGGTTGCGGGCCGCCGATGGAAGGGTCGAGGGCTTTTCCGGATGGATGTTGACGGCCAAAACGGCAGTGCAGTGCACCCGGCACGGATGGCGCTGACCAGTGCGCGCCGGCTGCTCCAGGCGACGCGGTCCGGCTTCCGGCGGTACCCGCGTGCGCTGTATGAATCGGTTCGCTACCCGTTCGCACACCGCTTGCCGCGCTCAATCAGGATCGATTCGGGCCCGGCGACCATGGAACACCTGCCGCTGGCGGCCATGTGGCTGGGACATGCAACCGTGCTGGTCCGCATGTGCGGCGTGAATGTGCTGATGGACCCCGTGTTCTCCAGCCGCATCGGTGTGAACGTGGGCGGCGTGACCATCGGCCTGCCCCGGCTTTCACCGGTGCCGGTCGATCCCGCGCTTCTTCCCGAAATTGACCTGATCCTGATCTCGCACGCGCACTTTGACCATCTCGACAGGCCCACGCTGCGGCGAATGGTCTCCGGCCGGACGACGGTGGTCACGGCCAGGCGGACCAGGCGGCTGATCCCAACCGGCTTTGGCCGGGTGATGGAGCTGGACTGGGGCCAGGACATGGTGTTCCGCGGCCTGCGGATCGAAGCAGTCCAGCCGGCGCACTGGGGCGCACGCACGGCGCTCGACCGGCGCCGCGGGTACAACAGCTACGTGGTGCGTGAGGACAAGGACCGGCACGGCGTGCTGCTCACGGGCGATACCGCGCTCACCGATGCATTCGAATCGCTCGACGACCTGACTCTCGCCGTGTTCGGGATCGGCAGCTACGAACCGTGGGAGCACGCCCACGCCACGCCCGAACAGGCGTGGAAGATGTTCTCCGGGTGTGGCGCGTCCAGACTGCTTCCCGTCCACCATTCAACATTTCCGCTTGGTGACGAGGGCGAGGGAGAGCCGATGCGACGGCTCCTTGAAGCCGCCGGAAGCGAAGCCGACCGGATCATCGTCGCGCCGGCCGGCGCGGTGTGGGCCGCCTGAGCAGAACTCTTACAGGATCGGCGTGAACAGCCGCGCGACGTTCTCGGCCGCGCGACGGAGAAGCGGCCGCCGTTTCCAATCGTCGGCGAAGATCTCCGTTGAGTCCGACATGTACTGCACCTGGAGCATGCGGAGCACGCTGGCCTGGTCCGTGTCGTAGATGAACACCGAGACCTCGTAGTTGAGGAAGAAGCTGCGTACGTCGAGGTTGGTCGACCCGATCATCCCGACGTCGGCGTCTACCGTCAGCGTCTTGGCGTGGAGCAGGCCGTTCCGGTAGCGGAAGATGCGCACGCCCGCCTCGAGCAGATCGATGAAGTGGGCCCGGCCGGCCGCGCCGACAAGAAACCCGTCGGATCGTTCGGGAACGACAACCGTGGTGCGCACGCCGCGGAGCGCGGCGGCGATGAGCGCCTCTTTCGTCGGTTCATCCGGGGCAAAGTACGGCGTGGTCATGACCAGCTCTTCGCGAGCGGCGAAGAGCGTGGTGACCAGGGCGTCTCGCACCGTGTGCGGGCCCGAGCCGGGGCCTGAGGGCACAACCTGCACGATGGAACCGGAGTCAGGGATCGGCAAGTCCGGGAGCACATCCTCCATCCGCTCGCCGAGCTTTTCACCACTCTCGATCTCCCAGTCGCGGAGGAAGACGATTTCCAGCGCCTGGGCCGCGGGCCCCGCGATTCGCACGGTGGCGTCGATCCAGGGCCCGACGCGGATGAGCGGGCGGTAGCCGAAAGATGAGTCGGTGATGTTCTGGCTGCCGGTGTAGGCGACCCACCCGTCGATCACGGCGATCTTGCGGTGGTTGCGGACGTCGATGCGCGCCAGGAACATGCGCAGGGGATTGACGGGCAGAGCCTCCGCGAACTTCACGCCGGCTTTCTCCAATCGAGCGCGAAGCCGGCTCCGGATGAACCGCTTGCTGCCGACGCCATCGACCAGCACGCGGCAGGTCACGCCCCTCGCCGCCGCGCGTTCAAGCGCCTCGACCACTCGCTCTCCGGCGCCGCGGTCCATCCAGATGTAATAGAGCATGTGGACGCGGGACTTCGCGGCGTCGATGTCTCGGATGAGGGCGTCGATCATGTGCTCCGCGTCGGCGAGGACCGCGAGGGCGTTGCCGCGGAGCGGGGGCATATCGCCGACGATGGAGGCGACGTTGGCCACCGGCCGGTATTCGGCGCACTCATCCGTCCAATCCTGGCTCCCGCCGCGCCAGAACACCGCGGCCCGCTGGGCGTAGTCGGCGGTGAGGCGCTGGTACTCGGCAACACGCCACCGGCCGAGGCGAACCTCGCCGACGAACGCGTATGCGAAGACGCCGACAAAGGGCACCGGCACCGTGAGCGCCACAAGCCACGCGAGCGTCACGGGGACGGCGCGCCGGCTCATCAGGAGGTGCAGGCCGAGCACAACGCGAAGCAGGGCATCGGTTACGACAAGGACCGTCCAGACGCTCATGACGGCAACTTTCGCGAGAGGGAGGGATGCGTGCTCGAAGCGGACATCACGCGTAGCCGGCCGGGCCCGCCTCGGATTCTCTCGCCCTGCCCGTGGCCTTCTGCATCGCGCGAATCGTGGCATCGCTCACGTGGTGCTCGATCCCTTCGGAATCGATCTCGGCCTGGCGTTCGGGCACGCCGATGGCCTTGAGGAACCCCAGCACGACCTCGTGCCGCTTGCGGATCTTCGCGGCGAGCCGTCGACCCGCGGGGGTCAGTTCCACCGGCTTGTACGGATGGGCCACGACCAGCCCTACCTTGGCGCTCGAAAGGCGCCGGATGATCCGCGTGACAGTGACATGACTGACGCCCATGAGCCGGGATAGATCTCGGACCCGTGCCTCGCCACGTTCGGCCTGGATCTGCATGATCGCTTCGACATAATCCTCGGCCGTCTCGTCGCGGTGTGCGGCACGGGTCGTGCGGAAACGGGCGGACTGGTCGGTCGCAGATTTCGTCGCCACGCGAGGCCTCCGAGGGGAGTGGTGGGGTGCGGGCGCGCGATGATAGCGGAATCAGCCGGGGCCCGAGCCTCTCACGCGAGCGCCGTCGCCCCCAAGGTGCTCACGCCATCGCCTCAGTCACTTGGGTGATTCAGCGGCCAAACAGGACATTGACCTGTTCCTCTCGAACCCCTTCCACCTCGATCGTCTTTTCGGCCCGGCTCAGCCCGCTCACGACGCGGACATCACGCGGCTTCACGCCGAGCGCCGCGGCGATGACGTCGCAGATCGCCCGGTTGGCCTTTCCTCCCTCGGGCGGGGCCGAGACCCGGACTTTGAGTCGGTCCCCAAGCCTGCCGGCGACTTCGTCGCGCTTCGCGCCGGGAACTGCCTTGACCAGGATTCGGACCGCCATAAGGACCAGTGAGCCTTGGAGTACCCGTCCGGGCTGAAATCCCCGTCGCCATCGACGGGGTGGTGGAAGGCCCGGCGCTCTCAAGCCGGTTGGGCGACAGCCATTCCTCTCACGCTCGCCGCGCGACGCCGCATCGCCGGGGTGACCTGCTGCTCGGTCTCGACAAAGCCCTCGCCAAATCGGAACAGGCGGAAGCTGTTGCCGAGGACGAACACCTCGCCCACAAAGTGGTACAGCGCCGCGAGGGGCACCGCGAGGTTGCCCGTAGCGGCAAGCACCAGGCCGATCAGGACGATGACGATCGAGGCCGCGATATTCTGGGCGATGATCGTCCGAGAGCGGCGGGCGAGTTCGATGAGGAACGGCACACGAGAAAGGTCGTCGTTCATGAGCGCGACGCCGGCCGAGTTCGCCGCGATGTCCGACCCGCCCAGGCCCATGGCGACCCCCACGTCGGCCTGCGCGAGCGAGGGTCCATCGTTGATGCCGTCGCCGACCATCATCACGCGGTAGCTCGAAGCGACCAGGCCGCGGATGAGTTCGTGCTTCTCTTCGGGGAGGCACTCGGCCTCGATCGCATCCACGCCGACAGAGGCGCCCACGCGCTTGGCGACGCTCAGGCGGTCGCCGGTGAAGATCGCTACGTGCCGCACGCCGAGGTCGCGGAGCTTCTGGACGACCGTCCGCGTGTTGGCTCGGACTTTGTCTTCGAGGCCGACCGCTCCGAGATACTTCCCGTCCCGCATCACGTGCACGCCGGTCATGCCCTCGATCTTGGACTCAACAAGCGCCAGGTCGTCCTTGATCTTCGGCGACAGTTCAAGAAGCCACGTCCCGCGCCCCACGCACAGTTCGCCCATGCTCGTGCGGGCGCGGACGCCGCGCCCGTGAACTTCCTGGTAGTCGTTCGATCCGTCCGGCTCGACCCGGGCAGCCTTCGCCGTCGTGAGAATCGACAGGGCCAGCGGATGGTTCGAATGTTGCTCGCCGTTGGCCGCGGCCTTGAGGAGCTCGGCACCCTCGACGCCCGGCGCGGGCGCGAGCTTGGCGACTTCGAACTTGCCGGTCGTGATCGTGCCCGTCTTGTCCATGACGACGGCGTCGATATGGGCGGATTGCTCGAGGTAACTCGTCTGCTTGATGAGGATGCCCAGCCGCGCCGCCGCCGCAAAGGCCGCGACCATGGCGCTCGGGCTGGCAATCAGCAGCGCTGCGGGGCACGTGACAATGAGCACCGCGATGGCCGCCTGCGCCGCTCCGTCACGAACGACCGCATCGGCGCTCTGAGACTTGACGAACCAGACGACCGCGGCCACAGTCAACGCGATGGGAACGAAGAAGCCCGCAACCTGCTGGATGAGCAGTTGGCGCGGCGTCTTGGTGCTCTCCGCCTCGCGGATGAGCTTGGTCACCTTCGCGATCGTGGACTCGCCCTCGGCCTTGGTCACGGCGACATCGATGCCGCCGGTGAGGTTGGTGGTGCCCGCGTATACAAGGTCGCCGGATTCAACTTCGACCGGGACGGCTTCGCCGGTCAGGGAGGCTTGGTTGATGGTGGAGCGACCCGTGATCACCTTGCCATCGACCGGCAGGTTCTCTCCCGGGCGGACGCGGACTGTCTGGCCGACCAGGACATCTTTCAGAGGCGTTTCACGCTCTGTTCCACCGTCGACAACGCGAGCCACCTGCGGGGTGAGGCCGACGAGTTCATCAATCGCGCGTTGTGCGCCGGACGCGGTCCGGCGAACGAACTGGTCCGCAACCAGGAGAATGAAGGCGAGCCAACCGGCAGTTGCGTACTGCCCATCCACCATCGCCGCCATGATCGCGATCGCCGCGAGCGTGGACGAGGAGGGTTTCCACCGACGCATTTCCGACCACGCGGCTCGGAACAGGGGGATGCTGAGCATGATCGCCGCGAAGATCGCGGGGAGGTTGTGGACGCTCTTGTCCATCCCCATCCATCCGGCAATGTGGCTGACCACCAGGAAAACCATCCCGACGAGGTAGACCAGGATGGACCGTTCGCTCTCGAACTCATTGTGGGAGCAGCAGGCGACCATTCCGTCGTCATCGTGGGTATGCGTGTGGGTGTGGTCGTGCGTGTGTTCGTGGCTCATACAGGCTCCGCCCCGGCAGAAAGCCGGGGTTTTTCTTCGGGCAGGGCCGCCGGAAGGGCGGTATGGTAGCCGGAGGCATCCGGCGCGCAAGGCGACCTTGCCGCGTCCCCGCACGCCCCAGTACGACCCCTCGGGGCCCGTGGTTCGCCCTATGGCCAAACGACCGTCCGCCAAGCCAAGTTCCCCCGGCCCAGCGAAGAAATCTGCGCGTCCGGTGATCGCCATCCTGGGCGTTGGCCAGATGGGCTTGGTCTGCACCAGCCTGCTGGGGGCGACCGAACGGCCGGCCAAGGGCCGGGATGGGTTCGACCTGATCCTCTGGGGTCACAGCCAGGAAGAAGCGGGCGAGCTCGCCCAGACGCGCAAGAGTTCCCGCCTTCCCGGATTCAAGCTCCCCGAAGACGTCCGTGTCACGTTCAAGGATGCCGACGCCGTCCGCGATGCCGCGATGATCGTCTCGGCTGTTCCCGTCCAGTTCAAGCGATCGGTGTGGACTCGACTGCGCAAACACATTCCGCCTGAAGCGTCCGTCGTGTCCGTCTCCAAGGGAATCGAGAACGGCACCTTGCTCCGGCCGACACAGATCATCGGCGAAGCCCTGGAAGATGATCCCGATTCCGCGCCCCGAAAGATGGGCGTGCTCTCCGGGCCGACCATCGCGGCGGAGCTGGCCAAGTTCCTGCCCGCGACCATGATCGCCGCCAGTGATGATGCCGAGTTCGCCAAGTTCATCCAGCGCCAGTTCTCGACGAGCTGGCTCCGGGTCTACACCAATCCGGATGTGCTCGGCGTCGAGCTCGCTGGAGCGACCAAGAACGTCATCGCGATCGCGGCGGGCGTGCTCGACGGCCTCAAGGTCGGGTACAACGCCAAGTCCGCCCTCCTCGCCCGCGGGCTGGCCGAAATCGCCCGCCTTGGCGCCGCCATGGGCGCAAGCCCGGAGACATTCTTCGGAATCGCAGGCGTCGGCGACCTGGCGACAAGTTGCTTCAGCCCCGAGGGCCGCAACCGCAGTTGCGGAGAAGCGCTCGGCAAAGGGGAGAAGCTCGAGGGCTACTTGAAGCGGACTCCCTCGGTGGTGGAGGGCGTCGCGACAACCAAGTCCGTCATGGGGCTGGCGAAGAGGTACAAGGTCGAAATGCCGATCACCGCCGCCGTCCACGCCGTGCTCTTTGAGAAAGTGGACCCGATCGAGGCGATCGGGAGGCTCATGAGCCGGGAACTCAAGGGCGAACGGGTGGGGTAGCGCAAGCCGCCGAGTTTCGGGGCCGGCAATAGAAGCCAATCACCTGCGTTTATCCGCGTGCACGCGAAGAGGGGATCGCCGATGGTGCGCGCACGAGAATCGAACGGTCGGGCCACTTGGGTTGTAGCACTTGGGATGGCGTCGCGATGCGCGGCCCAGGTTCATGTGTTGGATGACCCCGCGAGCCCGATTCGGGTGACATTCGACGATGCTTCCGCCCGGTTGTCGGTGCTGATCAAGTCAACGGGAGTCACGTGGTCCAACCCCGCGACCGGCGGCGGAAGCGCCGTGTCGGTCGCGTCGGTGACTCAGTCCAGCGGCACTCATCTCGCGGCCGGGGCGAGCATCGGCGGCGTATCTGCCACCATAGTGATCGATCTCGCGTCGGCCTCGGGCGAACTGACCGTGACCATCTCCGGTGATCCGATCGTGGCCTTTGCAAACGTCCGCTACCCCTACGCGTTCTATCCGGCTGATGGGTCCGGATTCATGGTGATGCCCGTATTCGACGGGTTCGTGGTTCCTACCACGCAGACGACCTGGACGGTGCCGTCCGGGCATTCGCGGCTGGAGTGGTTCGGCGGTGTCGATTCCTCCTTCAACGCCGGATGGATGATGATCGGAGAGCCTGCCGCCGACATGGAGCTTACCGCCGAGACCGGAACGATCAACGGCCACTCTCGGCGCGGTGGCGCGTTCAAGTGGAGCGGCTCCAACGCCAACGCGGGAGGCCTTGCAGGTCGCCTGTCCTACGAACGTCGTGCGCTGATTCGGTTCTTCGCAGAAGGAGGCTACGTCGCGCAGGCCAAGCACTTCCGGCAATACGCGCACCAGCACGGGTGGCTCGTGACGCTGAACCACAAGGCCAAGTCCAACGCCGATGTGAACAAGATGATGGGCTCGCCTGTCATCTATCTGTGGGGAGACGGACGATCCACGACCATGCTCGATGAACTGCAGGTCGCGGGCATCGACCGGGCGATGATTCAGGTCTCCATCAACCATGTTGACCACACCAATGCCTTTCCCAATCAGGCGTCCGCGAATGGCTCGGGATGGGCCGCCGCGGTGCGGGCGCACGGCTACATCCCGGGGATCTACGACATCTACGCCCGGGTCTCGACCGTCCAGTCACAACCCCCGTTCAACGGCTTTTTCTATCTGTGGCCGACGGTGGCCTCTCCGCAGTGGGTGTATAGAGATTCGAGCGGTTCACTGGACGCTCAGAACAGTGTGAGCAATGTGCTCGCCGCGAGCTTCGCGCGTACGACGCGTCTCCCGGCGCATCTCTCGCAGTTCGGCTTTGACGCGTACTTTTCGGATGTCGTGGGCGCCGTCATGCCGCGAGAAGATTACGACACCACGTTCGGCCACTTCGCCACCCGGGCGCAGGACATCGCGGGACGCCAGGCACTTCTCGCCGCAGTCAGCGCCGATCACGGCAAGCTCGCCGGTATGGAGCAGCTCAAGTCATGGGCGATTCCCTACGTGCACTGGGGTGAGGGAATGTTCTGGCTCGGCGGAAGCCCGTCGCTCGGGACGTTCAACAACAACGCGTACCCGGAGATCATGACCGACGTCAAGGACCCCGGCGCGAGCATCGGCTCTATTCTCGACGTCGGCTTTCGAGTGCCCCTCTTCGAGCTTGTGTTCCACGATTGCGTGCTCGCTCCGGTCCATTGGCACCGAGCCCACAACAAGCTTCTCTACGCGTGGGACATTAACGACCAGTTCGCACTTCTCCGGGGTCAGGCTCCGCTGTTCAATCTGGTCTACGCGGGAACCCCCGGGTCGATCGGGCGCGCTATCACCGGCGCCACCAACGCTCAGACCGGCCAGGTGTGGGACACCCGGTGGTCGACGCCGCACGTACGAAACCGTGTCCTGCAAACCTGGAACACCGTGTGCCAGTGGCACCGCTCGGTCGGTGCGATGGAAATGACCGACAGCCGTGTTCTCCGCAGCGACTTCTCCGTGCAGCTGGCCGAGTTCAGCCCGGACGGCGGGGCATCGGGCCGCGGCATCGTGGTCAACTTCGGCGTGTTCGACGGCCAACTCGGAGTGTCGGGAACCCCGTGGGTTGGATCGGTCCGCGGCACCTCGCTCTCCGTGCCCGTTGGCGGATTCGCGACCTACCAATGGCCGCTCGTGTGCTACGCCAACTGCGACGGTTCGACCGGCAATCCCCGTCTTACCGCCAACGACTTCCAGTGCTTCATCAACCGGTTTGCCGCGGGGGAGACGTACGCCAACTGCGATGGAAGTTCGGCCAGCCCGACGCTGACATCCAACGACTTCCAGTGCTTCCTGAACGCGTTCGCCGCGGGATGTACCTAGTTTCCGGGAATCCTCAAGGGCGCGGCTGGACCAATCGGTGGAGTCCGGGACAATGCTCGCCAGGAGATCGCACATGCATATGAAGACCTATGCCCTCGTCGCGGCATGCGGGCTCGCTTCGCCCGCTCTCGCCCAATCACGATTCGTCCTGGTCGACCGCGACGCCGACTCGATATTCATTCTTCACGATCGAAACGGGAACGGCGTGATTGAAGAGCCCGGCGAAGTGTCCCTGGCGTTCAACGCATCCAACGCCGCGGGAACGCTTTCGATCATGACTCCCAACATGGTGGCCACCCGGACCGACGGCCTGACGGTCGTGGGGGATATCGTCAATCGCAACATCTACCTGTTCAAGGACTGGAACCGAGACGGAGACTTCCAGGACGTCGGCGAGAGCTCGGTCGTCGCGGACGCGGCCAACGCCTCGGGCGTGAGCTTCGCATCGCCCACCGGGGCCGCATTCGACGCCGCGGGAACGCTGTACGTGGTCAACGCCGGCAACACGTTCGGGAATGACGGGATCTACAAGCTCACCGATCTCAACGGGGATGGGGACTTTCAGGACGCGGGCGAAGTGACGACGTTCATCGGTGCCGGGGTCTTCGGCGCGGGCAACGGTCCCTACGGGCCACAGGAAATTGTCTTGACAGGAGGCAAGCCGCTCACCGGTTTCTTCCGGACCTCGAGCACGAATCTGCACGGGATCTACCGATTTGAAGACGCGGACCACAACGGGTCCTGCGACACCCCCTCGGAGGTGACCCTGTTCTGGGGAGCGGGTAACGCGGCGGGGATCACGCCCGCTTCCGGATTCGCGCTCGAACTGGACGCCGCCCGTCCGGGCGCCGTCTATACGCTCCAGACCGGCGCGGGAAGTCTGGACCAGCTCATCAGGGTTCAGGACCTGAATCTGAACGGAAGCGCGCAGGACGCCGGCGAATCGGTGGTTGTGTTCCAGACCGCGGAAGCAAACTTCAGCGCGAACGATGTGATTTCACTCCTCAACGGACAGGTGCTGATCACGGAGTTGTCGAACGACCGCATCATTGTCCTGACCGATCTCGACAATGACGGGCTGTTCAACGGCGCCAGCGAACGGGTGACGTACTTTGCCAATGGCAGCGTGCTGATCGCCGATGTCCGACAGGCCGCACCAATCAGAACGGTCTGCCGCGCCAACTGCGACGATTCGACCGGGTCGCCTGTGCTCACCGCCAACGACTTTCAGTGCTTCCTGAACGCATTTGCCGCCGGGAGCCTGTACGCCAACTGCGACAGTTCGTCGGGCAATCCGCTCCTCACGGCCAACGACTTCCAGTGCTTCCTGAACGCCTTCGCCGCCGGATGCTCGTGAATCTGGGGGCCCTCGCCCGCTCACCCTTGCAGGATTGGGCGATCGCGGTACATTCGAAGGAACCGGGGCGGTCCGCCCGTCGCACCGGTAGGCTCAAGGCCCTCCTTAGGGCGGTCAGGTCAGGGATATCCCCAGCGGAGTCATGAAATGCCCAAGAAGCGCTTGGTGTTGCTCGCATTGGCGGCAGGGGCTGCCCCTGCGCTCGCTCAAACCCCCAAACCCTTTCCCCGCTGGTGGACCGACCCCGGCCGCAACGACGGTGATGCAATCTGCCTGCCGGGCGACGGCTGCGGCAAGGCCCGCGCGGCCGAGCGGCTCTTTGCCGCGGGCGGCCGACCCGTTGAGGACGTCGAGGGCTGGTGCATGGCCTGCGATGCAACGGAACTGACGGACGTTCTGAACTGCAACCTGGACATCGAAATCGTGCCCGCAACGAGCACCGTCTCGGGGTCCAACACCTTCACGATCATGAGCAAGGTGAACGGCCTGACGACGTTTACCTTTCGGCTCCGCAACCAGTTTGTGATTTCGTCGGCTCTGATCAACGGCACGACGTCGGTCGCGGTCTCGAACCCTACGACCACGACGCGGGTGGCGACGCTCGACCGGGCGTACAACGACGGCGAAGTTTTCACGCTCAAGATCACCTACAGCGGTGTGCCGGTTTCCGTCGGGTCCTTCGGTTCCGTTGAGTTCACCACGCAGAACGGCCAGCCGCTCTTCCAGACGCTCAGCGAGCCGTACTACGCGTACACATGGTGGCCCTGCAAGGACGGCGACAACCAGACGGTGGGGGACAACTCGGACAAGTTCACGGCACAGGTCGCGATCACCGCTCCCGATCCGATGAAGGCCGTCTCCAATGGAACGCTGCAGGGCGTCGACACGCTCTCGGGTGCCCGCAAGAAGTACCGCTGGGCGACCAACTATCAAACCACGACGTACCTGATTTGCGTCGGCGCGACCAACTACAACCAGTGGTCGCAGACCTACACCTACCCGCTCGCGGGCGGCGGCAACGCCACCATGCCCGTCGAGTTCAGCATCTATCCCGCCAATGACAACGCGACCAACCGCGCTGCCTGGGAGAAGTGTGTCGGCATGATCGCGGCGTACCGCCCCTACTACGGCGAGTACCCGTTTGTGAACGAGAAGTACGGCATCTACAACTTCAACTTCAGCGGCGGTGAAGAGCACCAGACCTACACCGGCGAGGGCACGTTCAGCGAGAGCGTGACGTCCCACGAGCTCGGGCACCAGTGGTGGGGGGACAACATCACCTGCAAGACCTGGCCCGACATCTGGCTCAATGAAGGCTTTGCCACCTGGACCGAGGCGCTCTGGGAAGAGCACAAGCCCGGGTCCGCGGGCCTCTCCGCCTACCTCGCGGCCATGAACGCCCGCAAGCCCACCGCCGTCACCGGTACGGTCTACCGCACCGATGTCTCCAGCGCGAGCACGATCTTCAGTTCAAACTACGCCTACCGCAAGGGCGCCTGGGTACTCCACCAGCTAAGGCACATCGTGGGCGATGCGACATTCTTCAACATCCTCGCGACGTACCGAAATCAGTTCCAGGGCTCCGCCGCCGTTACCGACGACTTCCGGAACGTCGCGTCCGCCGTCTCCGGACGGGACCTCACGCTGTACTTCCAGCAGTGGGTCTACGGCGGCGGCGCCCCGGCCTACGTCAGCGGGTTCCAGACCGTGAACATCAACGGTCAGAACTATCTCAAGCTTCGACTGCGCCAGTCGCAGACCGGCACGGTATTCAGCATGCCTGTCGATGTTCGGGTCGACACGGCCTCGGGCAGCCAGACGGTGACCGTTCAGAATAGTGTGACCCCGCAGTGGTTTGTCGTTCCCATCAACGCGCCCGCCACGGGCATCGCGGTTGACGAGTTCAACTGGATATTGACCACCGCCAAGACCAGCGAGGCCTACGTCAACGGGCCGCCCAAGGTGGTCCAGGCCTCGCCGCCGCCCGGCGCAACGCTCGGCGCCCCTCCCGCAACCCTGACCGTCACGTTCAGCGAGAACGTCAACGCCACGCCCGCCGGCTTCACGCTGGTGGGCCCGTCCGGCCCGGTCGGGTTCACCTTCGCGTACAACGCGCCGAACTTCACCGCCACCCTGACGCCGACGTCAACTCTCGGCGCCGGCGCCTACACACTGACGTGCGCATCGACCATCACCTCGACCGCCGCCGCGATTGCGCTCGACGGCGAAGTCACCTCCGGAGTCCTCCCCAGCGGCAACGGTGTGGCCGGGGGTAACGCCGTGCTTGCATTCACCATCGCCGGCACATCGTGCTACGCCAACTGCGATGGGTCGGCGTCCACCCCGCAGCTTACCGCCAACGACTTCCAGTGTTTCCTCAATCGCTTCGCGGCCGGCGAGTCGTACGCCAACTGCGATCTCTCTACAGGCTCACCCACGCTGACCGCGAACGACTTCCAGTGTTTCCTGAACCAGTTCGCAGCGGGGTGCCCATAAGCCCAACCGGAGCGGCCATGTTTGGTTCCACACGAGTGTTGAGCATCGTCGCCGTCGTGACGTCACTGGCCGGCGCAGCCTTGGGTCAGACGCTGCGGACCGAGCAGGTGACGCCTCAATCGACCGACCCCGCGATCACCGGCTGGCTCAGCCCGCACTTCGCGGCCCTCGCCACGGACCGCCCGCATCGCGGCCTTCTCTTTCTTTACATGCACGGCCAGGGTGGCAACGGCAGCGGCGCGACCGAACTCGTCAAGACCGCCGCCGAGGAGGGCTTCCACGCCGTCGGAGTAACCTACGCCTGCGATTGGAGCCCCTTCACGCTGTGCCAGGGCAGCGGCGATCCCGACTGCCCGGAAAAGGTCCGGCGCGAAACTCTCGAGGGTGCGGATTACTCCCCGTTTGTTTCGGTGTCGATGCCCAACTCTCTGGAGAACAGGCTCCGCAAGTTGCTCACGTTTCTGGACAACGCCCATCCGGGTGAGGGCTGGGGGGCGTACGTCGTCAAAGGGCAGATTCAGTGGGGCTCGATCGTGGTCTGGGGACACTCCATGGGAGGGGGCAATGTCGGCGTCCTCGCAAGACTCCACACGTTGGCCCGCGTGTGCATGTCCGCTCCAGCGGCCGACGGCGGCCCCGGAAGTCCCGCGGCGTGGTGGGCCGTGCACGCTACCCCCGCTTCGTCGTATTACGGCTTCTGCCACACCCAAGACCAGCTCTCGACCAAGGTCGCCTTCTGGAACGCCATCGGCATGGGAACCTTCGGCGCCGTCGTCGATGTCGCTTCCGCCTCACCGCCTTACGCGGGAACGCACGAACTTTCCACGAGTGTCGAGCCCGCTGTCTCCGGCCAGTATCACAACAGCGTGGTGGCCGATGGTGTCACGCCACGCTTGCCCGATGGTTCACCCGTGTACAAAGTCACCTGGCGGCACATGATGACCGGCGGCCTGTCAGGAGCCTGCTTCGCCAACTGCGACGCATCGAGCGGGTCTCCCGTGCTCACGGCCAACGACTTCCAGTGCTTTCTGAACCGCTTCGCGGCCAACGATCCGTGGGCGAACTGCGACGGCAGCTCCGGCATCCCGACGCTGACTTCCAACGACTTCCAGTGTTTCCTGAACGCCTTCGCCGCCGGGTGCAGCTGATCCACCCGGGCCAAGGCAGAGTGGTCAGAGAAGCCGGAGTCTCTTCAGATCTTCGACCGGCTCTTCAAATGAGCACGAGCCGTAGGACAGGCAGAACGCCTCCCGCGCCCGCGCGATCTGCGCCACTTCCAGGAACTGTCCGTTCCAGCGAACTCCCTCGTCGGTGAAGTGGAAGTTTCCCGGCGTCCGATCGTCCAACACCTCCGCGGCCCGATCGGCTTCCAGTCGATTGGCGAAGATCAACGCGGCCGCGACAAACACGTTGACGAACCCATGCATGGTGCCGCAGGGCGCGCCGGTGTCGTAGGTCAGCGGGTATTCCGCGCGGACCGGGTGATGAAGCCCGGCGGTCGCTTTGAATGCCACGCCCGCGCCGGCGCACGCCACCATGAACTCCGCCACGGCTCGCGTGGAGGGAAATGCCTCGGCCACGATCCCCCCGGTGCGGACCTTGGCCGCCGCGCCATGCCCCGCCAGGGCGGCGACAAAGCCACGGCAATCCCCGCCGCTCACCACCTCGCCCGGAAACTCGAAAAACGGGAGCAGTTCATCGGGGATGATGTCGATCGCGCTGTCGACCTGGTCCGGCCGCGAGACCTTGAGTTCGATCGCGTCCGCGGCACACAAGCCGTGGTCCTCACGCTCGTGATGAGCGTTGAACCCGGCGATGGTGTCCAGGTCCTTGTTCAGCTCTCCATCGATGATGACACTCACCCGCCACGGCTCGCCCGCGACATGCTCCCGGTAGCCACTCGTGGCAAAGGTCCCGGGCATCATCGCGGCGGCGGCTTTCGAGAACTCGCGCAGCCGCGAGGCGGGACAGATGAACCGTCCGAGCATCCACTGGTGCTCGCCCGCGATCGACCGCGCATACATCTCCGCGGCGGGCGGCATCGCCAGTTTCGCCGGCGGGAACAGCCCCGCGTAGTCGATGAGCCCGGCCATGAGCGTTCGCAGCGCCTCGGTCATGATGACAGGGTAGGGGTTGAGGATGGAGCAAGCCCGTGAAGGATGCCCGAAGTGGCTCGCACGATGAGGCGATGCGCAGCCGCCCGCGCCGCTGTGGCGGCTACTTCCGGCCCGCGCCCGTCATAACGCTTTCCCACGCGACCATCGCTTCATCGGGCGCCCGCGTCGGATCAAAAAAGTCCGCGGCGACTTTCTCGAACATCGCATGCCTGCGCAAGTCGGCGAGACCGCCGTCAAAGTGCCCGTAGTTCGTGACGAATCTCCACTTCGAGCCAGGATCCGAGCCGAGCGCGTTGAACACCGCCGCCGCCGAGGGCGCTGGAACTACGTCGTCCCGCATCGCCAGCTTGCACAGCACCGGGCACGTCACCCGCCGGGCATGAACCGCGGCGTCAAAGACGCGGAGCATCGTGCTCACCTCGGATTGCAGGTTGGGGTGCGCGGCCAGGAATCGGCGGATCCGCCCGCCGGCGCCGCTCCCGCAGGCGTGCTCCGGCAGCGACAGGCGCCACGGCCAGTCGCCCAGCGTCGGAAGGCCGAGCACAAGCCGAGCCGGTTCATTGATATCTGACAGCTGCGACGCGGCGATGACCGCGAGCGCGCCCCCGAACGACTCGCCGTGGATGAACATCGGCGCCGTTTGGGCGTCGGCGCCGAGGTGCCCGCGCAGCGCCCGGCAGGCGTTGACCACATCCGCCGCGCCGTACGAGAATGACCAGTCACTGCCGTAGCCTCGGTCGGTGAGCGGCACTTCAAGTCCGTGCGTGATCCACTCGCCCCCGCCCTTGTGCCCGCAGTGCCGCACGAGCTGGGGCGTGTCGATGCTGGACCCGGCGTACCCGCGCACGCGCACCACGAGCACCGCCAGGCCACGCTCCGCGAAGGCCTTCCAATCTTCGGCCGACTGTGCCAGGCTTGGCACATTCTCATAGCCGTGCAGGACGACCAGACCACCCCGAGGCCGGCCGCCCCGGGGCCTCAGAAGCGAGCAGCCAATCCGAACGTGCCGGCAGCTCTCGAACTCATGGGTCGCGGAAGGGTCGCTCGGATCGGAGCTGGCGTGATCGCGACTGAGAAGCCGCGGACGGTCGGCCATGACGCCCGCTGTCCACGTTTTCCAGAACGATCCATGGCGGATGGACCGCGACGGTTCGCCGACATGGGCGAGCGTCGCGATCGGGGAGAGGCCGAAGTCATCCGGCTCGTTCATCCCGTCATTGTTCCAGCTTCAGACCCGCCGCGTTGAAGTCGGCGACCCAGAGCTGGCTGGAGGCTTTCTGCTCACCGGCGACCATCGGGCCACGCTGGGCGGTCCACATCATGGTCTTGCCGTCGGGGCTGAAGACCGGCAGAACGTCGGCGCCGTTGGCCTGCGTGATGCGGACACGCTTGAGGTCTGCGGCCTTTGCCCCGCCGCGGAGCTTCGCCGCCCCGGCCTCGACGGCAAAGACCTCATAGTTCCCGTGGCTGACTTCGCTGGAGCCGTAGATCAGGTACGAGCTGGTGGCGTCCCAGAACGGAGCCCAGTTCACGGCGGCGTTGTCGGTGACCTGGTATTCGCGATCGATCCCGACCGGCACGCCGTTGTCAAACTTCAGATCGGCCACGTAGAGCTGCAGAAGATCGTTGAGCTTGCGGTCGGAGCGATAGCAGATGCGCTTGCCGTCGGGCGAGAAGAACGGCCCGCCGTCATACCCGTCGGCCGTCACGAGGGCGTGATGCTTGTTCGTCTGCGTGTCGAACACGTAAATGTCCGCGTCGGCACGCCCGCCGGGCTTGCGGTCTTCCCGGACATGCCCGTACAGGATGAACCGCCCATCGCGCGAGTACGAGCATTCCGCGTCGTAGTCCGGACGGGTAAACACGGGCTTCACCGTCGCCGCGTCCGGCGCCCAGAGCACCGGCGGGCTGTCCGGGTGCGTGTCGCGGAAGATCTGGTCCACGACGCGCTCCACGACCTCGGCCTCCTGCGGGAACATCCAGACGTACTTGCGCTCGCCCACTCGGAACTCGGAGTGCTGCTCCGTCGCCGGCGCGGTGATGGTCGAGCCGAAGATGATCTTGTGGGGCTGCGTCGGATGGAACCACCCGCACGAGTTCCACGAGCCCGGCGGGCTGACCATGATCGGCTTCTCGATGCCCGTGATTCGTCCGCCGTCGTTGCGCGTCAGTTTCGCAACATACATCGAGTAGTGCGCATCCGGCGCGGCACCCGCGGCCGGCACGGGCGTGGCCTGGAAAATGATCCATCGCGCGTCGGGGCTGAAGTATGCCTCTCCCGCCTTCAGGAACTGCTCGCGGCTCGTGAGTTGCACGTGCCGGCTTAGGATCGGGGCCTCCAGCGACTTCCAGTCGAGCGGAGCCTGCGCGGGCGCCTCGGCGTGCGGGTCCACGGCCGGTTTCTCCGGCTGCACGCCGCAGGAAGCGCCGCTGAAGAGGCCGAGTACCATGATGCCGGATGTCAGGGAGTTCTTCACAGCAGCCTTTCCGTTCGGGGAAGGAGGTTCCAACGTCGCCCCCAAGCGTAGAAGTGCGATCGGGGCCCATCCCTCAGGGAGGTTTCCCTGTTCAGATCGTGATCGTCGCCTCAGCCCCGGGGTTCGCCGTCATCGAAAAGCCCTCGGGAATGCTCTCGGTCCCCGGAAAGGGGCCGGACAAAGCCGACTGCGCGGCGGCACGGGTGGCGGCTCTCTTTCCCCACGCCCGAGGGCCCCTCATCGTTCACCGGCTGGACATGGAAACTTCAGGTCTTCTGGTGTTCGGTCTCGATGAGGCGACCCAGCGGGACCTTTCGGCGCAGTTTGAACGCCGCGCCGTCGAAAAGAGCTACACGGCCCTGCTGACTTCGGGCCTGCGCCCCGGCTGGACCGGCCCCGACCCGCTCGACCGTGACGAGGGTGAAGTGTCATTGCCGATGAGGGGCGATCTGGATCGTCGCCCGCTCCAGGTCGTGGATCCGGAGAACGGTCGGGAAGCCGTCACCCGTTGGCGCATCATGGGGCGCGAAGCAGACCGCATCCGCGTCAGGTTTGAGCCTCTGACCGGGAGGACCCATCAGCTCCGCGTGCACGCCTCCTCGGGCCTGGGGCACCCGATCATCGGGGACGAGCTCTACGCCGGCCCCGAAGCACCGCGCCTAATGCTCCACGCGGCGCACCTGTCCTTCCTGGAGCCGGGCACCGGGCGACGAGTCGAGTTCTCATCGTCACCGCCCTTCTAGATCAAGCGTCAAAGGCGACGAGATCGCCGCACAGCCGCTGGTGGGTGGATGAGCACACTGAACGGCGTGCCGCTCGACGCGAACGGGTCCTTCGAAACTCTGCGTGCTCCGCGCCCTCTGCGTTCACAATCCGCCTTCACAGCCGAAGCACATAAGGCGCCGGTTGCTGCGGCGTTGAGAGCCCCAGCCGCTCCACCGCCCGCGTCAGCCCGGTGACATCGTCGTCGTGAAAGCTGTCCACGTCGTAGCTGTCCGCATCGAGCACGCCCCAGCACGATCCATCGGGCTCGAAGAGGGGAATGACCAGTTCGGACTTGTCCTTGGGGTCGCACGCGATGTAGTTGGGGCCGAGCGTCGCGACGTCGCGGACAATGATCGGCTTGCGCTCCTTCCAGCACCGCCCGCACATGCCGTGCAGGCCGATGGGAGAGCACGCGGGCTTGTCTCGCCGGGCGTGCAGAAGCATCTCATCGCGGTCGAGCGCCTTGGTGTAGAACCCGATCCACGACACGCCACGCTGGCCCAGGGTCTCCCACATCGCATCCACCGCGACCTGCATCATCGCGGCGCGGTCCGGCACAGGCTTGAGGCGCGACACCATCCCCGCGTAGTCCCGGTACGCGCGTGCGCCAACCGTCGCCTTCAGCATGGGGGCACTCTTAGAGAGTCGCGGACGTGTACGGGAGCAGACCCATGAAGCGCGCCCGCTTGATCGCCTGGGCCAGCATGCGCTGCTCGGACGCCGAAGCGGAGAGCCGCTTGCGACCGTAGATCTTTCCGTTGGGGCTCATCAGGCGCCGGAGCGTCTCGACATCCTTCCAATCCACGTACACCTTCCCGGTGCCCGCGGTCTTGGCCATCTTGATCTTCTGTCCCGGCGGCGTGAAACGGCTGAACTTGCTCATACAAACTCCGTCTTGGTCAGTTTCGGCCCGGAAACCCGGGCGACGGTTGGGGGGCGAGTATAGGCGGTCACTTGGCGTTCGAATCCCGTTGGCCCGCTCACGAGCCCCAGGGTGCAACTACTTGCCGCAGCTGCCGTTATCGCCCAAGCCTCAGGTCCCGGAGGGCCGTGAAGCCGGGCCGGCGACCGCATCGAGCGACACCCTTCCCGCCCCGCACACAGCCAGCACCGCCGCCCCCGCGCACAGGACCAGGTTCTCTCCGACCTTGCACCACCCGATTGGTCCTTCGCAAAACAGCTTGTACTTTCCAAAGCACCCGCAATCCAGCGGAAGGTGCCGCAGGATCGCCGACACGATCCCGACAAGAAACACGCCCATCAGCAGAAGGAACACCCCCGCCGACGCCCGCGTCCAGATCCCCAGCACCAGCCCCACCCCGCAGAAAATCTCCGTCCACGGAATCGCAAACGTCGCCAGTTCTACCAGGCTCCGCGGCAGGCCAAGCCGGAACGCCTCGATGGCCTCCGAGAACGGCAGCGGCAGCGCGATCTTGTTGTACGCCGCGAAAAGGAAGATCCCTCCCAGCGCCACGCGGAGCACGAGCGCCACGGCTGTGTACGCGCCGCTCATTGAAACCCGGCCTCAGGCCCCGACTCGACCGGGAGCTTCGCGGCCTGCCAACCCGGGAATCCCGCCTTGATGATGTGCATGGGGCCGATGCCCTTGTTGAGCGCCAGGAGCCGCTTGACGACATTCGCCGAATCCGTGCACAACTCGCCGTGGCAATACACGACGACTTCCATCCCCGGCAGGTAGTTGAGCACTTTGCTCGGGGGCGGGCCGTCGAGATCTGACTTCTCCAGCTGCATCGCGCCGGTCACGTGCGACTGCAGAAACTCGGCCTTGGGCCGCGCATCGATGAACACGGCATTGTGCCCGTCGTAGAGCGTCTTGGCCGCTTCGACCGAGATCAGGTCCGCCCCGTCCACCGGCGCCGCGGCGGCCGGCTCGACCTTTCCTGTCGGCGCCGGCGTTCCGGGCTGTTCGGGCCTCGCCGGCGAGCCCTGCCGGCCCGTGTTGTCCACGATCTTGACCGGCGGTGGGAGGTGCGTCCTGAGCGAAAAAATCAGCCCCGTGACGAGCCCCGCCCCGATGATGACCATCGCCTGAAGCCAGAATCGCTGCATCGGTGCCCCCGGCCGTCAGTCGAAACCGACTTCGTTACCCTTGTCCACCAGGTTCGGATACGCCGCCTTCCATCCCGGGAAGCCCGCCTTGATGATGAACACCGGGCCGATGTCGAGCTTGAGCGACTCGAAGTACCGTCCAACTTCAATCGAATCGGTGCACAGTTCGCCGTGGCAGTAGAGCACGATGCACGAACCCGGCAGGTAGTTGCGGACTTTGGGCTGCGGCACGCCGCGGGTGTAGGCCGTCGGGTAGTACATCGCTCCGCGGATGTGCCCGTCGTCTCGGAACTCCAGGAAGGTGCGGGCGTCGATGAAGATCACCTGCCGGCCCTGGTATTCCTTGGTGTCGTAGAGCTCCTTGGCACGCTCCACGCTGATGAACCACTTCTTCACCGCTTCGTCGATCGTCGTGACCGACGCTGCCGCGGCCGGCGGCGTGGCGGCTGTCGTCGCCGCCGGCGCAGGCGCCGCGGGAGCCGGTGCGGCCGGTGTTGAGGCCGGTGCCGCCGGGGCGGAAACCGGCTCCGGCGCCTTCGCGGGCGCCGGAGCCGCGGTCTGTTTCGCCGGCGCGGGCGGTGCGGCGTGATGCTCCGAGCAGGAGACGCACGCACAGGCAAGCGATACGGCGACGATGGCGATTCGGTGGTGAATCATCGGTAACAGGTTAGTGCGGGCGATCCGCGGCGGGCTGAGGCGTCGGGATCGGCGTGTACACGCCGGGTGCGGCCCCCGCGGGCGGCACGGTTCCCGGCTGCTGCGCACCCCGGACCGCGCCCGACATGAGCATCTCGATCATCGGGTCGGTTTCAGAGTCCGTCAGAACCGTCAGCGTCGCATTGATCGCCGCGGCCTGGGCGATCCCCGCGCCCTTCACCGTGACCAGGTAGTTGGCGTCGTTGCCGCCCTCGACCGGGGCAAAGCTGACGTCCAGCGGCGTGCCCAGCCCGCTGCGCTGATCAATCTTCGTGATCTTGAACGGCTTGCCCGACCGGCTCGACACCTTGAAGGTCTTGCTGAACGGCTGGTTGAGCTCGATGATCCCGACATTGAGCCGCGGCGGCAGGGCCTGCAGGTCGCCCACGACCGAAGCGGTGATCGGGAAGTCCGCCAGCCAGTACTGCGGGTCGTTGGTGCGGACCGTCGCGATGGCGTTGAAGTTGCCGCGCGGAAGACTGGCCGTGTTGAAGGTCAGTTCGACCGTGCTCTGGCCGACCTTCTCGCCGTCGATTTCGACCTGGCGCGTCTCGAGCACCTTCGCCGAGACGTACCGGCCCTTGCTGGTGCTGAGATATTCCACGCCAAACTCGGGCTTGGCGCCGTTGATCTTGATGATCTCCTTGCGCGATTGGCCCGCCATCACATCGCCAAAGCCGATGCTCGGCGGATCAAACGTGATCGTCGGCTTGACCTTCGCACGGATGGAGAGGACCGGGCCCTCGGGCTGGTTGTACGGGTCGTACGACTGAACGGTGAGGCGCTGCTGAATGTCGCCGCGCTTGCCGTGGGCGTTGAACTTCAGGTCGATCGTCCCCTCTTCGCCGGGCGCAAACTCGAACTGCTCAACCCCGGACGTGTTCATCGGCTTGCCCGCCGTGCACCCGCACGAGGCCTTCTGCTCGGGCTTGAAGACAAGCTTGCCCGTGCCGGTGTTCTTGAAGTGGAACTGCGTCTTGACCTCGCCCTGGTCGGAAATGCGGCCGAAGTCGAACTCCGTCTGCGTGAACTCGATCTTGGAGTTCGAGTCCGTCCCGTCCGGCAGCTTGATGGCCGTGAATGTGCCCGCCGCCGGAGGATTCGCAGGCTGCGCGGGGTGGGCCGGCTGCGCCGGAACCGCATCCGTCGCCTGGGCCAGCGCAGCGCCCGCCGCGGCCGCCAGGGAGAGAGCCGAAACCACCACAAGTCCTGTACGGGTCAACATACGTTCTCCTTAGGCTCGGGACAGTGAGTTCGCCGGTCCGGAAACCCTACCACGGGGTCGGGGGCGGAAGGCTAGCTGGCTATTCCTTGGGTTCGCTACCGCGCTCGGGCCGATTTACGTAGTTTCCCGAACGCGGGGGTTCCGGGGCGGAACAACCCGGCGAACAATGCTGCCAATCCGGGCGGCGTCCCGGATCGGCACGATGCAAGAACCCAGGCCATCACATGAAAGCCATTCGCTCGCAGACCTCGCGGCGGCGTCTGCGAGCGGGAACCGGCAGGCTTTCGAATCCCTGCACCGCCGCCTCACCGGCGGCCTTCGCAAGCTCTTTCTCCAGCGCTCCGGAAACAAGGCCGACATCGCTGACGACCTCATCCAGCGGACCTGGGTGGGCGTCTGGCAGGCCCTGAGTTCCGGCCGATATGACCCGACGCGTTCTGCAATCTCCACGTTCGTCTACGCCGTCGCCCACAAAATGTGGCTCCAGCACCTGCGGGCGCGGCCCCCAGTCCAGCACGAGCCGGAACTCGATTCCGGCGTCAGCCACGACCAGCCCGATACCGAGCTCGCCGAGGTGCTCGAAGCCGTCCGAGCCTGCCTGCGCGGCGAAGCCGGGGACCTGACCCCGGATGAACGGGCCATCCTGCGACTTTCCGGCTCCGGAGCCTCCGACCGCGACCTCGCCGCCCGCCTGAGCGTTTCTCCCAGCACCGCCAACGCCCGGAAACGAGCCGCTTTCGACAAACTCCGCCGCCATCTGGCCTCCCTGGGCCACCGCCCGGAAACCGCCGAGCGCATCGCCCGTGTCAACGAATAACTCCTCGCCGCAAAGGACGCCCACTCATGGGAACTCACGGACCGATGGACGACAGGAGAATCGAGTCACTGCTCAGGATGGCCCTCGAGGCCGAAGACCTCGAACAGGCCGCGATTCAGCCCCAACTTCACCTCGTCCGGTCCGTCAGGTCTCGTCGCACATGGCTGCTGCCCTTGGCCGCGGCGATGGCGAGCGCGGCGGCGGTGCTCGCGATCATGACACTGGTTCTGCCGGCCATGAACCCGGCCCCGAAAGCGCCAGAAGTCGTGAACAAACCGACTCACCAGTCCCCGATTGAAATCCCAAGCGACTTCAACAGGCCGCTCAAGTCGCACTCTACGGAAGTCGCTTCCGCGCACGACGATGAAGCCAGCGTCGTCCTCGCTTTCTTCGAAGGCATGGACGGCCGGTGCACCTGCATGCATATCCAGGATGAGGAGTGGAACAGCGAACAGCTCGCCGGCAAGAACCGGGGCGAGCTGCTCGACGTGGCCTACCGCTCCAAGTGCGGCTCTCCCTCACCAAGCCTGCTGGTCGTAGCGATCGCGGGACGGCGCGACGCCCTGCCGCGGACTCCGGAAGCAGCCGAAGCGCTGGCCTCCTGCCTGACGGACCACACCCGCGCGACCAAGTCGGAGCTGGTCAACCGCGCCTACCAGGCCGTGCCGGGCCTGCCCGCGGGCTCGATGGTGGTCGCCGAGACCGTCGGCAGCCGCAGCACGATGATGGACTACGCCAAGTTCTCGACGCGTTGAGCGACCGGTTCAGCCCGCCGCCACATCAACTTCAACATCCTGCCCCGGCGCGCTCCGCAGTCCGCCAGCCAGGAACTCGTCGAGCGCCGCGTACACGACCTCCGGCCCCGCGGCGTTCCGCACCGTTTCCTTGAGCGGCTTGCAGCCGACCCGGCCCGCGCGCTCTTCATCCGTGAGCAGCCGCTTCGAAAACCAGCTGATCCGACGGCGAATCTGCATCAGGGCGTAACGGTCGTCACGCTGCTCTCGCATCAGCGAGAAGTACCTCCGGATCATCGCGATCTTCACGGACAGGGAGGGTTCCGCCGGAACGTCTCCGGTCGAAATGAGGGACCACGCATCACGGAACAGCCACGGCGCCGACAGCGCCCCGCGCCCGATCATTACGCCCGAGCACCCGGTCAGGTCGATCATCCGCTTCGCATCCTCCGCGCTGCGGACATCGCCGTTGCCGATGACCGGGATCCGTCCCCCGACCTCTTCCACCACGCGGGCGATTCCCGCCAGTTGAACCTCGCCCGCGAACTTCATCTCCGTCGTCCGCCCGTGAACGGTGACCGCGACCACGCCGACATCTGCCAGCATCCGCGTCAGATGGGGCGAGCACGCCCGACCCTCGCGATAGTCCGAGTCGTGCCAGCACAGCCGCATCTTGCAGGTCAGCGGCACCGGCACCTTCGCGCCCGATGCCCGGCCGATCGTCGCGCCCCCGAGCCGCGATGCCCACTCTGACTCCGTGAGTGCGCACGCTTCCAGCTCCCTCACCACCCGCGCCGCGATCCCCACCGCTCGCGAGAGGTCCGTCAGCAGCTTTGATCCCCCATCCTTCTTCGTCACCTTGTCCACCGGACATCCCATGTTGATGTCCACCACCGTCGCCCCGTGCTCCACCGCCCACCGCGCGCCAGCCGCCATGACTTCCGGATCACTTCCGTAGAGCTGCATCCCCACGGGCTTGTCGAACGCGTTGGTCTTCGCCAGGTCCAGGCTCGTCGCCGTTCCTCTCAAGAGCCCCTGCGGCGAGAGCAGGTCCGTGCACGCCAGGCCCACGCCGCCAAACTCCCGGCAGATCGTTCGGAACGCCAGATCGCAGTACCCGGCAATGGGCGCCAGCAGGAGGTTGGTTTCCAGCGAGATGGGTCCAACACGCAGCGGCATCACAAAAAGCCTAGGAAACCGGAGACTCAAGAGCTTGAATCAAATTGGAACTTGATCGAATCAGGTTGCGGTTCGACTGGACGATTCAGGAGGGCACGCACCAGAGTTGCCCAACGGTCCGCCAGTGACGTTCAGTGCTTCCTGAACAGCTTCGAGGCGGCCCAGTCGTGATCGCCCGCCCGACTGGCGTGGGCCCCAGGCCAGACGGCCAGAGTGGTGGAGACGAGAACCCAAATGAATCCACAATTCGCATCGTCCTATCCGAAAACGCGGGTATTCTGCTGTCCTGTGCTTTCCTCGAGTTGAATCAGCGGAGACCTGTGGACATGACGATCGCACCTCGACGCCGTTTATCACCAGCCGCGCTCCTCGCGGCCGCTTCGGCCGCCATCGCCGTCGCTCCGGCCTTGGGCCAGCAGGGTGCACGCGACCCCAAGCTCCCGGACATGGTCCCGCTCGAGCCGTACATCCCGCCGCCGTTTCGCAGCCCGATCCCGCCTCGGTCGACGTCGATTCCGCTGAGTGTGACCACGTGGACCCCGCTCGGCCCGGCCCCGATTCTCAACGGCCAGACTCCCGGCGGCATGCCCTGCAGCGGACGCCTCACGGGCCTGGCCGGCCTGCCCGGGAACGCCAACACGATTTATGTGTCAGCCGCCGGCGGCGGCGTGTGGAAAACCACCAACGGCGGAGCTTCATGGACGCCCCTCACCGACAGCCAGACGACGCTCGCCATGGGCGCCATTGCGCTGGCCCCATCCAACCCGAGCATCATCTACGCGGGTACCGGAGAGGCCAACAACTCAAGCGATTCCATGTACGGCCGAGGGATTCTCAAGTCGACCGACGCGGGCGCGACCTGGACGCTCCTGGGCAACTCGGTGTTCAACCGCATCGCCGTGTCGCAGATCGCCGTTGATCCCACCAACGCCAACACCGTGTATGTCGCCACGGCCAGCGCCTCGCAGGGCGTGACCGGCAATCGCGGCGTCTGGAAGTCCACCGACGGCGGCCTGAACTGGACCAACACCACCACCGCGCTGACCTCGACCCTGAACTTCACCGACATCGTCATCAACCCGACCACGCCGCAGACCCTGTACACCGCGATCGGAGTCCGCACGGGGGACGCTCTCAACGGCGTGTACAAGTCCACCAACGGCGGCACCAGCTGGGCCGTCGCCGGTAACTTCCCCGTCAATGATCTCACCAACGGACGCATCCGCGTCGCTCTCTGCGCCGCCACGCCCAGCACGCTCTACGCCTCCATCGCCAACGCGACCAACGGCCAGCTCTACAAGATGATGAAGAGCACCGACAGCGGAACGACCTGGACGCAGACCGCCGCCGCGCCCACCAACTACCTCGGTTCCCAGGGCTGGTACGACACGACGCTCGCCGTGAGCCCGACCAACGCGAACACGGTCTTCGCGGCCGGCCTGAATGTCACCATGACCACCAACGGCGGCACGAGCTGGACCACCATCAGCAGCGGCGCCGACGGCAACGGCCCGCACGTCGATCACCACGCCATCGGGTTCGACGCCGCGGGCAAGCTCCTGGTGGGCAGCGACGGAGGCATCTGGCGGCTCGACAACCCGACCGCGGGCAGCATCCAGTGGTCCGACCTCAACGGCAATCTCAACACGATCCAGTTTGTCGGCATCGCGCTCGATCCGTCGAACGCCGACGTCGCTTACGGCGGCAGCCAGGACAACGGCACCTCCAAGTTCAACAACAGCCTTGCCTGGACGCTCATCGAGGGCGGCGACGGCGGGATGGTCAAGGTGGACCCCGGCACGCCCGCGACCGTGTACCACATCGCGCCCGTCGGCTCCTTCGGCGTCAACGACTGGTTCCGCCGCTCCGACGATTACGGCCTTTCGTGGGCGTCCAAAGTCTCCGGCCTCGTCAACTCCACCAGCGCTCTCTTCTACGCCCCGTTCATGATCGACCCGGCGAGCGCCTCGCGGCTTCTGCTCGGCACCAACGTGGTCAACAACACCGCCGATGAGGCCGAGAACTGGGCCCGACTTCCGGGAGACACGTTCACCTTCCCCGCGGGCATTGACCACGTCGCGCTCGGCGCCTCCTCCGCGACGACGGTGTACGCCACCGCCGGCGGCGGCGTCTATGTCTCCACCAACAACGGCACGAGCTGGACCCAGCGCAACCCCGCCGGAGTCACCGATCACTTCCGACGTTTCGCGGTCGACCCTGTCAGCTCAAACACGTGTTACCTGGTCCGTGACCGCTTCAACCCCGGCGGCCATGTTTTCCGCACCACCAACGCCGGCGTTGCATGGACCGACATCAGCAGCAACCTTCCCGACCTTCCAACCCAGTCCATCGTGCTCGACCCCGGACCGACCAGCGCCAACACCGACGACATCCTCTACGTGGGCATGGACGCCGGCGTGTACATGTCCAGCAACCTCGGTGCTTCGTGGTCCCTCGTCGGGGCCGGCCTTCCCAACGCCCGCGTCATGGACCTCGAACTCAACAAGAACCTCCGCATCCTCGCCGCCGGAACCTACGGCCGCGGCCTGTGGGAGCTGTCCCTCCCGCGCCTCGACCTCGGCCCCATCACATTCACCGACGCCGTGACCGGCAACAACAACGGTGTTCCCGATTCCGGCGAGACAATCGTCTTTACCGTCCCGGTGATCAACCCCAACAGCGTGCCGGTGACCTCCGTCACCGCCACGATCGCGGGCAACGCGGCCAACTACGGCACCATTCCCGCGCTCTCGACGGTGAGCCGGACCATCCCCTACACCGTGCCCTGCGGCTCGATCTGCGGGTCCTTCTCCTCCGTCCCGATCGCACTCAGCAGCAGCCTCGGAGCGCAAACCGCCGCTACATCGATTGTTCTCGGCACCCCGGGCGCACAGACCGTCGAGCGCTTCGACTCCGTGTCGGTTCCGAACCTTCCGCCACGATGGAGCAGCTCGCAGTCCGGCGCCGGCACCAACTGGGTCACCTCGACCACTTCGCCCGTCAGCGCTCCCAACAGCGTCTTCACGACCGACGCCGCATCCACCGGCACGGCCGACCTGGTCACGCCCCCGATCTTCGTGCCGGCCGCGAACACCCACGTTGTCTTCAAGCTCCTGTTCAACACCGAGGCCGCTTTCGACTTTGTCGCTCTCGAAATCTCCGATCCAACCGTGATTGGCGGTGCATTCCAGGACATCCTCGCCGCCGGCGGCAGCTTCGCCGCGGGCGCCTACAACGCCGTTGCCTACGGCCGCCTGTCGTGGAACGGGCTCTCGGCCGGCACCACCGCCGCCCCCGCCTACATCACCCCCGACGTCATCCTGCCCGCCAGCGCCGTCGGCAAGTCCATCCGCCTGCGCCTGCATGTCGATTGCGACGGCAACACCATCGCCGCGGGCGCCGCCGGCGTCCGCATCGACGACTTCCCGGTCACCACCTACACCTGCGCGTCGCCCTACTCGGCCCAGCCCCCGACTCAAACCGTCAACCCCGGCTCTCCGGCGAGTTTCTCCGTCACCGCCCCGGCCGCGACATCCTTCCAATGGCGGAAAAACTCCGTCAACATCCCTGGCGCGACGCTCTCGACTTACACCATCGCCTCAACCACTCCGTCCGACGCTGGCTCCTACACCTGCAGCGTCACCGCCTGCGGCGGCGCCGTCCTCTCCAGCGCGGCGGTTCTGAACGTTTCCTGCTACGCCAACTGCGACGGCTCCACCGGCGCGCCCGTCCTCACCGCCAACGACTTCCAGTGTTTCCTCAACCGCTTCGCCGCGGGCGAGGCCTACGCCAACTGCGACGCGAGCACCGGGTCCCCGACGCTCACGGCCAACGACTTCCAGTGCTTCCTGAACAAGTTCGCAGCGGGGTGCACGTGATCAGACCTTCCGGTCCAGCAGCCGATACTGCACCGCCTCCGCCACGTGCGGTGTCCCGATCGTCGCCGCGCCTTCCAGGTCCGCGATCGTCCGCGACACCCGCCGGATCTTGTCGTAGGCCCTGGCCGACAAGCCCAGTTCCGTCATCGCCTGACCCAGCAGCGTCCTAGCCCCTTCCTCCATCGGCGCCAGCTTGTCCAGTTGCTTGCCGGAGAGCCGCGAGTTCGGCACGCCTACATCCTGCCGGTCGTGCTGCCGCTGCCGCGCGCCCAATACCTGCTCCCGCATTTGGGCCGTGCTTGTCCCCGTTGGCGCCGCCGACAACGCCTTCCACGGCACCGCCGGCGCCTCCACGTGCATGTCGATGCGATCCAGCAGCGGCCCGGACAGCTTCGCCATATATCGATCCATGTCACGCTTGCCGACTTCACCCACCGGCATATCACCTTTGGGCGTCGGGTTCATCGCCGCGACGAGCATGAAACTCGCCGGGAACCGCACCGCTGAATGCGACCGCGCGATCGTGACAATGTGGTCCTCCATCGGCTGCCGCAGCGTTTCCAGCACCGGACGCGGAAACTCGGGCAGCTCGTCAAGAAACAGAACTCCGCGGTGCGCCAGCGAAATCTCCCCCGGCCGCGGCACCGCTCCCCCGCCCACAATCGCCGGCGCCGATGCCGTGTGGTGCGGCGAGCGAACCGGCCGCGTGCACACCAATCCCTGCCCCGGCGCAAGCTGCCCCGCCGCCGAGTAAATCCGCGTGATCTCGATCGCCTCACGCGCCGTCAGCGGCGGCAGCACGCCCGGCAGCGCCTTGGCCATCATCGTCTTGCCGGTGCCGGCCGGCCCAAGCATCAAAATGTTGTGCGATCCCGCCGCCGCGATCACAATCGCCCGCTTCACCGCTTCCTGTCCGCGGATCTCCGAAAAATCGACCGGCGCCGTCGCCGTCCGCAGCATCGCCTCGATGTCCGCCGTTGGGTGCGGGCTCGCCTCGATCTGCCCATTGAGAAGGCCGACAACCTCCGTCAGCGTCCGCACGCCGATCACCTCAACGCCGGGCACGACCGACGCCTCCGCCGCGTTCTCGGCCGGAATGATCACGCCCCGCGCGCCCTTCTCCGCGGCCAGCGCCGCCATCGCGATCGCGCCCTTGACCGGCCGCAGCCGTCCATCCAGCGCGAGTTCCCCCGCGAACAGGAAGTGCCGCACATCCATCGCGGGCTCTTCACCGCCGGACTCATTCGCCCGCCGAAGCAGCGACTTGTCCTTCTGCGATGCCTGCGGCCGGACCCCCGCGATGATCCCCTGCGTCACCAGATAGCCCACAGCGATGGGCAGGTCATACAGCGGTCCTTCTTTCCTCACGTCCGCGGGCGCGAGATTCACCAGCATGCGCCCATTGGGAAACGGATACCCGCTGTTCGCCAACGCCGCCTTGACGCGCTCCACTGATTCCTTCACCGCCGTGTCCGGCAGGCCCACCACCGTCTGCCGCGCCTCATCCGCAAGGTCAAAGTCCACCTCGACCTCGCACGCGAGGGCGTCGATGCCGTGAAGGAGGTAGGACTGGATCCGGGCCAGCATGGACAACCAGAATACAGGGGTCTTCCGCGGGTTGCCGGGCCGTTGAACGATCTTTCAACTTCGATCGGCCCCGCCTGCACTCTCTCCCCCAAGTGGCCGATAACCATTCCATAGAATCGGTCCGCCACTTCGCCCCGCACGGCCGCGCCATGACCACAACCCAGCCCACCATCCCTCCCCGCACCGCGGCCCAGCCCACCGGCCGCTCCATCGTCGCCGGCAAGTCCTCGGAAGTGGGTGCCTCACCCATCCTCCCGCACGACTCCAAGTTCTACTCGATCGACCCGCACAGCGGCGCCCAACTCTCCACCCTCTACCTCGCCGCCTCCAACGAGGAGCTCGACACCGCCTGCTGGAAAGCGTGGCAGGCTTTCCATTGGATGCAGTCTCGGCCGTCCGTGGAACGCGCCAATCTCCTCGAAGCCATCGCCCAGCGAGTTCTCGATCTCGGCGAAGACCTCCTCGCCCTCGCCACCGACGAGACCGGCCTCGGCCCCGCGCGCCTCGTCTCCGAGCGCGAGCGCACAGTCGCCCAACTCCGCATGTTCGCCCAGGTCGTCCGCCGCGGCGACTGGGTCCAGGCCTCGATCGACACCGGCCAGCCCTCGCGCCGCCCGCTCCCCAAGCCCGACCTGCGCCGCATGCTCCGCCCCCTCGGTCCGGTCGCTGTCTTCGGCGCAAGCAACTTCCCGCTCGCCTACAGCACCGCTGGCGGTGACACGGCCTCCGCGCTCGCCGCGGGTTGCCCCGTGATCGTCAAGGGCCATCCCGGCCACCCCGGCACCGGCGAACTCGTCGCTCAGGCCATCACCAAGGCCGTCGCCGACACCGGCTTCGACCCCGGCACCTTCTCGTTCCTGCATTCCGGTGGCGGACGCGAACTCACCATCGGCGAGCGGCTGGTCAAACACCCCGCCATCCGCGCTGTCGGTTTCACCGGCTCCTTCGCCGGCGGCACCGCGCTCGCCCGCCTCGGCGCTGAACGCCCCGACCCCATCCCCGTCTTCGCCGAAATGGGCAGCACCAACCCCATCTTCGCCCTCCCCCACGCGCTCGACACGCTCCTCGCCGACATGGCCGAGCGGATCTTCAACTCCATCACCGCTTCCAACGGCCAGATGTGCACCTGCCCCGGCCTTATCTTCGCACCCCGCGGCGACGGTTGCGAAGCCCTCCTCAGGGCCATTTCCAAGTCCATGAACGAGGCGACGCCACAGACCATGCTCAATCCCCGCGTCCGCCGCACATTCGCGCGACGCGCCGGAGACGTTTCGGCCGTCAGCGGCGTCGAGGTCCGCGGCGGTTCTCCCCTCGCCGCCCACCGCACCGCCGAAGGCGCCGAGGAGCACCGCCCCGGTGAGCCGATCCGCTGTTCACCCGTGCTCCTCCGCTGTACGTTCGAAACGTTCCGCAGGAACCCGACTCTCCACGAAGAGGTCTTTGGCCCGCTCGCGATCGTCGTCGTCTGCGACACCGAGCAGCAGCTTCTCGACGCCGCGGCGTTGATCCAGGGCAGCCTCACCGGCACGATCTGGGCCGGCCCGACCGACGGCGACCTCGCCCGCCGCGTCCAGACGATCCTCGAGCAGCGCGTCGGCCGCCTGATCTACAACGGCGTTCCAACGGGTGTCGAAGTCTGCTCCTCGATGGTCCACGGTGGTCCTTACCC
Organism: Phycisphaerales bacterium; assembly: GCA_044222195.1. Classification (GTDB taxonomy): domain Bacteria; phylum Planctomycetota; class Phycisphaerae; order Phycisphaerales; family UBA1924; genus JAHBXE01. Next base: position 198,729 of record JBGANS010000005.1, read on the forward strand.
CGCGACCAACCAGCCGCATACAACGGCCGTCGGGTCGCAGGCGATCACCCGCTGGACCCGTCCGATCTGCTATCAAAGCACGCCCGAGACCCTTCTCCCTCCCGAACTCCGAAACGCCAATCCGCTGCAGATCCGGAGGCTGGTCAACAGTGAGTGGTCGGAAGAATCCTTCGGCAAGAAGTCTGAATAGCCCAGATTGTTTCAGACCCCGCCCCGTGATCTGATAGGGCTTCCGTGAGCGGTCGAGCGCCGTTTCCAGGGAGCCCGTCATGAGAGTCTTCGCCGTCGTTCTGGCCGTGTTCGCGATCGCGCTCTCCTCCCGTGCCGACGAGACCCCTCCGCCTTCCGGCACGTTCACCGGCGAAGGCCTCACCCTCACCCTTGCTCGCTCCGGAAACGACTACTCCGGTACCGCGAAAGTCGGCGACCAGTCCTTCAAACTCCGCGGCACATTCGACGCCGCCAAAGGCCTTCGCGGCACATTCACGGTGGACGGTTCGTCCTTCGACTGGTCCGCGATTGTCCAAGGAAAGACGCTCAAGTTCAGCACCGGCGGAACGGACTACTCGCTCCCCATTCCTGTCACCGACAACCCCCTCGCCAAGAAAATCGCCGACAACTCACTCGCGAAAAAACCCGAGGCCGCCCCGGTCGCGGCGACGGGCGCGCTGAAGTTCACACGCCTGTCAATCAAGGACCCCGGCATCAACAACATCGAAGCGATCAGCTTCTTGATCCCCGAAGGCTGGAAGGCCGAGGGCGGGATCAAGTGGTTCCCCGATCACAGCATTCTCGCGAACCTGCTCATGCGGATCACGGACTCGGCCACGGGCGCCCAGATCGAGTTCCTCCCCCTCCAGAACTTCACCTGGGTTGAGAACCCCGTCATGCCCATGCAGGACTTCTCCAACTACATGGGCAACATCGTGCACCAGCCCATCCGTGACGTCCCCGAGTTCCTCCGAATCATGGCGTTCCCCCAGGTCCTCCGCCACCTCGCCGCGGCACGCCAGGTGGAGGTCGAAGAACTCACCAGGATCGCCGAACAGGTCTCGCAGAACTATGGCGGCCAGGCCCAGGTCAAGGCCGCTCGCGTCCGCTACGAATTCGATCACAATGGTCAGCCCTGGGAAGAGGATGTCTTTGTCGTGCTCGTCTTCAGCGCCGCCCAGGGCATCACGATCTGGTCCAACACCTCGTCGTACTCCTTCCGCGCCCCCAAAGGCGAACTCGACCGCCTCAAGCCCCTCATGACCACCACCGTCACCACGGCTCGCCTCAGCCAGGAGTGGTACTCGGGCTACATGTACGTCCAGCAGCTCTTCATGAACCGCATGAACCAGGGCATCAAGAACGCCGCGGCCATCAGCGCGACCATCACCAAGAACAGCGAAGAGATCCGCCAGATGTTCAGCGACTCCTACCGCAAGCAGCAGGAATCCTCCGACCGAATCAGCCGCAGTTACAGCGAATACATCCGCGGCGTCGAAACCTACACCAACCCCTACGAGTCCCGCCCGGTGCAACTCCCCTCCGGCTATCAGAACGCATGGGTCAACGCCCAGGGTGAATACATCCTCTCCCCGCAGACCGGCTTCGACCCCAACGTCGGCTCAACGGTTGAATGGCGAAGAATGGAAGCGGCGAAGTAGGGCCGGCGGGCGGCAATGCACGCCCCCCGAGTGCCCGACTGTCCTCAGATGCGACGGAACCGCTCCGCACCGGTATCTGTCATACTGACCACAAAGGACATCCCATGCTCACACTCATCGCTGCGCTCGTTCTCGCCGCCGACAACCCCTTGCAATCCGGCGCCTTCGCCTTCCCCCAGAAGGAAGCCAAGGTCCTCTGCGAAACACCAGAGTTCAAACTCAGCGCCTGGAACGACGCCGAGCATCTCTATGTCCAGGCCGTGATCCCCGCCGACGGCGACGACACCCTCGGCCAGACCGAGGACGGCCGCAAGATCGGTGACAACTCCGATCTCATCGTCGACACCGACGGCGACGGCAAGATCACCGCCAACAAGGACCGCAGCTACGCACTCAACCCCTGGCCCTCTCTCCCCGGCCTGCGATACTCAACGCTCCTCGGCGGCGGTATGAGCACGGGCCTGCAGGCCGATTCCAAGGGCCGCGGCGCGATCTCGTACGTCTCGGTCGATGGCGGCAGGAAAGTCCGCGTCGACAGCTATCTCATCCCCCTCGCCGAAATCGCCCGCAAGCCCGGCGACACAGTCCGCATCGCCTTCTACGCCCACTCCACCACGCCCGAACTCACGCTCAACTCCGTCGGCTTCGCCTCGCCCAAGCGCTACTACTCGCACTCGCTCCCGTGGAAAGACTTCCACGAACTCACTCTTGCCGACCGCCCCGCCAGCCTCGAGATCCAGAAAGTTCCGGAAGGTCGCACGTCGATCGCCGTCACGCCCAAGAACAAGCAGCCCATGCCCGCCGTCGGCACCGAGCCCCCGGAAATCACCGCCATCGCCTGGCTCAACTGGAAGGGTGACCAGCCTCCCTCCCTCAAGTCACTCAAGGGCAAGGTCGTCGCCGTCGAGTTCTGGGCCACCTGGTGCGGCCCCTGTGTCGCCGGCATCCCGCACCTCAACGAGGTCTACGACAAGCACGCCAAGGACGGCCTCGTGATCCTCTCCCTCACCGACCAGGCCAAGAAGGAATACATCGAGGACTTTGCCAAGACGAAGGACATGCACTATACCGTCGGCGTCGGCAGCGAAGCCGTCGATGCCTACGGCGTCACCGGCATCCCCCACGCCTTCATCATCGGGCGCGATGGCAAGGTCGCGTGGAGCGGGTACCCGCCGGATGCCGCGTTCGAGAAAGCGATTGTCGACGAGCTCAGTAAGAAGTAGCTTCCTCACGCGCAAGCTCTGCGCCCCGCAACTTTCCACCCAAACCCATAGCCGCGGCCGATACACGGCCCATATGGGTCACACTGCGCGCCGTTCCCCCCAGGCCTCCCAGGGCCTTTCCATCGGGAAGCTCCTCTTCACCGTCGCCCTCACGGCACTGACCGCCTTCACGCTGGTCAGCCTCGCCACCCACTCCGCCTCGGATGCGCCCTCTCACACCGTCTGGCCCCCCTCGAGCCCCGTCCACAACCTCTGCGGCCCCGCCGGCGCCTGGGTCGCCTACCAGGGAACACGGCTCCTGGGCGTCGCCGTCTGGGTCATCGCCCTCGCGCTCACTCTGCAAACCGTCCTCGCTTGGCTCGGTAAGCGGATCGGCCTCGTCGCCGTTCGCATGGTCGGCGTGGTCATGCTCTCCGTCTCCTTCGCAGGCCTCATCGCGATGATCTCCCCAGGCGTGGACCGGACGGACCTTGCCGGCAACGTCGTCGGCCAGTCCGTTTCGCACGAACTCTGGATCCGCTTCGGAACCGTCGGCGCCTCGGTCTGGCTCCTCCTCCTCGGATTCATCGGCGCCATTGTCACGTTCGACAAGTGGCTCGTGATCGTTCCCGCCTGGGTCGTCGGTGTCGGCGGCCCCGTCGCCAAGCGTCTCGGCGCCGCGGCCGGATCAACCGCCGGCGGCGCTCTCCAACTCGGCGGCCGAATCGGTGGGGGCCTCGCCGCGGGATTGTCCCCGCTCGTCAAGGGCAAGGACCCCGTCCAGGTCCGCCTCAACGATGTGGACGACGATCCTGAAATGGCCCAGTCCAAGTCGCGCCGCAAGAAGCCCGTCGTCGATGACGACGATCAGGAAGACCTCATCAAGGTCGTCAAGGGTGAAGAGGTTGAGGACGCCGACGAGGCGGATGAAGAAGCCCCAGCCCCCAAGCGCCGCAAGAAGGCCGCGCCGGTCGACGAGTCCGAAAGCGACGACGAGGCGCCCGCCAGATCCGAGCCCAAGTCCGAGCCCAAAGCCGAATCCAAGTCCGAATCCAAGTCTCGCGCCAAGAGCGCGCCCGATGACGACGAGACGGAACCGGATTCCGCCGTCACCCCCGAAGACGTCGACGACAGCGACCTCCCCGGCGCTCCCCAGGTGTTCGACCCCGATGCCCTGCGCGAAAAGATCGCCAAGCTGCCCATCGCCTTCGGCGCCCAGAACAAGCAGATCGCGACCGAGGAGGACCTCCGCGACCTCCAGAACGTCGCCGACATGCCCGGGTACAAGTTCCCCGGTCTCGATCTTCTCGCGGCACCGGAGGAAAACTTCTCCGCGACTCTCGAGGAGTACGTCCGCGACCAGGCTCAGGCTCTCGAGGCCGCGCTCCAGCAGTACAAGATCGACGGCCACGTCGTCGGTATCGAGTCCGGCCCGGTCATCACGCTCTACCACCTCAGCCTCGCGCCGGGCATGAAGGTCTCGCAGCTCCAGACCGTCGCGAGCGACATCGCCCGCGCGCTCAAGAGCGTCAACATCCGCATCGTGCCGAACATGGTCGGGCGTGACACCGTCGGCATCGAAGTCCCCAATACGACCAAAGAGAAGGTCCGCCTCAAGGAGTTGATGTCCAACTCCGAGGCCTTCGCCAAGATGAAGCTGCCGATGTTCCTCGGCAAGGACGCCTCCGGCGAGCCGCTGATCGCCGACCTCGCCGCCATGCCGCACATGCTCATCGCCGGCACCACCGGCTCGGGCAAGTCAGTGTGCATGAACACGATCATCATGGGCTTCCTCTACACGAAGAAACCCAACGAGCTCAAGCTCGTCCTCGTCGACCCCAAGATGGTCGAAATGTCCCAGTTCAAGGACATCCCGCATCTCATGTGCCCCGTGGTCACCGAGATGTCCCGCGCCGCGGCCATCCTCGAGTGGGCGTGCACCAAGATGGATGAGCGCTACGAGCTTCTCTCCGAGGCCGGCTGCCGCGATCTGGCGGCGTACAACGACCTGCCCTGGGAGGAGCTCCGGGCCCGTTTCAACCCGCAGACGCCGGAGGAAGAAGCCCGCATCCCCCGCAAGCTGCCTTACATGGTCTTCGTCATCGACGAACTCGCCGACCTCATCATCACCAACAAGGACGTCGAAGGCTCGATCATCCGCATCGCCCAGAAAGCGCGGGCCGTCGGCATCCACCTCATCCTCGCGACGCAGCGCCCGCAGGCCAACGTCGTCACCGGTCTCATCAAGTCCAACATGCCCTGCCGCGTCTGCTTCAAGGTCGCTTCCGGCATGGACTCGCGCATCGTGCTCGACCAGAAGGGCGGCGAACTCCTCCTCGGCCAGGGCGACATGCTCTATCTCTCACCCCGCACGAGCAAGCTCGTCCGCGCCCAGGGCACGCTCGTCGACGACGGCGAGGCCCGCGCCGTGGTCCGCTTCATGCGCGACGTCGCCACGCCCAGCTTCGAGCGCCAGCTCATGACGCTGCGCAAGATGGATTCCGATGAAGAGCGCATCGTCCAGAGCGAGAACAACTCCTCCGCCTCCCTCGCCGCCGCGCAGGAAGACCCGATGTTCAACCGCGCCGTGGAGATCGTTCTCGAAACCCAGCGCGGCAGCGTCTCGCTCCTCCAGCGGCGCCTCGCCATCGGCTACACCCGCGCCAGCCGCCTGATCGACCTCATGGGCATCGCCGGCATCCTCGGCGAGCACAAGGGCTCCGTCGCCCGCGAGGTCCAGATCAGCATCGAAGAATGGGAGGCCATGAAGAAGCAGGCCGAGGCCGACCTCGCCGCCATGCAGGCCGCCGGCACCGCGCCACAGCCCAAGCTCTTCCCCGATGAACCCGCCGGTCCCGACGTTGCCGCCAACGACACCGCCGAAGCCACCGCGGTCATCGACCAGAGCGAAGAGTTCAGCCAGATCGAGGAAGACTCTCGGGATGAGTTTCCGGATGCCTTTCAGAACGACGAGTCACGCCGCGAGGGCTAGCACTCCGCACCCTCCGCCCCGCTCCGAACCGGCCCCAAGCCATCCGTAACGCACCGACGGCTTCGGGCGTATCACGCCGGAGTCGGCGCTGAAACCGCCGCCAAACAACCCCCATATACTCGCTGCCCACCAGAACAAACCTGCACCCATAGGCAGAAAGGATTCCGAATGATCCGTCGTCCCCGTGTCCTGGCCTACGCCGCCGCGGCGTTGTCCATGCTCGTCGCCCCCGCGTTCGGGCAAGTCCCCGCCGCTCTGGATCGCATCCCGAGCGACGCCGCGGTCGCCATCTCCGTCAAGGACATGGGCAAGCTCAAGGCTGGAATCGAAAGCCTCGCCAAGGCCCTCGGCGTTCCCGCGGCCGAGATGGAAGGCCTCATGAAGCTCGACGGAGTCCTCAAGATGCAGGGCGCTGATGCCTCCGGCTCGGCCGCCATCGGCATCATGGGCTTCGACGGTGAAGAGCCCGACGCGGTCGCCGTCATCCCCGTGCGCGACTACGCGGCGTTCGTCAAGAACTTCGGCGGCACCGGCGCCGGCGTTGAAGAACTCAAGCTCGATGAGAAGCCCGTGTTCGTCAAGAACCTCGAAGGCGGGTTCGCCGCCGCGGGCCCGAACAAGGAGCTTGTTGAGAAGTTCGGCGGCAAGACGGGCAATGCCAAGGGCCACGAGGCGCTCATGGGCGCGGCGGGCAAGGCGATATCCGCCACCAGCGACGTCATCATCGTCGCAAACATTTCCAAGCTCGGCGACAAGATCAAGGAAGGCCTCCAGGGAATCAAGGACTCGATGGGCATGGCCATGATGATGGCCGGCCAGGACGTCGACATGACGTTCCTGGACACGTTCACCGACACGTTCGTCCGCGATGCTTCCGCCGGCGTCATCGGGTTCAAAGTCTCCGAGGCCGGTGTGACCATGGACCTCGCCGCCCAGTTCAAGGAAGGCACCGAATACGCCGGCTACTTCAACGGCAAGGGCAACGCCAAGGGCCTCATGGCCACCCTGCCCAACCAGCCCATCCTCTTCGCCATGGCGATGGACGCCAGCAGCCCCGGTCTCCGCACGCTCATCGGCAACATGCAGAAGTTCGCGGCCAAGATGCAGCCCAAGGAGGGTGGGGCCAACAACCCCGGGATGTTCCCCGCCAACTGGACCGAGCAGGCCGACGGCATGGCCTTCCAGATCGGAAACTCCCCGGCCCCGATCGGCGGCCTCTTCCTCAACACCGTCGCCTACATCAAGACCTCCAAGCCCGACGAAGTGGTCAAGACCATGAAAGAAGGACTGACCGGCGCCAACGGCAAGACCATCGATGGCATGACCTACACGACCTCCTACCAGGAAGGCGCCAAAGCCGGGGATCTCACGGTCGACGCCTGGTCCATGAAGATGGCCGCCGACCCGGAAGATCCCCACGCCCAGCAGATCGGCCAGGTCTACGGCATGCTCTTTGGGCCCGGCGGCCTTAACGGGTACTCGCTCAAGTCCGACGGCGGCGTGGTCGTCACCTATGCCAAGAACTCCGAGCTCCTGGGTAAGGCAGTCGCCTCAGTCAAGGGCGGCGACAACCTGCTGGCCGATCCGGACGTCAAGGCCATCGCGGTATCCCTTCCCGAGGACCGGTCCTTTGAGGCCTACGTCGGCGTCAAGAGCCTTATGGAAATCATGATCAACGTCGCGGGAATGATGGGAATGGCAGCCAACATCAACGTTCCGGACCAGATCCCGCCCGTGGGAATGAGCGCCACCACCAACGGCGGCGGCTTCCGCATGACCTTTGTTATCCCGACCAAGGTCATGACCTCCGTCAAGTCCGTCGTCGATGCCCTCGATCAGGGCCGCGGCGGCGGGGATGAAGAAAAGCCCGACGCTGGACAACTGAAGTTTTGACGGTATAGTGAGTGCTCTTAGACCAGCCCCCCCCTGCGGGCCCGCGTGCCAACGGCCACGGGCCCGCTTCTTTTTTACACTGTGAATCCTCGCTTTCGCAGGGGTTTCACGGTGTTCCGACGGCTCGGCGGCACCGCTCTCGCGCACCGTATTCTCACTCAATGCCTTCCTGGATTCTCTCATCCACGCGGTCCCTCTCCCTCGACCGTCCACGCATTGTCGCGATCCTCAATCTCACGCCTGACAGCTTCCACGACGGCGGCCTGATCACTTCCGCGCAAGACGCCCTCGCCGCCGCCCGGCGAGCCGTCGACGGCGGCGCCGATGTCCTCGACCTCGGCGGCGAGTCCACCCGCCCCGGCGCCCCCGCGGTTCCCGCGCAAACCCAGTTGAGCCGCCTCCTGCCGGCGATCGCCGCCATCCGCTCCGAGCTGGACACGCCAATCACGATCGACACCACCAGCGCCGAAGTCGCCCGCGCGTGCCTGGGCGCCGGCGCCGACGCCGTCAACGACACCTCCGCCGGGCGGGACGATCCCGACATGCTCCCGCTCATCGCCGGCGGCCGGCGAGGCGTCATCCTGATGCACCGCCTGCGCAAGCCCGCGCTCGACTCATACTCCGATCAGTACACACAAGCCCCGAACTACGTCGACGTCGTCGCCCACGTCCGCGAGTTCTTGTCTGTCCGCGCAGCCGCGGCGATCAGCGCCGGCGTTTCCCGCGAATCCGTAGTTCTCGATCCCGGCCTCGGCTTTGGGAAGACGGTCGAGCAGAACCTGGAACTGATCCGCCGCACGCGGGAGTTCACCGAGCTCGGCTTTCCGGTGTTGAGCGGGCTCTCCCGAAAGAGCTTTGTGGGCCGTGCCCAGGGGCTTGAGGAATCGACCCCGGCTCAGCGACTGCCCGGGACGATCGCCCTCTCCGTCGCGCACTATCACGCCGGGGCCCGGCTCTTCCGCGTGCACGATGTAGCCCCGATCGCCCAGGCCCTGCACGCCGCTGCCGCCACCCTGCTAACTTGACAGTCCCTCTGTGCAGGCACCGGCCCTGCGGGGCTGCACAGTCGGTTGTGGCGGCACACCGCTTGCCGTTCTTTCGAGAGTCTGTTCGCCGCGGGGTGGTCCCGGAGTGTTGATTCCGTCCCCGCCAGGCGGGTCCTAGAGTTTCGCCCGAACCTTTCTCAGGAGTTCCAATGGCCAGCGCCAACGTCAAAGAGTTCACGGATGCGAACTTCGAGGCCGAAGTGGTCAAGTCGTCTACGCCTGTTCTCGTCGACTTCTGGGCCGAGTGGTGCATGCCCTGCCGCATGCTCACCCCGACGATCGACGCGGTCGCGGCGGAGTTTGCAGGCAAAGTCAAGGTCGGCAAGGTCGATACCGACGCCAACCGGAACGTCGCCATGCGATTCCAGATCAACGCCATCCCCACGGTCATCCTGTTCAAGGACGGCCAGGTCAAGAAGAAGTTCGTGGGCCTGACCAGCAAGGACGACATCACCCGCGCCCTCAACGACGTCGCTCAATAAGGGCCGGCTCATGTCGACCACCGCACGTGCCCACCGCTTTGAAGGCCGCAAGATCCGGTGCGGCGCCATCGGCGTCGGCCGCATGGGGCGCCACCACGCCCGCGTCTACGCGACGCTCCCCGAGTGCGAACTCGTCGGTGTCGTCGACGCGGACAAGGACCGGGGCGAGGCCGTCGCGGCCAAGCACAACTGCCGCCGCTTCGATCGCGTCGACCAGCTTATTGACGTGGGTGTCGACGTCGCCTCCGTCGCTGTCCCGACCACCGCCCACCACGCCGTCGCGGAGGCCCTGCTTACCGCAAAGGTCGCCTGCCTCGTCGAAAAGCCGCTGGCCGGGGACGCCAACACCGCCCGCGCCATCAAGGAACTCTCCGAGCGCACCGGCACGGTCCTCATGGTCGGCCACATCGAACGCTTCAACCCGATCATGCGGGCGATGCAGCAATCGACCCGCAACGGCCTCGAGATCGTCCCCCGGTTCATCCAGGTTCACCGTGTTTCTCCGATGACCTTCCGCTCGGTCGATGTCGGCGTCGTGATGGACATGATGATCCACGACCTCGACGTCGTCCTGATGCTCATGGGCGGGCGCGAGCCCGACAAGATCCAGGCCGCCGGTGTCTCGGTCATCACCCAGCACGAGGACATCTGCAACGCCTGGCTCGAGTTCCACACGCCCCGCGGCATGTGCGTGGCCAACATGTCCGCCAGCCGCCTGGCGCTCAAGACCGAGCGAGTCACCCGTATCACCGGCGAGAACGGCTACATCAAGCTCGACTACGCCACCAAGGCCGGCACCATCATCCGTCGCCGCGCCAACGAACTCCAGATGGTCGAAATCCGAGAGCAGCTCCGCAAGGGCGCCGACCTGACCAGCCTCAACTGGCAGGAACTGGTCAACGTCGAACCCCTGATGATCGACGATGCCGAGCCGATCGTCATGGAAATCAAGAGCTTCCTGGAAGCGGTCAAAACAGGCGACCGTCCCGAAATCGATGCGGAAGCGGGCTTTGCCAACGTCCGTACCGCCGAGCGCATTGTGAAGGCGATCAAAGAAGCCGCCAAGGTCCAGCCCCGCCTCTAGAAGGCCGAATTCCCTTAGGCCGTCCTCCCCGCCTTCCACGCGCCTTGACGCCCCAAATGCGGTAAACTAGCCCCACGGTGGTTGTCGCGCGGCCGCGTGCGGCCGGTTTCCCAGGTGGTCCCAGAGGTCCGATCCCCAATGTCTTCATCGCCCGAACAGCTCGGCGCGCCCAGCGGCGCTCCTACGCCCGCCTCGTCCCCTTCCAGTGGCCGACGCGACTCGCTCCACAGTCTTGGCTCTCCCGCCCTCGGCGACGACATGTCCGCCGAGATCGACGCGGCGATGAACGCCTCAATGAACGCCGCGCCCAAGCCCGCGCCGCAATCCAAGGCGCCGGCGATCCGCGGCCCCCGGGTTGTCCAGGCCGGGCGCGAGAAGCGGCCGGGCAAGGTCGTCGCCGTCGGTCCGACCGACATTTTCGTGGAGTTCGGTCCGAAGGACCTGGGTGTCGTCCCGCGGATCCAGTACACCGATGCCGACCTGCCCAAAGTGGGGGACGTCATCGAAGTCGTCGTCGACCATCGCGACGGCGACGGTCTGCTCGTCTGCTCCCGCCCCGGCTCGGTCCAGAAAGCCGCCTGGGAAAGCCTGGAGCCCGGCCAGACAGTTGATGCCAAGGTCGTCGGAGTGAACAAAGGCGGCCTCGAGCTCGAAGTCGCCAGCCACCGCGCGTTCATGCCCGCCGGCCAGGTCGCTATCGATCACATCGCCGATCTCTCCGTGTTCGTCGGCGAAAAAGTCACGTGCGAAGTCGTACGCGTTGATCGCGCCGGCCGCGGCAACATCATCCTCTCGCGCCGCGAGGTTCTCCTCAAGCAGCGCAAGGAAGAGGCCGAGAAGCTCAAGGCCACGCTTGCCGAGGGCCAGGTCGTCGAGGGCACGGCCCGCAAGATCATGCCCTTTGGCGTCTTTGTCGATCTCGGCGGCGTTGACGGTCTCGTCCACGTTTCCGACCTCACGCACGACCGCATCGGCCACGGCGAGAAGTTCATCCAGCGTTACGTCAAGGAAGGCGAAAAGGTCCGCTGCCAGATCCTCAAGATCGACTGGGAGGCGGGCCGCCTCTCGCTCGGCATGAAGCAGATCCAGGCCGACCCCTTCGCGACCGCCGCGAGCGAGATCACCGAGGGCGCCGAGATCAACGGGCGCGTCACCAAGCTCGCCGAGTTCGGCGCGTTTGTCGAAATCTCCCCCGGAGTCGAGGGCCTGGTGCACATCTCCGAGCTGGCCTGGCGCCGCATCGGCAAGGTCGAAGAGGTCCTGAAGCCAGACGAAGTCGTCAAGGCCAAGGTCCTCAAGATCGACCCCGAGACCCGCCGCATTTCACTCTCGATCAAGGCCCTGCTCCCCCCGCCCGAGCGTCCCGCGTTCAAGGGCAAGGGCGGCAAGGACAAGGACACGCGCACACCCGAGCAGATTCTCAAGGTCTCGCCGGAGCTGCGCCGCCTGCGCGAGAAGTTCGGGCAGCAGAACCTCAAGGGCGGCATCGGTTAACTCGGCGCAACGCCCGGACACTCTTCCCAAACTCGTCGGCCATACCCTTCCCGGCCTGATGCCCCTCGCGCTCCCCATGTTCGCCCCGATCGCGACGCCGCCGCGCGCCCCGGCCCGGGCCTCGCCCCGTCTCATCGACTCCCACGGCCGCGCCATCCGCGACCTTCGCCTCTCCATCACCGACCGCTGCAACTTCCGCTGCGTCTACTGCATGGACCCGGATGTCCGCTTCGCCGACGCCTCCGAGCTGCTCTCGGTCGAAGACCTGCTCCGCCTCGCCGCCGTCACCATCAAGCTCGGCATCGAGAAGATCCGCATTACCGGTGGTGAGCCGACCGTCCACCCGCGGCTCACGGACATCATCCGCGGCGTCTCCGCCCTCCCGATCGACGACGTCGCCCTGACGACCAACGGTTCGCTCATCGACGATCGCCGCGCCGCGGAATGGCACGGCGCGGGTCTTCGCCGCGTCACGATCAGCATCGACAGCCTCCGCGAGGATCGCTTCGCGGCCATCACTCGTTCCAACTGCCCGCCCAGGCGAATCCTCGACGCGATCGGGGCGTCGCAGCGAGCCGGCCTCGGCCCGGTCAAGCTCAACGCCGTTGTGGTCCGAGGTTTCAACGAGGATGAAGTCGCCGACCTCGCCGGCCTGGCCCACGACCTCGGCGTCGAGATGCGATTCATCGAGTTCATGCCACTGGACTCGGGACATCATTGGGACCGCTCACGGGTCGTCCCCGCCGATGAAATCATCCAGCGAATCCAGGCCGTCCTGCCTCTCGTACCCGACGGCCGCGACGACCCCAGCAGCACCTCGCTCAACTACACGTTCGCGGACGGTTCTCCCGGCCGCGTCGGCGTGATCGCGCCTGTCACCCGCCCGTTCTGCGGCGCGTGCAGCCGTCTTCGCATCACGGCCGACGGGAAAGTCCGCCCATGCCTGTTCAGCCGCCAGGAGTGGGACATCCGCCCGCTCCTGCGCGACCGGGCGAGCGACACCGACCTCAGCGCGTTCATCACCGACGCCGTCTGGACCAAGCAGGCCGGGCACGGCATCAGTTCTTCTGGCTTCGTGCAGCCCGAGCGTCCCATGTCCGCGATCGGAGGATGACCATGCGCCGAGTACCGGTGGTGCTGGTCGGATTGATCTCGTTCATCGTCGCGTGCTCGAAAGGTCCTTCTCCCAAGGCGGCCTCGTCCGTCGCGGAAGTCCGGCTCGCCGCCGCGGCGTCTCTCAAACCCGTGCTCCCGGGCCTGATCCGGGAGTTTACGAGTTCGCATCCCAACATCGCCGTGGTCGCGACTTACGGCGCATCCGGAAACTTCTACACACAACTCACCAGCGGCGCGCCGTTCGACTTGTTTCTGTCGGCAGACATGGGGTACCCGCAGAAGCTGGCCGACGCCGGCCTGACCGACGGCCCCGTGCGCGAGTACGCACAAGGGACGCTGGTCCTCTGGGTCCTCAAGGCTTCGGGGCTGGATGTGTCTTCGCTCTCCATCGTCACGGATGACCGCGTTCGAAAGATCGCGATCGCCAATCCGCAGCACGCGCCCTACGGCCGCGCGGCGGAGGCGGCCCTGAAGGCCGCGGGTTTGCTCGAATCGGTCCGGACCAAGCTCGTTCTCGGTGAGAGCGTGGAGCAGGCGGCGACCTTTGCGAGAACGGGCGCGGCGGAGGTGAGCATCCTCCCACGGAGCCAGGCCATGACGCCGGCGATGAGCGAGGCGGGTGTGTCGGCCGACATTCCGGGCGCGCTGTACGAACCGATTCGGCACGGGGCGATCGTCATGAAGTCGGCCAAGGACCCGGCCGCCGCCAGGGCGTTTGTGGACTTTGTCCTGAGCCCTCCGGGGCGGGAAATCCTCGTCCGCGCCGGGCTCGCGGGCGGAAAGTAGGGTTTTGGCGGCACAATTGTCGCCGGGCGCTGGTTCGGCGCCAGGGCTTGAGGCAGACTTGTCAGTCAGATGATCCAGCGGACACTGTTCAACATGGTCCCCGTTGCGGCTGTGACGATCTCCGCCACGTGCCAGTGCGCCCACGGACAACTGGTGTACAACGAGTTGATCCAGGGCGACCTTTCCGACGATCGCTTCGTGCCCACGGTTATTGCCATGTCCCCCGGATCGAACCAGATCGCGGGGTTCATGGCCGGCGACCTCGGCGGCGGCGCGATCGATCGCGACTACTTCACGATCACGATCCCGCAGGGCTTTGTCCTTTCGCAGATCGTGGTGGACCAGTATTTCTCTCCGGACCCCGTCGCGTTTCTCGCCGTCCAGCCCGGGCCGATCTTTCCCAACGATCCCATGACGGTGCAATCCGAAGACCTGCTGGGCTGGGTGCACATGGGTCAAGCCAACGTTGGAGAAGACATCCTGATATGGATGAGCCTGCACGGCCAGGGCTTCACTCCGCCGCTTCCCGCGGGTCAGTACACGTTCTGGGGCCAGCAGCTCGGCGAGCCGACGGATTACGTGCTCGACTTCATCATCGAGGCTCCGGCGCCGGGCGTTCTGGCTGTTCCGTGCGCCGCCAGTGTGACCGTTCTGAGACGTCGGCGCCGAACGACGGTACCTTAAGGCATGGACTGGACCGCCATCGGCCTGACGCTGCGTCTCGCCGTCTGCACATCGCTGCTGCTGCTGCTGGTCGGAATCCCGATCGCCGCGTGGCTGGTTTTCTCCAAGCGGCGATGGAAGGTCGTGATCGAGTCGATCGTGGCCCTGCCGCTGGTTCTGCCGCCGACGGTGCTCGGGTTCTACCTGCTCGTCGGGCTTGGCCCGAAGAGCCCCATCGGTCACGCGATCGAGCGCGTCACGGGCACGCGGCTCGTGTTCAGCTTTGCCGGGCTGCTGATCGCGTCGGTGCTGTACAGCCTGCCGTTCATGGTCCAGCCCTTGTGCACGGCGTTCGCGGCGGTTGACCGCAAGTACATCGAGGCCTCGTGGTGCATGGGCGTGTCCCGCGCGGCGACCTTCGCGCGTCTGGTTCTCCCGCTCTCCATCCGCGGCGTGGTCGCCGGGTTTGTGCTGAGTTTCGCGCACACGATCGGCGAGTTCGGCGTCGTGCTGATGGTGGGGGGGAACATCCAGGGGCTCACGCGGACGCTCTCGATTTCCATCTATGACGATGTGCAGGCGATGGACTATGGGAAGGCGCACGCGACGGCGGCGATGCTGCTGGGATTCTCGTTCGTGGTGTTGATGGTGACGTACACGCTGTTTCGACGGAGCCCGAAGGCATGGCACAGGGCCTGAGCGTCGACATCGAGAAAGCGTTCGATGCGGGGTACACGCTCCGGGCGACGCTGTCGCTGCCGGCGGAGCCATCGGTCACGGTGCTCTTCGGCCCGTCGGGATCGGGGAAGACGACGTTGCTGAGGTGCATCGCCGGCCTGGACCGGCCGCGCTCGGGATCGATCAAGCTCGGAAGTGAAACGTGGTTTGAAGGAAACGGCGGGTGGGTGTCGCCGCAGGATCGGTGCATCGGGTTCGTCCCGCAGGACGATGCGCTCTTTCCGCACCTGAGTGTGCGAGGCAACCTCGCGTTTCCGCTATCAAGCGAAACGTCCGATGCGGGCGTGGCAGAGATGCTCGCATCCATGAACCTGGGCGAGTTGGCCGATCGCCGCCCGGCGCAGTTGTCGGGTGGCCAGCGGCAGCGGGTGTCGCTCGCGCGAGCGCTGGTTACGCGGCCGCGGCTGGTTCTGCTCGACGAACCGATGTCGGCGCTCGATGTGCCGCTGCGGGAGCAGGTTCGCGAGGAGTTGCGACGGCTGCTCACTCGGCTGGAAGCGCCGACGATCGTGGTGACGCACGATCGCAGCGATGCGATTGCTCTCGGCGACCGGATCGCGGTGCTCATCGGGGGGACGGTCCGGCAGGTCGGGCCCGTGGCGGAGGTGTTTGCTGGGCCGGCGGACCCGGATGTGGCGAGGCTCCTGGGCGTGGAGACGGTGATCGAGGGAACGATCACGGGCTCGCGTGAAGGATTGGCGACCGTGCGCATCGGTGAAGTTGAAGTGACGGCCGTGAGTGAGCGAAGCGCCGGCAAAGTCCTCGTGTGCCTGCGTGGAGAAGATGTGGTGCTGCACAGGGGCGAAGGCCGCGGGAGCGCCCGGAATCACCTTGCCGCTCGGGTGACGTTTGTCCGCCCGGAAGGCCCGCTGGTTCGGATCGGGCTGAATTGCGGTTTCGCGCTGACGGCGCTTGTGACGAGGCCATCGGTTGAAGACCTGTCTCTGGCCGAAGGTGCGGCGGTGGTCGCCTCGATCAAGGCGCCGGCGGTGCACCTGATTGCCCGCTGAGATTCATCAGATCTTCCAGACCGGCTGTTTCCAGATCGGGACATCCTGCTTGAGGCGGTCGATGAACCGGTCCATCGCCGCGAGGGCTTCCTTGCGATGGCGAGACGAGATTTCGACACGAATTGAACATTCGCCGACGCGGACTCGGCCGCGGCTATGAGTGACGGAGAGGCCGAGGAGGTTGAGTTGTTCGATGAGTTCATCGCCGATGCGGGAGATCTGGGACTGGGCCATGGGCTCGTAGGCCTGGTAGTCCAGGGCTTCGATTCGGGCGGATGGGTCCCCGTCCCGGGGCTCAAGCTCGCGGACGAAGCCCTCAAAGACCAGGAATCCTCCGGAGCCGGGCTCGGGCCTGGACTGAGGGCCGGTGACGGGCCCGTCGACGATGGCGACGCGTGTGCGGCTCATCCGCCGGACACCAGGCCGATGAGGGCGACTTCGTCCGCGGCGGCGATGGGGTGGGAGAGAGGGACGAACTCGCCGTTGACGGCGAAGCGGGCGGAGGAGAGGTGCGGGCCGAGCGCGGGAATGTCCTGGGCGAGGCGGTCGCGGAGGTCGCGGCAGGTGCGGGAATCGGTGAGGTCTACCACCGCGCGGTCCCGTCCTGCGGCGGCTCGTTCGGCACCAAAGAGAAGGACCTGGACCTGCATGGGCCAACTGTAGAGGGGATATGCTGCGCGCTATGGCCGAGCAGAATCTGAGTTCGCCGGCGGCGGCGGTGGGATTGATGGTGTCACGCCTGAAGCCGGTCGGGGAAGAGCGCGTGCCGCTCGAGCGGGCACTCGGACGGGTGCTGGCGGAGCCAGTGGTGGCGGACCGGGACAGCCCGGCGGTGGATGTCAGCGCGATGGATGGGTTCGCGCTGCGGGTGATGGATCTCGCCAGGGGCGCGTTGCCGATTGCTGGAGAGTTGCGGATCGGGCAGGCGCCCGTGCGGCTGGCTCCCGGGACGGTGCTGCGGATCGTGACCGGGGCGCCAGTGCCGCCGGGTGCGGATGCGGTGGTGAAGCGGGAGGACACCCAAGAAGACGACGGGAAGATCGAGTTGTCCAGCGCGGCGATTGGGATGAAGGCGTGGACCAACGTTCGACGCCAGGGCGAGAACGCCAAGACAGGGACGCGGGTCGTTGAGGCGGGTGCGGAAGTGACGCCGCCGGTGGCCGCTTCCATGGCGGCGTTCGGGTGCGCGAATCCCGTTGTGCATCGGCGTGTGCGGGTGGGGGTGCTGGTGACAGGGGATGAAGTGCTGGGGGTCGAGAGCTCGCCATCGCCGTACCAGCTCAGGGATTCGAACGGGTACACCGTGATGAGCCTGGTGTCGCGCCGGGCGTGGGCGGAAGTGAGCCGGGCACCTGCGGTGAAGGACGAGCCCGAGGCGCTGCTCGCATCCATGCGACGGATTCTTGAGAGCGCCGACATGCTCATTGCGACGGGCGGCGTCTCGATGGGAGAGCGAGATTTCGTGCCGCAGGTGGTACGGGAGTTGGGAGCCGAAGTTCTGTTCCACAAGGTGACACAGAGGCCGGGCAAGCCCGTGTTCGGCGCCATGCTGCCGGATGGACGGCCGATCTTCGGGCTGCCGGGGAACCCGTTGTCGGTGATGGTCACATCGCGGCGGATGGTCGTGCCGGTGCTGGAGCGGCTGGCGGGGATCGATTCGTCGCCGCCGCCGGTGCAGATGAGGCTGGAGAATCCGGATTCGCGCCGGCTGGACATGTGGTGGCACCGGTTCGTGCGGGTCACGGATGTTGGCCGGGCGCAGCTGCTGGAGGTTTCGAGTTCGGGAGACGTCATCGGCGCGGCCAGAAGCGATGGGTTTGTCGAGGTGCCGCCGGGCCAGGGCGGGGAGGGGCCGTGGGCGTACTTTGCCTGGAATGGCTGAGGGTGGGTTCGTTCCTAAACTCGCGGCATGAGCAAGGCTGAATCCAGCGGGTTGTCGCACGTGGGGCCCGATGGCCGCGCCACGATGGTGGATGTGGGAGAGAAGACGGTGACCGAACGTGTTGCGGTCGCCGAGGCGATCGTGCGCGTGTCGGCGGAACTCGCGAAGAAAATCGGGGAGAATGCACTTGCGAAGGGGGACCTCCTGGGCGTGGCGCGGCTGGCGGGGATTCAGGCGGCGAAGCGGACGGATGAGTTGATTCCACTGTGTCATTCGTTGCCGCTCGACGTGGTGGAGGTGGACGCGAAGGTGGATGAGAAGCAGGCCTGTGTTGTGATCCGGGCGACGGCGAAGACTCATGCGAAGACGGGCGTGGAAATGGAGGCGCTCACGGCGGCGGCGATCGCGGCGCTGACGGTGATCGACATGGGCAAGGCGGTGGACAAGGCGATGGTGGTGGAGGGGTTGCGGGTGATCGAGAAGCGCGGAGGGCGGAGCGGGACGTATGTGGCGGAGAACCGGCGATGAGCGGGCCGATCCGGGTCGCGGTGCTGACGGTGAGCGACCGGTGCTCGCGCGGCGAGGCGACGGACACGTCCGGGCCGGGGCTGTGCGCGATGGCAAAGGAGAAGCTGAAAGCGGAGGTCGTGGCGACGGCGTGCGTGCCGGATGAGGTTGCGCAGATCGCGGCGAAGTTTGTCGAGTGGTCGAGGCCGGCTCAACGGATCGACCTGATCGTGAGTACCGGAGGGACGGGCCTGGCTCCGCGGGATGTGACTCCGGAGGCGGCGAAGAGCGTGTTCGAGCGGGAGCACGCGGGGCTTATGGAACTCGCGCGCATGCGGTGTTACCCGAAGACGGCGCGGACGTATCTGTCGCGGGGCGTCGCGGGGACGATCGGGAGGACGCTGATTCTGACACTGCCGGGCTCGCCGCGCGGGTCGAGCGAGAACTTCGAAGTCCTCCTGGACATTCTGCCCCACGCGATCGAGACGATCCGGGGCGAGGTGCAGGACGATGGGCGGGTGGGGGCGAAGTCGGTGGGTGGGAAGGTGATTGAGCATCGCGATTAGTCAGAGCCGCTGTTGATTCGCGAGGTTGCCTTCCGTCACGAGCGACCCTTTCAGGGTGCGGAGCCAAGGCGTTCGATGTTCCGGGAGTGGCGAAGCGCCGACCCCCGGCTACTCAGGGTCAAGGCCTTCGGCCTGAAGAGTGGAGCAAACCGCCGCGCAGCGCGGGGGCGCTGCGCGGGGTGAACGTGGGTTGACCGGGGCGGTTTCCCGCGGCCGGGCTTCTTGAGTTCGTCGGGCCGTGGGGTGCTGGTCAACGCGGCGTGCACGAGATGGCGGGCGCATCGAAGCCGGAGGACCGACCTCGATGGCACTTCGGAATACGCCGCGTCGGGCTTGAGCGGGTTCAGGTCCCCTCTCACCACGACGCCGACGGGCGGCCCGCGATTGGCCTTGGCGTTGCCGGCGCTGCCATCTCCGGTGCGGTCCCGAAGGCGCTGGCTCGGCCGCGGCGTGGATCGCGGGGTCCGTCTGTAGAGGGCCGCAGGACCGTTTCTGTGCGCACCAAAGCGGTCTTCCACGGGCGACGAGGACGAGAAAGTGTGGAGAGCGCGGGCTGAAAACAGGGGAAAGTTGCTGGTGGCGTGGCGGGTGGATCGGGTGGTGAATCGAGGTTAACGCGGACCGCCTGCGTGCGCACAAACGTGGTCATGGGGCTGGCGGCGAGCGTGGACCGGTGCGGAAAGCGGTTTTCATATACTTGCACGACAGGAGTTTCCATGTTCCCGATCGACAAGCTCAATCTCGAGAAGTGGATCCGTGAGAATCGCAGGCACCTGAAGCCGCCGGTGTCGAACCGGCAGCTGTTTGTGGATGCGAAGGATGTCATCGTGTTCGTGTCGGGCGGGCCGAACACGCGCAACGACTTTCACGTGAACCCGACGGAGGAGCTGTTCTACCAGGTGAAGGGCGACATAGCGGTGCGGGTGCGGCCGCTGGATGGGAGCAAGCCGCGAGATGTAGTGATCAAAGAAGGGGAGCTGTATCTGCTGCCGCGCTGGGTGCCGCATCGGCCGCAGCGGCCGGCGGGGACGGTGGGACTGATCATGGAGTTTCCTCGCGGCGTCGATGCCAAGGGCCGGCCGCAGAAGGATGGGCTGCGGTGGTATTGCCCGAAGTGCGATGCGCTGGTGCACGAGGCGAAGTGGGTGCTCAAGAAGATAGATCGCGACTTGAAGATCATCATGGAAGCGTTCTGGGGCGGGCCGGAGAAACGGAGAACGTGCCGCGAGTGCGGGTATGTGATTCAGAAGGCGGGCGCGATCACGCTGGACAAGGGGAAAGTGAAGGCGGCGGGGAAACGCCGATGAACCGCATCCGGGCGGTGCTGTGTGTGGGGCTTGGGTTGGCGCTGGTCGGCGTGGCGGTGGGCCTGCTGTACATGGATGTGCGAGAGCACGAGGCGGTTCACCTGTTGGTTCAGGCGAAGGACACCGGAACGACGACGGAGCAGAAGACCGCCGCGGCGCAGGCATGGCAGAAGAGCGACCGGGTGATCAAGGCGATGTTCGCGGGTGCGAGCGGGGCGGCGCTGGTGGGGATGGGGCTGATGCTGTTTGCGTTTGAGATGAGGGCGTTCCGAAGGGAAGGGCTGGCGCGATGAACAGGATCAAGGCGATGGCCGCGGCGACTCTGGCGTTTGGCCAGTTCGCGAGTGCACAGGAGGCGGCTCTTCAAAAGTCGATTCAAGTGCGCATCGTGGATGAAAAGGGCGCGCCGGTCGAGGGAGCCGAGGTCGGCTCGATGGCATTCAACTCGGGGCAGGGCAGCGAGGCGAAGAAGCTGAGCCTGGGTTTTTATGGCGAACGAAATGAGCCCATGCACGCATCCGACGGGCGCGGCAGGGTGATGGTGGATCCGAAGTGGGTGTTCTACAGCGCCGATGACACTCACGCTCAGTCGCTCATAGCGTGGACGCCGGACATGGCACAAGTGGGCTTTCTCAAGGTCACACCTGGCGATGCCGGGCGAGAAATGGAACTCAAGGTGGCTCCGGTGTGCCGCGTCACCGTGAAGCTGGCGAGCACTGGGCTGACGGATCTGAATCGGAAGCTCACGTGGTCGAATGTGTACGTGTACTGGAACGACACGCGGCCGATCGGGCGAGATTCGACGACGGGCGTGCACGAGTTCTTTCTTCCGCCGGGCGAGTACAAGCTCTATGCGTATGGGCGCGACACGTACACGGAGCAGCCCGAGTTGAAGATCGAGGCCGGCGAGAAGGAGAAAACGATTGAGGTGAATCTGGCGCCGGATCGCCTGGTGCAGCTCATCGGGAAGCCGGCGCCGGAGCTCGCGAAGATCAAGGGATGGAAGAATGGGAAGCCGGTGACGCTGGCGGAGCTCAAGGGCAAAGTTGTTCTGCTGGACTTCTGGGGGTACTGGTGCGGGCCGTGCGTGCACTCGATGCCGGAATTGATGACTGCGCACGACAAGTACAAAGACCAAGGGCTGGTGGTGATCGCGGTTCATGACGACTCGGTGGAGAGCATTGCGGAGATGGACCAGAGACTCGAGAAGGTGCGGGCGGAGATCTGGAAGGGTCGGGACATGCCGTTCCTGGTGGCGCTTGATGGGGGAGGGGAAACGAGAGTCGAGGGGCGGAAAGGAACGGCTCGCGGGGCGACGACCGCGGCCTACGGGATCAACTCGTTTCCGACGACTGTGCTGATTGATCGGGAGGGGAACGTGGTGGGGCGGATCAATGTCAAGGAGAGCGGGGCGCTCGAGAAGGCGATGGGGAAGTGAAGAGATTTACCACGGAGAGCACAGAGAAGCACAGAGCGGAGAAGCCCTGAGGGGGAAGGACCAAAGCGAAGAAACCAGCGTGGTGAAGACGAAGGGCAGTGAGGGCCAAGGGCGGAGAGGACTAGAGCGGAGAAGACCAGAGCGGAGAAGACATGGATCAGACGGACAAGTACTTACATGCGGCGTTGACCGGAAAGATCATCGGCGCGGCGATCGAAGTGCACGAGGCGCTGGGGCCAGGGCTGCTGGAGTCTGCTTATGAGGCCTGCCTGTGTCATGAGCTGGTAGCGCGCGGATTGTGTGTGGAGCGTCAGGTCGCCCTGCCCGTCATGTATCGAGGGCAGCAGGTCGACTGCGCTTTCCGGATGGACATCGTCGTGGAGGGAGCGGTTGTGGTCGAAATCAAGTCTGTGGAAGCAATCGCGCCGATTCATGAAGCTCAACTGATGACCTACCTCAAGCTGTCGGGTCTGCGCGTCGGCCTCTTGATGAACTTCAACGTTCGGATTTTGAAGGAAGGTATCGTTCGTCGCGTTGTGTAGCCGTATTCCTGGTTCTGCTCTGTGTTGCTCTGTGCTCTCTGTGGTGAGCCTCTTGAAGATCGACCTGCACACACACATTCTCCCGCAGCGCTGGCCTGACTGGACGAAGAAGTCCGGGTATCACGGGTGGGTGGCGCTGGATCATCACGGGCCGGGGTGCGCGCGGATGATGCAGTCGGAAGCGGATGGGAGGCATCGATTTTTCCGTGATGTGAAGAGCAACTTGTGGGAACCCGCAGCGCGGATGGCGGAGATGGACGCCGCGGGCGTGACGATGCAGGTGCTGAGCACGGTGCCGGTGATGTTCAGCTACTGGGCGAGGGCGCGGGATGCGCTGGACCTGGCGAGACTGCTCAATGATCACATCGCGGGAGTGTGCCGCGGCGCGCCGGATCGATTCGCGGGGCTGGGCACGATCCCGATGCAGGATCCGGACCTGGCGATTGGCGAGTTGGAACGGTGTGTGCGGGACCTTGGACTCGCGGGCGTGCAGATCGGGAGCCATATCGAGCGGCGGGATGACGGGCGCGAACTTCTCGACTGGAATCTGTCGGAGCCGGAGTTGTTCCCGGTGTTCGCCGCCGCGGCGAGGCTGGGGGCGTGCGTGTTTGTGCATCCGTGGGACATGATGGGCAGCTCGCAGATGAGCAAGTACTGGCTGCCGTGGCTGGTGGGAATGCCGGCGGAATCGTCGAGGGCGATCTGCTCGGTAATCTTCGGGGGTGTGCTGGAGCGGTTGCCAAACTTGCGGATCGCGTTTGCGCACGGGGGCGGGTCATTCCCGGGGACAATCGGGCGGATCGCGCACGGGTGGGAGGTCCGTCCGGACTTGTGTGCACCGGATTGCCGGAACAATCCGCGCGAGTACATTGCCAAGGATGGGCGGCCGGCGAAGTTCTATGTGGATTCGCTGGTCCACGATGAGCGGGTGCTGCGGATGTTGATGGAGGTGATGGGGGAGGAGCGGATTGCGCTGGGGTCGGATTATCCGTTCCCGCTGGGTGAGGATGCGCCGGGGGCGTTGATCGAGGCGATGAAACTGGATCGGGCGGCGGCGGAAAGACTGCTTGCGGGAACCGCCCGCGAGTTTCTCGGCCTGGGCGCAGGCCGTGTGTGAAGCGGTTGTGATGGGGTCCTCTGGCACTGAAAGGTTCTGGCATGTTCACCGCACTCGTGGTCATGGCGTCGTTGATGGGTTCTCCCTCGCCCGCGCCGGTGCTTGAAGCTCAACCCGAGCGAGCGCAGGCGCCCGGGGTGGCGGCCCAGGTGGAGGCGATGAAGAAGATCGGCTGGATGGCGGGTGATTGGGAAGGGGAGGCGAAGTACGACACGGGGCGCGGGGGCGAAGGCGCGTGGATGACGATCCGTCAGAGTGAGGTGGTGCGGATGAAGCTCGCAGGCCGGGTGATGCTGGTCGAAGGGACCGGGCGTGCGAAGGGGCAGGGGGGCGAAGAACGCGTGGTATTTGAAGCCCTCGCGACGGTCTCGTACGACCCGGAGAGCAAGCAGTACAAAATGCGTGCGTTCGGACCCGAGGGCGCTGTGGACCCCACGTTCGAAGTCGGCGAGAAGTCGATCGTCTGGGGGTTTACGACGCGGATGGGGATGTCGAGGTACACGATCAAGGTCGACGAACAGGGGCGGTGGGTGGAGGTCGGGGAACGGTCCGGTGATGAGGGAAAGACGTGGAAGAAGTTCGTCGAGATGACCCTCGAAAAGAAGAAGTAGGACGCGGAGTGCGGCGGTTCTTGGCGATAGTGGAGCATCGGGTACGATGCGGGCATGGTCCAGTACCGTGACGATGAAGCCTTTGCTCGCGAGATGGACGCGGCGGATCCGCTGCGGTCGTTCCGTGGGGAGTTTCTGTTTCCCGAGGCCAGGAGCGGTGAGCCGGTCTATCTCACGGGAAACTCGCTGGGATTGCAGGCGCGGGCCACGCGCGGGCTGATCGAGCAGGAACTGGACGATTGGGCGAGGCTGGCCGTCGATGCGCACCTGGATGGGCGGAACCCGTGGCTGCCGTACCACGAGCAGTTCCGCGGGCCGATGGGGCGGGTAGTGGGGGCCCTGCCGCACGAAGTGGTGATGATGAACAGTTTGACGGTGAACCTGCACCTCCTGATGGTGTCGTTCTATCGCCCGACAAAGGAGCGGTTCAAGATCGTGATCGAGGACTCGGCGTTCCCTTCGGACTCGTACGCCGTGGCGAGCCAGGTTTCGTTTCACGGGTTTGATCCCGCGGCGGGCGTAGTCCGATTGAAGCCGCGTGAGGGTGAATACACGCTGCGGACGGAGGATGTGCTTGCGGTACTGGAGCAAGAGGGGAAGTCGGTTGCGCTGGTGCTGTTGGGCGCTGTGAACTATCTGACGGGCCAGTGGTTTGAGATGGAGCGGATCACGGCGGCGGCGAAGAAGCTTGGGTGCGTGGTGGGGTGGGACCTGGCGCACGCGGCGGGGAACGTGCCGGTTCGGCTGCATGACTGGAATGTCGACTTCGCGGCGTGGTGCACGTACAAGTACCTGAACTCGGGGCCGGGGGCGGTGGCGGGGGCGTTTGTGCATGAGAGGCATACGGCGCAGCGAGACAGCGGGACAGCGAAACAGGGAGAGCTGAAGAGGTTTGCGGGATGGTGGGGGAATGACCCTGCGACTCGGTTCAAAATGGGACCGGAGTTTGTGCCGGTGGCGTCGGCGGATGCGTGGCAGCTTTCAAACCCGCCGATATTGGCGCTCGCCCCGGTCAAGGCGTCGCTGGACGTTTTCGATCGGGCGGGGATGAGCGCGATCCGGGAAAAGTCGCTGAAGCTGACGGGGTACATGGAGTTCCTGATTGAGAAGTGGTGTGGGGGGAAGGTGAAGAGTTTGACGCCGCGGGATACGGGGCAGCGGGGCGCGCAGTTGTCGCTCGTGGTGCCGGGAGCGGGCAGGGCGATCGAAAAGAAACTGCACGAGCGGGGTGTATGGGTGGACTACCGGGAGCCGGATGTGTTTCGAGCGGCGCCGACGGGGTTGTACAACTCGTTTGGGGATGTGCGGCGGTTTGTGAGCATTCTGCGCGAGGTTGTTGGGTAGATCGGTATGACGCGAACAGCGGTCATCGTGGGGAATGGCTTGGCGGGGCCGCTGCTGGCGGTGCTGCTGGCGCGCGATGGATGGCGGGTGAAGTTGTTCGAGCGGCGGGGAGACCCGCGGGCCCACGGCTATGTCGGCGGGCGGTCGATCAACCTGGCGCTCTCGGCGCGGGGGCTGGCCGGCCTGGCCGCGGCGGGGCTGGATGGAGTCGTCCGCGAGCGGGACATCATCTCGATGCCAGGGCGGATGATTCACGCGCGGGATGGAACGCTGACATTCCAGCCGTACAGCAAGGATTCGCGCGAGGCGATCAACTCGGTGTCGCGGGGCGGGTTGAGTTTGACGCTGATACAGGCGGCCGCGGCGATACCGGGCGTGGAGGTCGTGTTCGATCACATGTGCGTGGATGCGGATGTGACGGCGGGGACCGGGGTGTTCAGGAGGGCGGACAGTTCAGAGGTTCGCGTGCACGGGGACTTGCTCATAGGGGCGGATGGCGCATTCTCGGCGGTTCGCGGGGCGATGCAGAAGACGGACCGGTTTGAGTACAGCCAGTCGTACCTGGGGCATGGGTACAAAGAACTGCACATACCGGCAGTGACGCAGCGACGGAGTGACGCAGT
The DNA here is from genome assembly GCA_044222195.1 of Phycisphaerales bacterium. Classification (GTDB taxonomy): domain Bacteria; phylum Planctomycetota; class Phycisphaerae; order Phycisphaerales; family UBA1924; genus JAHBXE01. The sequence goes on from JBGANS010000005.1 coordinate 224,824, forward strand.
GACGCAGCGGGCGGAGGTTGATCGCGAGTTGTTCGCGATGGAGCCTCATGCGCTGCATATCTGGCCTCGGGGCGGGGCGATGATGATCGCGCTGCCGAACCGGGATGGATCGTTCACGTGCACGCTGTTCTGGCCGTTTGAGGGGGAGCATTCGTTTGGGAACGTGGGGAGTGAGGCGGAGGTGAACGCGTGGTTCCGCGAGCAGTACGCGGATGCGGTGCCGTTGATGCCGACGCTGGCCACGGACTTCATGCGGAATCCGACGAGTTCGCTGGTGACGGTGCGGTGCTTCCCGTGGCAGGTGCAGGGAAAGACGGTGCTGGTGGGGGACGCCGCGCATGCGATCGTGCCGTTCTACGGGCAGGGGATCAACTGTGGGTTCGAGGACTGCGTGGAGCTGGCGGGGTGTTTAAAGAGGCATCTTGATCAGAGTGAGGCGCTGGAGGCGTATCAGGCGGCTCGGAAGCCGAATGCGGACGCGATCGCGGACATGGCGTTGGAGAACTTTGTCGAGATGCGGGACAAGGTTGGGCGGCCGGAGTTCCTGTATCGCAAGCGGGTCGAGCAGACGGTGCACGCGCTCTTCGAGGGGAGGTGGACGCCGCAGTACAACCTTGTGAGCTTCTCGACGGTGCCGTATGTGGAGGCGCGGCGTCGCGGGCGGGAGCTGGATGCGGTGTTGGATGGGGTGATCGCGGCGGTGCCGGCGGCGAGAGCGGGGGGGATGGGCGAGGCGGAGTTTCGAGAGGCGGTGCGGGGGGCGGTGGGGGACAAATCGCGAATCGGAAGCCTGGGTAGCGAGGTTTCGGGCTCTGGGCTTATCGACATCACGCCGGTAATTTCGGCGCGGCTTGGAGTGTGGCCCGGGGATACGCCGGTGACTCGGGAAGTGCTGTGTGATATTGAGAAAGGCGACACGGTTACGTTGAGCACGTTGCGGGCGACGGTGCACCTCGGGGCGCATGCGGATGGGCCGAATCACTACGGACTTGGCGCGCCGGACATTTCGAAGCAGCGGCTGGAGCACTATGTCGGGCCGTGTCATGTGATCGAGGCGCGGGTGGGGCGCGGCGCAAGGGTGCGGGTCGCGGATCTGGCGACGCCGATCAGCGATGTGAAGCATCCGCGAGTGCTGATCAAGACGGGAACGTTTCCGGATCCTCAGAAGTGGAACAGCGACTTTGCGGCGTTGACGGTGGAGCTTGTGGAGGCTCTTGCCGCCAAGGGCGTGATCACGATCGGCATCGATACTCCGAGCGTGGACTTGCAGGAGTCCAAGGCCCTGGAAGCGCACAAGGCCATCCTGAAGCACGGGATCGCGATCCTGGAGGGACTCGTGTTACGGGAGGTCGCGGTCGGAGAGTACGAGTTGATCGCGTTGCCGCTGCCGCTGGAGGGGTTTGATGCGAGCCCGGTGCGGGCGGTGCTCAGGCCGTCGCGATGACCTTGATTTCAAAGTGAATGGGTGTGTTGCCGCCGGTCGGCAGGGCTTTGATCTCGATGGTGGTGCGGGTCGGCTGGTTCGGGCCCGCAGGGAAGAACTCGCCGTAGACGCGGTTGTAGTTGGACCAGTCGCGCTTCATGTCGGTGAGGAAGACCTGGACGTCGACGATGTTCTCCCAGCGGGAACCCGCCTCTTCGAGGATGGTCCTGATGTTCTCGAAGCAGGAACGCATTTCGGCTTCGATGGAGTAGTCGGTCAGCTTTCCCGAGGCATCCACGACAGCGCCGGGGATGTCCTTTGTGCCGCGCTTGCGCGGGCCGACGCCGGACAGGAAGAGGAGATTGCCGGCGCGGCGGGCGTGTGGGTAGGGGCCGACGGGCTCGGCGGCCTTGTCGCTGCGAATGGTTGACATGCTACTTCCTCACACACACGTTCTTGGGCTCGGTGAAGAACTTGATTGCTTCCATACCGCCCTCGCGTCCGACGCCGCTCTGCTTCATACCGCCAAAGGGCGTACGCAGGTCGCGGACCATCCAGCAGTTCACCCAGACGATGCCGGCGTCGAGGTTCGCTGCGATACGCTGACCCCGATCGGGGTTTGATGTGAACAAGGTCGCGGCCAGGCCATAAGGAGTGCCGTTGGCGAGCGACAGAGCGTGGGCCTCGTCACGGAAACGTTGAACCGTTACGACGGGCCCGAAGATCTCTTCCTGCTCGACGCGGCATGTGGGATCAAGCCCGGCGATGACCGTTGACTCAAAGAAGTAGCCATTCCGACAGCGTGCCGAGAGCGAGGCCGTTGGCGGCGGGCCGCCGCCGCACAGGATCTTGCCGCCAAGCTGGCGAGCGAGTTCGACATAGGACGAAACTTTGTCGAGCTGGGAACGATTGACCAGGGCGCCCTGCTGGGTCGACTCATCCAACGGATCGCCGAGCTTCAGGGCCCGCACACGCTCGATGTATGCGGCGATGAAGCGGTCGTAGATCGAGTCGTGCACCAGGAGCCGCGAGCCGCACAAGCACACCTGGCCCTGGTTGGTGAAGCCGGCGCGGACGGCGGTCGTGAGCGCGGCGTCAAAGTCGGCGTCATCGAACACGATGAACGGGTTCTTGCCGCCCAGTTCGAGGGAGATGCGCTTGAGCATCGAGCCGGCGTTCTGAGCGATCCATTGGCCGACCTTGGTCGACCCGGTAAAAGAGATGGTCGGTACATCCGGGTGGCGGATGATGGCCGCGCCGCACTCGGAACCCAGCCCGTGGACGATGTTGAGGACGCCCGGAGGAAGGCCCGCCGTGATGGAAAGTTCGCCCAGCATCGCGGCGGTGGTGGGGGTTACTTCTGATGGTTTGCAGACGGCGGTGTTGCCGGTCGCGAGAGCGGGGGCGATCTTCCAGGTGAGCAGGTAGAGCGGGAGGTTCCAGGGGGAGATGAGCCCGGCGACGCCGCGCGGGTGTCGCAGCGTGGTGTTCAGCGCCGGGATGCCGCCGGGTGTTCCCGCGCCGTCGAAGTCGAACGACTCGGTGGGGACCCGTTGAACCGCATCGGCAAAGAAGCGGAGATTGGCGGCGGATCGAGGGATATCGACCGATCGTGCGAGGGCGATGGGCTTTCCTGTGTCGATCGATTCGGCGCGGGCGAGCGGCTCGAGGTTGGCGTCGATGAGGTCTGCGAGGCGGAGGAGCAGTTGGGAGCGGGTCTGTGGGGGCGCGCTCGCCCAAGCCGGGAACGCCGCCGATGCGGCTGCAACCGCGGCCTCAACATCCTCCGATCCAGAGGCGGGTGCGCGAGAGTGAACAGAACCCGTCGCGGGCTCGATGAGATCGAGGTACCTTCCATTGACCGGCGAAACGGCGCGGCCGTTGATGAGGTTGTTCAGGTCGCGAGCGGGCACATCGAGAGGATACCGCGGCTGGAGAGCGGAAGGGGCCTACTTCGCGGTGACGGCTGCGCCGTCGCGGAGGTTCCCGGGCCGGAGCACAACCGACTCCGGTACTGTCTTCAAGTCGATCAGTTCAACCAGGTCGCCCTGTCGCTGCCCAGTCTTGACGATCACGGCCGCGGCTTTGCCGTCTCTAATCGTGAACACGCGTTGAACGCCCGCGAACTCCAAGATGGACGCGATCGGGACGCTTACCACGCCGGACTCGGAACGGACGGTGATCGCAGCGCGTGCGAATGCCCCGGGCTTGAGGCGGCCGCTGGCGTTGTCCGCGAGCACTTCGATGTCGAAGGACCGCGTCGCGGGGTTGATCGCCGGACTGATGCGGGTGACTTTGCCCGGGAAGGGCTCATCGAATCCGGCGATTTCGATGGCGGCGGCCTGGCCGTTCTCGACCGCGCCGGAGAATCGCTCGGGCACCGAACCATGGAACTTGACCTGCTGGGCAGCAACGACGCGGAAGAGGACTCGTCCCGGCGAGACGAGTTCCCCCACGGACACCATTCGGGAGGCGATTCGGAACTCCGAGGGGCCGTCCTTGCCAAATCGGGGGACTTCGACGCGCGTGTCCTTGAGCACCTGGCGTGCGGTGTCAACGGCGGCGGCGAGAGCCCGGGCTTCGGCGAGCGTGGCCTTGGCGGCGAGAACTTCGGTTTCGACGCCACGGGCCGCGACTTCTCGTTGGGTGCGGACATCGGCGAAGTCCTGGTCGGCAATGAGCGGGGGCTGTTGATCGTGAAGCCGCTTGGCGCGCTCATAGCGGGCCTGTGCATTGGCGGCCTCGGCCTGCGACCGTTGCACGGAAGGGAGGGAGGAAAAGTCGACGTCGCTGGCCGGAACGGAGGCGAGGCCAAGTCTGGCGAGCGTGGCGGAGAGCTGGGCTTCCTTTTCGCTCAGCATCAACTCCGCATCGCGGGGATCAATCTGGGCGAGCAGGTCGCCGGCACGACGCGTGTCGCCGAGGTCGGCTCCGATGTCGGCGATGCGGCCGGACACTTTGGCGGAAACCGCGACATCCTCGAGCGCGAAGAGTGTTCCGGTGACTTCCACGGTTCGGGGCATGTCTATTCGTTGCACGGCCGCCAGGGTCACCGCCACAGGTGTCGAAGCGGCCGGCGGCGGTGGGCTTTGCGCCGTTCGCTTGCACCCCAGGGTCAAGCCAACGATCGCGATCAACGCCAGGGCACCAGCGAACCGTTGTGGCGCTGAGCACCATGCCGAGGGTCTCCGGCGGTCGCCCGAGCCGCCAACCCCGCCGTGTGTCCGAGCCGCCGTTGGTGTCATGTCGAACTCCGGAGCCTATCGTAGACAGGCAACCAATACCGGCCAGTCGGTTTTGGGCGAGGTGGAATTGAATTTGCTGGAGGCCGCCGCGTGCAGCGTCCGCATCTGGAAAAGCTTGGCGAGATCCTGGAGGCGGCAGCCAAGTTGTTTGCGGCTCGGCCGTTCCATGAGGTGCGGCTGGAGGACATCGCGGGGGAGGCCGGTGTCGGCAAGGGGACCCTGTACGTCTACTTCGACAGCAAGGAAGACCTGTACATCCGGCTGATCCGGGATGGGTTTGCGCGCGTCGTGTCGCACGTGCGGGATGGGTTGACGCGGGTGAGCGGGCCGCGGGAACAGTTGGGCGTTGTCGCCACGGAACTGGTTGAGTTCGCGTTCAGCTTTCCTGATCTGTACCGGGTGATGCGAACGGGTGTGCTCAGCCCGGATTCGGCGGAGCTGCAAAGGTCGCGGCAGGAGCTGGTCGAGCTGGTGACGGGCGTGATTCGGGACGGGACAGCGGCGGGGGCGCTGACGGACCCGTTCCCGGAGTTGACGGCGCAGTTCATTCTGTCGTTCGTTCGCGGGGCGGCGCTCTATCCACCCAAGGGAATGACCAAGGAAGCGCTGCGGGAGCACCTGCTGCGGGTGCTCATCCGCGGGATCGGGGCGGCGGCATGAGGAAGCCACGTGTCGGCCTGATGGTGGCGCTGGTGGCGGCGGTTTGGTCTGCCGGGTGCAAGGTTGATCAGGCGGCAGATGTCGCGGCGTACCGGTCGATCACGGACATCGAAGGTCAACCCACGGGGCATGAGCCGGGGGAGCCGCTTCCGGTTGTGGAAGCGCTTCAACTCGCCAACGCGCTTAACGAGCGGCTCGCGATCGAGGGGGAACGGTATGTGCAGGTGCTGGCCGAGCGGCAGCGCCGGGCGGCGGCGCTGCGGCCGACGTTGGATGCGTTCGCGGATGTGACGGTTCGCGACAAGCCCAGTGGTGGGGGTTCGGGCGGGAGCGGCAGCAAGCGTGTGACGATGGATGCGGGGCTGACGGCGCAGTACACGCTGCTCACCGGGCAGTCGGACCTGTACGCACTGAGGGCGGCGGATGTGGATATCCGGGCGGGCCGGTGGCTGTTGCTGGACTTGCGAGAGTCGCTGCTGCTGGAAACGGCGACGGCGTATTACCAGGCGATGCGGGCGGAGCGGCTGGTGGAGGTGCTGAAGTCTTCGGTGGCGGTGCAGGAAGAGCGGCTGCGGGATGCGACGGCAAGGCAGGAGGTCGGGTTTGTGCGGCCGCTGGATGTGGCGCAGATTGAGGCTCAGCGCGGAGACACGCGGGTGCTGCTGCTGGATGCCCAGAGCGGGGCGGCGCAGGCGAGGTCTGCGCTGGTGTTGCTCACGGGTGCATCGGTTCATAACTCGCCGTTGACGGATGGGTTCGAGCCTGAGACGGTGGTGTCGTCGCTGGAAGCGTTCCTCGAGGTCGGCTACGCGGGGCGGCAGGACTTGCTCGCGGCCATGGGCGCGGCAGAGGCCGCGCGGCTGCGCGTCGATGAAGCCCTTGGCAAGTACTACCCGACGATTGCGGTGAATCTGGATTGGTTCCTGTACCGTGATAGCAACCCGACCGAACTGAACCTGCTTGGGCTCATCAGCATCAGCACGCCGGTCTTTCGCGGGGGGGAGTTGCAGTCGGACCTGCGTGAGGCGTGGTCGGTGTTTCGTGAATCGGTGCTGCGGCATCAGCTCACGAGGCGGCAGGTGCGGAGCGATGTCGAGCGGGCGTTTGATCGGTTCAGTTCCTCGAACGCCAGGGTCGCCGAGCTGCGGGCGCAGGTGCGGGCATCCGAGGCTTCACTGCGTCAGGCGGAAGGTTCATATTCGGCCGGTCTGGCGACAAACCTGGAGAGGGTGGCGGCGCAGGATCAACTGCTCAATGCGCAGCTGCGGTCCGCGAGCGAGGAGTTTGAGCGGAAACTGGCGTACCTGACGCTGCTCCGGGCGTGCGGGCGGTTGTCGGGGGACCTGGCGGGAGCGGTGATCGAGCGCGTGCCCGGGCCGCGCACGGCGCCGGAATCTCCGTTTGTACGGCGTGAACAGATCGGCTCGAACTAAGGTGCACCCATGCAACTGATCGCACAAGTCTGCATCCGGCGTCCGGTGTTCGCGGCGATGCTGGTGCTGGCGATGGTGGTGGTGGGGGGCGTGGCGTTCAGCAAGCTGCTGGTGGACCGGCTGCCGTCGGCGGACCTGCCGACGGTGAGCGTGCGCACGAGCCTTCCGGGCGCTTCGCCGGAAGAGGTTGAGACGCAGGTGTCGCAGGTGATCGAGGAAGCGGTGAACACGGTTGAGGGGATGGAGGAACTGCGGTCGATTTCCGGTCAGGGGCAGTCGATCGTGATGGCCACATTCCGGCTGGAGCGGAATATCGACGTGGCGGCGCAGGATGTGCGGGACCGAGTCGCCGCGGCGATCAGGAACCTGCCTGAGGACATCCAGCCGCCGATCATTTCGAAGTTTGATAACGACTCTTCGCCCGTGGTGACGCTGGCGCTTTCGGGGGATCGGTCGATCCGTGAGCTGACGGAGCTGGCGGACAAGACGATCCGACCGATGCTGGAGCGATCGAGCGGGGTGGGCGGCGTGACGATTGTGGGCGGGCTCGAGCGGACGGTGAATGTGTGGGTGGATGCGGACCGGCTGGCGGCGCACGCGATCCCGATCACGGCGGTGCGCGACGCGGTGCAGCGGCAGAACTCGGATGTGCCGGGCGGGAACGTCACGGGCGCGGTGCGTGAGAACGTGCTGCGGACGTTGGGGAAACTGACGACGGCGGAGGCGTTCAACGACATCGCGGTCGGGATGGTGGACGGGGTGCCGATTCGCGTGCGGGACATCGGGTACGCGGAAGATGGAACGAAGGAGCGGCGGTCTTCGGCGAGGCTGGACGGTGCGCCCGCGGTGTCGATCGAGATTCGGCGGCAGTCCGGGGCCAACAGCGTTGCGGTGATCGAGGGTGTGAAGCGAGAGGTGGAGCGGGCGCGGCAGGAGCTGCCCGCGGGCGTGCGGCTGGAAGTGATTCGAGATCAGTCGTCGTACATCTACGCGGCGCTGCACGAGATTGAGACCCACCTGGTGCTGGGGACGATCCTGGCGTCGCTGGTCGTGCTGGTGTTCATGCGGTCGTGGCGGTCCACGATGATCGCGGCGGTGGCGATTCCCGTGTCGCTGATTTCGACGTTTGCGGTGATGTGGCTGCTGGGCTTCACGCTCAACAGCGTGACGATGCTGGCGCTGGTGTTGATGGTCGGGATCGTGATCGACGACGCAATCGTGGTGCTGGAGAACATCTTCCGGTACGTGGAAGAGAAGGGGATGCGGCCGTTCGAGGCGGCGCGGCACGCGACGGGCGAGATCGGACTGGCGGTGCTCTCGACGACGCTGTCGCTCGTGGTGATCTTCCTGCCGGTGTCGTTCATGTCGTCGATTTCGGGACGGTTTTTGTACCAGTTCGGCATCACCGCAGCGGTGGCGGTGCTGGTCAGCATGCTGGTGTCGTTCTCGCTGACACCGATGATGGCGTCGCGGATGCTGAGGGCGGGGACATCGCATTCGGGTGGCGCGGCGTCGCGGGGCGGGTTCTACGCGCGGATCGACGGGAGCTACACCCGCCTGCTGCGGCTTTCCATGCGGTGGCGGATCGCGGTGGTGGTTCTGGCGGTGGCGGTGGTGGCGGCGGCGGCGCCGATGTATTCGATTCTCAAGCAGGACTACCTGCCGAGTGATATTGACGAGGCGGAGTTCCAGATCAACGTGAACGGGCCGGAGGGGTCGAGCTTCGCGTCGTTTGACGCCGCGATGCAGCAGGTGGAGGCCCGCGTGCGAGCGGACCCGGCGGTCAGGACGACGCTGGTGTCCAACGGCGGGTCGTTCCTCGGGCAGGTCAACCGGGGCGAGATCCACGTGCGGATCGCGCCGCACCATGAGCGGGTGTTCTCGATCTCGCGACTGTGGAGCGCGGCGCTCAAGGGCAGACCTCAGGACGCGTTCAAGGGCAACTACACGCAGACGGACGTGATGCAGCGGATGCGGCAATCGCTGCGGGGCCTGCCGGGTCTGAGGGTGTCCATCCGGAACTACGCGGCGTTCAACATCGGCGGGGGCAACTTCGATATTGACCTGGCGATCCGCGGGCCGGAGCTGGTCAAGCTCGCCGAGTACACGGAGAAGCTGCGTTCGAGGGGGCTCGAGGTCGGAGGGATTCCCGACGCCGATACGACGCTCAAGCTTGACACGCCGGAGCTCCGGGTGGTGATCGATCGAGAGCGTGCCGCGGACCTGGGTGTGACGGCCGAAGCAATCGGATCGGCCTTGCGGACGCTGGTGGGCGGTGATGAAGAGGTGTCGCGTTTCCGCGATCCGGGTACGAGCGAGGACTATGACGTCCAGCTGCGGCTGGTCGCGGCGGATCGCAATGACCCGAGCGAGCTTCCGCGGCTGCTGGTGCCGGGGACTCGCGGCGTGGTGGAACTGCGCAGCATTGCTTCGATCGAGCCGGCCGCGTCCGCGGCGCGCATCGACCGTCTGAACCGCCAGCGTGCGGCGAACGTCCGCGGCACGGTTGGCCCCGGATTTGCCCTGGCGGACCGGCTGGACGCCATGCGGAAGGAAGTCGCGGCACTGAACATGCCAAGTTCGTACTCCCTGCTGGTGCTTGGGCGCGGGCGAGAGTTGGAAAGGACGTTCAAGGAGTTCCTGCTGGCGTTCGCGCTTTCGGTGGTGTTCATGTACATGATCCTGGCGAGCAACTACGAAAGTCTCGTGCACCCGTTCACGATCCTGCTGTCGCTGCCGCTGAGCGTGCCTTTCGCGTTCGGTTCGCTCTACCTGTTCGGAGGCTCTCTCAATCTCTACTCAGCGCTCGGGATCCTGGTGCTCTTCGGCGTTGTCAAGAAAAACGCGATCCTGCAGATTGATCACATGAATCAACTGAGGAACAAGGGAATGCCGCGGGCGGAGGCGATCATTCAGGGAAGCCGGGACCGGTTGCGGCCGATCCTGATGACGACGCTGGCGCTTGTCGGCGGGATGCTGCCGTTGGCCCTGGGCACCGGCCCCGGGTCGGAAGAGAGGCGGGCGGTATCGATCGTGGTGATCGGCGGGCAGATGCTCTCGTTGCTGCTCACGCTCCTGGTGACCCCCGTGGTGTATTCGCTGCTCGACGATGTTGCACTCAAAGTGCGTCGGCGCAGGCCCGTGGTGAACGTTGCCGGCGCACCGCTGCCGGAAGCCCACTGAATCGTCAGGCGGCCACGCGGATGGCCTCGATCGCCCAGGCCGGCGTTTCGCTGACGACCTTTCGCACGATGGCGGCGCGGCTGAAGTAGTACAACGCCGTCAGCCCGGGCGCGATGAGCCCGATGACGGCCATCCCGCCGTAAAGGCCGTATGTAACCAGGTCGGTGAGGTCGCGGACGAGGGCGTCGGTGGACGGGTCCCCGGTGGAGCCGGCGAGGCTCTTGAGTGCTGGGTCCCTGAGGGCGGCGGACAGCGAATACGAGGCGTACGCGACGATGACGACGCCGAGCGCGATCTGGTTGAATCCGAGCACGCGCGCACCCCGCGGGTCGAATCGCTTGAGCATCGCCCCGCCGCGGAACTCGTTGAAGGCCAAAGCGCACAGCAGGACGCCGAGGGCGAGCGCGACAAAGTCGCCAAAGGCAACGGCCAGCATGGTGAGCCCGCCGAAGACGGCCAGGGTCCAGGCGCTGGCGTGGGCGACGCCGGCGGCTCGACGAATCTTCTTGCCCCGGGCCTTGGCATCGGCCAGGATCTGAAGATCCGCGGCCGAGAGCGGGCTCGCGGCGCGTTCTCTGGCTGCTTCTGGTAGTGGTTCGGGCATGTTCACCACCGACCTGTATCGGTTGCCCGGCGGGACCGGGCGATGGGCAGTGACGAAAGTGATTCGCGCGGCGTCCGACCATGGTCGGGTTTCATGTCGGAAACCTCACTCTAGCGCGGGGAACGGCGAAACGTGGAATGTACCGACCGTAACTGGCTTGCAAGAGCCCGCGACGGCGCCTGAAAGCGCCCGCGGAACACCTCTCCGGAGGTCCGGCTGATTGAGGCCATGGCGAAGGGAGTCGTCGAGTCACTGAAGCAGGGCGCATAGACGGTCCGCGTCGTCGCGCTCTGCCAATCCTGAAGTGACTTCCGGCGGGTGGCGAATTTCAAGGGTCTCGCGGTCTGGGGCGGTTGTTTTGTGAATTGTCTGATGGGGGCAGGGGTGTTTGTGCACGTGTCGAGCAGAGAAGGGCCGCGGTCGGCCCTCTCGCCACCCACCTGAAAGGGGCTCGACATGACTCATGGCACGCCTGAATCTCGGCTCGGCAACATCCCTTCCAATGGCGTAACGCGGACGTTTCTCATGCTCATCATTCTGTTCGGCCTCGCGGACCTGCTCCTCACCGTTCACGCGATGCGCACCACCGGCATGTACGAAGACAACCCGCTCGTCATCTGGCTCATCCGGAATACCAACTCGCCACTGGCGCTGATCGCGTTCAAGCTCAGCACCCTGGCGGTGGGTGTCGGCCTATTGCGCCGATTCCGGTACAAGGCTAGTGCCACAATCGGCGCCGGTATTGCTGCCGCGGCTCTGGGCGGTGTTCTGGTGATGTGGCTGTTGTACTACCAGAGCCTTGACGGGCTCGACCTGAACGCGATCGTTCCGCTTGACGAGTCAAACTGGATTCGCCTGTAGCGGCAGAACCTTCATCTCACCCGGGCGGGTCAAGGGCCCGGCCGTGCATGTGCACGCCGGGCCTTTGGCCTGTGAACGGCGAGGTCTGCCCTTTCTCTGCTCACTTGCAAAACCGTGATGGGACCAGGGCCTGCCTGGCACGTCTGGGGTGACCCCCGACGGAACCTCGGTTCCAGGATGGCCGGACCGCCACCCCCGAGAACCCGCCGGAGTTCGAGGAACCCACCCATGATGCTCACTCGCTCCGTCACTTCCCTCTCCTCCCGAGGCCGCACGCTGGCGATCGGGGCCCTGATCGCCGCCGCGGCGACTTCCGCGGGGTTGACCACCGCCGCCGGCTGGATGTTGGCGGACCGACCGGCCGCAGGGCCCGTCGCGGTCGTTGCCGCTCCCAGCTGTGGATGCGACGCTTCAGCTTCGAAAATGTCGACCGCGGCGGCGATCGAAGAAGCCCGGGGGGCGGTGTTCATGATCGGGACGAAGGGAGAAGACGGTGGATTCATTCAGATCGGAACCGGATTTGCGGTGCTCGACAGCGCTGAACATTCGGTCATCGCGACCAACGCGCACGTAGCGCAGTCGGTGGTGGAAGCTCAGTCGTCGAATCGAACCGTTGTGGCGCGCCGGCCAGGCATCGACGCGCCGGAAGACTTTGTCATCGACGGGTCACCCACGCTCCATCCCGGATACGACCGGTGGCAGAAAGTCAACGAGCGACAGCCCTTTGCCATCATCGGGGAAGACGTCGAGCAGGTCAACGTGCTCAACCCGGCCGATGTGGCCCTGCTCTCAGCGCAGGGAAGCGTCGGGCACACGCTCGCCATCGCACCCGCGGACGACCTCGAGCGGCTGCAGGCCGGGACCGACATTGTCTACCTCGGGTTTCCGGCCGAGAATATCTTCGGTCAAAAGACCAATGTCCCCGCCACGGCCGACTTCGGGCACATCCAGTCCATGAGCGGAGTTGTTCTGGAGCCCGCCGCAGCCCGAAGCGCCCTGACCATCCAGCACGACATGACGCTCACCGGCGGCTCCAGCGGCGGTCCGATCATGGTGCCAGATCCCTTGACGGGCCGCCTGCTGGTCGTCGGAATCCACAGCGCCAGCAGCTTCGCATTCGCTGACGGGAATCGCATCCCGGTTGGCAAGGCCTACGGGCAGCGGGCGGATTATCTCCGCGAGCTCATAGACGGAACGGCCGCGGCCATTCAAGCGGTTCGAGACATAGAGTGGGCCGGCGAACTCCGCGGGCTGACCAGCGCGCTCGACAAGCGCATGGAGAAAATGGAGCGCGCCATTCTCGATCGCATCAATGCCGTCAAAGTGCTCTCGGCTTCCGGCAACACCAGCGCTGATCGTGTGGAGGCCATCGGTTCCGTGCTCGTGGACGTCCGGGCCGGCGCGACGTACATCATCGTCGTGGGGTCGGCGAACTGGGACGAACTCGCCCTTTCGGGCCGGTTCAACGGCGAAACGATCGCCGCTGAGCAGCGCAACCCTTCTGATCCGCTGATTTGGACCGCGCCGGATTCGGGCTCGCTCAGCCTCGCAGTGACCTCGCAGACACTCTTTGGCGACTCGTCCGTGGAACTCCGCGTCTACGAAGTTCGGCCGGGCGAGTCGGATTCCAACTGAGAGCCAGTCTTACCGCGTCGCCGATAGGCCGCGTCCCGCAGTGGGCGCGGCCTGTCGGTTTTTCTCGCGCCGCAATGGCCATCTGGCGGACATCCAAGTAGTTGCTGGCGGAATTGCGAATGGTGTTCGCCGCGATGATGGGGTCCTCGCGAGCCCTTCGCGTCTTGGGTGGATTCCGGCGGCGTGTGCCGTCGGACGATCAGGCACCTGGTATGAAAGGAGTTTCCATGTCTCGTTCCACCTTCCGTTCCGCGTTTGCTCTAGCCGCCCTGGGGCTGACCCTCGGCGCGACCGCCATGGCGTCTTCCGCGGCGGCTCATCCGGTGAAGCCGTCCGGCCCGGCCCCTCAGGTTTCGGCCGCGGACACGGTATCCGAGGACGCTGACGCCGCCGACGGGTACTGCGTCTGGGAATGCCGCTGGGTCTACTGCGGCGGCTACTACCGCGAAGTGTGCTACCGCGTTTGCTATCCGTGGTGAATCAGCCGTCCCGGCCGCCGAGAGGCGGCCGGGACGATTCGGCGCTTCCCATCGAAAGGACCAGAATGCAACGCTCACATCCATCCCGTCTGTTTCGCTCGCTGGCGTGCGAGTGTGTTCAGGTGGTCGCGCTGCTCTTGATGGTGACCCTGGTCGCCGCACCGATCCTCTTCATGCTGATCGTCGGACTCGTGTCGCTCCAGAGCCAGGCCCTCGCAGCGGACGCCGCCTCGGCTGTAAGACACGCCACTACTCAGCCATATCGAGTCGCGTAGCAAGCCAGTTCTTGGCAAATCGCCAATCTCGCTCGACCGTCGGCAGAGAAGCATCGACGAGCTCCGCCACCTTCGGGAGCGGCATCCCGCACAGTACGTGCAGCGTCACAACCTCCGCCTTGCGAGCGTCGAGCCCGTGCAGGTCCTGGAGCGCCTTCATCGTTGCCTCCGACAGCTCCTGAGCATTGGCGTCCGGTTCGCTCCCTAGTCCGTCCAGCCCCCCGTCTCCCCCCCGCTTGCCCGCGCCGCGCTTGCCAGCCAAACGGTGCCTCTGATAGCTGTTGAGCAGCCGGACCGTGATCATCGTGGCGATCGCAAAGAACTGCTTGCTGTTGGCAAAGGCCTCGCGCTGCTTAAGAAGTTCCATCACGACGTCGTTGGCCAGAGCCGTCGGCTGCAGCGTCACGCCTGCGAGCAGCGGACCGAACTTGTCGTTCATGCGCTTGGCGGCAATGCCACGCAGGTCCGAGTACACAGCATCGATCAGTTCCGCGAAGGCACCCTGCTTGTCCCCCTCGAGCTGCTTGAGCATCGAGGTAATGCCGGGCTCGTTGGAAAGGTCCATGGATGCTGATCTCCCTGGTGATGGGGTCTGCATTGTACCGGCACGTGTAGGGCGGTCGGACGAACAAGGAGCACCCCATGACCAGCCCATCGCCTCATCATCAGCCGCACGCCAATCGCGCATTCCGGGGCCTGATCTCGAGCGGCCTGTGCCGCGCGGTGTCGGCGTTCAGACGCTCTCCCAACCCTGTCGGCCCGGTCACGTTCGCCACGCTGATGCCCACGGTGTCTTCGCGGGCGGCCGCCCGTCGGTCTCTCATCCGCGGCTACCGCATGATGGCCGAGCGCTATGCACAAAAAGGGCAACACGTTCTCGCGGGCTGCTGCCATGAGTGCGCCGACGTCTTGGAGTCCTCGACTTCCCCGGACGCGAGCGACGCCCCCGGCATGTGAGTGTCGGAGACCCGGTCATGGACATCCGCCGGCCCGCACGAGCGGCGAATTGTCCGGACACGTTTTCGATTCAAAGGGCAAGTGACCCCGGCGGCCTAGGGTGACCAGGATGTGCCCTGTTTTGGGCTCAAACTTGTCTGTTTTGTCACCCTGCCGAAGGATCAGAGTCGGCGCAAGTGCATGGCAGGTAGGCGCTTAATGCGTGTCACCTCCTGAGGGTGGTGACATCGATGTCCGCACCGTCGAGCGGCTGCAATCGAAGGCACAGGACCTGCCGGGTGCCGAAGGCGTCGTGCGCCAGCCGATCCGCGTTTGCAGGACCGTGAGCGGGGGTCAAGTCTGTTGTCCCCGGTCCGAGATGCATCTCGGGCTCTGCGAAAGGCAACATGTTCAACCCCTTCAATCGAGCGTTGGAGGTCCTGGCCACCGCCGTACATGAGAGATGCCCTCGAGATAAGAGGACGCCAGGGCAGAAGGCCATTGGCGGCCGCTCGACCCCGCTCTCCAAACCGTCGATAACCCTCTTGGACAGCCCGGTCTCACTTGGTGTACCATTTGCTCTTGGCATGTTGACTCGACTGACTCAACTCTTGCTTGTCTGGTTCGCGGTGATCGGCATGCTCGTGCAGAGCATGTGGGGAGCCGTTCCGGCGGGTCACGGGCTTTGTATCGGGTGCGAGCAATCCGAAGGCTGGGGAGTGACCATCAGCCAGCCGTGCGCTGCGACACAGAAGAATTGCTGCGCGGAGCATGAAGAGGAAGCTTCTCGGGAACCGACCAGCGGCTCGGTCATTCATGCGACGGGCCACTGCGGGTGTATTGACATCCCCATCGGTGGCTCGCTCGGTGCCGTGGTGGCGGGCTCCACGCGGCCGAATGTTCCGGCAGTTCAGGACTTCAAGCCGCTTCCGCAGTTCCATTGCACATCGCTTGTCTTCTCGATGTCCAGCGGGCTCAACACATCTTGCTGGGCGCGAGCTGGGCCTGCCTGGGCGGATGGGCCACCTCCACGATTACTGATACCCCGTGCGCGCTGCACGATCTACACCGTTTAGCCCGGTCTGAATCTGCACTCGGTCGCACCCCCGCGCTATCCGGGATGCGATGTTGTGGCGTGACGCTCGCACCCAGCGAGTCGTCAAGCCTGATCCGTGTGATTCAGCCGGAGTTCCTGAGCATGCACAAGTTTGCGCGCTGCCGTCGGGCGATTGTCCCCCTCGCCATGCTGACCAGTGTGGTCGGCTGCGCGGATAGTCGTTCTCTATCCGGCCGTCGCATTCTGGACGATCTGGACCGCGATCGAATCCCCGTGGCGGACCGCGATGGGCGCGCTCATGCAGATGAGCGTCGAACTGAACTGCCGGCATCGGGTCCGATTTCTCTGTCCGACCTCCTCGCCGTGGCGGAGGCTCGCAGTCCAGCGCTGGCCGCCTCTCGAAGCGCTGTTGGCATTGCCGCGGGCACGCTGTGGCAGGCTTCGCTGTATCCGAACCCGCGGGTCGATGTGGCTGCGGAGGACATCAGCTTGAACGACGGTATTTCGGGTGCCAAGACGACGGTGGGAGTTACGCAACCCATCATTCTGGGAGATCGCCGTAACGCGGCAGTCGCGGCGGCCACCGCAGAGCGCTCGGCTCGGTTTGCCGAGATCGAGGCACGGCGGCGCTCGCTCTTCGGGGACATCGCCGTGGAATACTCGCGGCTCATCGCTCTGCGCGATCAGCAACATCTCTATCGGGAACTGCGCCAGCTAGCCGACCGCACGTTGTCTGCCGCCCAAACCAGGTTCGACGCCAAGGCCGCCCCAGAAACGGATGTGATCCGACCCCGCGTCGAGGTGTATCGCATCGATGCGACGCTCGGCCGGTTGTCGCAGGAAGAGCGGGCATCTCTCAAACAACTCGGGCTGCTTCTGGGCGGCATCGACGTTGATGTGTCACGCCTGGAGGGAAAGGTGTCGCCGACTCCCGAGGCTCTCGATGCAGCGCACCTTGAGGCGAGAGTGCGGACTGTTCATCCATCTCTGGTCGTCGCTGACCGGGAGATTGAGGCGGCCCAGGCGAGGCTCGATCAGCAGCGAGCGGAGCGGACGCCCGATCTTGATGTCCGGGTCGCGGCCGGGTACCGCGGCGAAAGTAATGACGGAATCGTCGAGGCAGGCGTTGGCATGACCATCCCGTTGTGGGACGGGCGTGAAGGCAGCATTCTTTCGGCGCGATTTGCGCTCATGCAAGCGAGACAGCAACGAGCGGTAATCGAAAATGACTTGCTCGGGCACCTGGCCGCGGCCGTTGGTGAATACGAATCAGCGAAGGCCCAGCTCGACACGTTCCGGGACAAGATCGTACCTGATGCACAGCGCGCCTTCGACCAGACCACTGAGGGATACCGCGCGGGCCGGGCTTCCTTCCTGGATCTGCTCGATGCGCAGCGCACGCTGACCGAAGCACGGGTCACGCTCATTGAACTGGCCAGCGCCGCGTCCGGGGCGCGGGCTCGGGTCATCCAGGTCGTTGGCCCCGACGAGCTGAAACCGAATGCCGGAACGTCTCCGGCGGACACAGAAGTCCCTTCTCCCACCCAAGTGCGCCCCCAGGGCGCGGAGGTCAAGCCATGAACGTGAAGCTCTGGATCGTCGCGACGCTGGTCGCTGCATTGTCGTTGTTGCCCGCGTGCGACAAGAAACCGTCTGAGAGTGGAACCAAGAGCGCAACCACTCCGGCGGCGGGAAAGGCCGATGCATCCGGTCGCTGCGCCCATGAAATCAAGCAGGAGAAGTGCCCCTTCTGCAACCCAAAGCTTGTGGAGTCTGAGGGCTTCTGCGGCGAGCACGGTGTTGCCGAGGCGCTTTGTGTTCAGTGCCGCCCGTACCTGAAGGCGGCGTTCCGTGCCAAAGGTGATTGGTGCAAGGAACACGAAGCGCCCGAGTCCCAGTGCGTGCAATGCCATCCTGAGCTCAAAGAAAAGATGAAGCCCGGTGAGCACGGCACTGCGGCTCCCGTTTCCGCGAGCACGCCGGCGGCGGGCCAGTGCGAGCACAACATCGCCAAGGCCAAGTGCCCCTTCTGCACGCCGTCACTGATCGAGAGCGACGGGTTCTGCAAGGAGCACAACATCGCCGAAGCCCTCTGCGTCAAGTGCCGCTCCTACCTGGAGGTCGCATTCAAGGCCAAGGGCGACTGGTGCAAAGAGCACAATACGCCGGAGTCCCAGTGTGCCGAGTGCAATCCTGAACTCAAGAACAAGCCCAAGGGCAATGGATAAGGATGCCAGTCATGGCCAACATGCTAATTCTCGTTCTCGCCATCATCGCGAGTGTCACCACCGTTCCGGTTGGCGTGGTGAGCGCGCAGGCTCCATCACCGCAAGCGCCGCAGAGTGCCGCCGTGTGCTCACATGGCATTGAGGCGGCCAAGTGCCCGTTCTGCGACCCGACACGTATTGAGCGGCTGGGAATGTGCAAGGAGCACGGCGTGCCGGAAGCCGTATGCGTCAAGTGCCGGCCGTTCCTGAAGACGGCCTTCATCGCCGCTGGCGACTGGTGTAAGGAGCACGACACCCCTGAGTCACAATGCACGATCTGCAACCCGAACGATGCGAAGGCGGGTGCAGCCCGAGCGCAGGCCGCGGGAGCCGAACACCGTTGGCAGCATGAGCCGTCTTTGACCTGCTCGACATCGAGCACCCCGATCACATTGGGCTCGCCCGAAGTCGTCCGGGCCGTCGGCTTCGAGTACATCCAGGTCCAGCCGGCGCCGCTTGTCCGTGCCGTCGAACGCAACGCCGAGCTGGCATACAACGCGAACAGGTACGCCCGTCTGTCGTCGCGGGCCGGCGGTGTGGTCGCGGAAATGAAGAAGGATCTCGGTGAGACCGTCAAGAGAGGCGACGTGCTCGCCGTCGTCGATTCCACCGACCTGGGCACGGCCAAGAGCGACCTGTTGCAGGCCCTGGAAACGGCAAAGCTCTGGGAGACCAACGCGGCGCGTGAACGGACGCTGGTCGAGAAGGGAGTCGGCATCGAGCGAGAGGCGCTGGAGGCCGAAACCAAAGCGGCAGAGAGCCGAATAGCGGTCAATCGCGCCCGCCAGCGACTGCGCAACCTTGGGCTCACCAAGGAGTCCATCGCCGCTGTCGAAAAGGAGGGTGACACGGGATCGCTCCTCGAACTCGTCGCGGCCTTTGACGGCATGGTGGTCGAACGCAATGCTGTCATGGGAGAGGTCGTCGAACCTGGAAAGCCGCTCCTGGCCGTTGCCGACACTGGCACGATCTGGGCGCTCGTGGACTTGGTCGAGGCGGACCTTGCCGTCATCAAAGTCGGCCAGCAAGCGACCGTCACGATCGATGGCCTGCTGGGCAAGTCGTTCTCTGGACGCGTCACGTGGATCAGCACACAGGTTGATCCGAAGACCCGGACGCTGAAGGCCCGGGTGGAGCTCGACAACGGTGCAGGTCTTCTGCGCGCCAACATGTTCGGCCGTGCCCGGATCAACGCAGGCGACAGCCGTCAGGCCATCACGGTCCCGAAGGAAGCGGTCCAGTGGGAAGGGTGCTGCAACGTCGCCTTCGTCAAGTCGAACGATGCGGGCACGACGTTCAAGCCTGCACGGCTGATGCTGGCCTACGACGCCGGTGATCGCTATGAAGTGGCCGCGGGTCTCAATCCTGGCGACACCATCGTCACCCGCGGCAGCTACATCCTCAAGAACGAGATTCTCAAGAACTCGGTCGGTGCGGGCTGCTGCGAAGTTGATCACCTGAAGAAGTGACCGCGTGGTTACTGGAACCTACTCATGCTGAACTGGATCATCGGCTGGTCGCTGCGCAATCGGTTCCTCGTTCTTCTGGGAACGCTCGCGTTCGTGGCCTGGGGAGTTCACTCACTCTCGCAGCTTCCAATCGACGCTTTCCCCGATACCACGCCGGTGCAGGTCCAGGTCAATACCGTCGCCCCCGCGCTCTCCCCGGAAGAGATCGAGCGGCAGATCACCCAGCCGGTGGAGGTCGCGATTTCGGGGCTTCCGCGTCTCAGCGGCGTGCGTTCAGTTTCGAAGTTCGGACTTTCCCAGGTCACCGTGACCTTTGAGGACGGGACAGACATCTACTTTGCTCGCCAGCTCATCAACGAGCGGCTAGGAACTGTTGAGTTACCCGAGGGCATCGAGCACCCCGAAATGGGCCCTGTCGCCACGGGGCTTGGAGAGGTATTCCACTACCTGGTCATCGGAAAGGGAGAGAAGCCGGCGACGCTGACGGAGCTCACGACCGCGCAGGACTGGATCATCGCGCCCCAGCTCAGGCAAGTGCGCGGAGTCGCGGAAGTCAACACGTGGGGTGGGATGGTCAAGCAGTTCGAGGTGATCGTTGAACCTTCACGTCTCATCAAGTACGGACTGACCATCGACGAGCTTGCCGAAGCTCTGGCAAGGAACAACGCCAGTGTCGGTGGAGGCCAGGTCACCCGCGGCGGTGAATCGATGCTCGTCCACGGCGTGGCCCTGACCGCGACAACCGAGCAGGTCGCCAACGCCGTCATCAAGGCCGAAGGCGGGACACCGATTCGGGTGCGCGATGTGGCCGAAGTGCGTGAAGGCCATGCGATCCGCCGCGGCGCGGTAACGGCCGGAGGCAAGGGCGAGGCCGTGCTCGGCCTGGGCTTCATGCTCATGGGTGAGAACAGCCACGAGATCACTCGACGATTGGACGACCGCCTGAAGGAGGTCCGGTCGTCACTTCCCTCGAACGTGGATGTGCAGGTGGTCTACCGCCGGACGGACCTGGTGGATCATGTCATTCACACCGTGAAGGAGAACCTCCTTCTCGGAGCGCTCTTCGTGATCGCCGTGTTGTTTGTCTTCCTGGGCAACATCCGGGCCGGACTGATCGTGGCCCTGGCGATCCCGCTGGCGATGCTGTTCTCCTTCAGCCTCATGATGCAGTTTGGCATCGCCGCCAGTCTGCTGAGCCTGGGAGCGATCGACTTTGGCTTGGTGGTGGACAGCTCGGTCATCATTGTCGAGAACAGCGTGCGCCGGATCGGTCACGACAACGAGCATGGTGGCAAGACCCCGCTTCTGGACATCGTCCGCGATGCCGCCGTCGAGGTGCGAAAGCCCACGATGTTCGGCGAGCTGATCATCATGATCGTGTTCCTGCCCATCCTCCTGCTTGAAGGAGTCGAAGGGAAGCTGTTCCGCCCGATGGCGCTCACTGTCGTCTTTGCTCTCTTGAGCTCATTGATATTCTCGCTCACGCTGACCCCGGTCCTGTGCAGCTTCGTTCTGGGCCGGCGCATCAAGGAGAAGGACAACGTCGTGGTGCGTGGTGTGCAGCGGGCATACCGGCCCTTTGTGCACGGCGCACTTCGCTTCCGCTGGCTCACCGTGGGGTTTGGACTCGTGCTGGTCGCGGTTGGGGTCATGCTGGGAACGCGGCTAGGAACGGCGTTCATTCCCCGTCTCTACGAAGAGGCGATCGTCAGCAACATCGTCCGGCTGGCCGGAGTATCAATTGACCAGTCTGCCGATTACAACACGCGCATCGAGCGGTATCTCCTGGAGAAGTTCCCGGACGAGATCGAGCACATCTGGACGCGCTTCGGCACAGCCGCCGTCGCGACAGACCCGATGGGCATCGAACAGAACGACGTCTTCATCACCCTGAAGCCGCGAAAGGGCTGGAAAAACGCAAAGACTCAGGCGGAACTCTCGGAGCGTGTTTCCGAGGCCCTGGGTGTGCTCCCTGGCGTCCGCTCCAGCATGATGCAACCCATCGAGATGCGGATGAACGAGATGATTGCGGGCATTCGCTCGGATGTCGGCGTTCTGGTCTTCGGAGACAACCTCGATCAGTTGGCGACTTATGCGTCACAGGTGCAAGGCATTGTCGAGTCGATCCCGGGAGCGGAGGACGTTTCGGTCGAACAGGTCACCGGAGCGCCGGTGCTCCAGATACGCGTGGACCAGGACGCGATCGCGCGGTACGGGATCCCTGCCCAGCATGTGCTCGAAATGGTCCAGGCGCTTGGCGAGATCAAGGTCGGTCAGATCCGCGAGGCAGGAGGCGAACGCCGCTTTGATCTCACGCTGGAACTGCCGGATCGATACCGCGGCGACCCCGACATGGTGGGTGAGATCCTCGTGCCGACGCCCGCCGGAGAGCGCATTCCTCTGTCCCGGCTTGCACGAGTTTCGCCGACCGAGGGTCCCACCGTCGTGAACCGCGACTGGGGAAAACGGCGCGTCGTCGTTCAGACGAATGTCAGAGGTCGCGACCTGGGTGGTTTCGTCGCCGAAGCCCGCAAACGTATCGCGCAGGATGTGAAGCTGCCGACAGGCTACTACGTCACTTTCGGGGGACAGTTTGAGCACTACGAGCGCGCGGCGAGACGCTTATACGTCATTGTGCCCATCGTGATCGCTTCGATCGCTCTGCTGCTCTACTTCAGTGTTCGAAGCTGGAGGGATGCCGCGATTGTATTGACGGGAGTGCCGTTTGCAGCTTTCGGGGGCGTCGCCGCCCTCTTGCTTAGAGGCATGGACTTCACCGTCTCCGCAGCGGTCGGGTTTATCGCGGTGTCTGGAGTTTCGATGCTCACCGGGTTGGTCCTCGTCTCGACCATTCGGCAACGAATCGCCGAGGGCATGCCCGTCAACGAGGCGATCGAACAGACCCGTCTCATTCGGCTGCGCCCGATTCTCATGACGGCTCTTGTTGCGGCGCTGGGATTTGTCCCTATGGCCCTGAACACTGGCGTGGGCGCCGAGGTTCAGAGGCCGCTCGCCACCGTGGTAATCGCCGGGATTGTTACCGACAACCTGCTCACGCTGTTCGTGCTGCCGGCCCTGTACTCGCTCTGGGGCGGGCGCGATGTTCTAAGGACATCTTCGCACCTGCAATAACACCGGCTCTTCCCGCCTTTCATTGAGCGAGGTGACATCTTCGTTGGGGAACTCTGCCGGAAGCAAAGTGTCTAACCACTAACAAGGGGTGGACCGTCAGGAAGTTGAACGAGCCCGTCACACCCCAAGAAGGAGTGCGCTGTGAATCCGTACACGTCTCATCGTTGGGCTTGGGTCCTTGCCTCAGCTGCTTTGCTCACGATTCCTGCGGGTGCGCTTGCTCAACGTGGGGCTCGGGAGTTGCCACGCTCTGACCGCGGGCATTCGTCCCAGGAGCGATCCCATGACTCGGGGCGCCAGGGTGGCGGACACGCGTCTCGTGGACGTGGCGGTCACGCCGTCGTGCACGAGCCGCGTCATCATCACGACGGTGGCCATGCACATGGGCTTGTGATCGGCCTTGGCTCGGTCCACATCGACATCGGGAATCACGGGCACAGGCCGGCCGCCCATCACCACCAGCAACAGCACGGGAATGGCTCACACCGCCGCCACCGCCACTAGTCCACCGGCTCGGTCCGAGCGCGGGGCGGTCTTGTTTGAATACCTTGGGGCCTCCGGCCGATATACTTGGGTGGTCGGACCTGGTCCAATATCTGCGGAAGTGCAACTGCACAAATGAATCCTCGCCGTCCCAACCCGTTCATCGCCTGGTTCTGCCTGATCTGGTTCGGGCTGACCAGTACGGTCCTGGCGGGCGGGCTGGTAGTTTGCCGCGACGGGCGCGGGGATTCGAGGATTGAGTGGGGCTGCGGGAAGACCGAGAGTGGGGAGTGTCTCAACAGCTGCGCTGAGGAGCCCAGCGATGACCCTGCCCACCCCTGCCACGACACGCCGATTGCGAGCGATGCCCAGGCCACTCAAGCTCCACCACGGTCGATCGATGCCGGGGGTGTTGCTCAGCCAGAGTGGTCCGTCGCCAGTCTTTCCTGGCCCGCAGACCTGCAGTCGAAGCAGGGGCTTCTCTGCACGACCCCGGAGCCGGAACGCCCTCCGGATACGCTCAGGTGCATCCGAACCATCGTCCTCCTTGTCTAGATACGTGTGTGCACCCGTGAGTTTCTGAACTCGCGGGGTTGTCGCCGCGCCTTTGGCGCCCATTGCGACGGTCCATGAGCCCCTGGCTCTCAAACACACGTTAGCGACTTGCGAGGATCATCCATGCCGTCATTCGCCTTGAACGGCGCAGCGAAGCGATGCTTCGCTCCCTGCGCTGCCACAGTCTTGATCATCCTGTTGTCGGGGTGCGCCGCGACGCGGCCCGACCCACAGGCGGAAGCAAATGCTGCTCGCGCCATCGGCACCGACGCCCTCACATTCCGGACAGAGGGCGGGCCGCTGGATGAACCCGCGGCCGGTGACGCGCTGACCTTGACGGAAGCCGTCCGTCGGGCGGCCACGACCGATCCCGGTCTGCAGGCCGCGCTAGCGCGCGTGCGCATCGCGATGGCCGATGCAGATCAATCGCGGCTGCTGCCCAACCCCGTGCTCAGCATCGTGCTGAAGTTCGGACCGGGTGACCCCCAGATCGAAGCCTCCCTCGCGCAAGACCTGATCCAGGTGCTGCAGATCCGCCGGCGGGCCAGTGCCGCGGACAACCGCCTGCGTCAGGTTGCGGCGGATGCGGTCACCGTGGCGCTGGATGTAACGGCAGAGGTGCAGGAGCGTTACGCGGGCGTTCAGGCCGGCGATGCTCTGATCCCTCTGCTTGAGGAAAGGCTGCGCCTTGTGCGCAAACTCGCCGATACGGCCAAGGCGCGGCTGGAAGCAGGCGAAGGAACTCGCACGGAGCTGACCATCCTGGACGCCCAGCGTGTTGAGTTGGAAGTGGAGATCGATGCAGCCAAGATCGAGCAGCGGGAGGAACGGCTCAGGCTCGCCAGGCTCATCGGCGAGCCGTCGTCCGGCGCAACCTGGAAAGTGGACGGCTGGTCCGCGCCGGCGCTTTCGCAGGCGACCGAGACCCAGTGGGTGGACAGCGCTCTGACCAACCGCCCGGAGGTTCAAGCCGCATCGTGGCAGCTTGCTGCGCTCGGAGATGACTATGCATTGGCCCAGCTCCTGCCGTGGGAGGGAGCCGGCGCGGGCGTCGATGCGGAGCGCGATGGTGGTGAATGGCTCGTCGGCCCGTCGATCACCACGCCGATCCCAATCTTCGACACGGGACAAGCCAAGCGGGCCAGGGTCACCGCCGAGCAGATCGAGGCTCGTCACTCTTTGACGCTCGCCAAGAGGAAGGTTGTGGAAGAAGTGCGAGTGGCGTACCAGACGCTCTCGGCAAGCCGCGTCAATCTCGACCGCATTCGCAATCAGCTCATCCCGCTTCAGCAGCAGCGTCGTCAGATCACCGAAGATGTTTACCGCGCCGAGCGTGACATCACACCGCTGCTCCTGGCGGAGCAGGACCTTCGGACTGCCCAGGCTCGGGCAATCGAAGTCGAGCGACAGGCCGCCGTTGCTCTGGTCCGCTTGCAGCGAGCTGTGGGTGGCGCGGGAATGACACCGAATCAGACCCCTGCGGGCTCTCCGTCGGATCATCAGCCTTTTCCCACACATTCGGCGGCGCAACCCGACGCGATCCCACTCTCGATGAACCACTAACCACGACCGGGCCTGCAGCCCGGCCGGAGATCCCTCTCATGACAGATACGAATTCCATTCGAGCCGCTCGCCTCCCCTTGCTCGCGCCGATAAGCGCAATCCTGGTGATCTGCGGTCTCGCGATTGCCCTCCCGTCGTGCAAGAAGCGCGACGCCGCCGAGGGGCAGGCAAAGACGCAACAGCCCGCGGCCGCAGGTAAGGACGAGCACGGGCACGAACATGGCGGCGGCGAAGCGGAGCACGCCGACGAGGTCAAACTGACCGCCGAGGCCATCGAGCGTTACGGCGTCAAAGTTAGTCCGGCGCAGATGTGGATACTGAAGCCGACGTTTGTCGCACCCGCGCGAGTGGGCTTCAACACCGAGGCGATGGCGCACGTCGGCTCTCCACTGCGGGGCCGCGCGGTCGAGATCAAGGTGCGGCTGGGGGACCATGTCAAGAAGAATGACACGCTGGTCGTGATAGAGAGCCCTGAACTGGGACAAGCACAGGCCGACTTCCTGCTCAAGCGTGCCGCGGCGGATGCGGCCCTCCCACAGGTGGACTTGGCAAAGGCGGCATGGGACCGGGCCAAGGGCCTTCTGGAAAAATCCGAGGGAATCTCCCTCACCGATGTGCAGAAGCGAGAGGCCGAGTATAAGGCCGCGGTCGCCGGACAGAAGGCATCTCAGGCCGCAGCGGTCGGCGCCGAAAACGGACTCCACCTCCTGGGCATGGACCAGAAAGCCGTTGACGAGCTGGTCGCGTCCGGCGAGATCATGCCGCGATTTACGATCCGGGCCGCGATTGACGGACAGGTCGTGCAGCGCGAGATCACTCTTGGTGAACTCGTGAGCCCGGAGCGCGAGTCGCTCATGGTTCTGGCCGACACCAGCACTCTGTGGGTCCAGGCCGACGTCCCCGAGGCTCGTCTATCGACCGTGGCCGCAAGCGCCAAGGCGTGGGTGACGGTCGGGCCGGCGGGCGGCAAGAAGTTCGAAGGGCAGGTCGCGTTCGTCTCGCCGCTCGTGGACCCGACGACGAGGACGGCCCAGGTCCGGATCGAGATCCCCAGCAGTGCCTTGGGAACAGGATCCATCCGACCGGGCATGTTCGCGCAGGTCGAGATTGTCGCGTCAGCGGCGGACGGCAGCGATCCCGCTCCTCAGGTCGCCGTTCCGCAGGAGGCGGTGCAGACCGTCGAGGGCGGACCAGCGGTTTTCGTGCCCGTCAGTGGCGAACCAAACACCTTTCAGAAGCGGGCCTTGACGACCGGGCCGGCCGTCGGTGGGCTTATCCCCGTGTTTGCCGGATTGGTGGATGGCGAGCAGTTCGTCGAGGTCGGTTCGTTCATCCTCAAGGCCGAGCTTGGCAAGGGCTCGGCAGGACACCAGCACTGATCTTCGTCTTTGTTCCGCGAGCTCATCCTTCTGTGACGACCCCGAGATCCAACCATGCTTGAACGCGTCCTGCACTTCTCGATCAAGAACCGCTGGTTCATCATCGTGCTCACTGCGCTGGTCGCTGCCGTGGGCGTCTGGTCGCTGGGCAAACTGCCGATCGATGCGGTCCCCGACATCACCAACAACCAGGTCCAGATCAACGCCGTCGCGTCTTCGCTCTCGCCTGTTGAAGTCGAGAAGCAAGTGACCTTCACGATCGAGAACGCCCTGGCGGGAATCCCCGGGCTGCAGTCCACTCGATCCTTGTCACGCAACGGCTTCTCGCAGGTCACCGCGATCTTTGAGGACGATGTGGATGTTTATTTCGCCCGCCAGCAGGTGAGCGAGAGGCTCGGCGAGGCGCGGGAATCACTCCCGCCCGATGTGGACCCCATGATGGGGCCGATCGCCACAGGTCTTGGCGAAATCTACATGTACACCGTGGAGTACGAACACCCCCGCGGTAAGGGCGCCACGATCAAGGATGGACAACCCGGGTGGCAGAGCGACGGAGCTTACCGGACACCTGAGGGCAGGCGCCTCACAAGCGATGTCGAGCTGGCCTCGTACCTCCGCGAAGTTCAGGAATGGATCATCCGCCCCCAGCTCAAAGGGGTGAAGGATGTCGCGGGCGTTGACTCCATCGGTGGCTACGTCAAGCAGTACCACGTGCAGCCCGACCCGATGAAGCTGGTCTCCTACGGTCTGACCTTCTCCGAGGTCATCGAGGCTATCGAGAAGAACAATGTATCCACCGGCGCTGGGTACATCGAGCACAAAGGAGAGTCATACCTCGTTCGTGCCACGGGACGCATCGAGAACATCGACCAGCTCTCCGGGATCGTGGTCGGGACCCGAAGCGGTGTCCCGATCTACGTCCGCGACATCGTCGTCCCGGGAGGCGTGGGCGTCGGACGCGAGCTGCGCACGGGTTCAGCCAGTGAGAATGGTGAAGAGGTTGTCGTCGGCACGGCCATCATGCTCATCGGTGCCAACAGCCGCACAGTAGCCGCGGCCGTCGACGCCAAGATGCCGGAGATTCAGCGATCGCTGCCGCCGGATGTGCACGCCAAGACCGTGCTCAATCGCACCAAGCTGGTGGACGCGACGATCAAGACGATCGAGAAGAACCTGCTCGAAGGCGCGATCCTCGTCATCGTCGTGCTGCTCTTGATGCTGGGGAACGTCCGTGCAGCCCTGATCTGCGCCTCTGCAATCCCCCTCTCCATGCTTATGACTGCCACAGGCATGGTGCAGAACAAGGTCAGCGGCAACTTGATGTCGCTGGGAGCAATCGACTTCGGCTTGATCGTCGACGGCGCTGTCATCATCGTGGAGAACTGCCTCCGACGATTGGCGGAAGCGCAGCATCACAAGGGACGGCTGCTGACTCTTCAGGAACGTCTCCACGAGGTGATGGTCGCCGCCAAAGAGATGATCCAGCCGTCGGTCTATGGCCAGGCGATCATCGTCACCGTCTACTTCCCCATCCTGGCCCTCACCGGCATTCAGGGCAAGATGTATCACCCGATGGCGCTCACGGTTATTTTCGCACTCATCGGTGCGTTCATTCTCTCCCTGACGTTCATTCCGGCAATGGTGGCGATCCTCATCCGAGGGCGGGTGCAGGAGAAGGAAATGTTTCTGGTGCGCTGGGCCAAGTCCGCGTACGAACCCGTCGTCCGCTTCGCGGTGCGGACGCGATGGGCGATCGCCGCGGTAGCGGTCTTTCTCTTCCTCGGCTCGGCGCTGCTGTTCACCCGGCTCGGTCAGGAGTTCATGCCCACGCTCGATGAGAAGGACCTGGCGATGCACGCGATGCGCATCCCGTCCACGTCGATCTCGCAGGCCCAGCAGATGCAGTTCGACGTTGAGCGCGTGTTCGCCCGCTTCCCCGAGGTCGCGTTCGTGTACTCGAAGACGGGCACCGCCGAGATGGCGACGGATCCGATGCCGCCCAACGTCTCGGACACCTTCGTCATCTTCAAGCCGCGCGAGCAGTGGCGGAGCGAGACCGAGCTTGACAAGCTCATCGCCGAGAAGACCGAGGAGATGGAGCGACTGGGTAGCCATGGCGGTCACGACGAACACGGTCATGGCGGGCATGATGAGCACGGGCACGGGGAGATCAAGGCCGAGGGCCACAAGGGGAAACTGTGCAAGCTCATCGAGTTGACGCTCAAGCAGCTGCCGGGGAACAACTACGAGTTCACGCAGCCGATCCAGATGCGATTCAACGAGTTGATCTCGGGCGTCCGCGGCGATGTGGCCATCAAGGTGTACGGCGACGACTTTGATTCGATGATTCGGACAGCGCAGCAGGTCCTCGCGACCATCCAGACCGTGGCTGGCGTCGCCGACGCCAAGATGGAACAGGTCGAGGGCCTGCCGGTCATGACCGTCGACATTGACCGGGCGGCCATCGCTCGGTACGGCCTGAACATTCACGACATCCAGCAGGTCATCGCCGCGGCCATGGGTGGCGCAGATGCCGGGCTCGTGTTCGAGGGCGACCGGCGATTCGACCTTGTTGTGCGGCTTCCCGATGAGATTCGCGGGCGGATCGACACGCTGGAGCGTTTGCCGATCCCATTGCCAAGCGGAGAGGAGCACGCTGCGAGCAGCCCGCTTGCCAGCGCCGACGGAGGCAGCCTCGCCGGGCTGATGCAGACCCGCGAGATGGGATTCATCCCGCTCGGCGACGTCGCGAAGATCGATGTATCTGAAGGCCGCAACCAGGTCAGCCGCGAGAACGGCAAGCGTCGCATCGTCGTGCAGTGCAATGTCCGCGGTCGCGACCTGGGATCGTTCGTGCAGGATGCTCAGGCCAAGGTCAACGCCATCGCGTTGCCCGCAGGGCAGTGGCTGGTGTGGGGCGGACAATACGAGAACCTCGTGGCCGCGAAAGAGCGTCTGACCATCGTGGTTCCCATCTGTTTCTTCCTGATCTTCCTGCTGCTGTTTTCGACGTTCAAGAGCGTCAGGTATGCACTGCTTGTGTTCAGCGCCGTCCCGCTCGGATTGACGGGCGGCATCGTGGCGCTCTGGCTGAGGGGGATGCCGTTCTCGATCTCGGCGGCAGTCGGGTTCATCGCCCTCTCAGGAGTGGCGGTCCTCAACGGCCTAGTCATGGTGTCTTTCATCAACCAGCTCAGGCGCGAGGGACTGGCGCGGGATGAGGCCATCATCCGCGGCTCCCTTGTGCGGCTCCGGCCGGTGCTGATGACCGCGTTGGTTGCTTCTCTGGGATTTGTTCCCATGGCCATCGCGTCCGGCACAGGCGCGGAAGTGCAGAAACCTCTGGCTACCGTCGTCATTGGCGGACTGATTTCCAGCACACTGTTGACGCTGGTCGTTCTACCCGCCCTCTACCGGATCTTTACTGGCCGCGATCCGGCGGGCCGCCCTGATCCCTTGCCCCAGGAATGGGAAGCTCCAGAAACCGGTCCCCTCGAGGTCCGCATGACACTGCCGCCTGGATCAGAGGGTGGTCCTGCTACGCCGCCGGTCGTCAGCCCGCCTCCGCCCCCGCCAGTTTCGGGGGGTGGAGCGTGACTCACTGCAAGTCCGTCCCTTCAAGTCCTCCTGTCACGAAAGGAATCTCACAATGAAGGCTCCAATCGATGTTCGATCGCTGACTGCTGCCGGACTGGGAGCGACCCTTGCCTTCGCGGCGGTCGCTGTGTGGCCGCACATCCCGCAACCCGCCTCCGCGGTCGCTGGAGAGCAGCCTCACGAGACACGTCCATCGGGACTTCTCAGCACCAGCGAACTGCTGATCCGCATCGAGAAGCAGGGGCAGGACACCAACATGCGTCTTTCAGCAATTGAAAAGCTGATCTCGTCGGGTGTGTCGGTACGGATCGTCGAGCCGCTCCCCGCTGGCCTGCGAGGTCAGGGCGGGTCCAAGCCCGATTCGAAGGCCAAGGCCCCGGCCGATTCGCCATCGAAAGCCAACCCCGAGGATCGCAAATGAGTTTGTCAATCAATCCAGGTCCGGTGTGTCGCCGGGCTGAGAGTTGTTCGTGAGTCCAAAGAATCCAAGGAGTTCAGTATGCACGGTTCCAATCGCAAGGGTGTGGTGACTGGTCTCGTCGCCGGTGCGGCGGTCACTATTCTGGCCGCGGTCATGATGGGGCAAGGCGCCTCCCAGCCCGTCAAGACCGAAACGCAGTACTTCGTCACCGGGGAGCACGATGAAGCCCACTTGTGGGTGCGTGAGGGCACCAACCTCCGCTGCATCGGTCACGGCGAGTGCAAGGCACACCAGCACGATCACAAAGAGGGCGACGGCCACGATCATGGCAAGGAAACGCCCAAGAAGTAGGCCGTCGGCTCGCGCCCGGCCCTCGTCGACCCGGACGGGAGATCGAGGGAACGCGCAAGCAGGCGAGCGGAGTCGGCTCCGGCGGGACCAGCCATTATCATGGCGCGGCAGCCTGCTCATCCTGATTCCGCTCGCCCTGCTTGCGGCCGGGGCGGACGTCGCCCTGGCCCTCTTTGTTCACGGCCACTGGGTCAAACACGGCCACCTCGCCTTTCCACTCGACCTCGGGGCGGGCGCCATCCTCTTTTCTGGCGTCACTGTTTATGCCATCGTCATCTTCTGTCGGGACTTGAGAAAGCGGCACCGCGGTCCACAAGCAGGTAGGCGCGCCACCGAGAGAAAGCGGCCTTCAAAGGGGATCGGCCCCGTCGGCTCTGGCCAAGGGGAAGATCACAAACCATGAAGTACACAGAGTTTTGGGGTGGCAACGGCTCAACCCTTGGTATACTCGAACTGAGTTGAAGGCATGAAGATCTTTCGCACTATCTGCTGCCTCTTTCTCATCGCCGTCATGATGCTGCACCAGACGGTCTACATCTGTGGCACCATGATGGAGTGCCGAAGTGATGCCTCGCCTCAAGGACGTATCGAGCGGGGATGTCTAAGGGATAGCGCGGGCTCCTGCCTCGCTCAATGCGGCGAACACGAAGACCAGGGTGGCGGCACGCAGAGGCCGTGCGAGGATCATCCCTTCGATCCCGACCACGCCAATCATCATGGAGTCGCCGGAGTTCCTACACCGGCACTTCAGTTTGATGTCGTGGGAATGCCAATTGCACTGCTTTCGATGACGCCTTCAACCGTGGCGTGCGAGCAGGGACTTGGCCTCGCCACAAAGCACTCACTGGGCCGACGACTTTCCGATCCGTTATCACGGTCGGCCATCTTGCGCATCTAGCGGTCACTCTTCTGTCGGAGCTCCGGCCGGCGGCGTTCTCGCATGCCGGTCGCCCGTCTGACACAAGGGCTCCTCGGACTCTCCAGTCACCCATTCGTGGCTTTGACTGGACCACTTCTACAGACCGTGTTGATTCTCGATCACGCCTCCATTCGGAGCAAGACCATGCGCAGCGCAATTCACAGCCATTCCATCCTGCTGATCTCGGCGATGTGCGGACTCGTCCCCACGATCGCATCGGCCCGTCAACAAGCCCCTGCTCCCACATCCGTCACGTCCACCGTCAGCCCCCATCGCGCGAACTTGGCTCGGCTGACGCGGCCGATCACCATGGACTTTCAGGAGAAACGCCTGGAAGACATCGTGCAGTTCATTGCGACCTCAAGCGGGGCCGACCTCGAACCCCTTTGGATTGACGATCGGCACCCGGAAGGGCTGGATAAGGACAAAGTCATTTCCGTCAAGACGGAGAACACATCCATCCTGACCCTCATCGAGAAAGTGCTTGAGAAAGCAAAGAACGACACAGGCGACAACTCCTGGCAGATGGCCGAGAGCGGGGCGGTTCAGATCGGACCGAAGTCCCGGCTCAACCAGAACAAGCGTGTCGAGATCTACGATGTGAACGACCTGCTCCTTGAAGTACAGAACTACCGCGACGTCCCGAAGATCGACTTGCAGCAGGCTCTCCAGTCCAGCCAGGGCGGCGGAGGCGGCGGCGGGAGGAGCCCCTTCCGGAACAACAACGAACAGAACCGGGACCGGGCGCAGGAGGCACAGGAAAAACGGGAACGCGCGAACGAACTCATTCAACTGCTGCAATCAATCGTGGAGCCCGATCAATGGACGGAGAATGGAGGGAGCGGCGGATCGATCCGCCTCTACAACGGGACTCTCATCGTCAATGCCGCCGACTACATGCACCGCAATATCAACGGCTATCGCTACTGGCCGGCGAAAGTCACCATCGCGTCGCTGATCGACGGCAAGCGACACATTGCGCTCCGGCCGGACCCGGCGCTGGACCGTCTTCTTGACAAGACCGCCGCGTCGAATCCTCCGGGGGCCGAGAGCAAAAAACCCGAACCCAGCCGCAAGTAGTGGCTCGAATACTAGATGAGTGCTGAGAGCCCGTGCCTAGATTCACCCATGCGATCAACCTTCACCATTCCGTCCATGGATTGCCCGGCCGAGGAGGCGGTGATCAGGAACGGTCTCAGAGGGGTTTCAGGTGTCGAATCGCTTTCATTTGATCTCCTGAACAGGCGTTTAACCGTTACGCATTCCTTGGAGGAGGACAAGCCCGTTGTAGAGGCCCTGCGCCGAGTTGGGATGGATCCCACGCCGATACAGACCGGATCGGAGACGGCGGTCGAAGGGGAAGCCCGGATCAACGGGACTGCTCGCGCTGGCAGCGCGCGAGACGGATCGGCACGGGTCCCGGTTGCGTCCCGGCGAGAGTTGTTTCTGCTTGGCGTATCTGGCGCCCTCGCCGTGGCGGCCGAGATCGTGGCCTGGATGACCAAGTCAGAGCGATCTGTCCCGGTTCTCGCTATGAGCGCTGCCGCGGTGCTCCTCGGCGGTTTGCCCACCCTTCGGAAGGGCCTCATCGCTCTGCGGACCTTGACACTCAACATCAACTTCCTGATGACCGTTGCCGTCGCCGGCGCGTTTGCGGTCGGCGAGTATCCGGAGGCGGCGGTCGTCGTGTTTCTGTTTGCATTGGCGGAGCTGATCGAAAAGTATTCCCTGGAGCGGGCTCGCAATGCCGTGCGGGCGCTGATGGAAATGGCCCCCGAGACCGCGTTCGTCAAGCGGGCCGATGGAAGTTGGCTAGAGACTCCAGCGGCCGGCGTTTCAAAGGGAACGGTCGTGAGAGTCCGGCCCGGCGAGCGTCTGCCTCTGGATGGAGTCGTGGTGGCCGGGGAGTCCGCAGTCAACCAAGCCCCCATCACCGGGGAGAGCGTGCCGGTCGACAAGGGCGTGGGCGATCAGGTGTTCGCGGGAACGATCAATGAGAGCGGTGTTCTGGAGTTCCGCACTACAGGGGGACGTGATGAGACGACTCTGGCCCGGATCATCAAGACTGTGCAGGATGCACAGGCTGCTCGGGCCCCTACGCAGCGCTTTGTCGACCGCTTTGCCCGCATCTACACGCCCGCTGTGTGTGCCGTGGCCTTGCTTGTTGCGCTGGTCCCCTGGCTGGTCTTCCGGCAGCCATTCATGCCCTGGCTGTACAAGGCACTTGTCATGCTGGTCATCGCATGTCCTTGCGCGCTGGTCATCTCTACGCCTGTGACCGTCGTGAGTGGACTGGCGATCGCGGCCCGCCGCGGCATTCTCATCAAGGGTGGTGCTTATCTCGAAGAGGGCCGCAGGATACGGGTTCTGGCGTTGGACAAGACGGGCACCATCACCGAGGGCCGTCCCCGCCTCACGGACGTTGTTCCCTTCGAGGAGCAAACCCGGGACGATGTGCTCCGCATCGCCGCGGCTCTGGACTCAGCCTCCGACCATCCCGTCGCGCGTGCAGTGGTCGCCGGGTGGCAGGAAAGGGCCTCTGGCAAGCCACTCCCCTCGGTGAAGGGCTTCAAAGCGATCATCGGCCGCGGCGTGGAGGGCCACATCGACGGCAAACGCTACTTCGTGGGTAATCACCGAATGGCCGAAGAGCGCAAGGTGTGCTCCCCGGAAGTCGAGGCGGAACTCACCAAGCTCGAAGCTCGAGGAAAGACTGCCATTGTCGTGGCTCGGGAGGAGCCCGGGCAGTCCCTGGGCGTGCTGGCGGTTGCGGACACGCCCCGTGAGACGAGCATCGAGGCGGTGCGGGCACTGCACGCACTCGGGGTACGAACGGTGATGCTCAGCGGAGACAACCAGAAGACCGCGGAGGCCATTGCCCGCGCAGTCGGGATCGACGATGCGCGAGGCGGTCTGCTCCCCGAGGACAAGATCGCGGCGATCGATGCCATGATCTCCGAACAGGGGAGGCAGGGAGGTGGAACGGTCGGTATGGTCGGCGACGGCGTTAACGATGCCCCCGCATTGGCGAAGGCTGACATGGGATTTGCCATGGGTGCCGCGGGAACCGACGTCGCCCTGGAGACGGCTGATGTCGCTCTGATGAAGGATGATCTTCGCGCGGTGCCGCAGTTTCTGGAGTTGAGCCGGCGTACCGCGGCGATTCTCAAGCAGAACATCACCATTGCGCTCGGGGCCAAACTCGCGTCCTTCGTGCTGGCTCTGATAGGCGTGGCCACGCTGTGGATGGCGGTGCTCGCCGATGTCGGAGCAACCCTGGTGGTCATCGCCAACGGCCTGCGTGTGATCAATCTCTCTGGCGGCCAGAAATCTCAAGGTCGATGAGAATGTAGACGGCCTTTGGCCGTGGCGCTTGGCGCCCGGGCCAGTTGGCACTCTCGTCCGCGACAATCCGGTGTTCACCGGCTTGGCCCATCCTGGGAACGGAACCGCCGAACCGGTGGCCGGCCAAGAAGTGGCGGGGTGATATTGCGGGCATGGACTTGGTTTGAGATGCGATCTTTGGGATGACGAGTTAGCGAATGCGGATGAACCGATGGCCGGCCTCGGATCCGACCGCTGGGTTGTCGGCGCGTGCCACCCATCGATGGTGTCAGGGCTCGGGTCGTCGTGGCCAGTCCGCATTGACCAAGTGAGCGCCTTCTGGGATGTCGCGCAGAGTGCTGCGAATGCGGGCACGCCACGACCGCCACGACGGGCAGTACATCCATTGCAGAGGGCTTTGCATGAGGTTCGCCTCGAGACGTGGGCCGGCGACCCGGTCGTTCTGAAACTGCAGGACGGCGCGACCACATCCCGCGTTCTGTGCATCTACCTCGATGTACATTTCGACCATGATGCAGGCGATCCACAGTCTGGACGAGTTGCGAAACACCTCGTTGACCGCTTCCTCAATGATGGACTCGAATGCCGGGTCACGCATCCATGGTTCTGGCAGGGAGATCAAACCTACGCATGGGCCATCGCGCGGGCACTGATCCGTCACATCCCGGAGCACGCCGATCAGTCCGCTCTTGGATGGTGTTGACTGCTCGGTCTTGCACTTGATCTCACAGGGAACTTTGATCATCCCGGGGAGGGTGAGTTCAATGTCGTAGTCCTCGCCACGAACACCTCGTGGCGGGTTGAACCGAAATGTCCGTCCACTTCCCACCAGAAAGTCAGGGACTCGAACTTCGGCGTGACAGGTCTCCAGGTCTGCGGTCATGAGACGATGGACGAGGTGACCAAAGCCTGAAACGTGTTGAAGATTGAGCAATCCCGAAGCGAGCGCCTCAATGCGTTCGGAGTTTCGGGATCCGTCGGTTGTGTCGCTCGAGTCGTATCGCAGAAAGTCGCGCGCCCGCCCGCGGGAAGACGTTGGCGACATGCGTTGGTCCCACCAGGTCTGCCCCATTAGGTAGATCAAACTGGTGGCGGCGACGCTCGTGCTAATAGCACAGAACTGCTCGAACGGAGTTTGGCGGCGAGCGAGAATGGGAGTGAGGCACTCCGTTACCCAGCGCGCGAGCTGTTCTTCGGGAATGGCAGTCACGTTACCAGTCTCGTCAAGGATTGGCCTCTGCCTAGAAGGGCAGGGCGGCTTCGGCCGCTTTGCGGTTCCATTGGATCTGCCTCGGCTCACCGACGGGCGTCATAGTCGTGTCGTCCCATTCCAGAAGCACAAGGCAATCGCCAGGAAAGCGAATGCTGGGGTAGCGGATGCCCTTGTATCCGGCCTCTCGGGCCGCGTCGGCGATGAACCGTGACACAAAGTACTCAGGCTTCCACGGTCCGTCACTCGCTCTGGCAAGGTGCGGACGAATGTAGGTAAGGCCTGCCGCCAGGTAGCTCGCATCGTCATGCAACTCATCCGCATCAAGATGAGCTCCCAAGTCGAGCATGGGCGCAGATATGTTGAGCTTCCATGACATTACCCACGGCGAGCCCTCGTCCTGGCGTAGGGCTTCGGCAGCGGCCACATCAATGGCTGAAGCCACATAGAACACGCGCTGTCCAAAGTGATTGAAACGCCCTTCCGATCGGCACTCGCTCGCGGGGGGCGGCCCGAGACGTGCCGCGCTCGGCGATTCGCCATCCTTGAGCACCTGTCCTCTCCACCACTCATCAGCGGCACTCACCGAAGTTTGGGGAAACCTCGACACGGCTTTCAGAATGCGCCTTCCGATACTGTGCCGAGCACCGAGCAACGGCACACGCTCAAGATAGGTGCTGAAGTCTGCGAACCGCGGGGCAAGTCGAGTGACCCAGTCTCGGTGAGTTCTCTCTCGATCCCGGTCTTCGCTCGTCCGGACGCCTACATCATCATCAACGGCGAAGGTACCGCCGCAATTCGGGCAATGGAGCCGGGTAGCGACCTCCTCGAATCGTGCTTCTGGCACGCGGTGCGACGTGAGCAAACCCTCGATGCTCATGCGATCGCCCTCGCACCAGAAGACCTTGCCGTCCTCCTTGTCATAGGGCTGGCATGGTTCGCAACTCACTATGTCCGCCTGGATACGTTCAAGGCGGCTGCGACGTTTTCGGGGTGGAGATGGCATAGACACCATTCAGGGTCTACTCCGGTCGTCTCTCATCAGGAAGGAGTTCGCCGAAGCTCTTCGCCTTGATCTTGAAACGCAGCGTCGTCCACCGCGCCTTGAGCCCGTCGGCCTCGGCGACGGTCATGGTTCCCGCGATGATGAGGTCCACCATGATGGTCTCCGTCGTCACCGCCACCAGCGAAGACGAGATCTTCCTCCCCTTCTTGGTGGCGCGGTCGTCTTGAAGCGCCACCGGGAGGCCGCGGCAGATAGCAGCAGCGATCGCGGCTGACTCGCCAACGCCGACCTTAACCGCTTTGAGCCTGGCGGCGGTCTCCAACTCCGATACGCTGGTCACGGTCGTGCGCTCGAGGTGACCAGCTTCGAGGGCTGCAGCCAGGCACGCCCGCTGATCGGGGAAATCCGCGGTGACTTCGTCGGCAACCTCATCCGGCACGAGGAACGAATACCGCGGGTGAGAACCCAAAAGGTCGCACCGGTCGATCTTCAAGAAGTTGATCAGGACGCTCGTGTCGAGGATCGACTTGCAGCGGCCTTCCGTGGCTCGGGCCATGGTGCATCCTTAAACGCATGCACACATACTTCTTCTGTTCAATCAGCGGTCGCGAGGTCGTAGACGTCGGCCCCGGCAACA
>JBGANS010000024.1:0-63880 GCA_044222195.1 Phycisphaerales bacterium
TCCGCGACCACGGTCGGCCTCACGACGGTTGACACCCAGCTCTTCGTGTTCAAGCTCGACGGCACGGGCGTCGCGGTCAACGACGACACCCCGGCCGGCGGCGTCCTCCAGTCCCTCATCTCCAACACGTTCGTCTCCCCACTGGGCAACGGCGACCTCTACCTCGCCGTTTCGCAGTACGACACAGACCCGCTCGGCGCGACTTCCGCCGGCGAGATCTGGCTCGACCAGCCCTTCGCCACTGAGCGCGCACCGGACGGTCCGGCCGCGGCCGAAGCGGTGGGAAGCTGGAGCGCGTCGGTCGTCACCGGCGGCACGTACGCCGTCGCCCTCACCGGCTCGTGCTTCACCTCCGGCAGCTGCTATGCCAACTGCGACGGCAGCACGGCCACGCCGCGCCTGACGGCCAACGACTTCCAGTGCTTCATTAACGAGTACGCGGCGAACCACTCGTACGCGAACTGCGACGGCAGCACCGGAAACCCGAGCCTGACGGCCAACGACTTCCAGTGCTTCATCAACGCCTACGCCGCCGGCTGCTCGTAAGCCTTCGGTCAAGTCGATTCCCCACGCGGGCGGCACCTTGCCGCCCGCGTTTGTTTTTGGACCTCGTGTTTCTGCTCGTACGCCACCAACAATCGCACATGCTGGTCCGAACGCTGACCCCCGATGATGCGCCGGCGTATGTCGCCCTCCGACGCGAGATGCTCCTGGATTCTCCGTGGGCGTTTGCCGCGAGTCCTGGCGACGATGTGGGGCTCGATGCGGGGCACATCGCACGAGAAGTCTCGCGGGCGGGGTACGCTATCGCTGGCGCGTTCAATGGCCCAGGCCTGATCGGCGCCGTCGGCATTCACCGACCCCGACATGCAAAGCTGGCTCACCGAGCGCACGTGTGGGGCGCGTACGTCACGCCGTCGGCACGAGGATCGGGGGTCGGTGCTTCAGTGCTCGCACGTGCTCTGGATGTGGCCGCTTCGTGGCCGGGCGTCACAAGTGCCGGCCTCTCGGTGAGCGAATCCTCGCCGGCGGCGCAGCGCCTGTACGAGCGGCTCGGGTTCAGGGCCTGGGGGCGAGAGCCCGGAGCGCTGGTTCTGAGTGGCCGGAGCTTTGACGAGATCCACATGGTCATCAACCTGCCTCGCCGGTAGACTGCACGCATGCAGAGCAAGGCGACCACCGTAGCGAAGTACATTGCGGAACTGCCCGAGGACCGCCGCAAGGCCATCACCGCGGTCCGGAAGGCCATTCTCGCGAACCTGGACTCGAAGTTTGAAGAAGGCATGCAGTACGGCATGATCGGGTACTTTGTGCCGCACTCGGTGTTCCCGGCCGGGTACCACTGCGATCCCAAGCAGCCTCTGCCCTTCGCGGGGCTGGCATCGCAGAAGAACCACATGGCGGTCTACCTGATGTGCGTGTACAGCAGCGATGGGGCGAAGAGGTTCAAGGCCGACTACGCCAAGACGGGCAAGAAGCTCGACATGGGCAAGTGCTGCATTCGTTTCAAGAAGCTCGATGACCTGGCGCTGGATGTCATCGGTCGCGAGATCAAGAGGGTCTCGGCCGAGCAGTACATTGAGTACTACCAGAAGAGCATCATGTCCACATCGAAGACTGCGGTGCGAAAGGCCGCGGCAAGAGCCAGGCCCCGCGCCGCCGGCCGATCGCCGGCGAGAAAGCCCGCCGGTCGCGCTTAGCCGCCCAGCAGCTGGAGCACCTGCTGGCTGCTTTGGTTGGCCAGGCCGAGGACGGTCGTGCCCGCGGACTGGAGAATCTGGGCACGGGTCAGGGCGCTGGTTTCGGCGGCGAAGTCGGCGTCACGGATCTTGGAGTCGCTGGCCGAGAGGTTCTCGAACGCGGCCTGGAGCGACCGGACGTTGGTCTGCAGGACGTTCTTCTCAAAGGCGCCCAGACGGCCGCGAATGATCGACACCTCGTCAATGGCGGAGTCGAGGATCCCGCTGGCGATCGAGTAGTCCTTGCGCTGGGCGGACTGCGCGATCGAGTTGGCCTGGCCGGACTTGAGCGAGGAGAGGTACTGCTGCACCCCGTTGACCACGACGCCGCCAAGGTTGGTCGCGGCGACGGACTGGATGCCGACGTTGGTCTGCTGCTGAGCGTTGACCTGCGGCCCGAGTTGGAACAGGGCGCCGCCGCCGGTGATATCGAAGCTGGAAACGCCCGCCGTGGGGTCGATGGCCAGGTCCTCGCTGAGGAGCAGCGAGAGCGACAGAACCGGCGTGTTCATCGAGATCGACAGTCCCGCGCCCGTGGCGAGCGTGCCGTTGATGAGAGCCGAAACATCGCGGCCCGCGTCGCGATTGGACGCGGTCAGGGCCGCGGACGTGATCATGGTCGCCCACGGGAATGGCGGGCCGAAGCTGGGGACCGGGGCGTTTCCGTCGATCTGGTAGGTGGCGAAGGGGGAGAGCGCGGAGTTGGCGGGGGCGTTGATTCGATCGACGGAGACGAACTGGCTGGAGCCGTAGTCGGAGGTCTTGAACACCAGGCCGCTGGTGGCGTCGGTCGCGTTGATGAGCGTCGCCTCCACACCTGTCAGCTGCGTGACCTGGTTGACGGCGTCGACGACCTTGGACAGCGGGGAGCCTGAGATGATCGTGACTTCGGCGACGCCTCGGGCGCCCACGATTCGGAGCGCGAGGGTCGAGAGAACCGTGCCGTTGGCGGATGCGGCGGTACCGGTGTAGTCACCCCGCATGAACAGGGCGCCGGTCTGAGCGGACGCGAGCACATCGACATCCACCTGGAGCCGGCTGGCGCCGATGAAGCTGGCGCCGAAGACCGTGGCCTTGGAGATGGCGGAGGTCTTGACGCCGCTAAGCGAGTAATCCATGGACCCGTTGAGCAGCTTGAGTCCACCGAAACTCGCGGTGTTGCTGATGCGGGTGATGGAGTCAATCGCGGAGTCGATCTGCAGCTGGTTCGCGGCCCGTTCCTCTGCGGAGTTGGCGCCGGTGTTGGCGGCTTCCACGATCAGGCCCCGGATCGAGTTGAGCAGGTCCGAGACCTCGGAGAGCGCGGCCTCCGTCGTCGCGATGACGGACGAAGCGCGTTCCGAGTTCTTGATGCCCTGGTCGTTGCCCTGGATGTCCGAGCGGAGCCGCTCGGAGATGATCAGGCCTGCCGGGTCGTCGCCGCCGCGGTTGATCCGCAGACCGGTTGACAGCCGCTCGAGCCGCGTCTGCAGTTCGGCGCCGCTCTTGTTGAGGTTGGCGCGGGCGACGAGACTTGGGACGTTGGTGTTAATCCGGGACATTGCAATCCTCCATGATTGCGTTCTGAGTCTCTATCCGTGAGAAGCGATCAGCCATGAATCGGGGGTGCGGGTTAGGCGGTTCGACGATCGGGCGTCGGCTGCGGGGGCGTGGGCGTCGGCTTGGGGGCCGAGCCGGCGGCCAGCGCCGACGGGTTCGAACGCGTCTTGGTTTTCTGAGGTCCGGGGGAAATGGTCCGCCGGATGACATCCAGGTCGCCGTTCTGTATGCGGCTGTTGAACTGGGCGGCCTGTTCGTTCTCGCGCTTGATCGCCTCGTACACCTCCTTGCGGTGCACCGCGATGCGCGTCGGGGCGGTGATCCCCAGCCTCACCTTGTCGCCCCTGATGTCCACCACGGTGATTTCGATTTCATCACCGATCATGATGGTTTCGTCTCGTTGACGGGAAAGCACCAGCATCGTGCGGCTCCTTCCTAGCTGGCTGCGCGGACCGCCTTGTCCACGCCTCGGGTTGTCTCGGTCTCCATCCGATCCTCGGCGCACCCTGGTGGTGGGGCCGGGACACTCACGCGGCTCTCCGAGCCGTTGAACACAATCCCGCGGGCTCAGCCCGGGGACATTCGGGACTCGGTCAGGCCGTGGCTTTGGCCGGCTCGCCGACGCGAAGCAGCGGGTGCCGCGTCGTCCAGCGTTTCTCGGCCAGGACCATCTGCTCGCCCTCACGGGTGACCGTGTTGATCACCAGGGGGCCCTGCAGGTTGCCGGTGAGCTGCTGCTCCACCTTGTTGACAATGACGAAGACCTGGGCGTCCTCGAGCTTGGCGAGCTGCATGTCGGCCATCTGCTCAGGCCGGATCGGCACCGAGTAGTCAGGCACAAACAGCGAGGGGTCGGTCACGACGAACGCGAGCCCCGGCTCTTCCAGACTCTGGAGCCAGAAAAAGCATGCATCATCGCCCGGCTCCAGCAGGCAATACCGCTTGCACTGGGAGAATCCCAGCAAACCCTTGGGGAAGTTGATCACGCGGTCTTCCGCGATTTGCACGACCCCGAACCGTGTCGTTCGCACATCCATCGGAACGCTCCGGACGGCCTCGAACTCGACCCGGCGACCTTCGCCGGTGACGTCCTGTCTGCTCCCGCGGCCGATGCGGGAGCACCTTTGCGAACCGACCGCCACCGGCGTCAGCCGATGAAGTCGAGAAGGGAACGCTGCAGAGACTGGGCCGTGACCGTCAGGCCCGCCTGCAGCTGGGTCTGCAACAGATTGAGGCGAACCGCCGCCTCGGTGAAGTCCGTGTCCTGAAGCTGGCTGCGTGTCGACTGATCGAGCAACTCCTGGTCCTCACGCTGCTTCTCGCCGTCATCGACCCGCTTGGCGTAGCCCCCCACGAGGGCCCTGGTTGTCGCCAGGCGGTCGATGTGCGATTCCAACTCCTCTCCCGCAAGGGATATGCCAGCGGTGCTGTCGTTCCGGAGCGCTTCGCGCAAATCTATGAGTGTCGAAAAGAGGTTGTTTACGCGCACTTTTGCGCGATCCGCCGCGACGAACGAGCTGGATGTGGCGTTGTAGCTGCCGTTGACCAGGCCCAGGTCGTCCGCGGCCAGTGACTGGTTGACCCCGGTGACGGAAATCGCGGTGGTGAACGAAGCGTTCTGGGTCAAGGTCAGGCCGTTGGCGCCGTCGGTGAAGCCGGCGGAGAAGTCCGTCGGGACATTGACGCCCGCCGCCTGGGCCTGCTGGTTGATTCGCGCCGCGACCGTGCCAAGGTTCACCATGTCCTGGGGCCGGAGGTCGACGTTGATGACCGTGCCCGCCGTGTTGCCGAGGGTGATCTTGAAGTCGACATCGCGGGCGGGGTCGGGAAGGCCGGTCACCGGGTCCACGTTGCCGTTCACGATCCGGACGCCGCGGCCGTTGTTCATGTCCGAGATCAGCGTCGCGTCCGAGCAGGAGCGGATGCCGAGTCGGGTCGCGGTCAGGTTGTGGCCGGTGACTTCCTCGATGGACATGGACTGCGAGGTGCCGGCGGCGGCCTCGTTGAGGACATTGATCCCGGTTCCGGCGGAGTTGATCTCGACGCGAATGCCGATGCCGGCTCCCTGGATCAGATTGCGGACGTCACCGAGCGTCTGGGCCGTCGAGAGATCGATGATCCGCGATTGGCCGAGATTGTTGATCCGGATGGAGCCGAGGCTGCCCGTCACACCCGTGAGCGACGACACCGGAGTGCGCCATGTGAGTTTCGGAGCCATGTCGGCCCCGGCGTTTGCGGATGGCGAGAAGACGATGGGAGGTGTTCCGACAAGGCCCAGGTCCTGCCCGGTGATGCCGGATGCGGGGTCGAAGAACTGAACGGTCTGTCCCGGAGGGGTCGTCGCGACATCGACGGTCAGGGCGCCCCCGGACATCGAAATGCCGCCGGGCCCGAGCACGGTGGTCGAGTTGGTCTGCTCGTAGTCGCGGATCGCGGCGGTGATCTTGTTGATCACGTCGTTGACACTGTCCGCGCCGCTGAGGTCCAGGCTGATGCGGGTTCCCGCGTTGATCGCCATTTCGACCACGCCGAGCGTGACGCCAAGCCCGCGGCCGCCGAAGACGTCTACAAGCCGAGTGTCGCCTGTCAGGGACGGGTTCAGGTCGACCGAGCCCTGCACGCGCGAAGACACCGCGCCGATGGCCTGGTCGGCCCCAAAGGTGATGGGCACCTCGGAGCCGAGTTGGAGGTCGGTGACAAGCCCGGAGCCGTGGCCCTGGTACTGGTATCCACCCAG
Organism: Phycisphaerales bacterium; assembly: GCA_044222195.1. Taxonomy (GTDB): domain Bacteria; phylum Planctomycetota; class Phycisphaerae; order Phycisphaerales; family UBA1924; genus JAHBXE01. The sequence goes on from JBGANS010000024.1 coordinate 6,016, forward strand.
GAGCTGCGCGAGTGGCGTCGTGCCCGGTGTGCTCCCGCCGAAAACGTGTCCGGCGACGGACTCTCGGTTTGAAACGCTGAACAGGGTTTGAAGAAGCGAGTCGATGACGACCGCCTCGGCGCGGCGTTCTTCCGCGGAATGGCTGAAGCCGACCTGTTCCGAGGCGATGCTTTTGGCCGAGAGGACCAGTTCGTTGGCATCACCGAGGGCCGAGTCGAGAACGGAAAGAGACGTGTTGGCGTGGTCGAGGTTTCGCTTGATCTGGGCGGAGCGCTCGATACGGCCGTCGAGAATGGAGATCCCCGCGGCTTTCACGGCGTCGTCGCTGAACCGATTGATCACGCGGCCCGTGGCGAGGTCGCTCTGGACCTTGAAAAGAGAGACGTTGGTGCGCGTGATGGAACTGAGGGCCTGCTGGCCGACCAGGATGTTGGGAACTCGCGGGAGATTGCCTGGGATCGAGGTCATGTCTGGCCTTGGGCTAGAGCAATGAAATCAGGGTCTGGGTCATTTCGTCGACGGTGGCGATAAACCGGGCGGCGCCCTGGTACTGGCGCTGAAATATCAGGAGATTGACGGACTCCTCATCGACGCTCACCCCGCTCACGGCGGCCCGTTGGGCGTCGAGGCCTTCGCGAACAAGGGTGGATGCTTCCGCCCGGTTCTTGGCGGCGTCGGCCTGCACTCCAAGCGCCTGAGCAGAATCGAGCCAGCTCTGCTTGATGGATTGGCCATCGAGGGCGGCCAGCGACGTGTCCTGAACACGTGAAATACCGAGGGCACCGGCGTTTTCCACGAACTCGCCGTTGACGAGCCGGCCAACCATCAGGTTGGCGGGTGTGGTCTTGAGGTCGGCGCGGATGTTGATGTTCGATGCGTCGGTGCCCGTGAAGTACGAGTTGACGCCGAGAACGCCGAGCGCGCCGGACGAATCCTCGGAGAGCGCGAACGAGAAGCCGGCATCGGCGTCGATGCGCAGCTTTCCATCGGCACCGATCGAGGACGAAACGCCATCGATCGCGTTGAGGGCGGTCATGATGTCCTCAACGCTGGTGTCATCGCCAAAGCCGGCTGCACCCGCGGAATCAAGCCCGTCGAGATCAACGTTGATACGGACCGATTGCGACGCGCCGGTCGACGACTTGACGTTGATGGTGAAGCCGCCGGACACGGCGTGGAACGGGAGGCCGGCAAGGGTGGTGTTGGCGGGATCGTTGAGGGCCCGCGAGCGATCCGCCGTCGGCACGCTGAGCGATGCGCCGGTGCCCGTCAGCCACTGCGCGTTGGTGCTGGTGGAGTGGAGCTTGTTGACCTCAAAGATCAGGGCGGACGTGAGCCTGTCGAGCGTGTTGACGGTGGCGTCAACGGTGGCGGTCCTGTCGGCAAGGCTGGCGCCGATCTGTCCCGACCGGATCGTGAGGCCCTCGCCGTCTTCCTTCACGTTGACGCTCACCCGGATCGAGTCGCCGCTGGACTGGCGGCGAAGCTCGATCCCCCGCGACCGGGGGCCAAGAACCACGGGCGTCGAGCCGACCAGGACGTTGATCGAGCCGTTCTCCTGCTCAACAGCCGACACATCCATGTACTGGCTGAGTTCGGTGATCAGGCCGTCACGCTGGTCTCGCAGCGAACCCGCCTGACCGCCGCTTGTCTCCGCCGCGGAAATGGTTTCGTTCAGCTGCGCAATCTTGTCGAGAATGCCGTTGGCGCGGTCGACCTGCACCCCGACCTGACGATCGATCTGGTTCCGCTGGTCGGTCAGGTCGACGCGCATGCGCCGGACGAAGTCCGCCAACTGCTGGCCCTGCTGGATCACCACCGCGCTCGACTGCGTCAGGTTCGCTCGCTCCGACCACGTCGCAAAGAACTTCGAGAGCTGGCTGGAGAGATCGTTGTCGCCGAGTTCGCCGAGGACGGCCTCGATCTGCGACATGATGCTGCTCTGCTGCTGGGCGGACGCCTCCTGCGAGACGCCACTCCACACGCGAGCCTGCAGTGCTTCATCAATCTGACGCCGGATGCCACTGACGCGGACGCCCGTCCCGACCTGCAGCCGGCCGCCGCCGTCAGAACGGTTCGGCTCCATGAACGCGATCTGGCGTGAGTATCCCGGCGTCGCGGCATTGGCGAGGTTGTTGCCCGTGACCTGGATGGCCAGTTGGGCCGCGTTGAGGGCCGAGTTGCCGATCTGGAGTGAACTGGTCAAACCCATGGGGAGTTCCTAGTGCACCATGTCCAGGCCGCACGCGACCGGACCACCTTCGACCTTGCCCTGCCGTCCGTACGTCCCCGCCCGGCTCAGTGCCCGCGCCACCTGCTGCATCAGCCCGTCGATGTGCGAAGCCAGCGACTGGGTCGCGGCACGGACCACGCTGTTTTCCCGTTGGATCTCCGACAGAACTTCACGCAGCCGCGCCGCCAGCATCGTGATGCGCTGGCCATCATCGGCCGGCAGCGTTGCGGCTACGTCGGCGATGGTCGCCCTCGCCTTGCCGGAAAGAGATTGGACGATGGCGTGCCGGCGGCGCTCCAGCTGGTTCGCACGAACGCCGAGAATGCCCTGGCGGGAGAGGCATTCCTGGATCGCGGCGGAATCGTTGCCGGAGATGCCCCGGCGGTGCTCGCGGACCAGGTCGAGCAGCTCCTCGTGGACCAGTGTGAGCTCGGTCAGCACGGCTTCGAGAGCGGCGACGGGCTCCTGGGCCACGTGCGGCGGTGAAGGTGATTTCGAGACGATGTGCTTCACGGCAGGACTTTCAAGTTGGCCGACGCGGCGGCCGCGGATGCGCCGAGATTGGACGAGAGCTCGGCGGGCGGCTTTGTTCCTTGCCTGAGCAGGTCGCGTGCCAGTCGGTCCACCAGCGGGAAGTGCTTGGCGTGAACGATTCGTTGCGCAAGATCGGCGTCGGTCAGCGCACGAAACTGCTTCTCGGCCTGGGTCGGGGCGAACGGGGGCGCGGCGTTGCTGGTTTCGCGGAGCTGCTTGAGCATGGGCTGGACGAGCGCAATGGACACGTACTGCTCGGCAACATCACGGACCCTTTCGGCGGGCGTCTGCGGCGCCTGATCGGGTAGGTGCTTGCCAAGAACATTCAGGAACGATTGCTGAGTCTTCTGCAGGTCGGACGGGCGCGAAGAGCCACCGAAGAGGGGCTGACCGCCGAAGCTGTCGATTCGCTGGGGCATAGATCAGTCCCGGATGAGACGCGCGTGGAGTTTGCCGGTCTTTTCGAGCATGGACAGGATGGCAACCTGCTCGGTCACAGGAATCTTGAGCTGGTTGAAGGCGTTGAGCAGGTCCTGGAGTTTGGCCTTGTCGGCGTCCCGACCGCCCGTGGACATGGACGTCCACCGCTTGGTTTCGACGACCGGGTTGTCGGCCGTTGCGACCGGGGCGGGGACGGTCGTCGTGATCGTCAGGTCCTTCTGGGTGATTGCGACCGGGCTGATTTCGACATCGCCCGTGAGGATGATCATTTGCGATTCGCTGTTGTAGATGACCTGCGCGGGGAGTTTGAGGAGGGCGATATTGATCGGCGTCGCCAGCACATCTCCGATGAAGCCGGCCCGATCTGATCGCTCCGACGCCGGCACATCGATGCGGATGCTGCGGTCATCGATGACGGTCGCGATCGGCGGCAACCCACTGAGATTCCGGCCCACTTTGCCGTACAACTCCTGCGTAATCGTCGCGGCGACCGTGTTCGCCGAGGACCACCCCTGATACGGGGGCCGGAGAATGAGCGTGAACGTGTCGCCCACATCGCCCCGGAGGATGTCCTTGACCAGCCGCCCACCGGCACGAATACGACCCCGGCGGGGATTGGCCTTGTCTTCAACGACGATGTCGCCCTGGGCAAACGCCCACGGCGTGTCCTTGGGGTTGGGCAGCGGTCCGAGCATCGGGGTGAGGTACAGGACGCCGCCGGTCAGGTTGCTGGCGCTGTGTGTGGCCTGAACCGAGACATCAAATGTGTCGTCGATACGACCCCCGCCCTCGGGAATCGTGATGAACACGTTGACGATGGCAACGTTCTTGGCGCCCTTGAGGTCGGACAGGTCCGTTACCGGGTTGCCGTTGTTTCGGTAGTACTCGGCGAGCGAACGGGCCATCACCAGTTCTTTGCCCGATTCGCCGGTGCCGTTGAGGCCAAAGACCAGCCCCTGTCCGCGAAGGACGTTCTCGCCCTGGCCCTTGATCCGCGCGATCTCCTTGACGGTGGTCGCGCAGTACCCGCGGCAGCATGTGCCGAGGAGCGCAACGAGCGCCAGGATTCGAACCAGGGTTGTTCGCATTCGCGTGCCTCCTGCACCTGTCCGACGATTCCAATCCTCGGAATCGCAATGCCCGTGCCAATGACGCGGGGCAAGCGGGCCCCGCTCAGATCAGAACGCGAAGATTGTCTCGAGAATCCGCGGAATCAGGCCCTTCTTGGCGGCCTTGTCCACTTCGCCCGTGCTCTTGGTGACAAGCGTCAGGTCCGCGATCTGGCTCGAAAGCACCGAGTTGTTCTGGGTGATGTCCGAAATCCGGCACACGCCCGAGAGAACGGTGGACATGGTTTCGCCGTTCTTGTCCACGTGCTTACGAGCCTCGATCGTGACGGTGCCGTTGGGCTTGACGTCGATGATCTCCGCCTGGATCTTCATCGAGAACGAATCGTTTCGGGTGTAGGTGCCCTTGCCGTCGAACTTCTGCTTGTACGCCGCGTTGAGGAGCTCCAGGTCACTGATCGAGGACGACCGAAGGCGCAGCTTCATGAGTTCGCGAGGGTCCAGAATGCTGTTCAGATCGCCCTTTACGTCGTAGGTCTTGTCCGACTTGCTGGTCTGATCGGCCTGCTGGCGGCTGGTTTCCTCGATAATGATGGTCACCAGGTCGTGCATCCTGAACTGCCGCGGCGGTGGTGGGACAACGGCCGTCATGCTCACGTTGTAGAGCGGCGTGGCGGGGTCCGGTCGCTGGCCCTCGGTTCCGACCGGCATCGCCGGCTGGGGTGCGAGGAACAGGTTCTGGGCCGCCGCCGGCGCACCGACGGCCAGCATCACGCACAGGATTGATCGCTTCATGGTTGCTTCTCCACACCGCTCGATTCGGCCGGCGAGGTGTCGGCCGTGACGACCGCCCTTCCTCGACCGCTCATGCGGGCCGTAAAGGTCCGTTTGTCTTCCAGGCCCTGGAATGTGATCACATCGCCGACCCGGCCCGACGACATCGCCCGGGCTTTGGTCGACAGAACGATGGATCCGCTGATGCACGACACATTCACCTGCTCGCCTTTGCTGACGATCAGCGGAGCGGCGACGTCGCCGAGGCCGAAGATCTGCCCCGTTGCGATCCGTCCCTGCGCGGCCGATCCGATCACCGCGTCGGCGGTGGCCGCCTTGAGATTCGGACCCACCCACTGCTCATCAATGGTGACGTCGCTCGGCCCGATAGATTCGCCGCGAGACTTGGCGACGGCCGCGATGACCACCGTACGCCTCACCAGCACACCGACACGGATGGACTTGGACGCCACGATCCGGTCGCCTTCGTACAACGTGATGGCGAGCGGCAGCCGGTCCGACGCCGCCGTGGGCTTGACTTCCAGCGTGCGACCCGTCGTGGACAAGTTCAGAATCTCTTCATCACTGGTGTCGAAGCTCAGTTTCAAGGCCGCTGCGTCCGCCTGGACGATCCTGGCAATTCGATCCGACACAGCCTTTCGCACCGAAGTGGGATCGACCGCCGCCGGGGCTTTGGGCGTCAGGAGCGATGGAGTGGGCTTCAGCGCCGCATCGGTTGAAGCGAGCTGACACGTCGAACCCCGCAGCGTGATTCGTCCCCAGTTGACCCGTTGTTGCTCACTGAGGGTGCGCCGCAGGTCCTGGATGGAGAGCTTCGATGCGCGGGAGGCACTCTCCGGCAGCACGGTCACGTGGCCGAGGGCGATGGCTTCATCGCCCGAGAGAGTCGCGACATCGGCCAGAGTGACGGCCGCGCCGGGCTTGATACGGGCGGCGCTCTTGAGTTCGATGGTGCTCTGGGCCAGCGCGGGGCTCACCAGTCCAAGCACGGTCGCTAGCACAGTTGCCAGCCGCCACCCAGTCCAGTTGTTCGAGCTCGTCTTCACATCAGGCTCCGGTCACTGGATTACCGACGAAGCTGCGCGATGGCCTGCAGCGTGGCGTCCGCCGCGCGGATGGTGTTGCTGTTCATCTCGAACGACCGCTGCGTACGGATCATCTCGATGAGTTCGAAGGTGGGATCCACGTTGGAGCTTTCGAGCTGGCCCTGCATCAGGCGGCCGCGATTCTCGGTGCCCGGCGTTCCCTCGATAGGCGGTCCCGACGCGGGCGTTTCGACCCACAGGTTCTCTCCAACCTGCTTGAGTCCCGCCGGATTCACGAAAGCCGTCAAGAGGATCTGCCCCACTTCCTGGTACGCCGTCTGCCCGGGCTGAAGCACGCTCACGCGGCCGTCGGGGCTGATCGTGACCGATGTCGCGTCGGGCGGAATCTGAACGCCCGGCTGGAGCCGCCGTCCCTGGTCGTTGGCCAGAACGAGTTCGCTGTCGGCGTTGAGCGAGAAGTTGCCGGCGCGTGTGTACGCCGATCCACCCCCGGTCGCATCCTCGACTTTGACCTTGAAGAAGCCAATTCCGTCAATCCGCAGGTCGTAGTTTCGGTTCGTGGTGAGGGCCGTGCCCGGCGAGAAGTCGTTCTGCGTCCCAGACACCTCAACGCCAAGACCCACATAAAGCCCCGTCGGCCGCTTGTCGCCGATCGCGTTCTCGACGCCCGGCGCCGCCCGCTCGATGTACATGAGATCCTGAAAGTTCGCGCGGCTGGCCTTGAAGCCCGTCGTGTTGACGTTCGCCAGGTTGTTGGCGATGACGTCGAGCTTCGTGTTGAGTGCCGCGAGCCCTGTCGCCGCGGACTGAAGTGCGATATTGGCCATGGGTTACTCCGTCAGGCGACTCGTCCAAGGCCGTTGATGGCCCGTTCAGTGATGCGGTCGTGGCTGGCGATCATGCCGAGGTTGGCCTCGACGTCCCGGCCGGCTTCGGTCACGCCGAGCATGGCGCGGATGGGATCCACCGATGAACCCTCGATCATGCCCTGCTTGACAGTGCCCTTGGCGCTGAGCAAGCTCGTCATGGATTCGGACGGAGCCCGGAACATGCCTTCGCCAACCTTGGAGAGCTTCGATCGATCGGGCACCGTGCAGACCTGGATTCGAGCCACTTCCTTGCCGTTTTGCCGGATCGACCCGTCGGGCCCGATCAGGATCGGCGAGGGGTCCTCGAGGACGATCTGGCGGTTGGTGACATCGAGAACCGATCGCCCGCCAGCGGCGGTCACCAGCGTTCCATCCCCGTTGCGAGTGAACCGCCCATCTCGCGTCAGCCGCAGACGATCGGCATCCTCGCCGCGTTCATCGAGGAGCAGGAAGAAACCGTCGCCATCGATGGCAAGGTCCAGCGGGTTCCCCGTGGTGGTCAGCGTCCCCTGCTCAAAGCTTGTTCGATTCGGCGCCGGCAGCACCCCGGCCCCCAGTCTCTCCAACAACTTGTCTGACGGGAGCGACACGCCGTCCTCAACCGTCACCGGATCACGCTGCATCAGAACCGGCGCATCGGCCTTGAATCCGACCGTTGACAGGTTGGCGAGGTTGTTCGCCAGCACATCCATCCGGTACAGACTGGTGAGCGCGCCCGACGCGGCGATTTCCATGCCGTAACTCATGCGTGCGCCTCCTGCGCAACGAAGCGCGCGAAACCGCGCACGAATCGCCGGCATCCAATCGGAAATGACATACCACGGCTCATAATGAGCCAGAGTCACAACCAGCGTGCCAATCGATCCCCCGCCGCGCCCTTCACCCGAAGCCCTCGCCCGAAGCCCTCGCCCGAAGATGGTCAGTTGGCGGATCCGCACCCGCCGTGACTCTTGCCGCAGGGGCAACACCCGCCTGAGGTGGGCTTACCCCCGCTGCCGGCCGCACCCACCCCGCCGGTGGCGAACGTGGAGTGCTTGCGCTTGAAGAGCCGTCCTTTACCGAGGGGGTCCTCTACGGGCTTGTCGGCGTCCGCCATCGGGCGCAGCAACTCGACCACGGACCCATCCTTCTCGCACACATACTCGTAGATCGGCATGGCCGGGGCTCCTGCAACGCTACGCTTGGGACCTCCGGAGTTTATGCATGAAACTCGACTTTGGTGGCAAGAACGTGGTTGTGACGGGCGGAACTGGGGCACTTGGCTCCGCCGCCGTCGATCTTCTGATCCGTTCCGGGGCGACCTGCCACGTCACATGCCTCAAGCCCGACGAACTCTCACGATTCCCGTTCAAAGAACACGCCCAGGTTCGCATCCACACCGGCATCGAGCTGACGGACGAACCGACGATTGAGAAGCTCTTTTCAAACTTCGCTGCGGGTATGCCGCTGTGGGCGTCGATCCACATCGCCGGCGGGTTCGCCATGGGGCCGGCGGACAGAGTCTCCAAGGCTGACTTTGTCTCCATGATGCAGGGCAACGCGTTGTCCTGTTTCCTCTGCTGCCGCGAAGCGGTCAAACGGATGAGGGACTCCGGGGGACGCATCGTCAACGTCGCCGCCCGCCCGGGACTCATGCCCGAACTCGGCGCCGGAATGGTTCCCTACGCCACGAGCAAGGCCGCCGTCGCCGCCATCACTCAATCCCTCGCCGCCGAAGTGGCCCCCCGTGGAATCCTGGTGAACGCCGTCGTCCCGTCCATCATGGACACCCCGGCCAACCGCAAGTCCATGCCGGATGCCGACTTCTCCAAGTGGCCAAAGCTCGACGAAGTTGCCGCGACCATCGCGTTTCTGGCGTCGCCCGACAATCGCGTGACACGAGGAGCGCTGGTGCCGGTGTACGGTCGCTCCTGACGGCCTCACGTTCCGAGATGGCGTCAGTCGCGAATCACCCGGGCCGTCGCCGACAGCGCCCGCTCCACGGCGGACTTGTGCTTTTCATACCCGCCCCGGCCCATGAGCCCGAATGTCGCGACCTTTCCAGTCTCCACCGCCGGCTGGTTGTACGCATCGATATTGAGCATCAACCCCGCGTAAGCCGTCACCACCTCCCACAGGTAGATGAACTGGCCCACGTGGTACGCATCGATCCGCGGCCACTTGATCGTGAAGTTCGGCCGCTGGCTCTCGATGAACGCGTACTCGGTCGCCCGCTTCTCAGCGTTGAGCAGCGTCGTCATCGACTTGCCCTCGAGGTACTTGATCGCCTCAACGCCCAGGCCCGTCGGGATCGTGACATCGCCGCCGGTGCCTTCAAACGATTCGACTTCAAGAAAGCAGAACACCTTGTCGTTGGGGCCCTCGCGGTACAGCTGCACCTGCGAGTGCTGGTCGGTCGTGCCCAGGGCCTTGATCGGCGTGTACCCCGTGTACACCGTCTCGCCCGAGAGATCCACCTGCTTGCCCAGGGATTCGGCCCACAACTGCCGGTACCAGTCCGCGAGCAGGTACAGCGCGTTGGCGTAGGGCATCATCACGTGGTTGGTCTTGCCCTTGCTCGCGCCGAGCTCGCACAGAAGAAACGCGATCATCGCCGCGGGATTTCGCGCCATTTCCTCCCGTGAGCAGGGAGCGTCCATCGACGCCGCCCCATCGAGCAGGGCGTTGATGTCGATCCCGCACATCGCCGCCGAGAAGAGCCCCACGGGCGAGAGCACGCTGAATCGCCCCCCCACTCCGTCCGGCACGGGCAATGTAGTGAATCCTTCCGAGTCGCAGATCTTCCGCATCGTTCCGACTTTGGGATCCGTCACGGCGACGATGTTGGACTTGTAATCCGCGCCGACATGTTTCTTGAGCAGGTCACGGATCACCATGAACTGCGCCGCCGTCTCCGCCGTTTCCCCGCTCTTGCTCACGACGTTGAACAGCGTCTTCTTGAACCCACCGTTCTGCTCGCAGAACTTCAGCACCGATCCGAAGTACGCCGGGTCCACGTTGTCGACGACAAACATCCGCGGCGTCTTGCGTGGCGAGTCAAAGTTGTACGTGTACGGGTTCAGCGCCGCCTGCAGCGCGATATTCCCGAGAGCCGAACCGCCGATGCCCAGCACCACCAGGTTGTCAAACTTCCCGCGGCAGCGATCCACCGCCCTCGACACACCCTCGACGTGCTCTTTCCGCATCGCCCCCTGCGCGAGTTCGCGCCAACGCTCCCAGCCCGTCCCGCGCGTCTTCGCGAGCTTCCGGGTCAGCACCGCGACCGATGCCGCGGCATCGCCCGCCGGGTCCAGTTCAGCGGGATCAAGCCCGTGGTTGCCGACGCGGTCCGACAGACAGTTGGCGTATTCGATGGTGAGCATGCGGACAGGATATCGGTCCGCGGCGAGTTAGGGCTTTGAGTAGCCCAGCAACTGCATCAGCGAGGCGAACCGCGCATCAAACGCGCGATCGATCTCCGGGCTGATATGGGCCAGCGAGCCGCGAACCTCGCCCTTATTCATGAAGTACCGCGGTTTGCCCGGGCGCGGGGCATCGCCGGAGAACACCGTGGTCTTCCTGGCCACCTTTTCCTTCACCTCAATGGCACGCATCTGATCAAAGCTCGATCGTGTCGCGGCCATCTTGAGTTTCTCCGGCTCGGCCGGGAGCCCGAGGAACGAGACAACCTCTTCGAGCACCTTCCGGACATCGGCCTTCATGTCCTCGTAACGCACGAACAGTCGCGGTTGAGTGAATGATGCGTCGAGCCATGACGCAACGTTGGACTCCAGGTTGCCCAGGCCCGCGACGATGTAGGCCGGATCGCCTCCCTGGTTGATGAACTCGGTCGCGTACTGCTCATCCGTGAACATCTTGTCCATCACCCTGTCGAGGCGGCGGTAGTTGAGATTGCTGAGCAGGACATCCTTGGGGTGGCGGACGATCACGATCGCCTTCTCGGTCGCGTTGGCCAGCGGGTGCGCCGGGCTCCAGCTCCAATGAGTCTTGCTGTACAGCGTCGGGCGCGAGTTCAGCAGCGCGAGCAGGTCCCTCTGCTTCATCAGGTCGGGAATGAGTTCTTCGACCCTGGCGCTGCTTTCGATGGGGCCCGCGAGGTAGTTCGCGAGCAGGAACCGCATCCACGTGTTGCCGGACTTGGGGTACGAGGCGATCCACACAACACCCATTCGATTCGTCCTTTCATCCGGAGCGGAACATCGTATTCATCGGCCCTGAACCCTTCCCGGCCTGTCGCCGCTCCGAGACGTCCAAATCGGCTTTTGCACTTTGTCGTTTTTACTATCATGGTGGCAACAGTTTCGGGGAGAGACAGCATGAGACCGTTGTGTGCCGCCGTGATTGCGTTGAGCGCCGTGTTGCCCGCGGGACGCGCTTTTGCCCGCCCGGACCCGCCACCATCGGCATCGTTTTTCCCGCTCGGCGTACTTCCCGGTGGACAGTTCAGCCAGCCGTTTCACATCAGCCGCGATGGTTCTGCCATCGTCGGTTCCTCCCCCGCGAACCTGGCAACGTCACGCGCGTTCCAATGGAGGCTCGGGACCGGGATGCAGGAGCTGGGCAGCCCGGCCGGTTTCGGCAACCCCAATGCCATCGCCGTCAACTCCGACGGCACCATCATCGGCGGAAACGCCGACATAACCGCGAACCCCAACTATCGGAAAGTCGTCCGCTGGGTCAACGGCGTACCGCAATCCGTGCCCGATCCGGAGCCGATCACTCCCTCCGACACATGGGATATGAGCGGCGACGGCACCGTCATGACCGGGTCGCGCGGCGCCACCGGGTATCGGTGGACGTCCGCCGCGGGCTTCCAGGATCTCGGTTCGCTTCCGGGCCAGAACTCAAGCCGCGGCTTCGGAATTTCCGTTGACGGCAGTGTCATCGTCGGCGAAACCAATACCGACGCTTTCAGGTGGACCTCGAGCGGGATGGTCGCTCTCCCACGCATCGCGACCTCTCCCTATGCCCGGGCCCAGGCCGTCAGCGGTGACGGCAATGTCGCCGTCGGCGAGAGCGCCTCGGTTGCCGTCCGCTGGGTCGGCGCCGGACCGGCTCAACCGATGTTCTTCCCCGGCGGCTCCTACGCCACGGCCTACGGCGTGGACTACGACGGTGACACGATCGTCGGCAGCGCCTCGCTTCCCACCGGCGTCTCCGTTGCGACCCTCTGGACGCCTGCGCTCGGGCTGGTGGACCTCAACACGTACCTGCCGACGCTCGGTGTCAACCTCGCCGGTTGGACGCTTTACGAAGGCCGCTCAATCAGTTCCGACGGCACAGTCATCGTCGGAACGGGATACCACACCGTTCCAGGAGTCGGTCAACGCCAGGAGGGATGGGTGGTGATGGTCCCGGCGCCGGGCAGCATGGTCGCGGTCCTCGGGATCTTCGCCATGACATCTCAACGTCGGCGCGCGGACATCCGTTCCGGACGAACTCCCACGGCTTCAGCGATGTAGTCTGAGTGATGGTCTCACCCGGTCCCCACAACCGCTTCGCGTTCGATGGACGGCGCTGGTGCATCGCCCGCTCGATCGGGATAGTCGCCGTGCTCGCCGGCGTCACCGGGCTGTTCTTCATTCCTCACCCACCCAGCCGGTCTACCGATCAGGGCCCCGCCCTTCGAGTAGCCTCTCAATTCCGCGGCATCGTCGCCGGCCTTCTCACGTATTCTCAGGACAACCACGGCGCACTTCCAGACCCGAACTCCGTTGTGTCGGTCCTCGTCGAGACGAACATCGCATCTCCTGAACTGTTCACGCTCCGAGAGGCAGACGGCGATCAGCCCGCGTTCTTCTACATCCCGCGCCCCTCGCAAGGCTGGCAACTCGGTACACCCGTGCCCGTCGTCTACACCAACCCGTCTCTCTGGATCGGTGAACGCCTTTACGTCGGGTTCAGCGATCAGCACACAGAGGTCTTGATGGGCGATCAGGCGCATGCCCTGCTCGCAGCCTATTCGGCCCGAGCAGTCCCCCTCAAATGATGCGGCCCCCGCCCTATCCTTTCCACCATGTTCCCTGAGATTGAACGCGTTCTGATTGATGAAGCCCGAATCGCCACGCGTGTGCGCGAGATGGGCCGTCAGATCGCGGCCGACCTGCAGCGCGACGTCGAACGCACCGGCCAGGACCAGATCACGCTGATCCCCATCCTCACCGGTGCCGTCGTCTTCGTCGCCGACCTCATCCGCCAGATGCCCCTGAAAATGCGCCTCGGCGTCGTCGCGGTTTCCAGCTATCCCGGCCGCACGATGCAGTCCAAAGGAGCGGCAATCCGCGGCGAACTCCCGCAGGACCTGGCCGGCAAGCACATCCTGATCGTGGACGACATCCTCGATTCCGGCCGCACGCTCGGCCTCGTCCGTCGCCTCGCCGCCGAGCAGCGCCCGGCCAGCCTCCGCATCGCCGTGCTGCTTCGCAAGGAAGTGGGCCGCGTCGAGGAAGTGGACTGCGAGTACGTTGGTTTCGACATTCCCGACGCCTTCGTCGTCGGCTACGGGCTTGACTACGACGGCCACTACCGCAACTACCCGCAGATTGCGGTGCTCAAGGGACCCAGCGCGTGAAGAGCACGCCGGACGACATTGTCCCCGCACACGAAACCCAGATCCTCCGCACACGCCCCGGCTTCCTCTTCGTCCTGCTCTACCGTCAGTTCTGGTGGCTCGCACCCGCCGCCGCGGCGTTCATCATCCATTCGATCGTCGCACGCATCAGTTCGCCCGATCCGATCCCCAAGCTCGGTTACGCGGCGTGGGCATGGCTCGCGCTCGGGTTTGCGTGGCGCATCTTCACATGGCTCGCCCGTGCGTACATCCTGACAAACGAGCGCATCATCATCCGCACCGGGATCTTCCGGGTCGTTGGCGCGGATGTACCCCTTCGCCGAATTCAACACACCACCGTCAGCCGATCGCTTCTTGAACAAGTGTTCAACCTCGGCACCGTCGGCGTTGCGACGGCAGGCGCCGATGGACCCGCCATCAATCTCCTCATGGTGCCCAAACCCAACCAGGTCCTCGCGGCGATTCGAGACGCCGCCCAACGCGCGCCGGCTTCGATGCCCGCACCCCGACGCTCCGCCCCCTCACCCGCCGCGGCTCACCTCCCCGTCATCGGCCTCGCCGGCGGCATCGGCTCGGGCAAGTCCGAAGTCGCACGGATCCTCGCCTCCCTCGGCTGCTTCGTCATTGACTCCGATAAGGAAGCAAAGGAAGCGCTCGACCGCCAGGAGGTTCGTGATCAACTCGTAAACTGGTGGGGCCGCGGCATCCTGGATGCCTCAGGCTTGGTCAACCGCCGCGCCGTCGCGGACATCATCTTCAAGTCGGACAAGGACCGGGCGGCCCTCGAAGCCTTGGTCCACCCCCTCGTCCGGGCCCGCCGCGCCGACCTCCGCAAACAAGCCCAGGCCACCGGCGCCAAGGCGGCCGTCATCGACGCCCCTCTCCTCTTCGAAGCCGGCGTTGACGCCGAGTGTGACGCCGTGATTTTCGTAGATGCACCTCGCCAGGTCCGGCTCAAACGGATCAGCGAGACCAGGAACTGGGGAGAAGCCGAACTGACCCGCCGCGAAAGGGCGCAGCTGCCGCTCGACGAGAAACGCCAACGCTCGACCCTGACCATCGTCAACGACGGTTCACCCGTGGACCTGAGACCCAAGGTGGCCAGCGCATTGGCCCGCCTCACTTCGGCTGGCAGACCCCGGTCTTGACCTCCCGCCGGATACCGGTCACGACACGGCCTAGACTTGTCCGATAGATGTCACGACCGAGCCGCTTCTGAAGGAAGCACCGGCACCCGCGACGGGGTCAAACCGCGGGAAACTCCCTCCAGAACTCGTGAGTTGCGGGCACAGGCGCCCGTGTTCCATTGACCGGCATTGACCGGTTCTCCCCCAAAGGTTGATATGGCCAAGACACCGTCCGTGGTGGATGAAGAATCCAAGGGCAAGTCCGCTCCGCGCAAGCCGCAGGCTGACGCGAAACCGGAACCCAAGTCTGAAGAACGTCGCCCCGAACCGCCGCGGCCGGCTGAACCGCCTCGAGCCCCCGAACCCCCGCGAGCGGAGAGCCCCCAACCTCCCCAGCAGCCGCGTCCCCACGGTGGGCAACCGCAGGGTGGAGGCCACAGTGGCGGACAAGGCGGCGGTCAAGGCGGCGGCCACCAGGGTCAAGGCGGACCAAGCCAACAAGCTGGAGGCCAGGGCGGCCAACCAGGCGGAGGCCAGCAAGGTGGCGGTCAGCAAGGTGGCCAGGGATACCCGGGCGGTGGTGGTCAGGGTGGCGGCGGATTCCCGTACGGTCAAGGTGGACAAGGAGACTTCCGTTCAGGCCGTCGAAAGAAGAAGCGCCGCAAGGGCGGCGGCGGTTTTGGCATGGGGGGCATGGGTGGCGGAATGGGCGGAGGCGGTGGTGGCGGCGGTCCGTATCCTTCTCACCATCAGGCCTTCCACGACTCGCTTCCCAGCGATGAAGAACTCGAACGCGAAGCAGCCGAGCTCGAGAAAATCGCCGCGGCCAGTCCCTCGGCGGGTAAAGACGCGATCAGCATCTCGCAGCTCCAGCGGATGGACATCGAGGAGCTTCACAAGGTCGCGACCAAAGAAGGCCTGGTCGACTTCAACCTGTACCCCAAGCAGGAACTGATCTTCAAGATCCTGAAGGCCCGCGCCGCCAAGCAGGGCCTCATGTTCGGCGAGGGCACGCTCGAGATCATGCCCGACCACTTCGGGTTCCTCCGAAGCCCCGAGCAGTCGTACCTGCCCGGCCCGGATGACATCTACGTCAGCCCGTCGCAGGTGCGCCGCTTCGGCCTCCGCAAGGGCATGATCGTCAAGGGCCTGATTCGTCCCCCGAAGGAAAGTGAACGCTACTTCGCGCTGCTCCGTGTCGACGAGATCAATGGCCGCGCCCCGGGCAAGATCCACGGCATGTCCAACTTCGAGGACCTGACCCCTCTCCACCCGGAGCAGCGGTTCATCCTCGAAACCACGCCGGATGAAATTGAGTGCCGCATCATCGACCTGGTCGCGCCCGTCGGCAAGGGCCAGCGCGCACTGATCGTCGCTCCGCCACGCACGGGCAAGACGGTGCTGCTCCAGAAGATGACCAAGGCGATCCGCAAGAACTACCAGGACACGCGAATCATCGTTCTCCTCGTCGATGAGCGCCCCGAAGAAGTCACCGACTTCCGGCGCAACTGCCAGGACGTCGAAGTCGTCGCCAGCACCTTCGACGAAGACTCTTCCCGCCACGTCCAGGTCTGCGAGATGGTCATCGAGAAGGCCAAGCGCATGGTCGAGTTCGGGGATGACGTCGTCATCCTCCTCGACTCCATCACCCGCCTCGCCCGCGCCTACAACGCCAACATGCCGCACTCGGGCAAGATCATGTCCGGCGGTCTCGATTCCAACGCCCTGATCCGGCCTAAGAAATTCTTCGGCGCCGCTCGCGCCATCGAACGCGGCGGCTCGCTCACCATCATCGGCACCGCCCTGGTCGACACCGGCTCCAAGATGGACGAGGTCATCTTCGAAGAGTTCAAGGGCACGGGCAACAGCGAACTCCACCTCGACCGCAAGCTGGTGGAGAAGCGCATCTGGCCGGCGATCGACGTCGGGGCCTCCGGCACCCGTCGCGAAGAGCTCCTCATGGACCCCAAGGAGCTGGAGCTGGTGTACCGCCTGCGCAAGGTTCTGTCCGATATGAACGTGGTGGAGGCCATGGAACTGATGAAGTCTCGCCTGAAGAAGGTCAAGACCAACGCCGAGTTCCTGATGACCATGGCCCTGGGCTGATTCCCCTTCGCTCTCGCGAACCAGCGACCCTCCCGCTACGTTGTACCGACTGCCGAGGACCTCTCAGACCGTGAGCCTTCCCCGTTCGACAACCATGTTGATTCTCGGCCTCATGGCCACGGCGTGGGCCGCGTGCCTGGTGTTGCTCGGTTTGTGGCTCGCCATCGAAACCCCGGCGGTTCTGATTCTGTCGTCGCGGACCGTCGTGCTCATCGGTATCTCCAGCATCGCGGCGGGCAACCTCGTATTCATGTACAGCGTCGCGGATCGCATGTTCCCCACTCTTCGCGAAGGTCAGGCCGGCTGGTGCATCGAGATGTTCACGCTCGCCTTCATTCTCGTTCCCCTCATCGTTGGAGTGCGCGTTCCATGACCCCTCGATGGATCGGGCTCCTCTTCGTGTGCCTCCTCTCCGCGGCGACCTCCTCAACCTTCGCCGTGCCACAGCAGCCCGAGTCTGACGCAAGCCAGACCGCCGCCCGTGAGATCGCACGTATCGCGATTATCGACCTCCGCTCGGTCAACTCCCCCACCGCCGCGGACTACAACGCCGCGATGATCATCCTGGGTCTGGCCCACGAACTCGATCCTGAAAACACCACAATCATCCGGCGGCTGATAGAGGCCGCGCATGGCGCCGGCAACACCGACGCCGTGCTCGAGCACACCCGGGCGCTCCTGATGAAGGACCCCACGGATGCCGTCGCCACGCTTCGGCTGATCAGCGCCACCATCGGGCGCGATCACGACACCGTCGAGTCACGCCTCGCCGCGTACGAACGGTACATTTCCAACACCTCGCTCGACGCATCCATCCGTTC
Source organism: Phycisphaerales bacterium (assembly GCA_044222195.1). Lineage (GTDB taxonomy): Bacteria > Planctomycetota > Phycisphaerae > Phycisphaerales > UBA1924 > JAHBXE01. The sequence goes on from JBGANS010000024.1 coordinate 23,626, forward strand.
CCGCCTGGCGCTTGACGAGGCCCTTCTCCTGCGCGAACGCGGCGACGACAAAGGGTTCAAGGACAAGCTCGGCCAGTCGATCTCGCTCGATTCGACGCACAAAGAAGCCGCGGCCTTGGCCGCCACCTTTTTCGCTGAACGGGTGGCCAACGACCCCGCGGGTCGGTTGGACCTGCTCGTCAACCTGCTCAAGGCCGACCCGGTCGATCCCAATATTCACCTCTCGATCGCCCGTGAGTTGACCATCGCCGGGGCGTATCGCGCCGCGCTCAGATTCCACACCAACGCCCTCACGATTTCCAGCCTGATCTCCAAGCCCGGTGACGGGGCTGTCGTCGAAAACACCGTCCTTCGCTGGTACTCGGATGGTCCCGCGCAGGTAGTCAAGGGCCTCGGAGACTCGCTCGCCTCCGAGCGCGACAAGGCCGCCCGCGTCATCCGTTCCATGATTGAGGCCCGCCGACCCACGGACGATGCCACCAAGCCCGAGGATGTGTACTTCCCCGCGGCCATTGGCACCGTCTACCTGCTCGCCGCCGACGCCGCCGGCGATCGCGCCGCCCTCGCCGGCGGAATGCGGGACTACTCCGCCCAGACGGAGAAGCTCATCACCGGCTTCCGTAACCCGCGCTCACGCGGCAATATGACCGATCAACAGGTCGCGAGAGTGATCCAGGAAGCCCTCGCCCAACTCAACACGATCCGCCTCTGGCTCGATATTGATACCGAAAAGTACCAGGCAAACCCCGACGCCATTCGCGGCATCCGCGCGGGCCTGCCAGAGGTCGCCGATGTCCTGGACGCCCTGTGGGAGCTTCGCGCGGGGCGCCCGGACGAGGCGATCTCCCGCTGCGCGCCGCTGCTGCCGGGGCGACTCGCCCGTGTCACCACCGGGCTCGCCCTTGAAAAACGCGGCGACACCGCCGCTGCGATCGACATGTATCGCGCGTTGGTCGAGGCCGAACCGCTCACGCCCGGCGCGGCTTGGGCCCGCAGCCGCATCAAGTCGCTGGGAGGTGAGCCAACATCTCCCAAGGCCCCCGAACTTGAACGCCGTGTCTCTGACCCAATCGTGCCCGCGTGGATCGATCAGATGGTGGTCTCGCCAGACCACTTCCTCCGCCTCACGGCGACGGTGCCGGTCGTCGCCGCCGACGCCACGACCGATGTCCCGATCCACATCACCATCACCAACCAGTCTTCGATTCCACTCTCGCTCGGGGCGGATCGTCCACTCAACAGCCGCCTTCTGCTCGTTCCCAAGATGGAGCATGTCGACCTCGAGGGGCTTCTCCGACCCGAGGTGCTTGATCTCGACCGCAAGTTCAGGCTCCTGCCGAGAGAAACCATCGAAGCCGACCTGTGGACCACTCCCGGTCAGACCGGCTGGTTCATCGACGGCATGGCGAACCGGAATCTCCGTGTTCGATGGAAGGTCATTCAGGGATTCATCTCCGAAGAGAACGCGGGCTTCAAGCCCGGCCCCATGTGCCTGACAACGGAGACCAACGCGTTCGTGCTCCACCCGCTCGCCGCATCGTCACTGTCCAGCACCGAACTTGCCGCCGCGATCGCCGGAGCTCCGATCGAGTCCCTGCGCCGCCTTGCGAGCGTCACCCGCTCTCACGTGCTTCAGCCGCTGATTCACCCCGACCCACCTCTGCCGGACCCGCCCGCGCCGAGAAAGGGCCAGCCCGCGCTTCCCAAGATCGTGATTCCCCCCATGGACCTCAAACCCGCGGCGGGGGCGTTCACGCTTCGCTATCCGCAGTTGTCCCCGGCCCATCGCGCCATGATCCTGGCGATTGTCCCTCACTCCAAACTCGCTCCGGACCTCGCCGCGCTTGACGCCGCCGCCCGCGCAGATCAAGACCCTCTCATTCGCTGCGTCTTCCTCTCCACACGCATCTCGGATCCAAAGGATGAATACCTGGCCGCCGCAGCGCAAAGCGAGGACCCCCGCGTTCGGCAGGTCGCGGAAGCGGTGACCGCCCGCCTTGCGTCGCCCAGCCGGTTCTACGCTCGGTTGACCCCCCAGGACCTGCGGCCTTCCGCCGCCCCCCCAGCGAATCCCCCGGCCGCTCCACCGGCTCCGACGCCGGCCCCTCCCGCGGCGACCCCGCCCTCGGACTCTTCGCCGACGCCCGAAAGGGCGCCGAGGTGACCGGATCCACAGGCTCGGAGAGTGCCGTTCCGCGGCCCTCTTTGACCGGACGGACTCGCGCCTCAATCGGATTTGTCGTCGGCGCGCTACTTCTCGCCGCCGCGATCCTCGCCGTCAGCAGAAACACGGCCGAGTTTCGGACGAGTATCCAAACCGCTTCTCAGGCGTCTTGGTGGCTCATCGTTCTGGCGCTCGCGCTCCCGGTCGCCAACTGGCTCATTATGTCGCTGTCTCTCTGGGTGCTGATGCGCCGGCATGGTCGCATCGCCCTGGGCGAAATGTGCTGCCTCATCGGCGCCGCGTGGCTCCTGAACTACCTGCCCCTTCGACCCGGCCTCGCCGGGCGTGTCGCCTATCACAAGGTTGTCAACCGGATCCCCGTGCGGGCGACCGTCACAGTTACGTTGACATCCATCGCGTGCGCCGCCGTTTCGATCGCAGTGCTGCTCGCCGCCTGCGTCGCCTGTGCCGCCGCGCAGGCCTCGGAACCAAGCCAGTGCGTGGTGATCTCGACCGTTCCCGTTGCGTGCGGCGTGGCGGCCATGGCCGTGTGCCGCGCGACCGGCGGCGGGTGGTGGCTCGCGCTGGCGTTCACGCTGCGCTCGCTGGACCTGCTCGTCTGGACCGCCCGCTACGCCGTCGTGTTTGCCATTGTCGGGCACCCACTATCGTGGCTTGCGGCGGCCGCGATCGCCGCCATCGTCCAGGTCGCCATGCTCGTGCCTCTGGTTGGGAATGGGCTGGGATTGCGCGAGTGGACCGTGGGAATGACATCAGGACTGCTGCCGCCGGGGGTGATCACTTCCCGCGGCACGCTGACCACCACCATCGGTTTGGCGGCAGACGTCGCCAACCGCGCGGCGGAAATCATCGTTTCTGTGCCAATCGGAGCGGTTTGCTCGCTCTGGATCGCCAAGCGCAACCATTGAATTCACAACATGTTACGATCGACAGCCCGGAAATCCGCACGGGAATCGCGTTGGCCTAGGTTTGCTCTTTCCCTTCATTTCTGCTAAACCAAGGCGGTAGATTCTGCGCTGCGTTTGCAGCTCAGAATCAGAATCACGAGTTCGTGGGTGATCGGCATACCACACATCTGCCGGTCCGAGGAGGAATTCAATGAGCGCTTTCCGTATACGTGATGCGGCCGGGTTTTTGCCAACCATGTGCCGCCGTTCTCTCAGAACAGCCCGTGTTCTTCTGCCGGCCGCTGTCATGCTCGCCGCAGGGGCCGCGGCCAGCGCGCAGGCGCCGTCAGATCAGAGTTTCACGTATCAAGGCGTTCTCAAACTCGCCGGGATTCCCGTCAACGGCACGGCCGACCTGATCTTTACCCTCTGGAACTCTTCGGCGGGCGGCTCGCAGGTCGGCCCGGCGATGGTCGTCTTCAACGCCAATCTGGTCACGGGATTGATGACCGTCGATCTCAACTTTGGACCTGGGTCCTTCAGCGGCGACGGTCGCTGGATTCAGGTTCAAGTCCGCACGCCCGCAGGCGGCGGAGCGTACACAACTCTGATCCCTCGCCAACCAATCCTGCCCACTCCGTACGCTCTCTTCGCTCTCAATGGCAATGCAGGCCCGACCGGCCCGGTCGGGCCAACCGGCCCGGCTGGCCCCACGGGCGGTCTGGGCGCGACAGGCCCATCCGGCAGCGCGGGCCCCACCGGGGCCACTGGAACCACTGGTCCAAGCGGTTCTCCAGGTTCTCCCGGCTTGCCGGGCGCGACCGGCAACACAGGCCCCACTGGCGATCCCGGTGCCACCGGTAGTACTGGCCCCACAGGCGACACGGGCCCCACTGGCGCAACCGGCCCCACCGGCGCCGCCGGAGTGAACGCGGCGAAGTACATCGTCGCGACCACGCTCACGGACGGCGCTACCCACACCAGTATCCAGGCCGCGATCGCGCAGGCCATCGCCGATGGATACGGAAACGCCAACCCCGACACGACGATTCTCGTTCGGCCCGGCACCTACGCCGAGAACGTGACCCTCAACGACGGCATTCACCTGATTTCCGCCGCCCCCGCACGAAACTACCACACCGTCATCAACGGCCAGGTCGCGTTCTCGTCCGGAATCACATCGATCCGCGGCATAGATATGCAGGCCCCAGCGGGAGACACGCTGACTGTCTCCGGCACGGCCTCGCTCATCCAACTCACCGTGAGCGATTGCAACGTTTACGGCAACTCCACCGGACGACCCCTCGTGGTAGACACGCCGAACTCCGGTTCGAGCGGTGTCGTCTACGCCAACGCCAACTTCCGCAGCACTTCCGCTGGTCTCGCACCGGCGGCCACCATCTTGTCAGGCACTGTTCAGGGGCATGACGGCACGTTTGATCCCGATGGTCAAAGCAAGGTCGCCGTTCAGATGGGCAACGGAGTCGTCGCCTCCAACTTCGGCCGCTTCTGGCCAAAGGGCACCGACATCTTCGGCCGTATCGCCATCTCCCAGACCGGCGTCGCCCCAACGGCTCCGGTTCTCGATTGCCGTTACAGCCAGATTCGATTCAACGGCGCCCCATCCAACCATGGCATTGTGGACAACACCGGCGGCGCCCTCACGCTCGTTCAGGTTCATATGCAGGGCAACCCGGCCCTGAGCGGCGACATCGCAAGCACTGACGGATCAGGACCCTTTAACTACAGCCTCCTCACGTACAACAACAGCGGTCAAACCATGCCCGCATCGGCCACGCTGCTTCCAGGATCGGGTCCCGTCGGTCCGACAGGCGCCACCGGGCCTACGGGACCGACGGGCGACCCAGGCGCCGTCGGCGCCACCGGACCAACCGGCGACCCCGGTCCCTCAGGCCCCACGGGCTCCACGGGACCCACCGGCGACCCCGGAGCAGCCGGCGCGACCGGCGCCACCGGCAACACCGGCAACACCGGAAGCCCCGGCAGTCCTGGTGCTGCCGGCGCAACCGGCCCCACCGGGGCCTCACCCTGGTCTCTCAGCGGGAGCGACACCTTCTACAACACCGGAAAGGTCAGCGTCGGAACCGCCACGCCGGGCGTGAACGATTCCATGACCGTCACGGGCGCCACCACCAACGTCCTGACGTCCTCCAACACCGCCAACACGTCTAACGCCACCGGCCTCTACGGCGTCAACTCCAGCACCACAAACCCGGCCGCCGCCAACACCTTCCTCTTCGGCGTGCAGGGCGATGCGCTCGCCAACCTGGGCGCCAACGCCGTCAACGTGGGCGTCATCGGTCGTGGCGTGCAACAGGGCGTCCAAGGCAACACTTCGTCGTCGACCGGAGTCGGCGTCCTGGCCGCCAACTCGGCGATCACCGGGAGTGCCATCGCTGCGCAGTTCCAGTCAACGGCCAGCACCACGTCGATCGCCGCGTTCAGCTCAGGAGTCGCCCAGGGCATGCAAGGGGCGGCCAGCAGCACGACGGGCGTCGGCCTTTTCGGTGTCGCTTCATCGACCACCGGTTCGACACAGACCGGTGTCCTCGGACGGGCCAACGCTTCGCTCGCGGGCGGCCTTGGTGTTCGCGGCGAATCGAACCCGCCGGCGGGCACCATCACGGGTCAGTTCATCGGCGTCCGTGGATCGTCCACGGCGACGCCGCCGCTCGCCACCTCAACCGGTGAATACGGCGTCGGTTCCTGGGGCGTCGTCTCCGGCACCACAGCGGGAGCACCGACCTTCCCCGCGTTCAGTGAATACGGCGTCGTGGGCAACGGCTCCACGACTTCTCCCAGCAGCATTTCCGGCATGAGCCCCACAGGTGTGGGCGTGTACGGCAACGCGGCCGGGCCAAGCTCCGGTAACGCTGTCGGCGTCTTCGGATACGCCTGGTGGAGCTCGACGTTTGGAATCTTCGGCTACAACCGCAACACCTCCGGCGCCAGCATCGCGATCGCCGGGCGCACCGAATCGGTTGACGGCATCGCCATTGACGGCTTCGGCAACTCGACCAGCGCCGGCTCTTCCATCGGCGTCCGCGGGTCGTCGCCCAGCCCCAACACCAGCGGCACCGTGTCCGCAACCGCAACGGTCGGTCGCGGCGTCCTCGGCCGCGCAACAGCAACCGGCGCTGCCGCCGGCGGCTACGGCGTGCAGGGACAGGGCGATGGAGACAACGGCATCGGCGTGTACGGTGTCGCAACCTCTTCCGCCGCCGCCGGCACTCGCTACGGTGTCTATGGCCAGGCCAGCACCGCGAGCGCAAACTCGTACGCCGGCTTCTTCAGTGGCCGCGCCAACGTGTCCAGCGACTTGACCATCGGCGGCAACACCACCAGCTCCGGCCTCGTCACCGCCACCACGGGGCTCTCCAGCCCGTCTCTCACGACCGCGGGCGGGCTCGTGCTCGCCGGAAGCGGCGCGCCCGGCGTCTCCGTATCTTCCGCGGGCGGACCCATCACAATCACGTCGAGCGCCACCAGCGACATCATTCTGAACCCCGGCATCACACCCGCCAAGACCATCGTCAACGGCGACTTCACCGCGACGGGCGCCAAGGCCTTCACGATCGACCATCCGCTCGACCCGGAGAACAAGGTCCTGCGGCACTTCTCGATCGAAAGCCCCGACGTCAAGAACGTGTACGACGGCGTGGTGATCCTCGATGCCGCCGGCCGCGCAACGGTCACCCTGCCGGACTACTTCCAGGCATTGAACAAGGACTTCCGGTACCAGCTCACGTGTGTCGGCGGCTTCGCCCCGGTGTACGTCGCCTCCGAAATCAGTGACAATCACTTCGTGATCGCCGGCGGCATGACCGGCCTGAAGGTCTCGTGGCAGGTCACCGGAACGCGCAACGATGCCTACCTCCGCGACCATCCCGCGTCCGCGGTGCAGGACAAGGGCGCCCAGCGCGGCAAGTACCTCTACCCCGCCGGTTTCGGCAAGCCCGCGAGCTTCGGCATCTTTGAAGCGGTCTACGCAGAAGCCCTTCGCCCGATCCCGACGCCTTCATCCCTGATCAATCTCGGTGTGGACCCGTATCCTGTCCCCTACGGTCCTGTTCCCACAGGAACCAAGGCACAGGAACTCCAGCGTGAGCAGCTGCGGCGACCGCTCGAATCTGCTCCAACACAGCTTGACGCAAACCAGCCGATCGCGAACACAGAACGCTCCGGCCTGATCACCCGGAACTAACCTTGATCCCAGGACAGGCTTTCCAGCTTTCAAGGACATCCATCATGCATCCGACTCGCACACTCAGATTCGCCGCCATCGTTTTGGCCGCCGCGGGTACTTCGGCACTCGCCCAGGTTTCCAGCTATCGCGCTGTTCCCCTCTCCCAGGATGACATCATCCGCGGCCAGATCGACGGCCCCGGAGGTCAGGACGGCCCCGGCTACGACCTCAACTGGTTCACGATGGACGGCGGCGGCGCCACCTATCTCACCGGCGGCGGCTACCAGCTCGGCGCGACCGCCGGCCAGCCCGATGCCGGCTTCATGGCCGGCGGGGCGTACACCCTCGGCGGCGGCTTCTGGTACGGCGCCGGGGCGCCGAATACCTGCTACGCCAACTGCGACCAGAGCACCGGAAACCCCCTGCTCACCGCCAACGACTTCCAGTGCTTCATCAACGCCTTTGCCGCCAACAACCCGTACGCCAACTGCGATGGAAGCACCGGCACGCCCGCCCTCACCGCCAACGACTTCCAGTGCTTCATCAACGCGTTCGCGGCCGGCTGCACCTGACTTCCCAGGTCATCCGGTTTACACCCACACGATCTGACGGAGTCTGAGAGATCCCATCGCGGACCGGCACCCCCCGGTCCACAACACCAAGGCCCGACCCATGAACACTCGCTCACGCTCTCGTAGCCTTCGCGCCATGATTCTCGCCTGCGGTCTCGCCACGGGAGCCGCCCTCGCCCAGGCGCCGACCGACCAGGCCTTCACCTACCAGGGTGTGCTCAAGCAGTCGTCGATCCCGTTCAGCGGCCTGGCCGACCTCCGCTTTACTTTGTGGGATGCCTCCGGGGGCGGCGCTCAGATCGGCAGCACGCTCACGGTCTCGAACGCGAACGTGATCCAGGGTCTGCTGACCGTTGATCTCGACTTCGGCCCGGGTGTGTTTGATGGGCAGGGGCGCTGGCTTCAGGTCGCCGTGCGCACGCCCGCCGGAGCCGGAAGCTTTACGACACTGAGCCCCCGTCAGCCCATCCTCCCGACTCCGTACGCCCTCTTCGCTCTCAATGGCAACCCCGGCCCCGCCGGGCCACAGGGACCGACCGGCCTCACCGGCCCCACCGGCGCAACGGGTTCGACTGGCGTTCCCGGGGCCACTGGTAGTACGGGTTCGACCGGCGCCACCGGCAACGCGGGAGCCACGGGCGCAGCAGGCGCCAACGGCAACACAGGCGCGACCGGACCCACGGGTGATCCGGGGACTCCCGGCGCGGCAGGCGCGACAGGTGCCACCGGTGCAGCGGGTTCCAACGGCAACACCGGCCCGACAGGACCCACGGGTGATACCGGGGCTGCAGGCGCCACAGGCGCCACAGGTGCCACTGGCGCTGCTGGCGCCAACGGCAGCACCGGCGCAACCGGACCCACGGGTGACTCCGGTGCTCCCGGCGCTGCAGGCGCCACAGGTGCCACTGGCGCTGCGGGCGCCAACGGCAACACAGGCGCGACCGGACCCACGGGTGGCACCGGCGCTCCCGGCGCGGCAGGCGCCACAGGCGCCACCGGCGCTGCGGGCGCCAACGGCAACACAGGCGCGACCGGCCCCACGGGTGACACCGGTGCTCCCGGCGCTGCTGGCGCCACAGGCGCCACCGGCGCTGCGGGCGCCAACGGCAACACCGGCGCGACCGGACCCACGGGTGACACCGGCGCTCCCGGCGCTGCAGGCGCCACAGGCGCGACCGGCGCTGCGGGCGCCAACGGCAACACCGGCCCGACCGGACCCACGGGCGACACCGGCGCACCTGGCGCTCCCGGCGCCGCGGGCCCCACGGGCGCTCCCGGTTCCCCTGGCGCTCCCGGCGCGAACGGCAACACGGGCGCGACGGGTCCCACGGGTGATCCCGGCGCCCCGGGTGCCCCCGGCGCCAATGGCAACACCGGCGCCACCGGCCCGACCGGCGACCCCGGCGCCAACGGCAACACCGGTCCGACCGGTGACCCGGGTGCCACCGGCCCGACCGGTGCCGCCGGCGTCAACGGCGCCCGCTACATCGTCGCCCCCACGCTCACCGACGGCGCCACCCACACGAGCATCCAGGCCGCCATCAACCAGGCCGTCATCGACACCTACGGGCCTCTCAACCCCACGGTCATCCTTGTCCGCCCCGGCACCTACGCCGAGAACATCACCCTCGTCGGAGGCATCAACCTCCAGGCCGCCGCCAGCGGCAAGTCCTTCGCCACCGCCATTAACGGCTCGGTCTCGCTCGGCACCGGCGGCATCGTCTCGATCGACGCCATCGACATCAACAGCCCCGGCGACGCCATCACCTTCTCCGGCTCCTCTTTCCAGCAGCTCTACCTCGCCAACAACGTCGCCTACGCCGCCGGCACCGGCCGCGCCCTGGTCATGTCCAACACCGCCGCCGGCTCGGGTGTGACCATCGACAACGTCAACTTCCGCTCCGTCAGTCTCGGCACGGGCACCCCTGTCGTCGCCACCGCCGGTGTGCTCCAGGGACGCTCGGGCACCTTCTGGCCCACCTCTCCGGTCACCCCCGCGATCGATCTCTCCGGCACCGCCGTCGCCTATCTCACCAGCGCCGACGTCTTTGGCCAGGTCTCGCTCGCCGGCTCCTCCGGATTCTCCATCGGCAACAGCCAGATCCGCTCGGGGAACCAGCCCGGCGTTCTTGACAACACCAGCGGCGATGTCCTCCTCGCCGACACCGGCTTCAACACCGTCGTCGCCGGCAACGTCGCCACCACCAACGGCGTCGGCGGCCTCTACTACACCCAGCTCACCTACACCCTCCCGGGCCAGGGAATGCCCGGCTCGGCCATCCTCCTTCCCGGCTCGGGCCCGGCCGGTCCCACGGGTGCGACCGGCGCTCCGGGCGCGGCGGGTGCCACCGGCGCTCCGGGATCCAATGGCAGCACCGGCGCCACAGGTCCCGCCGGCGCTCCCGGAACCAACGGCAGCACGGGCCCGACGGGCCCCACCGGTGACACCGGTGCTCCCGGCGCTAACGGCGCCACAGGCCCGACCGGTGATCCAGGCGCCACCGGCCCCACGGGAGCCGCCGGCGTCAACGCCGCCAGGTACATCGTCGCCACGACCATGTCCGATGGCGCCACCCACACCAGCGTCCAGGCCGCCATCAACCAGGCCATCGCCGACGGCTACACCGCCACCAACCAGGCCACGATTCTGATCCGCCCCGGCACCTACACCGAGAACGTGGCGCTCGCAGCGGGCGTCCACCTCGTCGCCGCCACCACGGGCAAGCACTTCACCACCCAGATCACCGGCAACACCACCTTCACCCCCACATCCTCCGGCCAGACCACCGTCATCGGCCTCGAGTTCGCCTCCACCAGCGGCGACGGCATCTCCATCTCCAGCGCTGCCTCCAGCGTTCAGCTCTACATGATCGACTGCGGCGTCACCGGCGCCGACGACGCCATCGAGGTCAATCTCAATACCTCCGGCTCCACTCCCGGCGTCATCTTCGACAACACCATCTTCCGCGCCGGCACGGGCTCATCCGCCAACATGGTCAACGGCACGCTCCAGGGCCGCGGCGGCACGTTCACCACGCCCGGCAACGCGGGCATCTCCGTCAATCTTGGAAACGCGGGGCGCGCCTGGCTGCGTGACGCCGATCTCTTCGGCCGCGTCAACGCCGCCAACGCGGTCGCCGGCGCGAACTCCACCACCGTCTTCGAGGCCCGGCACAGCCAGTTCCGCGCCGGCAACAACCCCAGCCTCATCGACCTCACCACCGGCCCCATCCTCCTGGTGGACTGCGTCATGGGCAACCCGGGGGGCACGTACGTCGGCAGCGCCTTCACCGACAACGGCAACGGCTTTGTGCGGTACAGCGGCCTGCGCTTCCTCCCCAGCAACACGCTCAGCATCCCCTCGACCGCCGTCAACCTTCCCAGCTCGGCCCCCTACCCCTTCGTCAACGACGGCGCCAACAACATCAGCCTCGCCACCAAGATGGCCCTCGGCGGCGCCCCCATCGCTTCCGTCAAGACCCTCAACGTCCTCGGCGGCATCCACGCCGACTCCATCGCCATCGACGGCAACATCGATTCGGGCAACGGCGTCACCATCAACAACGACGGCATCACCATGGGCACCGGCTCGACCCTCGCCTTCAGCGACGGTTCGGTCAGCACGCTCGCCGCGCTCATCGGGGCCACCGGTCCCGCGGGAGCCGCAGGCCCCACCGGTCCCACCGGCGACGCCGGGGCTCCCGGTTCCAACGGCAGCACAGGCCCCACAGGGCCCGCGGGTGATCCGGGCGCTCCGGGCGCTGCGGGTCCGACCGGATCTCCCGGTTCGAACGGCAGCACAGGCGCGACCGGGCCTGCGGGCGACCCGGGTACGCCGGGCGCGGCAGGACCGACAGGCCCGACCGGAGCTCCCGGCACCAATGGCAACACCGGCCCCATGGGCCCAGCGGGCACCGCAGGCACGAACGGAACTACGGGTCCCACCGGCCCTACGGGTGATGCCGGCGCACCGGGTGCGCCCGGCTCCAATGGCAACATCGGCGCGACCGGTCCCACGGGCGACACTGGCGCTCCCGGCGCCGCCGGGCCCACCGGCCCCACCGGGTCATCGCCGTGGTTGCTCTCCGGCCCGGATGCGTACTACAACGCGGGATACGTCGGCATCGGAACCAACACGCCCGCGGCCCCTCTGCACGTCAACGGCGCGGCACGAGTCGACTCGTTCTTCGACGTCTTCGCCGAAGTCACGCTGAACAACGCCCCGCTGACTATCCGTGATTCGGGCAGCGTCGTCCGTTATCAGTACGACCCCATTGGAAACGTCACGCGCCAGACGGATACCGCCGGCTCGGGCGCCTTCCAGTACGACGGCATCAACCGTCGCCTTTCCGTCGGCGACCCCGCCGGCCCCCGCTACGAGTACGACGCCAATGCCAACCGCGTCCGTGTGACCGACAACAACGGCAACGTCACCCGATACGAGTATGACGGCACCAATCGCCGCCTCTCGATCGGCGATCCATCCGGCACGCGGTACGACTACGACGCCAACTCCAACCGCACAACTCAGTACGATGGGTCTGGCGCACGCCGCACGGAATCCGACGGCGCCGCCGGAACCATAACCACTTACGACCCCACCGGAAACGTCATCCGCACCCAGATCGGCCCCTCGGGCGTTACGTATCCCGACGGCACGACACAGTCCACGGCGACGGCAACGGGACCGACGGGCGCCACAGGCAGCCCGGGCGCCGCGGGACCGACGGGAGCGGTCGGCCCGACCGGGCCTTCGGGAACGAACGGGACCAACGGCGCCACGGGCGCGGCAGGGCCAACAGGGCCCGCCGGACCGACAGGCGCGACGGGCACCGCCGGGACCACCGGCGCAACAGGCGCAACGGGCCCGACTGGCCCCGCGACAGGAGCCGCGGGTGGCGACTTGACCGGAACCTATCCCAACCCGACGATCGCGACCGGCGCGGTGACCAGCGGCAAACTTGCCAGCAACTCTGTCATCTCAGGAAAGATCGCCGCGGGCACTATCGTCAACGCAGATGTGTCTGCGAGCGCCGCAATCGACGGAAGCAAACTTGCCTCGGGCACAGTCTCGTCCGCCCAAATTGCCGATGGCACGATTGTGAACGCAGACGTAAGCGCGAGCGCGGCCATCGCTGCAAGTAAGATTGCCAGCGGCTACTCTTACGCAAACCTTGCATCGGCTCCATTTGCTTACACGGGCACTAGCGCCTCCTTCAACGGAACCGGCAACGTTCAAGTCAACACAACCAGTTCGCTCGGGCTCGTGAGCAGCAACGGCGGCGTGAGCGGAACCGGCGTCGTCGGAATGTATGGATTCACTACCGGCACCAATACGCCGGTGACCGGTTTGCCGCTTTCATCTGGAACGTACGGAACGACAGCGGCCACAATCACGTCCGCCGGCGTCATGGGCTCCAACCGATCTGCCGCGGGAACACCGGCGTCCGGGGTCCTTGGAGTGACCACCGGTGACGGAGGTTCGGGCGTAGCGGGCGTGGACGGTGTCGCCACCGGTGTGAGTGCCGGCGTTCGAGGAATCACAACGAATGCAAGTGGATTTGGCGTGCTCGGTGTTTCTGATTCCACAAGCACCAGCGCGGTCGGCGTTCGGGGACAAACAACCGGCACTGGCATCGGCGTTCAAGGTGCCACCACCAGCGGTGTTGGCGTCCAAGGCACCTCCACAACCGGCACAGGGGTTCAGGGCACGTCAACAACCGGCCTGGGAGTTGCCGCGACCGCGACCACGGGTACCGCCGTTCAGGGCACAGCTTCCGGCTCAGGCGGCCGTGGCGTCTATGGAAATGCCACGAACGCCGCCGGAAACACTTACGGCGTCCAAGGCGACTCCGCAAGCGTCAACGGTGCAGGGGTGTATGGCACGTCATCTGCGGCCGGCGGTATCGGCGTCTACGGTGTTGCCGCCGCCGCAAGCGGCACCGGCGTCCTCGGTAACACCATCGGAACCGGCGCCGCTGTGCAGGGCACCGCTTCGGGCGCCGGCCCGGGCATCTTCGGCGAGAACACCAACGCCTCGGGTACAACCTACGGCATGCACGGCTCCATCCCCGCGACCGGAAGTTCCGGTGGCGTGGGCGTCCGCGGCCAGAACCTCAACACCACAGGTGGTGTCGGCGTTCAAGGATTCACCGCATCTGCCAGTGGCCGCGCCATCGTCGCAGTTGGTTCCGTGTTCATTGACAACAGGACCAGCGCTACGTTGAACGGCGACGCACTCAACATCAACGGTCGTAACAACCGCGTCGCGAGCGTGAACGCTGACCTTGAGTGGTTTGCGTACGGGTTCACGAATATCTCCGACAAGTCCAAGAAGGAGAACTTTGCCGATGTGGACACGAGGGACATTCTCCGCAAGGTCGAGGCCCTCCCCATTACAACATGGAACTTCAAGGATTCAGACCCAACCGTGCGCCGGATGGGTCCCATGGCGCAGGACTTCCACGCGGCATTCGGCCTGAATGGCGCTGACGACAAGACGATTAGCCTGGTTGACGGTCAGGGCGTCGCCCTCGCCGCCATCCAGGGCCTCGCCGCCGAGCTCAAGGATCGCGACACCACCATCGCCGACCTCAAGTCCAAGCTGACCGCCAGCGAAAGCAAGCTGGCCGTCTTCGAGATGCGCCTCCAGACCGTCGAGGACAAGGTCGGCATCGGCCGTTCCTCCAGCGCCGGCGTCACCCTCGGCCTCGCCCTGGGCCTCCCTGCCGCGGCCGGCCTCATCGCCTTCCGCCGCCGCCAGCGCAAGGCCTGAACGCGTTTGACAGCACACGTGAAAAACGACCGCCCCTTCACGGGGCGGTCGTTCTGCGCACATGATTCGCGCCCGCGATGCTCAGCCCCTTACGGGCAGCCCGTCGCGTACGAGTTGATGAAGCACTGGAAGTCATTGGCCGTCAGCGCCGGGCTCGCCGAGCTTCCGTCGCAGTTGGCGTAGACCGTCCCCGCCGTGAAGCGGTCCAGGAAGCACTGGAAGTCGTTGGCGGTCAGCGCCGGGATCCCGTCGGAGAGGTCGCAGTTGGCGTAGCAGATCGACACCGTCGCCGGGTTGCTCGGCATCTCGCCGCACGGGTTGGTCACCTCGCACATGTACACGCCCGCCGTTTCCGGTGACAGCGCTTCGATCGTGTACGTCGGGTCATTCGCCCCCGGGATGTCAATGGTGTTCCGCCGCCACTGGTAGTCAATGGTCGAGCCGCTCGTCGCGGCGACGCTCAACGTCACAGGAGTCCCCGCCGGAACCGCCGCCCCGTGCGGGTGCTGCGAGATCGCCAGCTCGCACCCGTTGCTGACCGTCAGCGTCGCGGTCTGGGACTGGGATGCGCCGCACAAGTTCGACGCGGTGCACCAGTATTGCCCCGCATCGGTCGGCGCCGCCGACACAATGGTGTACCCGGCCCGATGGCTCCCGCGATCGCCTGGGAGTTGTGGTACCACTGGTACCCCGTCGCGCCCGCCGCGCTGATACTCAGGGTCACGCTCGAGCCCGCGGCCACCGTCTGCGTCAGGGGATCGACCGAGATCGTCGGCGCCCCGGTGCAGCCCGTGCCGAACGAAACGTGCCACCCGCGGGAAGCGCCGTTGATGCGGCCCATGCCGGCGAACGCTGTTCCCTCCGCGGCGACAAGCCCCACCTCCAGCGTCCACCCCGTCGTGGTCACGCCCCGCGACTGGAGGTACGTATCCATCGCGACCGGAACGCCGGCGTTCCACACGCAGCACCGCACGTTGGAGACCGCATCCAGCGTGTACCCGACAATGAGAGAGCCGTCCGAGTTCACGGACCCCGCCACCCCCTGGACGGCGCCCGCCGGAAGGGGCAGTTGAACCATCCCGCCGCCCACCGTCCACTGGAATGGGACCATGGCCTGGCCCTGACCATCGGAGCAATACCCGACCACCACGGCGCCATTGCGGCTCACGGCTCCCGGCACTGATTGGATCTTGCCCGCAAGCACGCCCAGAGAGGTCGCCGCGCCCGAAGCGTTCCAGCGGCACGCCGTTGGATAGACCAGGGCCGGGGCGTTGTGGTAGCAGTACCCGGCAACGACGCTGCCATCGCCGTTGGTGGCGAGCCCCACCGACTGGTCGGTCCCCGCGAGGAGTTGCCCGAACGGCTGCATCCCGGTCGCGCTGGTCCAGCGCCACGCGCTTTCCAGGCCGTTCCCGAAGTAGCCGTAGCCGATGATGGTCGAGCCGTCGAACGTCGCCGAGGAAGCGAACGACGGCTGACCGACTGTCAGCAACCCCAAGCCCTGCATTCCCGACCCGCTCGTCCATCGATGCGCGACGTCGAACGTAGACCCGCTCGCGCCGATGACGACCAGCCCGTTCCCGCTGATGCCATATCCGTAGGAATCCGTCGAACCGGGAAGAACACCCAGGTTCTGGATGGCACCCGACGTCAACCACCTCCAGGCCCGCGCCGACCCGCTCAACAGGACCGCATCCCCGCACACCGCCAGTCCGTCGTCGCTGATCCCACCGACCCAGGACGAAATCCCACCGGCGAGACCCGGGATGGTGGTCAAGGTCTGTGCGCTGGCGGCCGAACCGCATACAGACACAGCGATAACACCTAAACGCACCGCGCGAAAGCGATTCGACATGGAACGGCCTCTCCTGGTAAGTCCTCCGACGCGCGCGAAGACAGATTCGCCGCGCCGGGGAACTCTCCAAGTGCAAGTTTCGTGCCGTGCCGTCGAAGGGGATCGAGTTCACTCGCCCGAACCGCCGTTGCAGGTCACCGGCCAACTCTGGCCGGGCGCGGCCGCAGATAGACACGTCTTGCTGCATTGGTCGGCTTGTTCCCGCCCACCGGAGCCGTGCCCCGGGCGTTTTCCCCACGCCATCGCGACCGACTATACTTGCCCCACGCCGGGCGATTGGCGCAGTTGGCTAGCGCGCTTCCATGACAAGGAAGAGGTCACTGGTTCGAGTCCAGTATCGCCCATTTCCGGCTCCCTTTCGTGGTTGAGTTCCGGCGGCAATTGTCCGCGTTTTCGATTCAGTCGCTACATCGGTGGCCACGATGTCAGCGCGCGCTTCGCGGCGTGGGCGGGCGAATCCAGCTCGCGGACATCGACAATGACCGGATGTGCATGCCCCACCACCGCGAGCGCTCCGCCCAAGCCGAGCAAGTCGAGCGTGCCGTCTCCGACCGTCTTGTGGCGCCGGCCGTCTGAATCGTTCAGGCGGACGGCGGCGAGCGCAGGCCCCGCTCGGGCGACCAGCGCCGCGGGATCTTGACCGGCTTCAATCGCGCCCGCGGGGTCTATGCCGACGCCGACCGCCAGTGGATCCGCTCGTTTCATGGCGTCAGGACCGAAGTCCGCGATCAGGACGCCGTGCCTGTGGGCCGCCTCGCCAAGGTGGTCTCGCCACTGCCCTTCTCCCTCGGGGAAATGGACGCTCAGCGTCGCCGCAGGTCCGGCGAAACGAAGGTCCGAAATCAGCGCGACCGCGGCTTCCACAGCGTCGATCGCCCGCTGCTGCAAGTCCGGGCGTGCGAAGTGCTCCGGGGGGATCCACAGATCCAGGCCGGAGAGCTCCAATCCCAGACGACGCAGAACCGACGCCACGCCGCGACGGGCTGAACTGTCCAGCTCCCGCGGGCGCATTCCCGGCTGAGTCGCGTCGAGCTGGATGGCTCGGCAGCCGCACCTGGCCACCCACTCGATGGCGCTGCGCGGATCGGACCAGGCAGACCCGTCATCCGGGCGAAGCCCCGCGAGCGCGAGGCTCGGTGTCGTCCAGTTCGGCATCCGATGTTGTAGGTCGCCCATCGCATCCGGGCGAACGGGCCGGGTAGGATGCGCCGATGGCCCGAACGCCACCAAGTTTGCCCTTCGCCCTGCCCCAAGTCTCCGCGGCCGATCGGCGGCGAGCGGCCAAGCTGCTCGCAGCGCTCGATCGTGCCTACCCCGAGGCCCACTGCGAGTTGAACTACACCTCGCCGCACGAACTGCTGATCGCCACGATCCTCTCCGCGCAGACCACGGATGTGAGCGTCAACAAGGCCACGCCGGCGCTCTTCGCCCGGTTTCCCACTCCGGCGGATTACGCCCGTTCCGTCCCGGCGGAGATCGAACCGTTTGTGCGGAGCCTCGGATTCTTCCGCAACAAGGCACGCGCAATTCATGAATCGATGAAGGCGATCGTGGACCAGCACGGTGGACGTGTCCCTCAAACAATGGAAGAACTCCTCGCCCTGCGCGGCGTCGCCAGAAAGACCGCCAACGTCGTGCTCGGAAACGCCTTTGGCGTCAACGACGGCGTGGTGGTTGACACGCACGTTGAACGACTGTCTCGCCGACTTGGCCTCGCCGGTCCTGGTGAATCCGTGCAATCGATCGAGCGACGCCTCATGGCGCTCTTCCCGCGAGAGAGATGGTGCGACCTCTCCCACCTGCTCATTTTCCACGGCCGCCGCGCGTGCAAGGCCCGGGGAGCGAAGTGCGAACACCCGATTTGTGAGGAGTTTGGCTCGGCCTGCGAGAACCGGGCGGCGAGCGGAACGCGAACGCGCTCGGCCGCGGCCACTCGGACACGCAAACCGACGTTGCGCCGAATTAGTTGACCGCCCTGACTTCGTCCGGCGGATCAACGGTGGGCAGGACCGTGAGATTGGACTCGACCTTCGTCACCGTCAGAATGCCTTGCTCAACGCCCCCGATCTTGGTCACCTGCCGCGTCGGATGGAGAATGTTCTCAAACTTCGTGTAGTCCGCCAGCACGACGACAGGCTCGGTCTCAGGGCTCTCGGGCTTGAGCGTCCGGAACCCGACAATGAGACCCTTGCCCGCATCGAAGTAGACCTTTCTCGACTTGCCGTCCTTGGTCTTGGCGAGAACCACGTATGCGTCCGTTCCCTCGAACGCTTCCTTCGCGACGGTGGTTATCTCTGCGTAGCGGGCCTTGTAGTTGGCCTCGCCGAGGAACTCCGCCTGCAGCCGGAGTTCGGCCAAGCGCTCTCCCTGTACTCGCTTGGTACCCGAGTTGGAATCACGGATCCACGCCCCTTCGGCGTTGCACCAGGTTTCCTGCGTCATGAGTCCTGGAATCTCGAGGGTCACCATGATCTTGTCCGGCACGCTGCGCATGATCCGCAGCGTCCCCTCAATCGATCGGGTGGGCACGGTGTACTTGCCCCGCACCAGGCGGTTCCGCTCCGCCTTGAGTACCTCCCAGCCGCCGATCGCCGCGATGTGCTTTTCAAAGAGCGACTCGGCCGAGGGCAGATCCTGTGCCTGCACCGCGGCGGGCGCTGGTGCCGCGGGCGTCACCGCTTTGGCCGGCTCCTGCCGGGCAATCGCCGACGATGCCGCGAACACCACCGCCGCTAGAACAACCAGTCGCTTCATGTACAGCTCCGAGTTCCCCAACATGCCCGAGAGGAGTTGAACCTCTAACCTCTGCCTTCGGAGGGCAGCGCTCTATCCAGTTGAGCTACGGGCACTCGCGTCCGCGACCCGTGCCGCGGCGGGGTGATGCTACGATGGCTGCCCCGCGCAAGCAACGTACATCTCTCCCACGCTCGATCCCTCCGCCAGCCAATGACCACACCCGCGACGAACGCCAAGGCCCCGGTTTCGGGCGGCGCTTCACCGCTGCCCATCCTTCTCGCGCTGAGCTTTCTCTGCAGCGTCGGCACCGGAATCGCCACCAACGGCGTTTACTTCCTCACGTCCCAGTCGTACCACTTTTCGACCGGGCAAAACTACGCCCTCGGGTTTTTCCAGGGGCTTACGTATGTCGTCGCCGCGGTGTTCGCGGGCCGGGTGGTCCGCTGGCTTCGCAAGCGATTGGGCCTCAGCAGCCGCGGCATTCTCGCCCTCATCATCGGGCTCCTGGGGGCGCTGTGCTTCATTCCGCTCGCCGCGGCAAAGCCATCCGATCCCGCCCCCGCCGCGTGGCCGATCTGGGCCATGGTCATGGTCTACAGCCCGCTGACGGGCTTCCTGTGGCCCCTGGTCGAGGGTTATGTCAGCGGCGGGCGCTCGGGCGTTGGGCTTCGCCGGTCACTCGGCACGTGGAACCTCTGGTGGTCATCAGCACTTGTGCTCGGCTACTTCATGATGGGGCCGCTCATCGGACGGCCGGGCGAGGCTCGGGCAATCTCGCTCTCGCCTCAGCAGCTTCTCGCCGCGCTCGGCATGCTGCACATACTGACCACGCTGCTTCTCCTGAAACTCTCGCCCGATCCTGGACGCCATCTCCACGAAGAGCACGAGCCGCACCCACCCGTGTACCGCGAGCTCCTCGGAACCTTTCGCGTTCTGCTCCCAACCAGTTACTTCGTGCTCACGGCCCTTCAGCCGTATCTGCCCAAGGCCTTGACCGGTCTCGGCGTTGCCGAACGCTGGGCCGCGCCGCTCGCGTCCACCTGGCTCTTCGCGCGTGTTGTAACCTTCTTCGCACTCGATCGCTGGCATGGCTGGCACGGCCGATGGACGCTCGCCGTCGCTTCCATCGTCCTGCTCATCGGGGGCTTCGCGGCGACGTTCATCGGGCCGACGCTCCGCGGCTCCACTCCCGACGGCGCGATCGCGCTGTCCCTCGCCGGCCTTTTCGCGTTCGGCATCGGCATGGCCACGACCTACACCGCCGCGCTGTACTACGCGATGGAGGTCGGACAGTCCGACGTCGACGCCGGCGGCACGCACGAGTCTCTCATCGGGCTCGGCTATTCCGCCGGACCAGCGATAGGGCTGCTCGCATCGTCATGGGCCGGGCCTGCCACCACCGCCAAACCCGGCGACTTTGAGCGGGGCGTGGTGTTGCTCGTGGGGTGCATGGCTCTGGCCGCCTTTGTCTTCGCGGCCTGGCTCACCCACCGCAACACCCGCGGGGTTCCCCGGTGACGGAAACGGCCCACACCGGAGTCTTTGAGGGGAGGGTGGGACGGGTCAAGTGGCGTCCCAAGCCGCCTGCGCAGGCCCGATATCATGCTTCTGCCCACTTGTTGGGGCGAGCGGCACGATGCCGCGGCGGCGGGTGGCCGATTCCACCCGGGCGTTCCGATCGGATTCGGAGTTCCAGGCTTGGCACACAGGCACACACGTGCCCGGGGGCAGCACATGAGTTCACGGAGTTGGATGCGTTCCTGGGCACCGGCCGTGGTCGGCGCGATGGTGCTCATCACCGGCGCGGCGGTCGCACATCTGCCCGTGCCGACTTCGGTGAACGCCACGGACGATTGGTCGTCCAAGGCGTGGACGGCCGCGCAGCACGGCGACACGTCGCAGCTGCAGACGACGCTCCGCCACGCGCCGGATTCGGTTAACCCGGACAGCTCGCTCGGCCGGTCGATCAACCGGCTCCTGACCAACTTCGATGCGCAGGAAACCAAGCGCGCCAGCGAGATCAAGCGCGTCCGCGCCGAGCTCGCGGGAATGCTCGCGCAGAAGCACGATGATCTGAACCTCTCCATGGCGCTCCGCTCGGCGGTCGAGCTGAGCATGCTCTCGATCGACAAGCCGGCGCTGCTCGAAGAGCCGGTGATCCGCGACCTGGTGGCCGATGCCGACAAGGCCGCCAAGGCCGCCGAGGATCGCGGCGACTGGCTGATGGCCAGCGAACTCTACTACCGTCTCCACCTGCTGCTCGAAGAGCGCGGCACGTACAAGGACGACGTCACGCGCGAGAGCCTGCGGTTGACGATGATCCGCCAGTACGCCCCCAAGCGCATGTGGGACCTGAAGAACGCCCGCCGCAACGCCGAGATCGAGTGGAAGTCGCGCCAGCCCAAGGTCGAGGGCAAGGATTCCAAGGACGACAACAAGCCTCTCCCGCCCTACAACCCGATGGGAGACGACTTCCGCGAGAAGCTGCGCGGCATCGATGAAACGATGATCTACAGCTCGCTGCGCCGCGGTTTCGACCGGCACGTTGAGCACACACCCATGGACAAGATCCTGCGCAGCGGCATCGCCGCGGTGCGCACGCTGGTCACGACTGACGAGCTGAAGGAAGTCTTCCCGGGCATCGGCGATGCGGAAGCCCGCACGGCGTTCCTGGGATTCCTCGAGAGCGAAGAGGCCCGCCTGTCCCGCCTGCCGGGCGAGGCCGGCTCGGCCGACCTCATCGGCCTCGTCCAGCGGATGGTTTCGCAGAACGACAAGACCGTAAAGGTGGCCCGCGAAGCGATGCTGCACGAGTTCGGCAACGGCGGCACAAACGCCCTGGACGAGTTCAGCGCTGTCATCTGGCCCGATGAGGTCGCACGCTTTGAGCGGAGCACGCAGGGCCGCTTCGTCGGCGTGGGTGTGCAGATCGAGCTCGACCCGCTCCAGAACATCCGCGTCGTGACCCCGCTCGACGGCACGCCCGCCCAGAAGGCCGGCATCCGCTCGGGCGACCTGATCAAGAAGGTCAACGGCGTGCCCACGCTCGGCTTCACGCTTGATCAGGCGGTCGATGTCATCACCGGCCAGGAGAACTCGCAGGTCGTTCTCACGATCGAGCGCGAAGTTCGCCAGGCCGAAGGCGGCACCAAGCACGACGAGATCGACTACAAGCTGCGCCGCAGCAAGATCGAGGTCGTCACGGTCAAGGGATGGCGCAAGACCGGTACCAAGGAAGACGATTGGGACTGGTTCGTCGATGCCCAGAACCACATCGGCTACGTCCGCCTCACGCAGTTCGCCGACCGCACCGACCAGGAGTTCGACCGCGCGATCGACGCGATGAAACAGGCAGGACTCAACGGCCTCATTCTCGACCTGCGCTACAACCCCGGCGGCCTGCTCGATCAGGCGGTTGAAGTCGTCAGCCGGTTTGTCGAGGGCGGCGTCAAGTCGCACCAGGGCGTCGTCGTCACGACGCACGACAAGAACAACGACATCGTGCAGCGCGAAGCGATCCAGGGCGGCAAGGCACGTCTCGCGGGCATCCCCGTCGTCGTTCTCGTCAACCAGGGCTCCGCCTCCGCCAGCGAGATCGTCTCCGGCGCGCTCCAGGACTACGCCCAGTCCGGAGACGTCAAGGCCGTCATCCTTGGCGATCGCAGCTACGGCAAGGGCAGCGTCCAAAACGTCTGGCCCATGGAACGCGGCGGCACCAAGGCGTATATCAAGATCACCACGCAGTACTACAAGCTTCCCGGCGGCCGCATGATCCATCACAGGCCCACGTCCAAGACCTGGGGTGTTGTCCCTGATCTGAACGTGGACATGCTGCCGACCCAGATTTCCGACGCCCTCACCGTGCGGCTCAACGCCGATGTCATTCGCGTGGATGAGAATGGCCACCGCGTCGCCGGAGACCCCGAAAGCTCTTCTGACCCCGATGACCTCATCAACAAGGGCATCGACATGCAGCTCGAGCAGGCCATGGTGCTCCTGCAAACACAGGTACCCGCGGCGGTTGCGGGCTCGGATGTGATCAAGACCACGCCGCGGAATAACTGATCGGACGTAGGTGCGAAAGCGCGATCCTCCGCGTGGCCGCACGCGCGCGTGAACCCTAACATTGCGGAAGCGCCCCGGGCGTCCCGTGGGCGCACCGGGGTTCCACATGTCGTCAACGTCCGTGAAACCGCATTCCGATCCAACCCGCATTCCTGGCGTCCCCAAGGCCGAGCAAAGCCTTGCCGCCCGACTTCCCGACGCCACGGTCATCAAGTGGCTGCGGGACATGGTGCTCATCCGCGAGTTCGAAAACCGAACCGCGCAGGCCTACCAGCAGGCCAAGATCGGCGGGTTCTGCCACCTCTACACCGGCCAGGAAGCGGCGGCTGTCGGCACGATCAACGCCGTCGAGGGCGATGACCCCATTGTCCTCGCCTATCGCGATCACGGGCACGCACTGGCCCGCGGCATGGACCCGGGCGTGTGCATGGCCGAGATGTTCGGCAAGATCACCGGCTGCGCCAAGGGCAAGGGCGGGTCGATGCACATGTTCGACAAGCCCCACTGGCTCTTCGGTGGACACGGCATCGTCGGCGCCCAGACTCCTCTCGGCGCGGGCTTCGCCTTTGCCGCGAAGTACGAAGTTGAAGTCATGAAGCGCTCGGTCTCGGGAGGCGCCGCGAAGAAAAAGGTCTGCCTCTGCTACCTCGGCGACGGCGCGCTCAACCAGGGCGCCCTGCACGAAGCGATGAACCTCGCCGGCCTCTACGGACTCCCGGTGATCTACATCGTGGAGAACAACGGCTATTCGATGGGCACCTCCATCGAACGCGGCACCACCATGGCCCACGACCTGCTCAAGAAAGCCGACGCCTACGGCATGGAAGGCCGCACCATCGACGCGTTCGACATTCTCGACCTGTACGACCACTTCAAGCCGTTGGTCGACCTCTGCCGCGACAAACAGGTCCCCGCGTTCGTCGACCTCAAGACGTACCGCTACCTCGGCCACTCGATGTCCGATCCCCAGAAGTACCGGACCAAGGAAGAGGTGGAGCAGTACAAGGCCAAGGACTCCATCGACGCCCTCGCGTCTCACCTGCTGAGCGTTCGGAAGAAGCGTGACGGAAGCCCCTGCCTGACCGAGGCCCAGTTTCTCGATATGCAAAAGGACGTGAAGGAAGTCGTCCGCCACGCCATCGAGTTCGCCGAGCAGAGCCCGGCACCCGAGCCCGATGCCGAGTTGTACACCGATGTACTCGTCAACCCGCAGCCCGGCATGAGCCCAATCCAGGACTACACGCACGGCGCCAAAAACCCGCTCCTTTGATCGCGTTCACCGTTGGCCGAACGCGACCGCTTTGGAGACAGGCCTCCGCACTGAAGTGTGCCTTGTCTGAGGTGATTCCAAGCGTCGTCGGGCTTCGCCTTCGATTTCCTCATTGCTCTTCCCCACTCGCACGCTCGCTTCGTAGAACGTCTGCGGCGGCAGAACGATGTCGCGAAGGTCGCGTTCACGAATCCCATGAGCGTCCGCCGCGGCCACGTCGATGTCCCGCTCGACATGGAACAGTCGCCGTTCCCACTCCAGTCGCTGCCGCCACCCGGCACCTGCCTCACCGGCCAGTTCTCCCCGCCCGCCCGCGAGGCTTCGGCGAAGCCTGACAGCTTCACTCACCAGTTCACGTACGGCCGGCGGGAATCCATCGTTCGGCAAGGGGACCCTCGCGGCGTACCCCGCGTTGAAGTTCAGCCCGCTCGCCAGCCCGCGAAGCCACAGCGTTCCCACTCGCGAGTTGAACACCGCCAGCACATCGTCGCGTCGGTCGTCCGCACCCTCGCGCCGAAACATCGACACCACGCCCGCAATCGCCGCGCAGCGTGACAGGACCATTCTCGCGGCCAACCGCCCCCCCGCGACGCGAGAGTACTCCAGGCAACCCTCCCGTCGATCGAGGTGGGGCCATCGCAGTGCCGCCGAGGCCCGGATCACCCGGACCACGGGGCCGTACCAGCGGCAATAGCCGTGCCCGCCCGAAGCCGGAAGCCACCGCGGATCGTCCGCGTCCACGTCCTCCCACGCCCGCGTGTCTCTGGCGGTGTCGCCGGTCCAGAGTCCGTCCGCGAATGCGAAGAAGTCGCCGGTCATCGCCGGCCGAGTCGTCAGGCTCAGCGGCAGCATCGCCGCGCTCGGCGCGAATGAACAGCTCGGGTCATCTCGAATTCTCGACACAGAGCATCGCGTCGCCCCGGCCGCGGCCGGCCTGAGATCCGCATCGCCCTTCGATGTCACCATCGCGACCTTGCCATCGCCGTGGCCCAAGACCACCAGAGATACGAAGAGCAGCGGCGCTGTTTCAAACACATGCTGCCCGAGCATCGCGACCACGCACGGCCCGCCGCGTTCAACCAGATGCCGTCGCAGTGGGAGCGCCGGCCTGCTGGTCAGCCACGCCGCGGGCGTCACCACCGCCAGCAACCCGTCCTCCTCAAGCATCGCACACCCGCGGCTGACAAACGCCGAAGCCATGTCGCTGGCGGCCAGCCGCTCGCGCTTCATGATCGCCTTCTTGATCGCGGGCGAGAGCTTGCGAAACCCCACGAATGGCGGATTCGTCGCGATGATCGAATAGCGCCGCCGCAGCATCGCATCGACTCTCGACCGGCCCTTGGGCTCTCGAAGCGCTCCCAGCCCGCCGACCCTTTCCACATTCATTCGCGGCTGCGTCTGTCCGCCGAGCCGTTCGGCGAGCAGGCCCATCGCCGACTTGGCCACTCGGATCGCCCTCGAGTCGATATCCAGCCCGAAGAGATTTTGCGACAGGATCGAGCCACAGATCGACGCCGCGCTTCGCCTCGGTTGCTCCTCGCGGTACATCTCAAAGAGCATCCCCATCGCCTCAATGAGAAAGTGCCCGCACCCGCAGGCAGGGTCAAACACCGTGACTTCCTCGACGGACCGTCGCCGGACGCGCGGCGCCCCTTCGATCGAATACTCCCATTGGCCACGCAGCCTCGACCGCGGTCGCATCCCCAGCCACACCCGGCCGAGGGAGTTCTGCAGCAGAAATCTGACCTGCTCCCTCGAGCTGTACACGCACGTGGCCGCGATCAACTCATCACCGCCGATCGTGTCCCCGGCCTTTCGACGGAGCTTCGCCGCCACCTTCGCCTTTTCGGCGTTCACCCAATACTGGTGCAGCCAACCCAGCGCCGTCGGGTCGGCGAGCGCGGCCGTGATTCGCGGCTCGCGAGCCGAATCCCACAGCAGCGCCTTCGCGGCCGCAACGGACTCTGATCGCGCTCCCCGTCGCCGCCCCGGCGATCCGGCACGGGCCGTCGGCCCGCGGCGTTCCCTCGGCGGCGAGGCGCTCCGGATCCTCGCGAGCGCCAGATCGAACATGCACCCCCACGCCGCCCGCTCGTCCATTTCCCGCGTCAGTTCCGCCCGCAACGACTCACTCAACCGGCGCAGTGTCTTTCGGTCCTCCATGCATCAACTCGCCATCTGCACCGACACCACCGTCGCGTCGTCATCCAGGTTTCCCCCGCCACTGTGCGCATCGATCGCGCCAAACGCCGCCCTGACATCTTCCGGCGGTGAAGAGGCCCCGGAGAGCGCCGAAACGAGCGCCGCGCGCCCGAACTCCTGGCCGGCCGAGTTCCGTTGCTCGACGATTCCGTCGCTGTACAGCACAAGTCGGCTGTTCCGATCAAGGGTGAGCTGCTCGGCTTCGAATGTCTGTGTTCCGTCGATCCCGATCGGGATTTCGCCGCGAAAGTCGATCGCACGGGTCCCGCCTCCCCCGCTCACCAGCCAGTGGCCGTGCCCGGCGTCGACATAGTCCACCTTCCACCCCTCGCCCGATCGCGCAAAGACGCCAACCCAGAGCGATGCAAACCGCCCCGCGGTCGACCGTTCCGCGACGAACTTGTTCACCTCAGTCACCGCCGGCCCGGCTTCACCTTTGTCCATCAGCTGCGCGTGCAGGTACGACTGCGCGAGCGCCATGAGCATCGCTGATCCCACTCCGTGCCCTGACACATCCCCCACGCACACCGCGACCCGCCCATCCGGGAGCCTCACGACGTCAAACATGTCCCCGGCCACAAACAGCCCGGGCCGCATCTCGGATGCGTACGCGATCGGCCCGCACGAGCCCTGCGGCGGGGGGAGCATGACCTGCTGCGCCTCTCTCGCCGCCTCCAGGTCGCGCTCCAGCGTCGAGTGCCGCGCATGAAGCTCGATCCTCTTCAAGTTCGCAATCGCAAGCCCATATGCCCGCGCGACCGCCTCGCAGTATCCCGATGCCTCCGCGTTCACCGATTGCTCCTGGCCACGCGCATCGAGGTACAGATACCCCTCCACCGCTCCGCCGAGGAACACGGGCGCGCAGAGCGCCGAGTGAATCCGAAGCTCCGCGATGCTGTGCTGGTGCTGGGCGCCCGGTCCACCCACGGGCCGGTCCCGCGTCAGAATGCCCGTTTCGCCCGCCGCGGCCCGCCGCACCAGCGAACGGCTGAACTCGAAACCGCCCGTGTCGCTCGCGTTGGTCCGAACCACCTCGACCACCTCGACCTCCTCCGCGCTCCCCATCCGCCGCAGCACCGCCCCGCGAGCGAATCCGCTTCCCTCGAGGGCCGACTCGATCGCGGACTTGGCGAGCGAGCGTTCATCCGCCGCCACCGTCAGCTTCGCCAGGCAATCGGCCAGCAGCCGCAGCCGCCGGTCCGTTCGTTGCTGCACCAGGCCGACCCGCTCGACCCGCTGCTCGCGACTCTGCGTGTCATCGATCGTCGACGGCCCCATCGACGCCCCGCCCGCCGTGCGAGCGCGGAAGGTCCATGGACCGATGCGGAGCAAGTCTCCCATGGCCAGCGCCGCCGGCTTGGATGGCTCCAGCTTGACGCCGTTGAGGAAGGTCCCCACTCGGCTCCCGTGGTCGACCACGAACCACTCGCCAGAACGGAGCACCACCATCGCGTGCTTGCGCGAAACCGCCTCGTGGGCCAGGCACACATCGCTGGTCGCCCCGCGCCCAATCGTAATGGCCTTGCCCGCGCGCGCCGTAAACGAAGCCGGGTGCGGACCCGACAGGCACTCAAACTCAATGGTGGGACCTTCTCTCGCCATGGCTACCCGCGACTATACCGCGCCGCCCGGTTCGCCGATCCGCCCGAGCACTTCCCCCGCCGTACTTCGGACCAGGTCTGTTTCGTCCGCATCGCCCGCCGCTCGCCGCAGCCCGGCAAGCAATCGTTCCTCGCGCCCCTCATCGAAGAGGTTTCCCGCAACGATCACCGCGTTTCGCTTCATCATCTCCAGGGTCGCCCGCTTCAGGGCGGAGGCCTGGAAGGCCCGACGACGGTCGACTTCCTTCCATCGAAGTATCTCGAGAACTTCGAACCCTTGACGCGCGGGCGTGTACTCATCCCGGATCGCCGGCAACGGTCCGGTCCGAGCCGAGTTGTGCGGGCACACCTCCTGGCACACATCACATCCGAAGACCCACCCTCCGATCGCCCCATGGAACTCGCCAGGGATTGCACCGCGCCGCTCAATGGTCAGGTAGGCGATGCACCTTGAGGCATCCACCGAATACGGCGTGATCGCCCCGGTCGGGCACGCATCAATGCACCGCGTGCACGTCCCGCAGTGGTCCGGCATTTCCTCCGCGACGGGCGACAGGTCCAGCGTTGTCAGCACGCCGCCAAGCAGAAGATAGCTCCCGAGGCGCGGGTTGATGAGCAGAGTGTGCTTTCCAATCCACCCAAGCCCGGCCGCCGCGGCGTGCTCGCGCTCCATGATCGGAGCAGTATCCACGAATGACCGGAACTCCGCCCCCGGGAACGTCGCACGCAGTCGATCCGCCAGCTCGTGCAGTCGCTTCTTCATCACCTCGTGGTAGTCTCGCCCTCGCGCGTATCGCGCGACCTTTCCCTGCCCCGCCACCTCTTCATCCGTGGATCCTCGCGCGGCGTACACATCCGCCACCATCACGGTCGACTTCGCACCTGCCAGAACGTGCGAAGGATCGAGCCTCGCCTCCACGTTCCGCGCCAGGTAGTCCATCGACCCGTGCTTGCCCGCTTCAAGCCACGCCCGAAACTCGTCCCCCCGCTTCGACGGAGACGCCGGCCCGATCCCGGCGCACGTGAACGCCAGCTCCTCGCAAATCGAGAGCGCCACGTTCGCCGCTTCCGCCGGATTCATCGTCACTCCGGATCGTAGTGACACCTGCCAACGGGCACGTCCGTCGGGATCTACACCCCCGCCCCGACTCCCCGCACCCTCGCCCCGTACCCCGCCCACTCGTACACCCTCTTGATGGCATCGGGCAGCACGGTTTCAGCGCCGGCAACGCCCGGTACCCACGCCCGGTCCCACTCCACGGACACCCACCCCTTGAACCCAGCCCCGGCAAGCGCCCCCACCGCGGCCCGGCATGGGATTCCGCCGCGCCCGATGAGGCACGGTTGCTGGTCTTTGTCCCGATCCTTGAGCTTGTACACCCACAGCTTGTCACCGAGCAGCCGCACGGCCTCATCCGGCTCATCACCCGCGAGGTGACCCACCGCGATCGAATAGGCCGCCCCTACCAGGTCGCTGTTCACTCCGGCCAGAACCTCCGCCACGTCCTCCGCCGTCGAAAATGATCCACCGTTTTCCAGTACAAGCCTGACGCCCGAGTGCCGCGCACCGTCGGCCGCCTGCGAAAGCCGTTCGACGACCCGACGAAGCGCCGACCTCCGCTTCTCGCTCGCCGGGTACTCAAAGCCGAAGACTCGCACGAGCGGGCACTCAATCGAAGCCGCAAGATCAATCGCCGACTTGGCCTCGCGCACAGACCGCTCAGTGTCGGAAATGACTCGTCCAATGAGCAACGGCCGGATGGGCTCCGCAAAGCCCACACCCGTGGAGATCACCGCCGCCTCAAGCCCGGCCTGTCCAACCACTCGCCGAACCTTCTCGGCCGAGGTCAGCGCCGGGTCACTCGCAAACCCCGCCGATGACGGGCCGAAGGTTCGCAGTTCCACGCCGTCGTAGCCCCAATCCGCCCCGCAGCGGCAGACCTGCTCGAGCGTCCAATCGGGACACGCCACCGTGCTGAATGCAGTCTTGAACATGCCGCATGGTATCAGCGTGCCGATCCGTTTGTCTCCCCGCCCGCACAGGCCCAACCCGACTTCAATTTGATCGCCTTCTCCGCTTGCGTCGACCCGCACGTCCGCTCCGGGGGCCGAGGCCCGCAAACACGTCTCGCCCCCCTCAACTCTCCAGCCCGTGCGAAGCGTCGCGCTGTGCGTCCGAGAGCCTCGTTGACCCGACTCCCGCCCTGCTCCGACGCCGATATCTGTCACGGCGGCGGAGCTGCCTGCAGGAGGCGGGAGTTCGGTGTCATGAGAATCCGGCGTTGGTGTACCGCGGCGGGCGTCGCGGCGATGGCAACCCTGGCGGTTGCCCTCCCAGGATGCGGGTGGACCGCCCGGGACCAGTTCCTCGCGGATCGGAGCGTTTCGATCGCTCCCGCCCCGGGCGACGGTTCTGAGCGATTCTCCCAGGCCCCGCAAGACCCGTTCCGTTCTGGCCAAGCGGTCAACGTGGCCGAGTTTCCGAATCGATAGCCGCCGCGGGATGCGATGGAGGGATCGCATCCCGCGGTATGTCCGGCCTCTCCTAGCTCCGACGGTCGCAGAGTGATCGGATCGGCGCTGGCTTATCCAAACGCACCCGTTTCGCCGCCAATTGGCGTCCTCCATTTGCTATTTCGCGCGGGCGGCCGTTCACTTCCCGCATGTCATCGCAACAGCCTCACCGCGAACTCGAACCCGGCATCCGCACAGACCTCGCCCACCGGATGACCTACTCCGGCTACCTCCAGCTGGACCGCTTGCTCAGCTCGCAACACCCGCTTTCAAACCCGCCGCATCACGACGAGATGCTCTTCATCATCCAGCACCAGACCTCCGAGCTCTGGTTCAAGCTCGCGATCCACGAGCTCCGCGCCGGCATCGAGTTCCTGAAGGCCGGAAATCTCGAACCCTGCTTCAAGATCATCGCCCGCGTCAAGAACATCCAGGCACAGCTCTACAACCAGTGGGCCGTGCTCTCCACGCTCACCCCCACCGAGTACGCCCAGTTCCGAGCCGTCCTCGGCCCGGCCAGCGGCTTTCAATCTCTGCAATATCGCATCGTCGAGTTCATGCTCGGCGCCAAAGACAAGCGCATGCTCCAGTTCCACGCCCACAAGCCCGACGACCACGCCGAGCTGGAGAAGGCGCTCAAAACGCCCAGCCTCTATGACGAGTTCCTTCGCTACCTTTCCCGCCGCGGCCTGCCGATCCCCAAGGACGCCATCGAGCGCGATGTGTCCGAACCGCTTGCTCAAAACGCCGGCGTCGTCGCCGCCATCAAGATGGTGTACGAGGACGTCGAGCGCTGGTGGGATGCGTACGAAATGTGCGAAAAACTTGTTGACCTCGACGAACAGTTCGCACTCTGGCGCTTCCGGCATGTGAAGACCGTCGAGCGCATCATCGGGTACAAGATGGGAACGGGCGGCTCATCGGGCGTGCCGTTTCTCCGCAAGCTCGTCGAGTTGAACTTCTTCCCCGAGCTCTGGGCCGTGCGGACCGAGATCGGGAAGTAGCTACGGCCGAATCGGAATCACGATGTTCCGACCCTCGCGTCCCCGCCCGCGGCGAACCTGTCCTCGCTCCATCAGCACAACCACCTCAACCTCGCGATCCGGTGCATGCTGCCTCCCAAATGGCCTCCCGGGCTGAACCGTGATGTGATCCTCCTCCGCGAACGCGAAGAAGGAGTTGATCCTGAAAAACCCATCCTCGTACCCCATCCCATCCCCGGCATCTTCATAAAGCGTTCCCCGCGCCTGGCTCCTCCCATCGAGGCACACCACCAGCGTGATGGGATCCAGCGGCTTCTCTCCCTCGTACTGCATCGCCGGCCCCAGCGGCACGATCGAGCCGCCGCGGAAGAACAGCTCCGGCAGCTCCGGATCGCTCCCGCCGCCCGGAGCGGGGCACGGCTCAAACTCGCGCCAGAATCCTCCCGGCATCGGCGAAGCGCACGCTTCATCCTCGCGCACGCGGCACCGAACCAGCACATCTCCACCCAGCAAGAAGCAATCATCCACGCCCCGAAGGCGCGAATCCGCAGGATCGGCAAAGAACACCGGCCTCACGATCGGCACGCCGGACTTCGACGCCTCATGAAACAACGTGTACAGGTACGGCAGCAACCGATATCGCCGCTCGAGCGCCAGCCTGCACGTGTTCTCACACTCCTCGCCAAACGTCCACGGCTCGTGCGGCTTCGAATCCTTGATGGTGTGCCCGCGTGCAAAGGGCAGCAGCGCCCCAATCCCCATCCACCTGGCAAAAAGCTTCGCGTCAGCCTCGCCCGCAAAGCCCCCGATATCCGGCCCCACAAACGGCTGCCCCGACAGGCTCATGTTCAGCGCCATCGGGATCGACCACGCCAGGTGCTCCCACGTGCTCTTGTTGTCCCCCGTCCAGGTCGCGGCGTATCGATGCCCACCGACAAAGTTTGAGCGGGTCAGCACAAAAGGCCGCTTCCCCGGGCGCGCCTTCACGATCCCCTCGCGCGACGCCCGAACCATCAGCATCCCGTACGTATTGTGATACCGCGTGTGCGCCGCCGGCCCGCCGAGCTCGGGATCACCCCGATGCTGGTTGTCCTCCGGCATCTGCTTTTCATCGTTGTCAAACACCGCCGGCTCGTTCATGTCGTTCCACACACCGTCTATTCCGTGATCGAGGAACTCGCGGTACAGCTCCCCCCACCACCGCCGAGTCGCCTCCCGAGTGAAGTCTGGAAACGCGCACTCTCCCGGCCAGACTTTCCCGTGATACTCCTCGCCCCGTGAATCCTTCAAAAAGTGATCCCCGTCCCGGCCTTCCCGATACACCCGATATTCCGGATCAACCTTGATCCCCGGGTCGATCATCCACACCGACTTGAACCCAAGCTCGTGCAACCCCGCATTCAGCGCTCGCGGATCCGGGAACTTCACCGGGTCAAAAGTGAAGCACCGGAACCCATGCATGTAGTCAATGTCCATCCAGATGCAGTCGCACGGCATCCGGCGCCACCGAAACTCCCGCGCCAGTTCCATCACCTGCTCCGCCGGCTCGTACGACCAGCGCGACTGCTGGTACCCCAGCGCCCACCGCGGCGGCATCGGCATCGTTCCCGTCAGGTCCCCCAGCGCCGCGACGACCTGCTGCGGCGTATCCCGCTCGATCACGTACACCGCAAACGGCGGGGCGTCCGCCGCGACGGAAAACCGAATGTCCGACGTCAGATCAATCTCGCAGCGGCATGTCGTGTCCGCCAGCACACCAAAGCTCGACCCATCCCCTCGCACCGCCAGCACCCACGGGTGCGACTGGTACAGGCTCTGGTTCGCTTCTGTGTACTCAAAGCTGTCCGTGTTCCAGCACACGGTCCGTGCCCCGTTCCGCACCAACGAGCCCGCAACTTCCCCGGTCCCGTACAGACTGGTCTTCTCGTCCGCCGCGAACCGAACCACGCGCTTCGACCCGGTCCCGTTCGATGTGCGCCCGAACACCGGCCTGGCGACAAACGTCACCGGCAAGGGCGCCACCGGCCTCACCGACGCGACCACCGCCAGCGAAGGCGCCGCGGCCACGTGCGCATCCCCCGGATCACGAAACCTCGCGATCCCGTCGGCGATCAGGAACGGATGCTCATCTTCGACCCAGTGACTCGTCATGCGGGCCAAAGGTAGTCAGCCCGGCCGACGTGTGTCGGATGCGAACCTGAGCCGAGCCGATTGGCCGAGTTTGTCTCCGGTCTCGTGGAGATGCGCTCCCTGGACGCGTGGCGTGAAGTCCCATCACTCGTACCACTCCGCAGCATCACCCGGATCATGTGTGACAAGTGCATTCAAGAAGTCGGGTAACGACGCGGCCGCGAACTGCATGCCCGCCCACACGTCTTTCGAGGAATGCCGATGCAATGGCTTCACCCAGATCTGCCCTTCGTGGGGACTCCGCGTGCAGAGCAGAACTTCGATGTCACCCTCAAAGCTCCCGATGGGGAGCCAGCCGGGCGGAACGACCGTCCTGAGCTCCTCATAGAGGTCATCGACAATGGTTGGTCCGGTCGCTCCTTGAGAGTAGACCAATGCATCAAAGGTCAAGTTCTGCATCCATAGCAGCTTGCCGGCCTGTTCCACGGCGAAGAACCGCCCTCTGCCAATCGGCGGACCGCCATTGTGTTCTATCACGAAAGCGCGGTACGCATGCGGCAGAGTCATAGACAGAGCCAGCTCCGCGGCAGCCAGTTCGGTTGTCGACAATGCAGGCGTCATAGTCTGAACTTGCCCATCTCCGGTCGACTCCAACGATCGATAGGCCACCGCTTGGTACTCGCCCAGCCTAATCAACTCGGCGAGGCGGCTCAATACCAAGCTGTCCCCGTCGCAGCGTTGTGCACATTCGCTTGCCCGCGTTGCTGCCCGTGGCGATCGTGTCGCACACGGCGACCACATCGCCCCCGTCCCCCCCTCCATCCTGGATCACCCACCACGGCTTGCGGTCGGCCGTGTGATCGAACTGGACGAGAAGCTCATCGACCCCCTTGTCTCCCGGCCCCCAGATGTACTCGCGTTCGACGTACACCTGGATCGCCAGCACGTTCTTCTGGGCGTTCTCATAGGCCAGCGGTGCCGCGGAACCGTCGAGCAGGTACGGCGAGGAGGTATTGTCAAGAGTTGTGGATGACGCTGTGATCACGCGGCGGCTTTCTCGGGTGTGACTCCGTCGACAAAGACGACACCGGCGATGACGTCGGGGATCAGCTCGGACCCGCGCAGGCACCGCCACTTCTTGCTCGCACTCTCCGCCAGTTTGAACACCATGGTCAGGCACGCCACGCGGCTGCCCGAGCCCTTGGTCTTCTCCGTTCGCAACCGCACGGTCGCGAACGTGCTCTCGATCGGGTTGGTGGTGCGCAGGTGACACCAGTGCTCCTGCGGGAAGTCATAGAACGTCAACAGCGCGGCCCGGTCTTTCACCAGGCACTGGGCCGCGGCGGCGTACTTGGGCTCGTAGGTCTCCAGGAACAGATCAAAGGACTTGTCCGCCTGCGCCTTGGTCGGGGCCATCCAGACCTGGTGCAAGAGGTCCTTGGCCTGCCCGTGCAGACGCTTGGGCAGCTTGCTGAGCACGTTGGCGCTCTTGTGCACCCACGCGAGAATCGCGCGAAGACCGGGTATGGAATTGCTAACATTTTGGGAATGTCAAGGCAAGGATTCTCCCGATCACTTCAAACTCATTCTTGTGAATCGAATGGAATCTGTATCCCCAACTTATGAGTCTGGAGCCGAAGGACTACCGAGGGCCGCCGAGAGTTCGTCATCGATCGTTCGGTAACTCGCAAGGCCGAACTCCCCGCACGGCTCAGTTCGTTTCTCGAGTATCTACTCGTAGTTGTGGCGATAATCGCCGAGCATCGCGTGAAACCTGGATTCAGGTGTCTCACGGTCCCACATCTGTTCCGCCACAATCATAGGTGACGAGAACGGCGGAAATCCGCCGATCGTGTCGCGATCGAAGGCCAGCACCGGCTGGTTGAAGTCAGAATACCTGCGCGAAGCGGTGGACCGGCGCCAATACCACTTCGGGTTGGCCTTGCGCAAGCATTCGCCGAAGTACATGTACAGCCCCACGATGTCCCGCGTCTTCTCGACGAACCTGGGGTCCGTCGAGAGCTTGAAGGTCTCCGGATGGCCTTTGAACCATTGTTCCCAACGATCGTTCCATGACCCTTGAGCACTATCGCGATCTGACGTCTCCGGCCTTGTCCGGAATCCCCAAGGCCCAACTTAGCCAAGAATCGATCGCGATGTAGCTCCAGAGTCCGGACCATCCACACAAGTGACCGGGAGCGGCCGCCATCACCCACGGTTTGCTCCAAGCTTGCGGTTGTGTATAGTCGTTCGGAGGACCGGGGCTTGGTGGAGCTACGGGAGTCCTGTATTCATCCCTGAATCGAAGCGGGTCCCCGATCGGCACAATGTCGTTTTCAAAGACGTGACGAGTGAGCAACTCGCCCTCCAGAAGTGGTTCATTCCGGATGTGGGCGTAGTAGCCACGACGCCAAGCAAGTGTGTTGGTCATCACAGGCGCAATCAACAAATCGGGGCTGAGTGGGGTTCGAATGGACCAGGGGTCAGTGATGAGAGCGGCATAGAAGTAGAGCAATAGGTCATCGGTCATGAGTCCAAAACCCTTGGCGTCGGTGCGAACAACTCGACCGACGATCCACCGCCTGCCGAGTAAGTTCAAGACAAACAGATCCCCGACTTGGGGCTTGTGTCGCGACGGTCGAATGACCATGGCGTTGACCTCATCGGAAGGAGTGAGGCCTAGTGAAGATGGGATGCGTTTGTCGCGAGCCATTGAGAACCATAGGACAACGCGGCTTGGAACAGGTGAGCTCGCTTCGGGCCGAAACTGCGATTTCGGTTTTGCGCCGAGAACTGTGCGTGGATATTCGTACCGCCTGTACTCCCGTGACGGGTCATGGCTGCTGTCTCAATCGCTCGGGCTTGAAGTCTAGTTACAGGGCCGGTTTTTTCTGTGATTACATCGATTCCACCCGGGAATCGCTCGCCGTGCTCCTTGCCGCGTCGAATAGGATCATTTGAGATCCCCACGTAAACGATCTTGCCGTCCTTGTCCTTGCCAACATAGACGTCAACTCCTTCTCCTCCATCCAACCCCTGAGCAAAGATGTTTAGCAGCGGAAGGCCATTCGCAACGCACGCTTTGACGAGCGCGCCTGTCTTTGACTTCGCCATTCCCGGCTCGGTTGGCGCGGATTCACCGATGAACTCGCGAATGGCTTCCTGAGTTTCATCATCGACCTCATCCTGTCCGTGAGAGTGCATGGTGATGTCGGCCAGATCGGTCGCAATCGAACCAATGAGCATGGCGAGTTGTCCGCCGGGAATGAACCCGATCGCCGCTTGAAGTAGGATGTCTCCGAGCGGTCTGCCCTCGAGAGCGGCAAGCACCATGTCACCGATGAGGGCACAACCAGGGAACGGCAGGTACGACATGACTGTCGCTGTCACTTCCGCCCATGCACGGGCGGTGCTACCCAGTTCATTCAAGAGCGCTGTGGCAGATGCGGATCGTGCGGACAGCAACTCGTCCACCATACTGAACGGATCCCACGACAACCCCATCGGGTCGTTCCGTCCCCACGGATTGCTCCCGAGATACTCGTACGCATTCATCCCGTCGCCGTAGTGGCCTTCAAGGCCGAAGGCGATGGAGAGCGCGTCGATCCCCCGCCCGTTGTACCCCGCCGCGCTGAGGAGCGCCATCCCGCTCTCATTCGGATCCGCCTGCAGGAACCTCCCCGCCTGAGGCGAGTACACACGGTTGCGGTTCTGGCACAGGATGTGCGCAAAGGGAACGACTCTCTCCCACTCGATCCCGTTCGTGCTCGACACGCCGACATCGAGTCTGTCCACGAACAGCGCCTTGTGCCCGCAGTGCAGGACCGGGTGCGCTACGAGCGTGGTTGAGCTCAAGGCCTCGCCGTACGCGTCGTACGTGAGTTGCTGGACCACCCTCCCCTTGCCCGCATGAGCCCCCGTCGCGATCGTGTCGCAGACCGCGACCACATCACCCCCGTCATCCTGGATCACCCACCACGGCTTGCGGTCCACGGTGTGGTCGAACTGGACGAGGAGCTCATCAACTCCCTTGTCCCCGGGTCCCCAGATGTACTCGCGCTCCACGTACACCTGGATCGCCAGCACGTTCTTCTGCGCGTTCTCGTAGGCGAGCGGAGCCGCGGAGCCGGTGCACGCGGTCCCGGCCCGTCCTGAACCCTTCTTGCTCCAGCATCACATGAACTCTCCTGTATCCGTACCTGGGGTGCTTCGCCGCGACCTTGAGCATCGCCTCCACCAAGGGCACATCGGTGACAACTTTGGTGCCTTCGTACCGCTGCGTTGATCGCGGTTGCCCCAACGCCTGACACGCCCGACGCTCGGAGACCCCCGGCAAAGCACGCCGCACGCGCTCCGCCGTCGCTCTCAGTTGCGTCGGGCTCAGTCTTTTCCCTTGAGGGCTTCCTCGATGATCTGCTTGTCCAGCACCAGGTCCGCCACGGCCTTCTTCAGCCGCCGGTTCTCTTCCTGCAGCGCCTTGAGCTGCTTGATCTGGTCATCCTCCATGCCCCGGAACTGCTTCCGCCACCGGGCCAGCGTCGGGACGCTGACCTCCAGCTTCTGGCAGACCTCCGCCACGCTGGTCCCCGAGGCCTCCATCGCCTCGGCCTCACGCGGCTTCCTGATGATCTCGTCGGTGCTGTGACGCTTCCGCTTCATCGAGAGCTCCTTGGGTACTTTGTACCCCAAAGCTCTCATCCGCGGTGGATCAGGATTTCAAGGGCAGGTCAGTCTGGGTTGGGCGCCACGCACGGCTCTACCAATTGCGTTCAGGATACTTCTGAACGCGAATGAGAATGTCACGGAGCATCGTTCGGGGATTCTTGTCGGGCACACTGAGATCGATCGCCGCTAATTGTTCCGCAAGCGTACCAGGTGCTTTGGCTGGCTTCCCTTCAAGGGCCGCTCTTCGACGAGTACGAATCACGTAGTGGCCAAGCGATGCCTGTATTACAGCGTAGTAATCCTCTTTCAAGTCGGGTCCGGTTACGACAGGCTCCTTGGACCTTCGATTGAGTTTCCACGCCGCGCCGGGACAACGCGCTCGCACGCACTCACCGAGATAAATCCCCATATCCACGCCAAGTGACAGGGTCACATCGGTGAGTCCTGGGTGTACGTCTGCAAGTGCACCCAAAGGCTCCATCCGCTTATGCAGCTCTTCGCGCTCCTGCGGACTGATTATCCGCTCCTCAACATGATCGGCAAACCATTGCCCGAGAAGAGCAAGCGACTGCTCGCTCAGGTCAGCCCGCCACGCGGGTAACTCGGTACGGATCAGTTCCTCCAGCGCCACAATCCGCTCGGTGATTCTGCTGACAAAGACTTCAAAGTTCTCTCTCGCCTGTTGAATGGTGAGGGTCTTGAACCTAAAGCCGTAAGGCAAACTGCACAAAGTGTACATACTCACTCTTCCCGCAGAATCTCAAGGACCTTGATGCCGAGCCCCTCCAAGAACTCCTTCAATTTTGTATCGCAGCCGGCGCGGCCGGTATTGGGGTTGCTAAAGAATACCCAAGTAATGACTTCCACGGGGTTTTCAATAGTGCCTCCGTCTCGCAAAATCTCTTTGTCTTTCCACGCTTGAAGTTTGATCGCGTCGCAAAGCTCAAAGAATCCAGTTTTGACCTCGTACGCAACCCCGTTGACCACGCGATCCATGAACCGACGACCCTGTGAAGTCTTGAAATAGACGTGCGTATTACCTCCAAGCCCGTCCAAAATTGCCTCACCGAACTTGCCGGCGGCCTTCGCGCCGGCCGGAAAGAGGCCGCCGACGCCAGGATCCGGACTGGCCATTCCGTAGGCGACTTCCGCGGCGACTGCGATCTTCGCGTAGTGCTGAACAAGCAGGCCCATGAGCCTGGCTTCGATTCCCTGAAGAATGCCGATGAAGTACGGCGCTAGACCCGCGTCAAGCGGAGAGGCGCCCTCGGGAATGACCGTGAGTCCGAGTGGGTCAAATCGAATCCACGTGTTGGATGTGAGGTATGCATAAATATTGAGTCCGTCAGTAAACCGAGCGTCGAGTGAGGCGCAGTCAACCAAGGGTGGCACATCACTGCCGTGGTAAGAAATTGATCGAATGAGCACATCGCCGCTCGCATTCGGATCCGCCTGCAGGAACCTCCCCACCTGAGGCGAGTACACGCGGTTGCGGTTCTGGCACAGGATGTGCGCAAAGGGAATGACCCTCTCCCACTCGATCCCGCTGGTGCTCGACACACCGACGTCGAGTCTGTCGACGAACAGGGCTTTGTGGCCGCAGCGCAG